>NZ_CP076538.1:5030617-5687386 GCF_018885265.1 Amycolatopsis aidingensis
GTTCAGCCTGATGCTGGTCACGATCTGGAAAGGGTGCGCGCTGTCCACGCTCATCACCCTGGCCGCGCTGCAGAACGTGTCCGAGGAACTCGACGAGGCGGCGTCACTCGACGGCGCGGGATGGCTGCGCCGCACCTGGAGCGTGACCCTGCCGCAAATCCGTGGCACCACCATCCTGGTCGGCGTGCTCGTCTCGATCGCCGTTCTCCGGGTGTTCGCCGAGCCCTACATCATCACCGGCGGGGGGCCGGGCACGTCGACCGAGACCATCGTGCTGTACCTGTTCCAGAAGGGCGTGTCGCCCGGCACGCAGGCCGGGTACGCCTCCGCGATCAGCCTCGTGCTCTTCGTCTTCGTGCTCGCCGCCGCGGCCGTGAGCTGGAGCCTGACCAGGAGGAGCCGCACATGAGCAGTGTCCTGACCAGGAGCACCCGGGGCACCGGGCGTGCCGTGCCGGAGGGGCCGCCCGCCCCGGGTACGAAGCTCGGGCGACCCGGTTCCCGTCGCGAGGCGATCCTCAGATGGACGCTCATGCTCGTCGCCGTGTCCGTGGTACTCGGACCACTGCTGTGGCAGCTGAGCACCGCCCTCAAGGGCGCGGGAGAGAGCACGAGCGGGTTCCTTGGCAGCCTCGTGCCGAGCGACCCGACGCTGCAGAACTTCGTCACGGCATTCACGGAGATCCCGCTCGCCCGGTACCTGCTGAACTCCGCCGCGATCGCGGCGATAGGCGTCACCGTGAACCTGGTGATCGCGACCCTCACGGGGTACGCACTGGCCCGGATTCCGTTCCGCGGCAGGGCCGTCTACATGGCCGTGCTGCTGGCCACCGCGACCCTGCCCTTCGAGGTGATCCTCGTGTCCACGCTGCTCGTCACCAGGAACCTGGGCCTGCAGGACACGCTCCTTGGCGTCGTCCTGCCCCAGGGCGTGGCCATCACCTCGCTCTTCGTGATGCGTCAGGCGTTCCGCGGCATCCCCAACGAGCTGGAGGAAGCGGCGACCGTCGACGGCGCGGGGCCGTTCCGGATGTTCCTGCGGGTCATGCTCCCCAACGTCAAGGGGTCCCTCGCCGTTGTCACGGTGCTGGGCTTTCTCGACTCCTGGGATCAGTTCATCTGGCCACTGGTGATCCTGAGCGACCCGGACAAGTACCCGGTCAGCGTCGGTGTCCAGTACCTCTCCGGCGCCTTCTCCGCGGACCAGCGCGTCATCTCGGCGGCCGCGCTCGTGGTGATCCTGCCTCCGCTGCTGGTCTACATGTTCACCCAGCGCCACGTCTTCAAGGGATTGGCGGGAGGTGCGCTCAAAGGATGAGTCCCCGACCACCTTCGACGGTGCTGGTCGGCACCGGCGGGTACGGACTGCGACACCTGCGACGCCTGCTCGATCTGCACCGCGACCACCGCATCGACCTCGTAGGCCTGGTCGATGTCGCGGTCACCGACCAGGCGAAACAGCTAGTATCCCGCTATGCCTGTTTCCCCACCTGGCACCCGAGCATCGAGGACGCGCTATCCGCCGCTCCGGTGGACTCGGTGGTGATCGCGACACCCCCGCACACGCACGTCGACCTCGCCAGGACGGCCATCCTGGCCGGCACCGCTGTCTACCTCGAGAAGCCTCCCGTCACGCTCCTGCAAGACCTCGACACCCTGTCCGGGCTGCGGGGGCGCCGGCGCGTGGAGGTCGGCTTCCAGGAAGCCAGGGCGACCGTCGATGCGCTCGAGCGGGCCTGGGTGGCCATGGACCAACCCCGGGTCGACCGCGTAGTCGCCCACGGAGCGCTGTCCCGTCCCGACGAGTACTACCGCCGCAGCAGGTGGGCTGGCGAGTGGTTCCTGGACGGACGTGCGGTGCTCGACGGACCGTTGTTCAATCCGCTCGCCCACGTCGTGCAGGCGGCGCTGCTCTTCGCGGGCCGGGTCCAGGAGGGGTGGTCCCCCGCAGCCGTGGAGGCCGAGTGCTTCCGTGCCCGGCCCCTGGGTGGTGACGACACGTCGGCGATCCGCATCACGCCCCCGAGGGGGCCGCAGGTGCTGGCCGTTGGCACCACAGCGACGGACATCATCGTACCCCCCGGCGTGGCGGTGCACACCAGCTCCGGGGTCGTCCACGTCGGGAACGGGGGGCAGCGGATCATCGCGTTCCGGGACGGAGCCCGGGTTCCGGTGACACCCGCCGCGGGCACGGCGCCCGCGCTGCACGCGACCGTCACCGACCCGCAGGGTGCCCCGGACCCGTTGCTGTCCCTGGAATCGACCCGGCACTTCGTCCTCACGGTCAACGCGGCCGTGCAGGCGGCGGGGTCCCCTGTCGCGGCACCGGTCCCCGCCCGATCCGCCACCCGCGATGGGCGCACGGTCACGCGGGTCGGCAACCTGGGCCGGCTGGTGGCGGCCTGTGCCCGCCGCGGCGCCCTGCTGTCCGAGGCGGATCCCGCATGGGGCGGCGCGGTCCACCGACTGGATACCACCGGATACCGCGGGTTGACGCACCCGGAACTGGGCTCCTCCCCCGATCGAGGACTGCGGACCGGGCAGGGTGTGACATGAACCGGCGCGCGAACAGGACCAAGCTCGCCGACGTGGCCGCCGCGGCCGGTGTGTCGATCTCGACGGTGTCCAGGGTCTTCTCGAATCCCGAACGCCTGGCTCCGGACACGGTGCGGCACGTGCGAGAGGTCGCCGCGCGGTTGCGCTTCACGCCGAACCCCATGGCCCGCGCGCTCATCATGGGTGACACCCCATACCTCGGCGTGGTGGTTCCCGATATCAGCAACCCCTACATGACGACGTTGCTCAAGGCCGCCCAGGGAAGCTCCCGGCGGCGCGGCATCGGTGTCTTCGTCGCGGACACCGACGACGCGACCGATGTCGAGCGCCATATGTGCGAGCAGTTCGCCCGCCAGACCAGGGGAATCCTGCTGTGCGCGCCACGCATGAGCGTGTCCCACATCCGCGAGATCGCGGAAATGATCCCGCTCATGCTGGTGAACCGTCCGGTAGACGGCATTCCGTGCGTCTACACGGACTCGACCACCTCGATCGCCGAACTCGTGGACCGGCTCTGCGACCTGGGCCACGAAAGGATCGCCTATCTGCCGGGTCCGGTCGCGTCCTGGGCCAACAAGGTGCGCACCCGCACGGTCTCCGACCGGGTGCGCAAGCGCGGTGCCACCTTCATCAAACTCGCCCCGACCTCGGCACGGCACGAGGATGGCGTCGCGGCCGCCCGCGAGGTGGCCGACCACGGCGCGTCGGCCGTCGTCGCCTTCGACGACGTTCTCGCCGCCGGACTCATCGAAGGCTTCCGGCAGCTCGACCTGTCGGTGCCCCGCGACGTCAGCGTCGTCGGACACGACAACGTCCTGGCCGGACTGGTCCAGCCGGGCCTGACGACCGTCGAGGGCCGCAGCGCCCGGGTCGCGCAACTGGCCGTCGATCGGCTGCTCGCGGAGTCCGATCCGGACGCCGTAGCCGACACCGAGCATCTGGGCGTCGGCACCGAGGTCGTCTGGCGAGCCAGCATCGCCGAACCCCGGGGATGAACCACCACCCACCGCCGACGCGACCACGCACGCACGATCGGCAAACGTTTGAACGGGAAGGACGGCAATGAAGACAACGCCATACCCGGCGGCACCCGCCGACGAGGCGGAGTTGGAGGACCTTCTCGCCACACCGCTCGAGGGCGTGGGTCCCGACCTCGCGGCTCTCGGCGGCGACCTGGTCCTGCTCGGGGCCGGTGGCAAGATCGGCCCGACCATGGCCGTCATGGCCCGGCGAGCGCTCGACTCCGCAGGCTCGACGGCCGAGGTGCACGCGGTGTCCCGGTGGTCGGAGCCGGACGTGCGCGAGTCGCTCGAGCGCCACGGCGTGCGCACCCACACCGCCGACATCGGCGATCCCTCGATCCACCGGTCACTCCCCGACGCCGCCGGTGTCTACTTCCTCGCCGGCATGAAGTTCGGTACCACCGGGGCCGAGGCGCGGATGTGGTGGACCAACGCCGCGGTCCCGGCGATGATGGCGGACCGCTACCGCGGCATCCCGACCGTCGTGTACTCCAGCGGCAACGTGTACCCGTTCACGCCGCTCGTCCACGGCGGCTGCACCGAGCGGGACGCGCCCCAGCCACATGGCGAGTACGCGCAGTCGTCCCTGGCCCGTGAACGACTCTTCGCCGGGGCATCCGAGCGATGGGGGACGCCCACGGTCATGTTCCGCCTCAACTACGCATGCGAGCTGCGTTACGGCGTGGTCGCGGACATCGCCACCCGCATCGCCGAGGACAGCCCCATCGACGTCACCATGCCGTCGGTCAACATCGTCTGGCAGCGCGACGTCAGCGCGTGGGCTCTGCGCAGCGCGGTTCTCGCGGGACCCGAGGCTGCCGTCCTCAATGCCACCGGCCCGGAGACACTCCCGGTGCGTCGGATCGCACTCCTGCTCGCCGAGGTCATGGGCCGCGAGGTGAAGTTCACCGGCACCGAGGCTTCCGACGCGCTGCTCAACGACGCGGGCGACTGTTTCGCCCGGTTCGGCTACCCCAGCCTCGCCGCGCGAACCCTCATCGCGTGGACCGGCCAGTGGATCGCCCGCGGTGGACGGCAACTGGGTAAGGCGACCAAGTTCGAGCAGCGGCAGGGGCGGTACTGATGACGACCTCGGTCAGGGAACGCCTGCGCGCCGGCGTCGCCATCCCGGCCCACCCGCTCGCGCTTACCCCGGACGGCGGGTTCGACGAAACCGCCCAGCGCGCACTCACGCGGTACTACCTGGCCGCCGGTGCGGACGGACTGGCGGTCGGCGTGCACACCACGCAGTTCGCGCTCCACGACGACGAACGCTTGTTCGCCGAGGTTCTCGGTCTTGCCGAGCGGACCGCGGCCGAGGAGGGCAGGGACCCCCTCCTGATCGCGGGCGTGATCGGGGATACCGATCAGGCCGTCCACGAGGCGGCGGGGGCAGCCGAGGCGGGCTACGACGCGGTGCTGCTGTGCCCCTACGGCATGGCGGACCCGGGACCGCGCGCCCTGCTGGAACGTGCCCGTGCGGTAGGCGAGATCCTCCCGACCATCGGGTTCGCGCTCCAGGAGGCGGTCGGTGGGAGCCCGCTGCCCAAGTCGTACTGGACCCGGCTGTTCGACCTCGAGTCGGTCGTCGCGGTCAAGGCCGCCCCATTCGACCGGTACCGCACCAACGACATCGCCAGGGCCCTGGCCGAGCACGACAGGTGGGACCAGGTCGCCCTGCTCACCGGCAACGACGACACGATCATCGCCGACCTGGTAACTCCCCATCGAGTCTCCTTCGGCGGCCGGGAACGGGTCCTGCACGTGCGTGGCGGCCTGCTGGGGCAGTGGGCCGTCGGGACCAGGGCTGCGGTCGAGCTCCGCCGCCGCGCCGCCGCGGAGTGCCGGTCGGGGTCGGTCGGCACCGGCCTGCTGTCGACCGGCGCTGACCTCGTTGAGGTGAATGCCGCGGTTTTCGACGTCAGCCACGGCTTCGCGGGCTGTGTCGCCGGTGTGAACGAAGTGCTTCGGCAGCAGGGGCTGATCGCCTCGTCCACCTGCCTGACCGACACCGAGCGGCTTTCCGCGGGCCAGGCGGACCTCATCGCCGGTGCCCGGGCTCGCTTTCCCGACCTGCTCGACGAGGCCTTCGTGCGGGAGCACCGCGATGACTGGCTCAGTTGACGGCTCCCGGCCCGCCGTGCGCATCGTGCACCTCGGGCTCGGGGCGTTCCACCGCGCGCACCAGGTGTGGTTCACCGAGCGCGGCGACCCCTCGTGGGGTATCGCGGCCTTCTCCGGCCGCTCGACCCGCCTGGCCGGGACCCTGTCGGCTCAAGACTGCGTCTACACGCTCATCGAGCGCGGCCCGGACACCGACACGTTCCATCGGATGACCTCACTCGTGCGGGCCCACGGCGCGGACCGGCAACCGGAGCTCGACCGGCTCGTCGCCCACCCCGACGTCGCCGTGATCACCCTGACCATCACCGAGGCCGGTTACCTCGTGGGGCCGGATGGCGCCGTCGAGCCGGCGAGCCCGTTGCTGGCCGACATCGCGGCCCTGCGCGACGGTGGCCCACCGCGCACCGCGCCGGGCCGCCTCCTGCGCGCATTGCGGGCACGGCGCGAGGCCGACGGCGGCCCCGTCGCCGTCGTCTCCTGTGACAATCTCGTGGCCAACGGCGCCCGCGCGGGTACCGCGCTCCTCGCGCTGGCCGAAGAGGCCGACCGCGACCTGGTGGCCTGGCTGAAGGACAATGTCTCCTTCGTCGACACGGTCTCGGACCGGATCACCCCGGCCACCACCGAGGACGATATCGCGCTGGTACCCCGCGCAACCGGTCACACCGACCATGCCCCCGTGGTCACCGAGCCGTTCGCCGAGTGGGTGCTCGCAGGCGAGCTCCCCGCCGGCCGCCCGGAATGGGAACGGGCGGGAGCCGTACTCGTCGACGACATCCGCCCCTTCGAGCGGCGCAAGCTGAGGCTGCTCAACGGCGCCCACCTGTTGCTGGCGTTGGAGGGCCTGCGGCGCGGCCACCGCACCGTCGCCGAGGCCATGGCCGACCCCGCACTCGCCAGGTTGACCGAGGAGTACTGGTCGGTGGCGGCCACTGGGGTACCGGAGCCCGACGCCTACCTGCGGCGGCTGCGTGCCCGATTCGGCAACAGCCGGATCCGACACTCGCTCGAGCAGATCGCCACCGACGCCGAGACCAAACTGCGCGAGCGCATCGTCCCCGTCGTCACCGAACTCCTCACCAGTGGCGTCGACCCAACCCCGGCACTGCGCGTTGTCGCGGCGTGGCTCACCCATACCGGGCTGGCCTCGGACAGCCCCGGTGCCGGCACCGCACTCGATCGCCTGGCACCCGGCTGGGCGAACGAGCGCCGCCTACGGCACCGGCTTGACCTGGCCGGGGCCGAGCTTTCCGGTCCGGCTCCAGCCGTCGGTCCGACCGAACACACCGAAGGAGTAACTCAATGAAGCGTAACTCGATCGGCAGCCCTACCCGCCGCACCATGCGACCCGTAGCCGCCCTGGTCGCGGCCACCGGGCTGGTGGCCGCCGCGCTCGGCTCGGCCGCGCCGGCCAGCGCACAACGCGCCCCTTCCGCCTACGACACCGCCGTCCTCGCCGACGGTCCCGTCGCGTACTGGCGCATGAACAACGCCGTGGCCCCGATGGAATGGGATGCCAGCGGTCACGGGCTTACCGGGATCTACTCGGGCCAGCGTTCGCGGGCCGTACTGCCCAACGGAGACCTCGCAGCCGACTTCGACGGCGCCACGGGCTACCTGGAGGTCGGCGACGACGACGCGCTGAGCCCAGCCACCACGGGACAGTTCACGCTCGAGGCGTGGATGCGACCCGACACGCTCGAGTTCCCCAATACCGAGAAGGCCGGCTATGTCCATTGGGTCGGCAAGGGCGAGGTCGACCGGGAGAACGAGTACGTCGCGCGGATGTACTCCCTGACCAACGGGGAGGACCGGCCCAACCGCATCTCCGGCTACGCCTTCAACCTCTACGAACCGCTCGGCGCGGGCTCCTATTTCCAGGACCCGCTGAGCGCAGGCGACTGGATCCACTACACGCTCGTCATCAACGTCGACGCCACGAGCACGGAATACCCCTACGGCTACACCAAGCTCTACCGCGACGGCGTCCTGCGCGACCAGGACCAGATGGAGATCCGCGGCAACATCATCACCCCGGAGAACGGGACGGCGCCGCTGCGCGTGGGCACCAGGGACTTCGAGTCGTGGTTCGCAGGCGCCATCGGCAAGGTCGCCGTCTACGACTACGAGCTGACCGCGGAACAGATCGCTGCCCACACCGACGCCATGACCGATCCGGCCGAGCAGGAGCGTCCCTGGCCCTGGCCGTGGCCCTGCCCCCGCCACTGAGTGAGGAGACACCGTCTTGACCACCACGCAACCCGCCCCGCGCATCCCCGGCACCGGGGGCGACGCCACGCGGATCGAGTCCGCCGAGGTGCTCGTCACCTCCCCCGGCCGCAACTTCGTCACACTCCGCCTGCGGACCCGGGACGGGGTCACCGGGCTTGGCGACGCGACCGTCAACGGCCGCGAGCTGGCCGTCGTCTCCTATCTCCGCGAGCACGTGGTGCCGCTGCTGCTGGGCCGGGACGCGCACGCGATCGAGGACACCTGGCAATACCTCTACCGAGGCGCCTACTGGCGGCGCGGACCCATCACCATGGCGGCGATCGCCGCCGTCGACACGGCGCTGTGGGACATCAAGGCCAAGCTGGCCGGCATGCCGCTGTACCAACTGCTCGGCGGGCGCAGCCGTCGCGGCTGCCTCGCCTACGGGCACGCCAGCGGCGGCGACATCGACGAACTGTTCGACTCGGTACGAGCACACCTCGCGGAGGGATACCGCGCGATCCGGATCCAGACAGGGATTCCTGGGCTTGGTTCGGTTTACGGTGTCGCCTCCAGCTCGAACGCGGGTGTGGGAGGCGGCGCCTCGGCGTCGCGCTACGACCACGAGCCCGCGCGCCGTTCGAACGTGCCGGTGGAAGAGGAATGGGACACGCGGGCGTACCTGCGCCACACACCCCGCGTGTTCGAAGCGGTCCGGGCCGAATTCGGCCCGGACCTCCCGCTGCTGCACGACGCACACCACCGGCTGACTCCCATCCAGGCGGCACGGCTCGGGAAGGACCTCGAACCTTACGACCTCTTCTGGCTCGAGGACGTCACACCCGCGGAGAACACGGCCATCCTGCGAAGGGTACGGGAGCACACGACCACTCCCCTGGCGATCGGTGAAGTGTTCAACACTATCTGGGACTATCGCGAACTTTTCGAGGAACAGCTCATCGACTACGTCCGGTCACCCGTGACCCACGCCGGCGGGATCACGGCACTGCGGCGGATCTTCGACTACGCCGCCGTGTACCAGATCAAATCCGGGGTCCACGGCCCCACCGACGTCTCTCCCGTCGGCCTTGCGGCCGCGCTGCACCTCGGCATCGCGATCCCGAACTTCGGCATCCAGGAGTACATGAAGCACTCCACCGAAACCGATGAGGTGTTCCAGCCGACTTATTCCTTCCAGGACGGCTTGCTCAGTCCCGGCGACGAGCACGGACTCGGAGTCGGATACGACGACGAAGCGGCCGACGCACACCCGTACTCACGCGCATACCTGCCGGTGAACCGGCTCAAACTGGACGGATCGATCCATGACTGGTGACTCACCCCTTGTCGTCATGGGGCCAAGCGGCGCCGGAAAGACCACCATCGGCACGCTCCTGGCCGAACGCCTCGGGCTCGCCTTCGTCGACGGCGATTCCCTGCACCCCGCCCGGAACCTCGACAAGATGGCCGCCGGTCAACCTCTCGATGACGACGACCGCGCACCGTGGCTCGATGCCATCGGGCGAGCCCTCGCCACCGGACCGGTGGTGGTCGCGTGCTCGGCGCTCAAGCGCCGGTACCGCGACCACATCCGGTCGCTGGCCCCGGCCACGGTCTTTCTCGAGCTGCGGTCGAGTCGCGAAGAACTCGAGCGGCGGATGTCCTCGCGTAAGCACTTCATGCCAGCCAGCCTGCTGCACTCGCAGCTGAGCACGCTCCAGCCACTCGAACCCGACGAACCCGGTACCGCGGTAGCCAACGACGCCACCGTCGACGTGGTGACCAGCCGGTGTGTGGCAACGCTGGCCTCCCTGCCTACACCCGACCAGCATGTCGGACCAGGGTGAGTTGTTCTCGAGTCGGCGCTTGCAGCTGAGCCGGAGGTGATGCCGAGGAATGCGCAATTCTTGGCAAGCCGAGGTCCCCGCCCGGCGCACCGATCACGGGATCGAGCTGGCGTACGCACCGAGCAACGCCTCCTGGTTGAACTGGTCGAGTGCGAGGTACCGCGCTGCGGTACCTCGCACTCGACGGCAGCGGCTACCTCACCCACGGCACTACGGATGCTCCTCGCCGAGGGCGGACTCACACCCTGATCCCACCGAATCGGCGAGGGGCCGGGAAAGGCTCGATCAACTGATGACCAGGGCGTGCACGTACCACCCCTGAAGATCGGTGAACTCGCAGGTCAACGCCCAACACGACCGAGTCCGGCCAGGTAGATGGTCGCGGTTTCTCGTGGCGGATCGCGATGCCTCACCACTGCTTCAGGCGGTTGATGCATCGCCCGACGGTGTCGCGCTGCTTGCAGGTCTCGCGGTCGAAGGCTGGTGGCCTGCCACCCACGCTGCCCGCACCAAAGCAGGCCGCGGCCGAGTCTGGAGCGGCTACCATCTCGGCCCGTCGATCGGAAATCTCTTCGCAGTCCTCATCATTGACCGGGAGAGCCGGAACCAATAGTCAACGTCCGGCTTCACCGTGTTCATACCGATTTCGACTGTACGGGTGCGCTCCCCCATCACCGAGCCTGCGGGCTGGGTTTCCCGACGCAGACACAACCGCGGCTGAACCGACCGGCGATGGTCGCGGCACAGTAGCGATCCGCAATCTGATCGTGCAGATCGCGCGGGTGGCGGCACGCGGCACAATCCATCGGTTCATCGTCCGGGATATGGGAGGCACCCACGTTCGGGTTCACGACAGACGTCGCGGTACCCCCGCTCGCGGACTGTTCATCCGCGCTACCGGCAGTCTGCGTCCGGGCCGGGGCAGAGAGATAAAGTAGAGACATCGGGGCACCGCTCATTCGGATTGGGCCGGCGCGTCAGGCATTCGCAGAATGTCATCGGGTCCGGATATGTCCACTGTACGCCCTATCCCTTCCCGGGTTCGCTCCGCGCTGGGCGCCACGGCCGATCATGGCCCATGCCAAGGGCCGGCACGCCGACGACCTGGCGGCGTAGGCTGTGTTCAAGAAGGCGCGCACGCACCACCTCAGGCGATCACCTGCTCCAACAGCGTCCAGCCCTCCGACAGGCTATGGTGGAACTCATCGCTCGAGACCCCGGCGGCCGCTCGACGGCCTGCGTTCGGACGCGACCTTGCCAGGGCGGTGAAGGCAAGCTTGACCGCGTGCCACGAATCGAACTTTCGAGCAGAACATCGGCTCGACCTTGACCTGTTACCGAAAGGAACAGCACGTGAACACAACTCCGGAAGATCCAGCCGTGATCGACCAGCGGCTACACCTCGCCACCGGCTTTCACGCATCCGAACGCGACTGGGTCGCCCAACGCCTGGCCGCACTCGGTTCGAGGCTGCGGTCCTTTCCCGACGGACAGGTCACCCTGGACATCAGCCTCAAGGACCGGGACGGCGCCGACCAGCAGGTCACGCTGGAGTGCTGGATCAGTCGCACGCCCCGGCTGCACTTGGTGGCCACCTCTTCGGAGCAGGAGTTGTCGGTGGCGCTCAACGAGGTCCGCAACGACTTGATCCGTCAGGTCGACGACGCCAAGACCCGCACCGAACCGCGCAACAACCGCGCCTTGCGGCGTACCCCGACCTTGCCGGAGATCGGATAGCCCGGCCGGGTCCGCGGCGCGTACACTGGGATAGTCCGGACATCGACGACATCCCGTTCCGGGGTGCCAGCCCCTCCGGCCAGCGAGGAAGCGGTACGTCATGTCCGTCCTCCGCCGCACTGCTCACGATCGCGCTGATCGTGTTCCTGGTACGGAATCCCCGCGGCACCGGGAGTCGTTCCGACGGATGACCACCCACACCTCACCCCATCCGCAGGCACCGTCATCGACCCGCTCACCCGGCCCCGCCCGGATGCCCTGAACCTCGCTTCCCAGGTGCGTTCCCGGCTGGCGGCGGGTGAGCTACCCGATTCTTCCTCGCCCGACACTTCACCGGCACCCAGGATGTCCAGCAGGAGGGTGGCCTGCGTGTGACAGGGGACGGTCTTCCGCAGTAAGGGACACCAGATCATGACACAACCAGAGCCCCATCCGAATCCAGACCACGGCCGTTTCGTGCCGGCGCCTGCCGGTCACCGGTCGTCGATCGCCGACGACCAGGGTCTCAATGATCGACGGTGGGACCGGATCCGCGTGATCCGGGTGTCGTGCACGATCATCACCGTTCTGTGCGGCCTGTTCGCCGCCGTGCTCGTCGCACAGATCATCATGATCGCTGGCGACGCGAATCCCGCCAACGGCGTCGCGACGTTCGTACAGAGCTGGTCAGCCGGGGTGTCCCTGGGATTCGACGACCTGTTCACCCCGGCCAGCGCGACGACCACGGTACTGCTCAACAACGGCCTCGCCGCCCTCGTGTGGCTGGGTCTCGGCGCTGTGGTGACGACCCTGATCCGCCGACTCGCCACGCCCGGCCCGAGCCGGGCGCCCGGATTCGCCGCGAAATGACTCCGGGGCGACCCGCATTCGCCACGGCCTTTACGAACCGCCCCGCATCGCCGCACGGGGTTCGAGCACGTGACACCAAGCCCTGGTCACCGACGACTCGGCCGGTACGGTCAGCCCGAGGACGTCGGTCGGCCCGGTTGCCGACGAGGCCGCCTCGTGCAACGCTGGTAGTAGCTCGCGGTTCTCCGCGATGCGGTGCCGCCCCAGACCTCGGTGCACTGTCCGAAGCGACCGGAAGCGGTGGCGCCTCTCATGACTTCGCTCGACATCTCGCCCCCGGCGCCAGCCGTGCGCAACCGCGACTACGCGGAGTTGTCGCAGATGATCAGACGCTCGGGTCTACTGCACCGGCGATACGGGTACTACGCGGTGAAGATCGCGCTCAACGTCCTCGCCTTCGCGGGGGGTTGGGTGGCCTTCGCCTACCTCGGCAACTCGTGGTGGCAACTGCTCCTGGCCGGATTCTTCGCGTTGATGTTCGCCCAGCTGTCCTTTGTCGGTCACGACGCCGGCCACCGGCAGATTTTCCGCACCCGCCGGGCCAACGACGTGGTGGGATTCTGCCACGGCGGGATGGTCGGCCTCAGCTACGGCTGGTGGATCGACCAGCACAACCGTCACCACGCCAACCCGAACCACGAGCAGGACGATCCCGATCTCGACATACCGGCGTTGGCCTTCACCGGCACACAAGGACACGCCAAACGCGGCATCCTGCGCTGGATGGCGAAGTACCAGGCGTTCCTGTTCTTCCCGCTCCTGCTGCTGGAGGGCTTCAGCCTGCACGTCTCCAGCGTGCGAGCTTCGTGGCGTAAAGGATCAAGGGCACGCAACGCGGAGATCTTCCTGCTGGCCGGGCATTTCGCTGTCTACCTGACCGCGGTTTTCCTGGTGCTCTCACCACTGACCGGTGTCGTGTTTATCCTGGTACACCAGTGCCTTTGGGGTGTCTACATGGGATGCTCCTTCGCCCCCGGCCACAAAGGAATGCCGACCATGACCGGTGGCCGTTCACCTGATTTTCTGCGTAAGCAGGTACTCACCTCCCGCAACGTGCGCGGCGGTTTCTGGGTGGACTTCGCCCTCGGGGGGCTGAACTATCAAATCGAGCATCACCTGTTCCCCGCTATGCCCCGGCCCAACCTGCGCCTTGCCCAGCCGATCGTGCACGAGTTCTGCACCCAGCGGGGTATCGAGTACGCCCAGTGCGGCTGGTTCCGAACCTACGGGTACGTGCTGCAACACCTGCACGCGATCGGCGCACCACTGCGCGCGGGCCGCCACTGACTGCCCGTCCAGAACACTGAGCTTGAGTTCTCACCTGTTCGGCGTGGGCGGCGGGTACCGCGCCCAGGAGCAGCCGGAGGGTAGTTGGGCGGCCCCGCGTGCCGGGTGTGGGGCCGTGCTGCGCAACCGCTCGGAGCTCATCCGCACCAGCACCCAACCAAGGGCCTCGTCCATGATCGTCCGGGCGCCCGTCCAGCCCTCCAGACGTCGAACTCAAGCTGAAAACGGGCCGGGGAATGTCTTTGTGGTGGGGTGTTGCCGCCAGGCATCCCGGGCGTAGGGTCGGAGCTGCGGCCTGGACCTCGCCTTCAACACGCAGACCGCTGATCGCGGCAGCCGCTCGACCACGTGCACTGCCGACGTTACGGCGGCCGGAGGCAGGAGACGCCATGGTCCGTTCTCGTACTCAAGCCCAGCCCGTTCCCTTCCACTACAGCCATCCGCCGGCAGCACCAGCCTTCGCGGTGACCGTCATCAACGCCAGCACCCGATACACCCACATCGTGGTCGAGGGCGACATCGACGCCGTCTCGCTGCCCGCACTCGACCGTGAACTCGCCGCGCATCCCGGTGATGACACGCACGCCATGGTCGTGGACCTGTCCCAGGTGCCGTTCTGTTCAGTGGGCGGTGTCCTCGCCCTCACAGGCCTGCTCAACCGCACCACCGAGGCCGCAGTCACCCTCGAACTGGTCGTGGACACCGATACCGCCCGCCGGGCCCTGGAATGCCTTCCCGTAACCGGACCCACGCGCCGGTGACCGGGACGCGCGTACCTGAGCATGACGGCAAGACCGCACACCGGCGCGCGGGAACAGCTGAACGAATTCCCTCCACAGGACGCCCAGCAACGCCCCCCTCCTCGGCGGATGACCCCGGATCTCCGTCCGATCCTCCACGGTCGGCCCGCGGGGTAACCCAACGACCCGACTGGACGACATCGAGCCGGGTGCGCCCCTGAGGACCGGTGTCATCGAGAACGAGGAGGTCAGCCGGGCTGTTTCGTTCTGCGGCTTGCTTCGCCGCTGAGCGGGAAGCTCGGGCCGTTCGCATGACGTGCTGCGGTGCCGCCGCTCGGAACCGAGACTGGCATACACGGGAAGCTTCCCAGGCGACCCGGTCCTCGTCGCCCTTCCCCTGGAGAGGCGGACTCCGGCGGCCCTCCCCCACCGTCCGGAGTCCGCCCCCGTGGGCTCGTCAGGGGACCTCGCGCAGCAGCGACCGGTACGGCGTCTCACCGTAGACTTCGCGATGGTGCTGCGCGAAGCGCCCCTGATGGAAGAAACCCCAGCGGGCGGCGATCTGGGTGACCGTGGCACCCGCGGTGGGATCGGCGGCAAGGAGCTCCTGGTGGGCATGCCGCAACCGCACCAGGCGCAGGTAGCCCGTCGGCGTGGTGTTGTGCCAGCGGCGAAAAGCGTACTGCAGCGCGCGGATGGTGACGTTGGCGGCGGCGGCGATGTCGGCGACACTGATGTCCTGGTCCGCGTGATCGTCGATGAACGCGACGGCCCGGCGCAGAGTTCCGGAGTGGCTGTCGCGGCCATCACCAGCGGTGGGCTCGGTGAGTGCGGTGCTGGGGAACGTGCTCAGGATCGTCGCGCCAAGCAGCCGAGCGGCCGCGCTGGCCACCAGGGGCTCGCTCATCACCTGCGGCCGGTCGCACAGGGCGCCGCGCAGATAGTCGATCGTCGCGAGCAGGTGGCCCGCCGCGGCCGAGCTACCGGGACGGAGGTCACGGAACCGGATCTGGGTGCCCCGCCTGGGTTCGACGAGGTCACCCAGCAGCGCGAAGGGGACGGCGGCCACCTGCACGGCGCCATCGCGCCATCCCGTCCGGTAGGCCGTACCGCCCTGGTCCTGCGAGACCAGAAACACCTCACCGGGACCAAACCGGTGTTCGGTGCCTTCCGGCCGGAAGTCCATCGTCGTGCCGAACGGGCGGGCTACCATCAACACCGCCATGGCCTCGACGGTGAACCAGACCTCACGGTTCTGCTCCACGGTGTCCAGGAACAGCACGTCGGCCTCCATCCGGGTATGCCGGAAGAAGTAGCCCTCACTGCTGCCGGCAGGATGCACGCCGGTGCCATAGGCATCGGTCATGTACTGACCCGCACGGTCGTAGTCGGTGGTCTGGAACTGCACATGCCGGTGCGACGCAGACGAGGCGACCATCTCAGGACTCCCTGGCGACTTCGAACGGATGGGCGTCCATCAAGCCTGCTCGCTCCGCCACGGAAGCGGCGAGGCCGAAATGCAACGGTCACACAGTCGGACCAGAAACCAGGACAGTCCGGCCTGCCTGCCAGAACCACTCCCCAGTCCACGTCCGGATACGCACGCGCCTACGTGGAAACACCGATGCCGGCGACGTCCGGGTCGGCCAGACTGACCGCACGGGTTCCGCGCTCGACGGGTAAGGAGCCGATCCAGATGCCACCGACGAACAACCTCTCCCGCCGCGGCCTGCTGGCCGG
This sequence comes from Amycolatopsis aidingensis, assembly GCF_018885265.1. Taxonomy (GTDB): domain Bacteria; phylum Actinomycetota; class Actinomycetes; order Mycobacteriales; family Pseudonocardiaceae; genus Amycolatopsis; species Amycolatopsis aidingensis. The sequence continues at coordinate 5,046,730 of NZ_CP076538.1, forward strand.
TGGGCTCGCTCTCGGTGCGGGGGCGCTGCTGCCGCCGGCCGCCCGTGCCTCCGACCGTGGCTGGCCGCGCGGGCCGATCACCGGCTCCGCCGCCCGCGCCGTCGACCCGGCGCGGTTCCTGCCCCGGTGGCAGATCCACGAATGGCAGGAGACCGCGGACGACATCGGCCTGCGCGCCACCGGCGGCACCTCGCACCACGGCTATGTCGACGGCCTCGCCGCGCGGATGGAGCGCGTCGGCATCCAGGCGGTCACGGCCGAGGGCGTGCCGCTGCGCCGCTGGCAGCCTTCGGGGTGGAGTCTCGACGTCATCGGCGGCCGGGGAGCCGGACCGGTCGAGGTTTCCGGATACCTGCCGTACTCGGGCGCCACCGGGCCGGAGGGCGTCACCGCCCGGCTGTGTGCCGTTCCGATGCCGGGCACGATCGGGATCGTGCCCGCGCCATCCTCCGCGTTGCCGTACCTCCTGCTGGACGTGATCGACTGGGACGCCCCGCTGCAGCCGTGTCATGCGCCCGGCTACCGCCCACTCGACCTCTACTCCCGCCCGTGGCTGTCCACCGAGTCACTGATCAACACGATGTCGGCCTTCGAGGCGGTGGGGGCGCTCGGCCTGATCGTGGTCCTCGACGAACCCGCCGAGGCGGCCCGCGGCCGGTACGCCCCCTACGACGGGGTGCTCCGCGATCTTCCCGCGCTGTACGTCGACCGGGACACCGGCGCCGACCTGCACAGGGTGGCCCTGGCGGGCGGCGAGGTGCGGTTGCGGCTCGAAGCCGGGGTGCGCGCGATGACCACGCCGAACGTGTCCGGCCTCATCCCCGGCGCCTCCGAGGAACTGATCATCCTGTCCTCGCACACGGACGGCACACACGGTATCGAGGACAACGGGCCGGAAGCGATTCTCGCGATGGCACAGTACCTCGCCCGGATCCCCCGCGAGGAGCTGCCGCGCTCGATTCTCCTGCTGATGAGTACCGGGCATATGGCGGGCACCTCGCTGGGAATCACGGAGTTCCTGCACCGGCACGCCGATGACCTCGTAGCGCGCACCGCGGCCGCGATGAGCCTGGAGCACCTCGGCGCGCGCCCGTGGTTACCCGGCCCCGACGGCGACTACGAGATCGCGCCCGGCTACGAGCCGGGCGTGGTGTTCTGCTCCCCGCATGTCGAGATGGTCACGGTCGGCAGGCGGGCGCAGGAACGTCAGCGGATCGGCGACAATCGCGTGCTGCGGCCGTTCAAGCCGGACACCACGTTCACCTCGCCGAACGGGTTCTGGTGGCCCGGCGACGGGGAACCGTTCTGGCGCACCGCCGGCCTGCCCTCGCTGCAGTACATCAGCGGGCCCACCTACCTGCTCAACGCCGGTATGCCGACAATGCGCTTCACCGACACCGCGGCCATCCGGCGCCAGGCCATCGCGTTCACCGACGCGACTCTCGAACTCGCCCGCATGCCGCGGTCCCGCCTCGACCGGCGCCGGATCGACGACCCGTCCACCGTGCTCGAGCTGCTCAAGAAGCTACTGCCATAGGCGCCCATAGCCGGGTTCGGCGAGCGCGCCTTTCTTCAACATCACCCTAACCTGGTGGGAACAGGCTGCCCACCGGCGTGGACAGCACGCAGCCCACTGGTTCGGCGTGTACCGGGTCGAGTGCGGCCAGCACATGCCCGGCCGCATTGTGGTTGGCGAGGAGCCCACCGTGATCGGAGAAGTCCAGGAGGCATTCGTCCTGCAGCACGATGTTGTGCACGTTCGGCCCGTGGCCGATGCCGCTGGTGTAGGGGATCACCGCCTGGTCGTAGCGGGTCATGATGTTGGTATAGCTGATCGTGGGATCGAAGATGCCCCTGGCGTGCAGCCTGCTCAGGAACACCGAACCTCGCAGGAACTGGTTGCACGCACCGCAGACGATGCCGACCAGCCAGTCCCACAGTCGGCTCAGCCCGAGCGCTTCGGCAAGCTGGTACAGAGTGGAGACCACCACCTGGGTGGTGCCGCGCCACAGCGGGCTGAGGCTCACGTACTTGTCCACCTTGGGACCTCCGCCGAGGAAGCGGACATAGTAGCTCGGCATGAGGGTCCCCTCCGAATGCCCGAGAAGGTCCACTTTGGCGGCACCGGTGCGCCTGAGCACCTCGTCCACGAAGAGGGACAGCTCCCTGGCACTGCGCTCCATCGGTAACAGCCCGCCCGGCAGCGGCGCGAAGGGCACCCCGTAGGTCAGCGAGAACACGCAGTATCCGTTGTTGGCCAGCAACGGGGCGAAGGTCTGCCAGGCTGAGGTCTGGTTGGACCCGCCGCCATGCAGCAGTATCACCGGATTCGGGTGTCGCGCGCTCGGCTCACAGGACCAGTCGTTCGCGCCGGGCGGCGGGGCACCCGGCGTCACCAGGTTCGCATGCAGGCCCGCGAGCGTGGTCCACGGAACGGGCAACCTTGGCCCGCCTGTCTCGGCCCGCGTGGCCGGAGCGGTTACCATGGCCAGCAGGGTTGCCAGCCCGACCGCGGTCAGCAACCTCACCCTCGGCCATGTTCGCCGCCCCTTGCACGGGTACGGGCATCGGGCGGCTGGACAGGGCACTGGTCGCCTGCCTCCTCCCATGCTCAGCACTCGAACGGCCGACGATCCGGGGCGCAGCGCGCGCACCACACAGCCACCAACACCGGGTACGTGCCGGTGTCGGTGGCTGCCGCCCGGAGTCAGGTGTGCGGGCAGTTTCCTTCGAAGACGGAGGTCTTGGGATCCTTCGGGATGGGGCAGAGGAACTGCTCGTACCGGGTGTCGTTGTCGACGAAGCGTTTCAGCCAGGAGATGCTGTATTTGGCGACTGTGACGTTTGGTAGCGCTGGTGCGAAATGGCCTCCACCTGCGACCTCGGCATAGGCCTTGTTCAGCCCGGGGGACAGGCTGTCGTAGAACGGCCTCGCATGCAACGGGGTGGGGGCGATGATATCGCCCTCGCCGGCGATGATGAGCGTCGGCGTACGGATACCCGAGTAATCCCCGCCGAGGTTCCACGGGACGATCGGAATGGCCGCCTCGAGGTCATGCTTGCGAGTGGCCGCCTCCAGAGTTCCGCCACCGCCCATCGAGATGCCCATCACCGCCAGCCGGGAACCGTCGATCCGGTCCTTGGCCTGACTCTTTTCCACCATGAACGTCAACGCGGCCAGCAGCTGATCCGCACGGGCAGCAGGGAAGTCGATCGGCGAGTTGGTTTCGATGGTCAGCACGACGAAACCCTGCGAAGCCAGCCTGGGACCGAGCCAGCGGAGCAGTATTTCCGGCTCGAGAAAACCGGGCGCGACGGCGACCGCACCGAAGGTGCCCTGGCTGGTGTCGTTCGGGAAGTGCAGCGTGCCGCCGCCGAACCCGTTTCCGCGAGGCACCGGAACCTCGCTCACCGCGAACGGCCCTCTCTCCGCCTCGATGCTCGCGATGGTGGGAGCAGGGCCACGTTCATAGGGATTGTCGGCGTAGGTCGCGGGAGCGGCGGAAGCCAGCCCCGATCCGATCAACGCGAGCGTGCCCACGATGGCCATCGCGGCCGTTATCCTGCGCCATTTCAACATGCGTCTTCAGGCTCCTCGGCTGGGAAATTCCTCGCCTCTGAGTGCGTCTGGAAAATGATCAGAGCATCGTCGGGTTTTCGCGCCCGGGTGTCGACTGGTCTTCACACCATGGCATACAAACAGTGAAACCCAGCCGCAACGCCCGGTCAATGACACCGTTGAGCAGCCGAAAACATTTGTCACTACTCGCCGAAACCCATGGGATCCGGGGCGGCAAAAGTGAGTCCTCGCCGGCCTGTTTGCTCGCGCATGTGCGTCGGCCGGTTCGACCCGGCGCCCTGTCGAGGTGCTATGGACGGTGCATGTGATTCCACAGCTGCGGCCAGGGGGCGGCGGGCCGCGTGCACAGCCAGACCGGCACGTCCTGGTTGGCCACCTCCGCGGTGATGTCCAACCGCACGGTGGACACCCTGCGGACCTCGCCGAAGAACCGGCGCAGCTGGTCCGCCTCGCCGCCGACGTAGAGCACCTGCGTGGTGTCGTCCGGCGGACGACCGGCGTACCAGTACCCGCGTTCCGGGCCGTACGCCCCGGGCAGTCCGCGCTCCCTGCCGTACACATCCAGGGCGCTGGCCTGCCAGTAGGTGTCGCCCATGACCGCGGTGCGCGCCCGCTCCCGCGGTGGCAGCCGGTGGTAGGCCGCCGCCGCGGTATCGGCCAACCGTGGCCAGCCATAGCTGCCGCTGGCCACGAAGTCCACGATGCCCACCCCGGTGAACGCGGTCGCCGGCCGGACCGGCAATACCAGGTAGACCATCAGCGGCACGGACAGCGCGAACACCGGCCAGGTCGGCACCCACCGCCACCAGCGGGCCGGCGCCCTGCGCTCGATCGTCACCGCGGAGGCCGCGAACAGCACGGCGAACATCCCCGCCACGTAGTAGTACCGGGCGGCCGTGACCAGGAAGATCGCGCCCAGCAGCAGCGCGGTCCAGCCGAACAGCCGGTACGGCCGCAGCTGCTCGGAACGCAGCAGCGTATACAGCCCGTGGCAGGCCAGGAACGCGCCGGGCAGCAGGCCGGCCGCCAGCACGGCGAGCGGGATCATCGCCACCGGCCCGCCGAGCAGTCGCTGGTTCTGGTCGGCCACCACCTCCTGCATCAGCAGGTACGGCCAGTCGTGGTTCAGCTGCCACAGCAGCGTCGGCACGCTCGCCCCCACCGTCAGCACGCCGCCTGCCCACAACGCGGGCCTGCGGAGCAGGTCCCGTGGCCCCGTGACCAGTGCGCCCACGGCCAGGGCGAGCCAGAAGAACGCGATGAGGAACTTGCCCTGCATCGCGATCGCGGTGACCAGCCCGGCGACCAGTAGCAGCCGGTCCGCCCTGGTCCGGATCCACCGGGCGACCAGCCAGCACACCAGCACCCAGAGGAACGGGTCGACGGTCGAGGTTGCCAGCAGGTGTCCGGAGCCGAGCAGGTGGAACGACAGGGCGTACGCGCCGGCGGTGAGCACCTGCGCCTTCCGCGCCCCGCCGAACTCCCTGGCGATCAGGGCGGCCAGCACCACCCCGCCCGCCGTGAGCAACATGGGCAGCACGCGCAGCGCGACCACGGAGCCGGGGAAGGCCAGGTCGATCAACCTGGCCAGCCCCGGCAGCAGCCAGGGGTTGTCGGCGTAGCCCCATGCCCAGTGGTAGCGACCGGACGCGAGGAAGTACAGCTCGTCGCCGAAATAGCCGAACCGGCCGCTGACCGCCAGCAGCACCACGGCCACCGCACCGGCGATGGCGAGCACCGGCCACCGGGCGAACGCGGGCAGATCGGTATGCCGCGTCCGCTCGGCCGGGGCGTCCACGATGGCCATGTCGATCAGTCGCCCAGGCTGAAGGTGCCCTCGGTGTAGCGGGTCCGGCACGCCGCCCGCCGGACCTTGCCGCTCGAGGTACGCGGCAGCTCGCCGGGTTCGATCAGCACCACGTCCCATACGGCGAGCCCGTGCTCGGCGGAAACGGCCGACCGGACGGCGGCGGTCACCTCATCGAGGTCGAGGTCCTCGGCGCTCACCCGCCGTGCCCGTTCGGCGACCACCACCGCGTACTCGCCGTGGTGATCGGACACCGAGAACACGGCGACCGCGTGCCGCCGGATCGCGGGATGCGCGTTCTCCACTGTGTACTCGACGTCCTGCGGGTAGTGGTTGCGGCCGTCCACGATGATCAGGTCCTTGAGCCGCCCGGTGACGAACAGGTCGCCGTCAAGGTGGACACCGAGGTCGCCGGTGCGCAGCCAGCCACTGGTCCCTGGATACGGCTCGACCGGCAGGCCGTCCGCATCGCGCGGTTCGGCCCGGAACACCGCGGCCGACTCGGCCGTGGCCTCGCCGCCCTTGCCCCAGTAGCCAACGCAGACGTTCGGGCCACTGGTCCAGATCTCGCCGACGTACCCGTCCGGCAGCACCGTGCAGGTGTCCGGGTCGACCACGCGCACCCGCTGGTCCAGCGGCTGACCGGCGGAGACCAGGGTGGAGGTGGACGCCCCGGGCGCCGCGTCCACGGCCCGGCCCGCGGCCAGGCTGACCCGGTCGAACGTCCGTACCTTCGGCGGCTCCCCTGCCGGCGAGGAGGACACCAGCAGCACCGCCTCGGCCAGGCCGTAGCCCTGGCGGAACATACTGGGCTTCGCGCCGCATTCGGCGAACTCCGCGTAGAAGGAGTCCACGATGGACGGAACGATCGGTTCGCTGCCGTCACCGAACAGGGCAACCTCGTCCAGCCGTAGCCCGGCCTTGTCCTCGCTGGTGGTGCGCGCGGCGGTGTAGCCGTAGGCGAAGTTGGGCGCGACGGTGATCGCCGCCCCCGAGGCCGCCATCAGCTCCAGCCACCGCACCGGGCGGGTGAGGAACGCGATCGGGTCCATCAGGGTGGACGACAGCCCGCCCATCAGCGGCGCGGCGATGCCGACGACCAGCCCCATGTCGTGGAACAGGGGCAGCCAGCTCACCACCGTGCCACCGGGTGTGCCCTCGTAGGCCCGCACCGTCTGGGTGGCCGCGGCGGCCACGTTCCCGTGGGTGATCATCACCCCGGCCGGGTTCCGCGTCGATCCCGAGGTGTACTGCAGGTACGCCAGATCGTCCGGCCGCAGCGGCACCGGGGCGAACTCCGCGCCGACCGCCTCCGGAACCATGTCGACGGCGATCTGGCTCGGCCCGGTCAGGTCGTGCTCGGCAAGGAAGGCGTCCACCGCGTCGGCCTGCCGCCTGGTGGTGAGCACCAGTGCGGGGTCACAGTCGGCGAGTACGGCCGCCAACCGGGAAAGGTGCCCCGGCAGCGGGGACGGCTCGAACACCGGGACCGCGACCAGCCCGGCCCGCAGCGCGCCGAGGAACGCGATCACGTACTGCGCCGACTGCTCGACCAGCACGGCGGCCAAGTCGCCCCGGCGGGCGCGCTGCTGGCACCATGCCGCCACCGCGGTGACCCGCGCGTCGAGTTCGCGCCAGGTCAGCGCGGTGGACAAGCCCGCGGGATCGCCGGAGTAGTCGACGAAGGTGAGCGCCCGTGCGTCGCCTCGCGTCTCGGCCCAGTGCGTCAGCGTCGCGGGAAGGCTGTCGGTGCCGGTGCTGACGGTATCGATGCCGGTCATGCTTGCTCCTCCGCGGTTTTGCGCGCGTCCTCCGGACACAGGCGCGCTCTGTGGTCACCGCGACTGCCGCGGGTTGACACAAGGGGTGTCATGTCAGATCCCCATTCCGGAGGCGAGGGTGGACCAGGACCGCTTCAGCGCGCGCTCCCAGTACGGCCAGGAATGCGTGCCGCCGGAGTAGAAGTCGACGGTCGCCGGAACTCCCTCCGCCCGCAGCTTGCTGACGAAGGACTTGGAGTTCTCCAGTGACATCTCTTCGAGCACGCTGGCCTCCCATCCCGGATCGTCCGGATTGTCACCGGGCTCCGGCTCGAAAGGCACCTCTTCGACCGCTCCCGGGTAGGCCGGATCTTCGATCGGACCTGGCTTGCCGTCACCGCAGGAAACGTACAGCCGGGTGCCGCGAAGCTCCTCGACCTTGCCGGCCGGGTTGTGCTGTTCCCACCGGAACAGCATCGACCACGGGTCGCCGAACAGGGCTCCCCAGAGGAAGTGGCCGTTGGCTATCAGGTTCAGCTGGGTGAACTGGGGGATGGGGAACCTCGTCAAGTCGAGCGCGCCGCTGTAGGCGGCGGCCGCACCGAACATTCCCGGGTTCTCGGCGGCGTACTCCATGGCACCGTAGGCGCCCATGGACAGCCCGGCGACCGAACGGTCCGTGCCCGCCCGGTACTGGTTCTCCAGGATCTGCCGCAACTCGGTCAGGTGGAACTTCGGCCAGTCCGGCTTGTCAGAAAGGCCCCAGTTCCACCACTTGGCGTACATGCCGATCCGGCCCGCGGACGGCATGACGATGATCGCGTCCTTGTCCGCGGTGAACTCCTCGACGTCGGTGAAGTGCGTCCAGGAGGTGTAGTCCTTGTCCTCGCAGCAGCCGTGCAGCAGGTACAGCACCGGCCAGGTCCGATCGGCGTCCTTGGACCAGCCGCGGGGCACCAGCAGCCGCACCATCGCGTCATGACCCAGCGCGGGCGAGGAGATCTTCAGGTCGATCATGCGCTGGTCGATCCGGGTCTCGTCGACGACCCTCGCCTGGCTGGAGGCTGGCTGCGGCCACCATGGGGCGGCGGCAGGGTGTCCCGCGGCACCGACGAGGAGCCATACCACCATTCCCGTCACGAGCGCGGTCACCGACAAGCGCCGCTGTCGTATCCTTCTCATTTCTTCCTCACTTCCTGAGCAGCGATAGCTCGGCGGAGATCCGGTCGGCCACGATCGCGACATGCGGCGGGTCGATGACCGTGATGTGGTCGCCGGGCACCTTGACGACCTCCAGGTCCTGGCAGAACTCGTCCCAGCCGAGCGCGTCGTCGGTCCGCAGGTAACGCGGGTCCAGCGTGGTGGTCAGCGGGTGCGGATCCTTGGCCCGGAACAGCAGCACCGGGCCGGAATACGCACCGGGGACGTGCTGCTCGGAGATCCGGGCATCCACATAGGAGGTTCGCTGGTGTTCGAGCACCGCGGCGCCCATCTCGGCAACCCGGTCGGAAAGCCTGCGCATGACCAGCTCGTTCCGCTCCTCCTCCGGCAGGGCCACCAGCTCACCTTCCGGCAGCCCGAGGTCCACCTGGTAGGTCTGCTCGATGTAGGAGACGAACCGGCGCAGCCGGGCCCGCAGCGCCTCTTCGGGAGAGGACTCCATGTCGGGTAGCGGGATGATCGTGTCGATCAGGAACAGCAGCTCGACCTCGGCGCCCGCCGCGGTGAGCTGCCGTGCCACCTCGAAGGCGAGTAGCCCGCCGAAGGACCAGCCGCCGAGCCGGTACGGGCCATCGGGCTGCCTGCCCCTGATCAGTTCGGCGTACCGCGCCGCCTTGGCTTCCACGGTGTCCAGGTGGTCGAGGCGTTCCATGCCATAGCAGGTCACGTCGGCTTCCAGCAGGCCGACCAGCGGCCGGTAGACCGCCGTGGGACTGCCCGCGGCGTGGAAAAGGTACAACGGCGCATCGTCACCGTCCCCGCCGCTGCCGAGCAGGCGCATCGGCCCGTCGCCGGTGCTCTCCAGCTCGGCACGCACGGCATCGGCCATCCCCGCGATCGTCGGCACGGCAAGGAGTTCCTCGGTGGTGACCGCTCGGCCGAGCGCGGCCGAAACGGCCTCGCGGAGCCGTTCCGCCGCCGCGTCGTCCAGCCCGGCCTCGGCGAGCGGCAGGTGCACCTCGACGTCCTCCCCCGCACTCTCCGGGCCGAGCACCTGCCGCAGGATCCGGCCGACCCACCGTTCGGCGAAGTCCCTGCCGCCCGGCCCACCACCCGCGGGCCGGGCGGCGGGCCGCTGCGATGTGGACACCGCCGTTCCCTCCGGGCGCAAGGTGTTGACCAGGTGGTCGGCCAGATCGACCAGGCTGGCCCCGCGCAGCAGCAGCGGGAGCGGGAGGGTGGCACCGAAGTCCCGTTCGACGGCGCCACGGGCACGCATGGCCAGCAGCGAGTCGAGCCCGAGCGAGGTGAGCGGGGCGTGCGGGTCGAGTGCCTCGGTGTCGAGCCACATCATCTCGGCGAGCAGCGACACGATGTGGTCGCAGACGGCGGCGCGGGCCCGGTCCGGGTCCCCGGCCGCGAGCGCCCGGATCGCGTCGATCCCAGCCCCCGGCTCCGTGACTGCCGCCTGGCCAGGGGCGACCAGCTCGGCGAAGAACGGCCGCTGGGCCAGCCGGGGGAACAGCTCCAGCACGGCCTCGGTGTCCAGCCGGGTGATCGCGGTCTGTCCGCGCCCGGACGCGAGCACGGCGGACAGCGCGGCGATGCCCTCGCGCGGCGGCATCGGTTCCAGCACCGGGTTGTCCTTGCCCGCCGCGCCGCCGATCTCGGCCCACGCTCCCCACTGGACGGTGGCCGCGGGTAGCCCCTTGGCCCGTCGCCACGCGGTGAACGCGTCCAGCCAGGCGTTCGCCGTGGCATAGGCGGCCTGGCCGGGCGAACCGAACAGGGCGGCCGCCGAGGAGTAGGCCAGCCACCAGTCCAGCTCGATCCCTGCGCACGCCTCGTGCAGCCGCAACGCGCCCTCGGTCTTGGCCCGCCAGGCCGTGGCCATGGCGTCGGCGTCCAGCGCGAACACGGCGCCGTCGGCGAGCACCCCGGCGGCGTGCAGCACCCCTCGCACCGGGGTGTCGCCGTGGCCTGCCGCGCGCACCATCCGCTCGGCGACACCGGGTTCGGCGATGTCCCCGGTCACCACCTCGACCCGAACGCCGGCCGCAGTGATCTCCTCGATCGCGGTGCGCGCCGCGGTGGACGGCCCGCGGCGCGCGGAAAGCACGATCCGGGTGGCGCCCGCCCCGGCCAGCCACCTTGCCGCCGCGATGCCGAGCCCGCCGAGCCCACCGGTGATCAGGTACGCGCCGTCCCGGACGACCGGCGCCTGCCGCGGCTCGGCAGGCAGCTCGGCACGGGTCAGCGTGTAGGCGAACCGCCTGCCGTCCCGCCAGGCCACCTCGTCCTCGGGCGGGTCGGCGAGCAGTTCGGGTACGGCGACCGCGGCCGCGTCCTCCGCTTCGCCGACGTCGAGCGTGGTCGCCCGCAGCTCGGGATGTTCGTACGCAAGCACGCGGACCAGGCCGCGCAGGGCGGCCAGACCGGGGTGACCGGCCTCGCCAGCCCGCACCGCGGCCGCACCGCTGGTGACCAGCCACAGCCTCGGCGAGGCCTCGCCCAGCCCGGTCAGCTCGCGGACCACCTCGGCGACGGCGAGGGGCAGGGCCCGCGCGGTATCGAGCTCGCCAGGCGAGCCGGGGACGTCCGGCAGCACGACCACACCGCCGAGTGCGGCCGGGTCACCGGCAATCGCACCGAGCTCGGCCCGCCTGGCCAGCGGGACCGCGAGGGCCCGGTGGCCCTCTTCGATCAGCCGGTCGACCAGCGGCCCGGCCCGCACCCCGTCCCCGTGCAGCACGATCCAGTCCACCGTGGGGGAACTGCCGGTGCCGGTCGGCAGTTCGCTCGGCACCCAGCTCGCCTGGTACGCCAGCCGTTCCGGCAGGAACGGCACATCCGCCCGCGCCACGCCGGTCAGCGTGATCCCGTCCCACTCGGCCAGCACCGCGCCCTCCGCATCGAGCAGCCGGGCCGAGCCGGTCGAAGGGGTCGAGGCGTCCAGCGAACCGGACACCGTTGCGGCGCGCCGGGGATCACCGGTGACGCGCACGCGACCGATCCGGGTCACCCGCAGCCACCTCCGGTCATCCGGATCGCCTGCCAGGGCGGCCGGCGCGCGCACGCACGCCTCACCGAGGTCGGGATGCAGGGTGAAGCCGGACCGTTTCGCGTCACCGGGGTGCGTCACCTCGGCCAGCACCGCCCCGGCGACCGGACCGGTTGGCGTCCCACCGGTCGTCGCGGTCGCGGCGGCGTAGCATTCCCACTCCCCGCCGCGGCGAGCGGACACCGACAGCTCGACCTCGCCTGCCCGGACCGGGGTCGCCGAAACCGACACCTCGGTGTGCTCGGCCAGCGGCAGCGGCCGGTGCAGCACGACTTCCCGCAGTTCGTGGCTTTCCGCGCCGGGCAACGAATCCGCGGCCGCCGCCAGCATCAGCTCGACGAACGCGGCACCGGGCAGTATCGGCACCTCGTGCGCGGTGTGCGCGGCCAGCCACGGGTGCGCGGCCAGCCCCACCTCGGCAGGCCACACCCGCCGGTCGGTCCCCGGCACCTCGACCGGCTCGCCGAGGAACGGGTGCCCGGTCCGGCCGGGTGACGGCACCGGATCCGCCCAGTACTCCCGGTGCTCCCACACCGGTGGCGGCAGGTCGATCACCTCGCGGTCCGGGTAGCGCGCGCGCAGCACCTCCGGCCTGCCGTGCGGGTACAGCGCGGCCAGCGCGGCCGCGAACCCGTCGTCTGCGTCCTCCGGATCGCGGTGCAGCGTCGGGATCAACGTGAGGTCCCCGGCACCGCACCCCTTCGCCGTCTGCTCGACCGCCACCAGGGTCACCGGATGTGGCGAGATCTCCACGAACAACCGGTGCCCTTCGGCCAGTGCGGCGCCGATCGCCTGGGTGAACCGCACCGGCCTGCGCAGGTTCGCCGCCCAGTAACCGGCGTCGAAGGCCGGTCGCGTCCTGGGGTCGGCCAGCACGCTGGAGTAGCACGTGGTGCCGGGCGGGATCGCCTCCGGCGTGGGGCGGAGACCGGTCAGAGCCGTGGTGAACCGGTCGAGCAGCGGCTCGACCGCCGCGGAGTGCCCCGCGACGCCGGTCGGCACGGTCCTGGCCAGCCCGCCACCGGCCTCCACCCGCGCCACCAGCGCGCGCACCTGCTCGGCGGGGCCGCTGACCGTGCACTGCGCAGGCGAGGCGTACACCGCGACGGTGATCCCGGGAAAGTCGTCGGCGAGCTCGTCCAGTTCGCCGGGCGCGAGTTCCACGACGGCCATCGCGCCCGCGCCTTCGGCCTGCAACTCGTCGAGCACCGCGGTCCGGTGCACCATCACGCGCAGCCCCTCAGCCGGTTCCAGTGCCCCGACCGCGACCGCCGCGGCCACCTCCCCCATCGAGTGGCCGATCACCGCGGCCGGACGCACGCCGTAGGCGCGCCACAACCGGGCCAGCGCGACCTGCATGCCGAACAGGGCGAACTGCTGGCTCGACAGCGGCCCGGCCGCCGCATCCTCCGCCAGCAGCAGGGACAGCTCGACACCGGCGACCTCGCGGAACACGCCGTCCAGTTCGGTGACGGCCTCGGCGAACGCCGGTTCCTCGGCCAGCAGCCGTCGCGCCATGCCCGGCCACTGCGAACCGTAACCGGAGAACACGAACACCGGGCCGCTGTCCGTACCGGCCGGTGTCGCGGTGAACACCGACCGGTGCGGCTGCCCTTCGGCCAGCGCCCGCAGCCGTTCGCACAGCTGGCCGGTATTCCGCGCGGGTACCGCGGCCCCTGCCTGCGCGCCGTCTTCCTCGGCATGGGCCAGCGCCGCGGCGAGCACGGCGATGTCGGGGTGCGCATCCTCCGGTCCGTCCAGCCAGTCGGCCAGCGCCCGCGCGCGGGCGCGCAACCGCGCCGGGGACCGGCCGGACAGGGCGACCACCTCCGCGCGTCCCGGCGAAACCGGGCCCCGTGGCCTGGTACCACCGGTGGGCTGCCACTCCTCCAGCACGACGTGCGCGTTGGTGCCGCCGAAGCCGAACGAGGACACCCCGGCCCGCGCGATCCCCGGGTAGCGCGGCCACTCGGTGTTCTCGGTGACCACTTCCAGCCGTGCCCCCGCGAAGTCGATGTGCGGGCTGGGTGCGGTGAAGTTCAGGCTCGGCGGGATCCGCGAGTGCCACAGGCTCAGCACCACCTTGATCAGTCCGGCGATGCCGGCCGCGCCCTCTAGGTGGCCGAGGTTGGACTTCACCGAGCCGATCAGCAACGGCCGCCGCGCTGGGCGCCCCGCACCGAGCACGGAGGCCAGCGCCCCGGCCTCGATCGGATCACCGAGCGAGGTCCCCGTGCCGTGCGCCTCGACGTAGTCCACCGCGGGTGTGCGCACCCCGGCACGCTGGTACGCGCGGGAAAGGAGCCGTTGCTGCGCGGCGGGATTCGGTGCGATCAACCCGTTGGACCTGCCGTCCGAGTTCACCGTGCCGCCCTTGATCAAGGCGAGGATCCGGTCACCGTCGCGGCGGGCGTCCTCGAGCCGCTTGAGCACCACGACGCCGCACCCCTCACCGCGCACGATGCCGTCGGCTGCGGCGTCGAACGGTTTGCACCGACCGTCGGCGGCAAGCAGGCCCGCCCGCTGGAAGTTCGCCGTGATCGCCGGGGACAGCAGCAGGTTCACCCCGCCCACCACGGCGGTGGAGGCATCGCCATCGGCCAGCGCCCGCGCCGCCAGGTTCACCGCGACCAGCGAGGAGGAGCACGCGGTGTCGACGGTCATGCTCGGGCCGTGCGCGCCGAGGGCGTAGGACACCCGGTTGGCCGTCACCGAGGCCGCCGCGCCCGTGGCCGACCAGGCGTCGACGCGGTCAAGGTCGGTCATGGTCAGCTGGGCGTACTCGGCCGCGGACAGGCCGACGAACACCCCGCAGTCGGTGCCCCGCAGGGACGCCGCCGGGATGCCCGCGTGCGCCAGCGCCTCCCAGGTCACCTCGAGCAGCAGCCGTTGCTGCGGATCCATCACCTCGGCCTCATCGGGGCTGATCCCGAAGAACTCGGCGTCGAACCCGGCGACATCGTCGAGGAATCCGCCCTGCCTCGGCAGGTCGTGGTCAGTGACGTCCGGGACGAACCGCTCCCAACGTCCGGCGGGAACCTCGCCGATGCCGTCCCTCCCGCCGGTCAGCAGCCGCCAGAACCCGGCCGGGGTGGCCGCTCCGGGAAACCGGCAGCCGAGGCCGACGACCGCGACCGGCCCTTCGTGCGCGTCGGGCACGGACGGATCGAAACCACCGGCGTCGAGGGATTGGGGCCCGGCGGCGAGGGCCTTGGCCAGTTCGCCGATCGTCGGCGCGGTCCACACCAGGGTGGCCGGCAGTTCCCGGCCGAGCAGCTCACCCGCCTGTGCCGCGATCGCCACCGCGTTCCGGGACGAGACACCGAGGTCCCGCAACGGCCGGTCCACATCCCGCTCGGTGACCTGGCCGCTCGACCCGGCGGCAAGCCGCTCGAGCAACCAGGCTCGCCACTCGGCCTCGCTGTTCATGTTCCCTCACACTCCTTGGACGGCATCGATTGCACGGCGGGCCGGGGCCGCAGCACGACGAGTGCGAGCGCCGCGCCCGCGACCTGCAGCACCGCCGCAACCAGCAGTCCCGCGGCATACCCCGCGGCCAGCGCCGGGCCGTCGGCCGCGCCCGCGGCGCTCTCACCGGCCCGCACCGAGGTGAGCACGATCCCGATCAGCACGACCCCGAACGCGCTGGACAGTTCCCGCGACGCGGTGAGCACGCCGGAGGCGGTACCGGTGTCGTCCTCGCCGATCCGGTCCAGTGCGTGCCCGGTGATCGGCGCGGTGAACGCCGACCCGACCCCGGCAAGCACCAACCCGGCCAACCGGGGTGCCATCGCGGTCTCGCCGTTCACCACGGCGAGCTGCACCAGACCGGCTGCCAGCACCAGCAGCCCGAGACACACCGCGCGATGCGGCCCGAGCGCCCTGGTCACCGCCGGTACGAGCGGGGTCGCACAGATCACCGCGCCGGCCACCACGACCAGTGGCAGCCCGGCCTCCTCCGGCCCCATCCCCAGGAACTCCTGGTACACCAACGGGGTGAAGAACACGATCCCGCTGATCCCCAGCCCCCACAGCAAGATCAGCGCGTTCGCGCCGAGGAACACCCGGTTCGCCCGCAGCCGCGCCGGGACGAGTGGCGTGCCGGCGCGTCGCTCGCTCAGCACGAAGGCGAGCAGTCCGAGCAGCCCGGCGCCGCCGAGGACGCCCGTGCTGACGACACCACCCGAGGTCACCACGGCCGCGGTGAGCAGCACCAGGCTGATCGTCACCAGCACCGTCGCGCCCAGCCGCACCGGCACGCCGGAGCGGACCGGCTCGTCCCGGCTGGTGCGCGTCAGCAGGAACCACGCCGCGCAGACGAACGGCAGGTTACTGAGGAATATCCAGCTCCAGTGCAGGTGTTCGGCGAGCGCGCCACCGAGCCACGGCCCCAGCGCGAGTGCACAGGCGAGCGCGGCGGTCCACACCGCGATGGCGATCTTTCGCCCGGATTCCGGCAGTTTGGTACGGATCAGGCTGAGCGTCCCCGGCACGATGAAAGCGGCCGCGATGCCCTGCGTCACCCTGGCCGTGAGCAGCAGCTCGGGCGATCGAGCCACACCGCCGAGCAGTGCTCCGGCCGCGAACACCGCGCACCCGGCGAGCAGGGTGCGGCGGCGTCCGATCCGGTCGATCAGCGCGCCCGCGGCCAGCAGCAGCCCGGCGTACGGAAGCATGTAGCCGATGCTGATCCACTGCAGCGTGGTCAGATTCAGCCCCAGCTCCCTGCCGATCGACGGCGCGGCGGCCGCGACGATCGTGTTGTCCAATGTGGTCACGAATCCCACGAGCGCGACCACGGCCATGATCGCCGGAGTACGAATGTCCTGACCGTCCGGACCCACAGCTTCCCGGCCGGACAGGGCAGGCGGGGTAGTCACGCCGCCTCCGCGCCCCGGGCGCCGGACAGCGCCCGCAACCTGGTCCGGCGGGCCGCGCCGGCAGGCATCCGGTCCCTGGACGGTGGCAGGGCGAGCCGGAAGATCTTCTTCCACACGCTGCCGACCTGCCTGCCGAGCGGGCCGGTGTTGTAGCCGAGGCCGTAGCGCTCACAGATCTCCCGGATCCGTGGCGCGATCTGCTGGTAGCGCCGCGCCGGGATGTCCGGGAACAGGTGGTGCTCGATCTGGAAGCTCAGGTTCCCGGTCATCAGGTGAAACAGCTTTCCGCCTTCGATGTTGGCGGAGCCGAGCATCTGCCGGTAGTACCACTGGCCTGGTGTCTCGTTGGCGCATTCCTCCTCGGTGAAGTCCGCGACCCCGTCCGGGAAGTGCCCGCAGAAGATGATGCTGAACGCCCACAGGTTGCGCACCAGGTTCGCGGTGGCGTTCCCGGTGAGGGTTGCCAGCGCGCCGGGCCCGCTCAGCAGCGGGAACAGCAGGTAGTCCTTGATGGCCTGCTTGCCGCCCTTCTGCCACATCCGGCGCCGCAGCCCCCTGGTCTCCGACCACTTCCGGCGCCCGGACATGATCCGGTCGATCTCGAGGTCGTGCAGCATCACGCCCCATTCGAAGGCGACCATCAACACGAACGCGTACACCGGGTTGCCGAGGTAGTACGGGCGCCATCGCTGCGCGTCGATCATGCGCAGCAGGCCGTACCCGATATCGCGGTCCTTGCCGAGAATGTTGGTGAACGTGTGGTGCACATAGTTGTGCGTATGCCGCCATTGCTCGGAAGGGCAGACGGTGTCCCATTCGAACATCTTCGAGTTCAGGGCCGGATCGCCCATCCAGTCGTACTGGCCGTGCATGACGTTGTGACCGATCTCCATGTTGTCCAGGATCTTGGAGATCGACAGCGCCGCGGTCCCTGCCAGCCAGGCGGGTGGAAACCAGCCTGCCCAGAGCAACGCGCGGCCGAGGAACTCGAACCGCTGCTGCAGCGTGACGACGCGGCGGATGTAGGCCGCGTCCCGCTCGCCGAGGTCGGCGACCAGTTCCCTGCGGATCGCGTCGAGCTCCCGGCCGAGCTCGTCGAGCTGCTCGGGGCTGAGTTGTGGGATACGTGCTCGGGTAGCCATTGTCGCTTTCCTTGCCGGTTACGTGTTTCGACGGCTCACATGTCCAGCTCGACGTCGCCGCAGGGCGCGGTGATACACAACTGGATCCGCTCCCCTGGCTCGGCGGTGACCGTCCCGTTGAGTACATTGCGGATCGCGCCGCTGGACTTGACGCTGGTACAGGTGTGGCAGATGCCCATCCGGCAGCCGTACTCCGGGCTCAGACCGGCCGCCTCGGCCTGCTCCAGCAACGTGCGCCCGTCGCAGGGCGCGCTGATGCCGCTGCGCACGAACCGGATCTCGCCGACGGCCTCCCCGGTGCCGGTGACCGGGGCAGGCGTGGCGAACCGTTCGACCAGCAGCCGGTCGCCGATCCCCTCGGCCAGCCACAGCGCCCCGACCGCGTCCAGCAACGAGGCCGGGCCGCAGGCGTAGCACAGCGCGTCGGCGTAGTCGGGAGCCGTCGCCGCAAGGTGATCCCGGCCGAACCGCCCGTGCCTGCGGGGATAGGTCTCGGCCAGGGTGAACCGCGGATGGGCCGCGGCGAGGTCGGTCAGCTCCTCGTGGTAGATCACGTCCTCGGGTCCGGCCGCGTAGTGCAGGAAAGTGATCCGGCCGGGATACCGCCGGTCGATGAGGGTGCGCAAGATGGACATCACCGGGGTGATGCCGCTGCCGCCGCTGATCAGCAGGATGTGCCCTGGCAGTTCGTCCGGCAACACGAACTCGCCCTCGGCCTGGGAGAGCACCACGATCTGGCCGGGCAGGGCCTTCCGCTTGAGGAAACCGGACACCGTACCGGCAGGGTTCACCTTCGCGCTGATCTCGATCAGGCCGTCCGCGCGGTGTTGCGAGCTGGCCACCGAGAAGCACCGGGTGCGGCGCACACCGTCGATCTCGACGGCGAGCCGCACGTACTGGCCTGCTCGCGCGCCCTGCCAGTTCGCGTTGGGCCGCAAGGTCAGCGTGACGCTGTCCGGCGTGTGATGCGCGACCGCGACGATGGCGGCGCGTACCTCCCCGACCGACCACAGCGGGTTGAAAAGGCCGAGGTAACGATCGACACCGTGCGGCACGGTCAGGGCCGTGACCACCCGGGAACTCAACACTCTGCGTGCCCGGCGCCAGCCCGCTCGGGCGAAACTCGGATTCGGCACCACGTCGTGCTCCAGGATTCCGTGGCCGATGCGGTGGTGCCGGGTCGGGCAGGGACTACTGGCGCCCGGCACCACCGCACGGTCACATGGTCAGAACTTCCCGCAGTTGTCGGTCGCGGGTTCGCCGGACAGCCGGTCGGCCAGCCAGTTCGCGGAGTTGGACATGGCCGCAGGGACGCCTCCGACATGCGCGAAGGCCGGGGGCGCAGGCAGGTCCTTGAACTGCACCGTCGCGCCCTGCGCGCACCAGTCCTTTGCCATCTGCTTGCCCTGGCCGTAGGGCACGATGTCATCCAGCGGGGCGTGCTCGACCAGCACCGGCGCCTCCGGCTTCCGGTTGCCGATCTTCAGCTCCGCCAGGATGGACCTGAACGGCTCCTCACCGAGATACGCCGACACCGGCCGCCCGTCCTTGGTGAGCGTGCGGGACTGCGTGAACGGGTACTTCAGCAACGCCTCGATCGTGCAGATGTCCCTGGCCGTGTCGTACAGCTCCTTACCTTTCTCGTTGGCGAGCTTGGTCAGGATCTCCGTCTCCGGGTATGCGGTGTTCAAACCCACCAGTGCGAACCCGAGGAAGGCCACGGCATAGGAACCGTCAAGCGACTTGGCCAGCACCCCGAGATCCGCGGGCGGCGCACCGACGTAGGCCCCCCGCATATCCAGCTCGGGCGCATAGTCCGGGGCCAGCTCGACCGCGGCCGCCGAGCCGCCACCACCCTGGGAGTACCCGGTGATCCCGACCGGCCCGTCCGCGGGCAGGCCGGTGTCCGGCAGCCGCTGCGCCGCGCGGATCACGTCCAGCACCGCATGCGCCTCGGCCGCACGCATCACGTACGTGTGGTCACCTGGCGTGCCCAGTCCCTCGTAGTCGGTCTGCGCGACCGCGATTCCCTTCTCCAGCAAGGCGTTGACGAATCCGGTCTGGAACGTCGTCGAGATGTCCCCATCACCTTCGCCGGCCATGGTCTTGGACGGTGCGCACTTGTCACCGAGACCCGCGGTGAACGGGGCGTAGGCCACGATCGGCCGCTTCCCACCGCCGGTCCACGGCTTGTCCGGCACCATCACCGTGCCGGTCACCGGAATCGTCGCGCCCTTCGAGTCCCGGCTCAGATACATGATCCGGGTGGCCTGCGAACCCAGGATGAACGACGGCTGGGACTTGATCACATCACCGTTCTGCCCCGCCGGCAAGGGCGACGGCGGGGTGTAGAACGCCTCGTCGGCCCCGGCCGACGGCGCTCCGGCGACCAGGCCGACGGTCAAGGTCGTCGACGCGAGTATGGCGGTGAGCCCACGTCGAAAAGAAATTGGCATCACTATTCTCCATCACGAGAACCGTAAAGTATTCGACCGAGCAACTTGCCTGCGTGCCGTGAAAATAGTGCTTCGAACTATGGAAGTTTGTCAACACTAAACGAAGAAACCCGGCTGAGCACCGAACGCGGTCCGCAGATTTTGTCACCCGACCACACATCAGAGGCTCCGACTCGACACAGAGATGACAAAGTCACCCTAGCCGCCGCGACATGCGTGCCGACCAGGGAAGATCCATGCCACCACCGTTGACTCGAAGGCAGGGGAAATCGCCGAGCGGGCTCATTCCCTGCCTTCGGGAGCCCATACTGGCCGTTCGGCCGAGTGGCAGGCATCCGTAGAACTACGTACCGAGATACGTACGCTCAACCGCGTGAGCGTTTTCCGGTCCGGCACAGGCACGAACGCGACAACCGGATATTTCCCGCTCCGCGGGTCGTGCGTGGCGGCCGAATACGAAGCTTACCGCAGACGGTAGGCCCTGGTGATGGTCTGCGAAACCGAGCTGCCGCCGGAGTCCTTCGCGGACAGTCGCAAGGAGACGAACTCCGATGAGCGCAGCAACGGCGCCATGACGAAGGCGTGCCAGCGATCCCCGCTCCCGATGACGAGTTGCCGGTGCCAGGTGCTACCGCCGTCGAAGGAGGCCTCGGCGGTGACCTCCCTGGTGGTTCCCCGCATACCAGCGGCGCGCTCGACCTCGATCGGTACGGCGTGCGGGAACAGCCGCCAGACATCGTTGGCCGCGCCGAGCGACGGGCTGGCCCGCAGGGTCATCAGCGGCAGCGGCGTCTCGCCTGCCGCTCGCCGCGAACGGAAGTTCCATGAGGTGACCACCTCGCTGGACAGCTCGGCGTTGGCGTCATCCGGCCGCCTGGCGTCGACGGTCAGCGTGTAGTCGCCCTCCTCCGGAGGGACGGTGAAGCTCACCGCACCGCGGCTCGGCCACAGGTGGCCGGGAACCCTTGGCACGGAACCGATTTCCTTCCCGTCTCGGAGCAGCCGGGTGGTGCCGTCCACCGCCGACATGCTGACATGGTCACCGCTCACCGCGAGCAGCGGAAGCAGGACGCTGAAGGTGTCACCGTCGCGCACGGCCTCGGTCAGGTGCGCCAGCGAGGGACCGACGACCGCGCGGTTCCAGTCCTCCCTGGAACGCTGCCCCGCTCGGTACCGCACCCCTGCCGCGTCCTCCACGGTGCTGCTCAGGGTTCCGTTGCTGGGACCGGCGTCCACGAACAGCCGCTTCAGCCAGCGGATCTTCCCGGTGCTGTAGAACTCCTCCCGCTTCGCGGGCAGCCGGGTATGGGTGGTGAGGAACCAGGCGTCGCGGAGGTCGCCACCGTTGTCGTATGGCGAGGGCAGCACGTGCAGGTTGCCCCATTGCTCGCCGGTACTGGCGTAGCTGGCGTCCACCCTGGCCAGCTCGTGGTCGCGCACCCGGTACCTCGAGACGTCGGGAACCCGGCCCGCGCTAGGGAACTGCAGGTTGTAGAGGTAGGGGCTGTCCTGCGACCTTCCCTCCCCGGTCTGCTTGCTCAGCATCGTGGTGACGAGGAAGTCGAAGCCGGGCACCTCGGCGCCGGTGGGGGCGACGTAGGAGTACATATCGTCGTGGTAGAGCCGCGGCTGGTACCATGAATGGCTCGTGACACCCCCGCCTGCGAGCCGTTCGAAGAAGGCGACGATCTGGCCGTTCGACCGGGCGTCCGGCCGGTCGGTCCGCACCGTCACGGGTTTCGCCTGCCGCGCGTCCAGCACGACGTCCCTGTCCCGGTCGAGTACGAAGCCCGGCTTGCTGACCAGACTCGACCCGGTGTTGCCGCTGCCTGGCGACTCGTCGATCCGCGCGACCAGCAGGTACCGGCCCTGCGGCAGCCGGACCGGGCCGCCGCCCTCGGTCACGGCGTAGATCTCCAGGTCACCGGTGTCCAGGTTGGTCGCGATCAGCGAGCCGCGCGGCCCCTTCGGGCCGGGGCCGTTGCCGTTGCGGTCGAAGAACTTGATGCCGGCCGAGTAGACGGGGCGTTCGAGGTCGGCGCCGACCAGGCTGCGGACCTCGGCACCGGAACCGGAGGTGGCGATCAGCGTGCCGCCATAGGCGCCGCGAGGTTTCTGCCCCGGGCTCAACGTGAGCACGGCGGTCGCGGTCGCACCGGCAGGCACCGTGACCCTGGGCCGGTCGACCGCGAACAGGCCGTCGGCCGCCGGTTTCCCGGCCCGGTCGCGGACATCCAGCCGCAGGTCGAGCTCGACCGGGTCGGCGCCGCTGTTGTGGTAGGTGACCTCCCGTGTCCTGGGTTGCGGGTCGGACGCCGGGACCGTGCCGAAAGCGACGGTGGTGGCATCCGCGCTCACTCGCTGCCCGGCGGCCTTGGCCACGTCCACCCGTCCCGAGCCCTGCTGGAAGACGGTCAGTCCCTCGGTCGGCTTCGCGGTACCGGTGAGCACGGCCTTGAGCCGCTCGGGCCGCCAGCCGGGGTGCTGCTGGGCGAGCAGCGCCGCCGCGCCCGCCACATGCGGCGTCGCCATCGAGGTGCCCGACATCGGCTGGTAGTCCTCGCCGGGTGCCCCGCCCGCCTTCGCCGCGACGATCCCCACCCCGGGTGCGGTGATCTCCGGCTTGACCGCGTTGTCCCCCACCCGCGGCCCCCTGCTGGAGAACGGCGCCAGGGCGTCGGCCCTGTCCACCGCGCCGACGGTGAGGGCCGCGTCGGCGCTGCCCGGCGAGGCCACCGTGCCCGCCCCGTTCTCCCCTTCGTTGCCCGCGGCGATCGCGAACAGCACGCCCTCCTCCCTGGTGAGGCGGTTCACCGCGGCTTCCAGCGGGTCGATGCCCTCGGTGTCCGTGCCGCCGAGGCTCAGGTTGATCACGTCGGCGCCCTCGCCTGCCGCCCACTCCATGCCGCTGATGATCTGCGAGAGGCCACCGCTCCCGTCATCCCCGAGCACCTTGCCCGCCAGCAGCCCGGCTTCGGGCGCGACGCCCTTGAACCGCCCGCCGGACGCCGCCCCGGAACCGGCGATGGTCGAGGCGACGTGGGTGCCGTGGCCGTGCCGGTCGGTGGCGTCCTGGCCACCCGAGAAGTCCTTGGCCGCCACCACCTTGCCCGCCAGGTCCGGATGGCCCGTGTCCACACCGGTGTCCAGCACCGCCACCTTGACGCCCTTGCCGGTGAACCCGCTCCGCCACGCCTCCGGCGCGCCGATCTGCGGCACGCTGCGGTCGAGACTCGCCTCGACCTTGCGGTCCAGCCAGACCTTCCGCACCCCCGCGGAGCTCGGGCCGGCCAGCATCGACCAGAACTCGCCCGCACGGTCCTTGGGCTGGGCGAAGGCGGTCGCGTGCACGCTGCCCAGCCGCCGCAGGGCGGTCGCGCCGGGCCAGGCGCTCGCGGCGTGCCCGGCGGCACCGTCGTGCTGCACGATCAACGGCAGGGTCGCCCGCGCGCTGTCGTCGTATCCGTCGGCGAGCAACCGGTCGATCCGGAACAGCTGTTCGTCGAGCACACCGTTCGCCACCAGCGGCAGGGCGTCGGCAGGGAAAACCGACCAGCCGTCCTTGTCCTGGCTGCGCTGGAAACCCATCTGCTCGCGGCCCGGCCCCGGCTGCACCGAGATCGCTGGCACCTCGCCCTTCCGCTCGTGCACGATGACCCGGTCGCCGGTGATCAGGGTGACGGCGCGGGGGCTGGACAGCGCGGGAACGCCCGCGTTCCCCGCCTGCCGTGGCTGGGTGGCAGCGGCCTGCGTGGCGGGCGCGCTCGTCGCCCCCACCACGATCACCATGAGCAGAACGACCAAGGCATGTGCTCGTCGGCGCATGTCACACCCTTCAACCGCGGTTGCCGACCACCAGGTGACAACGTTGACAACGCGGCGAGCCCGGGGCGAGCAGCGATTCGCCGGGATTCACCGAGGAGACAGGGAACTCGTAAAAACTTGTCAACAGTTGATCTTAAGGCGCCCCCGCGCCCGCGAAACCGGCTGAGCGGATCAAGATCAAACCTCCGTTCGGCCCAACCCGGTCCCGACCGATGAGTTTTCCCTCGGGCCACAGTCTCACCAGTGGAAGCAGCAACAGCGGCAGGAGGAGACCATCATGCGCACGCTCGCCATCACGCAGAACGTCACCATCGACGGGTCCATCGAGATGCTGGCCGACTGGTTCGACCCGCAGGGCCAGGGCGGCGCGGACAACTCGGATCTGCTCGAGGAGCTGCACCGGCAGGACCGCGACGCGGACGGGTTCCTGGTGGGCCGCCAGACCTTCGAGGACCTGCGCGGCTACTGGCCCGAGCAGACCGAGGACACCACGGGGATCACCGAGTACCTCAACCGGGTCCAGAAGTACGTCGTGTCCTCGACGCTGACCGAACCGGGATGGCAGCACTCCACGATCCTGTCCGGGGACCCGGTCGAGGAGGTCCGCGCGCTGAAGGCACAGCCGGGCAAGGACATCGTGGTCACCGGCAGCATCACCCTGTGCCACACGCTGATCGGGGCCGGGCTGGTCGACGAGTACCGGCTGTTCACCTATCCCGTGGTGCAGGGGCGCGGGCGCAAGCTGTTCCCCGATGGTTTCGAACTGCTCGGGCTGGAGCTGCTCGACGCCAGGTCGTTCCGCGGCGGGGTCACCTTCACCCGCTACCGGCCGTCAACGACGTCCTGAACCAACCATCGTGGTGATCCAGGTGGGCGCGAACGGAGACGTGCAGTTCGGCGAAGTCGGGTAGTCCTTCAGCACTTCCAGGCGCTCACCGATATCGATGGCACGAGCGCGGTGCTCGGCGTGCTCGATCCCGATCTGGGCCAGGCAGTGGTTCATCGCCCACTGCAGGCGATCCGGGGCATCCTTCAGCTCCGCCTCGATCACGTCGAGCAGTCCCGCGAGGTCGAGGCCATCGGGCTTCTTCGCCACCCGTTCGGTGGTCAGCGCCCAGCCGGCGCTCGCGACCACCGGATCCGCGTCGGCGGACCAGGCCAGCCGCAGCTCTTCGGCGTGCGGGCTCTTCTTCACCACGTAGTTCACCAGCCAGTCGTGCACCTTGGGGGTGCGCGCCGCGCGCAACATGGCGTCCAGCTCCTGCCGCTCGAACGCCTTCGGGCGGCAGATCAGGGTCGCCAGCAGTCTCGCCGCGGTGTCCCCTGTCTCCCACAGCCGGCGCGCGAGTTCCTGGTGCGTTTTCAGCCGCTTCGCGAGCGCGCGCAGCCTGCCGAGGTTCACACCGTGATCGTCACCGTGCTTCTCGTTCACCTGGCGTACCTTCGGGTCATCGAGCGCGGCCAGTTCGGCCATCACCTCGGTCACCGGCGTCTCCGTCACCACGTACTCCTGCTCATCGTCAAGCGTGCGCCTACTCGTCCTCGGTGTACGAACGAAGCTTGGTCACGAGCTTCTCCATGTTCTCAAGCTGCACGCGCAATGCCTTGCGCCCGGCCCTGGTGAGCGTGAGCCAGGTGCGTGGCCTGCGCGCCTCGAAGGTCTTGCGTTGCCCGACGAGGCCGGCTTCCTCCAGTACCCGCAGGTGCCTGCTGAGGTTTCCGTCGGTGAGCCCGAGTTGGTCGCGCAGCGCGGCGAAGGAGCACTCCGCGGTCTCACTGAGCACCGCGAGGATGGCCAGCCGTACCCGCTGGTGCGTCGTTTCGTCCAGACTCAGCGCGGGGTGCGGCTCGGGCGGGCCGGTCACTGCCCGGCTCCGCGCGCCCGCCACGCACCACGGGCACCGGCCACCAGCAACGGCAGGGCCATCAGCATCAGCACGGGCCCTGGCCGGTGCAGGCCGAGCAGGGTGAGCTGCCCGCCAAGGGCCGGCCCCTCGCCGCCCTCCAGCAGCCAGACCAGCCATCCGGGCAGCCTGCCCATGCCGAGTGAGCAGTGCCAGGCCGTGACGAGCCCGACCCAGATCCCGGCCAGCAGCAGGCCACGGCTGCGCTCGACGAGTCCAAGGGCCATGATCGCCACGGCGACCACCAGCAACGGGGTGAGCAGGCCCGACCAGCCCGGCGGGATCGAAGCCCGCGGGGTGATCGGCAGCGCGGCCAGGATCGCCAGCAGGGCCAGCGCGGCGAGAGTGACAGCAGCGTACCGTGACCAGGCCACGGTCATGCCGACCCTGCGACCCCGCCAGCGGTACCAGGCGCCGGTGCCGAGCACCACCAGCGGCAGGCCGGCGAACCAGTACAGGTAGGCGGCGAGGACACTGCGCTCCCCCGCGGGCAACCCGGCCCAGAAGTGACGCCAGATCGTCGCGGACCTCGGCTGGGTGAACGGATGCTGGTACAGCAGCATGCTGGCCAGCAGCAGCGCGGCCAGCAACAGCACCGGCAGCCACTGGCCACCATGCGCCAGGCGCCTGCTGCGCTCCCGGATCTCCCGCAGTTCCTCCAGCGTGTGCTGGACCTGGTCGTTCACGGCCACCTCCCGAAGCTTTGCATCACAAAGTACATGTGGTCGCAAAGCCTGTCCACCGGGTGCGCCCCCGCCCGGCGGGACGAGCATGCGGCCGACCGCGAGCCCACCCGTGCGGCATCCGGAAATGACCATCCGCGAACCGAGCCAATTACGTGCTTCGAGTAAGTAAGGAAAATATCCGGCAGACCGGCGCGCCACGACTTGCCATTCGGGCAATATTCCATTGTCCGGGTTTTGTCCACTCCCGACAGTTCTACCATCGGACTGTGCACCGGGAACATTACCGTCCGGTCCACTGTGCTACATGCACCGATTTGTTGATCAACCGGCAACTACGGTCGTCGCCCCTACTTCGGATGGCGTAGCAAGGTCGGTCAGGGGGCGCAATGGGGAGTCTGCTAGGTTCGCTCGCCGAACTGATTCGACTGATGACATTTGGTCAATTACTGATGGCCGGCAAATACTCGTGAAGATCTTTTCTTCGGCCGTCGTGGAGGAATTCAGCAATGGTGTCGACGGGGGAGCGCGCACCGGGGGTGTTCGTGTCGTATGCGCATGACTCGGCTGAGCACAAGGCGCAGGTGTGGGAGTTCGGCAGGCTACTCGAAGCGGAAGGTGTCGATGTCCGGCTCGACCAGGGGGACGGCGGGAGGCGACGGGACTGGTACGTCTGGGCTATGCGGCGGATCACCGAGGCGGACTTCGTCGTCGTGGTGGCCTCGCCGCGGTACCGGGAGGCCGGTAACGGGCTCGTGCCGCCAGGGGAGAACCGGGGCGTGCAGACCGAGGCCGCCCTGCTGCGGGACCTGCTGCACCGGGACCGCGCGGTGTGGCTGACCAGGCTGCTGCCGGTGGTGCTGCCCGGCCGGTGCGTGGACGAGATCCCGCTGTTCCTGCAGCCCTACTGCGCCGACCACTACCTGGTTCCCGAGCTCAGCAGCGCTGGTGTCGCCGACCTGCTCGAGGTGCTGCGGGCCGGGCAGGCACCCGCAAGGCCCGTGCGCGGGCGCGGGCGGGTGCCGCCGCCGAACGCCTCGTGTGCCCCCGTCCTGCGCACCACAGCGGCCACGATGGCTGCACTGCCGAGGGACACCGCCGGGTTCACCGGCAGGCAGGCCGAGCTGAACGATCTGCTCGGCGCCGTCACCGGCCCGGCAGGCCATGCGGCACTGCTGCACGCCGTGGAGGGGATGCCGGGTGTCGGCAAGACGACCTTCGCCGTGCACGCGGCCCACCTGCTGGCCGACCGTTTTCCGGACGGCCAGCTGTTCCTGCACCTGCATGGCCACACCCCGGAGAAACAACCGCTCGAAGCCTCGACCGCGCTCGGCGCGCTGCTGCAGGCCGTCGGCGTGGCCGCGCAGCAGCTGCCGTGCGGGGTGGAGGAGCGAGCGCGGATGTGGCGGGACCGGTTGGCGGAGAAGAAGATGCTGGTCCTGCTCGACGACGCGGCCGGCCCGGAGCAGTTGCAGCCGCTGCTGCCGACCGCTGGCCAGTGCCTCGTGCTGATCACCAGCAGGCGACGGCTGAATACCCTGGACGTCCGGCCGATCTCGCTGGACGTGCTGCCGCCAGGGCAGGCCACCGAGATGTTCTTCCGGCTCGCCCGCACGCGGGCCGACAAGCACGATCCGCCCGCGGTCGCCGAGTTGATGGGGCTGTGCGGGCACCTTCCGCTCGCCATCGCGCTCACCGCGGGCAGGCTGCGCAGCCACCCGTGCTGGACCATCCCGTACCTGATCGGGCAGCTGTCCACGGCGCAGGACGGGCTCGGCGAGGTGCACGCGGGCAACCTCGCCGCCGCGGCCGCCTTCGATCTGTCCTATCGCGACCTCACCGAGGACCAGCAGCGCCTGTTTCGCAGGCTGGGCCTGCATCCCGGCGACCAGGTGGACGCCTACGCCGCGGCCGCGCTCGACGACGCCGACCTCGCCTCGACGCGGCTGCGGCTGGAGGCGCTCTACAGCCACCATCTCGTGCAGGAACCGGCACCGGGCCGCTACCGGCTGCACGACCTGATCCGGGACTACGCAGGCACGCTAGCCGGAACGGACCCGGAGGCGGAGCGGCACCGGGCGGTCGGCAGGCTGGTCGCGTACTACCTGCACACCGCGATCGTGGCGAACGAGCGGGTGCCGGGGCACACCGCGACGGTGTACCCGGCCAGGGTCCGGCCACCCGCGCACGCACCGGAACTCGGTACCGAGCAGGCGGCGCTGGCCTGGCTGGCGGCCGAACGGGTCAACCTGGGGCTGTGCGTCAGCTACGCCGCGCGCAGCGGCGGCGGCCGGTGCGCGGTGTGGCTGGCCCTGGCCATGCACGCCTTCCTGCTGTTGCACGGGCACTGGGACCATGCCCTGACCGTGCACCGGCGGGCGCTGGCCGCAGCCATGGACAACGGCGACGAGCTGGGGCAGGCCGCGATCCTCGGCAAGCTCGGCCATGTGCAGTACATGACGAACGACTTCGCCGCGGCTACGGCCAGCCTCACCACCGCGCGGACCCGCTACCTCGAGCTCGGCCAGCGGCAGGGCCAGGCGGACACCCTCGCCGACCTCGGCCGGGTACAGCACATGCTGCGGAACCACCCCGCGGCCGCGGCGAGCCTGCGTATCGCACACCGGACCTACCGCAGCCTCGGCGACGAGCTGGGCGAGGCCGACTGCCTCACCAGCCTGGGCGCGTTGCAGCACGACACCGGAAACAGCGCGGACAGCCTCGCCAGCCATCAGCGTGCGCACGAGCTGTACCTCAAGGTCGGCAACGCCTTCGGCGAGGCGCGCAGCCTGAACAGCCTCGGTGCGCTGCACGCGCTGCACTGCGAGTACCCGGCCGCGATGGCGAAGTTCCGGCGGGCGAACGATCTGGTCGCCTCGCTCGGGGACACCCTCGGCGAGGCGAAGACCCTGAACAACCTCGGGATCGTGCACCACTCGATGGGCCAGTACCCTGCCGCCGTCGCCGCCCTGACCAGGGCGCGTGCCCTGTATCTTCGGCTCGGCGAACGGTACGGCGAGGCGAACACCCTGGTCCACCTCGGACACACGCATACGGTGACCGGGAACCACGCCGACGCCAGGGCCGCGCTCGACCACGCTCATGAGGTGCTCACCCGCGCCGGGGACAGCCGTGGCGAGGCCAAGGCGCTCAACCGGCTGGGCAGGCTGTACCACGCGGTCGGCGACCACGCGACGGCGCTGGCCTACTTCAACCGGGCCCGCGACCTCTACACCGAACTCGGCGACACCCGTGGCGAGGCGATGGCCAATGCGGGGCTTGGCGTGCTGCGCCGGGTGCGCGGGGATTACAAGACCGCGCTGGCCGACCTCACCTATGCCTGCACCCTGTACAGCGGCAGCCATGACCGGGAGGGCCAGGCGGAGACCTTGAACAGCCTCGGCGACCTCGCGTTCGAATGGCCGTACGCGGGCGAGCCGTTCGTGCACTACCGCCAGGCGCTTGAGCTGGCAAGGGAGATCGCGGTTCCGCTGGAACAGGCTCGCGCGCTGGAGGGCACCAGCCGGTGCCTGCGGCGCCGGGACCGCGACGGCGCCGAGAGCTATCTCCAGGAGGCGGTACGGCTGTACCGGCAGCTGGGGATCCCACGGCCAAGCCCGAGCTGACGGGCCTCGGCCGCACCGGAATCGCGGGTGCTCCGCCTCCGGCGCGGCCGTGCCGCGAGCTGACCGGGTCGCGGCACGGTGTCGTTACTCCGATCAGTGACGTCAGCATTTCCCACCACGAGCATGCCGAACTCCGATACGGTCCGCACCGCGAGGCGGATCGCGAACGAGGGGATGCCATGGTCGTGGACTCGGGTGAGGATTTCATCGCGGATATCGCGCGTCCGGCGGTGGCCGCCGTGGCACCGCAGGAGTTGCCGTTGTTCTCCGCGACCTGTGCCGCGTACCTGCGCGATCCCGAACGCGCGCTCGCCGGGCGGCGGCGCCGCGACGAGACCCTCGGCTCCGGCATCGAGACCATCGTCGAGCTGGTCTCACCGATCGCTCTCGCCGTCGCCACGGCGGTGTACCAGCAATTGATCGACCGGGCCGGCGAGGCCGTGACGCGTGGGACCGGCCGCCTGTTCGCCCGCCTGCGCCGCAAGGCGATCGACACCAGCCGACCCGTGCCCCGGACACCACTGTCCGCCGAGCAACGCGCCGACCTGCGCGAGGTTGCCGAGGCACGGGCCCGCGCACTGGGCCTCGCCGATGAGCAGGTGCAGCTGCTGGTCGGCGCAATCATGGACGGTCTCCAGCGACGCGAAGAGGGATGAGTCCCGCCGGCATGCAGCGCGTACGCTCGGGCACGACCCTGCGGATGGCGCTGCTGATCGCCATGACGGTGGCGTCCGCCAGCCTGATCTATCTGCTGCTCGCTCCTCCCGGGCCCGGCGAAATGCTGCGGGAGCTCCAACGGTGCAAGGCGGAGTCCGGTTGGGCAAACCTGGTGGCCATCGACCTGCTGACGGTCGAGCGCGTCCAGGGCTCGCTGGACGACTTCTCGGCTTGCCAGGCGGCCGCTTTCGGCGGGCGGTCGTGGTGGATCGCGGCGGGGCTGACGGTCCTGTTCGCACTGACCGTGGTATTGTATCACCTCCAGCCGTGGTGGCGGATCCGGCGCTCGGGGCTGGTGGACCTGTCACGGACCGCCGACCCGGACCTGCTGGCGGAACTGGACCGGATGGTCCTCGCCGCGGGTCTGCGCCACCGCCCCCGGTTCCTGGCCGACCCGGTCAACCAGCACACCGGCGCGCTCGCCTTCGGCCGCGGCAGACGACCGCTGATCTGCCTGGACGCCGGGCTGCTCACCCGGTTCCACACGGATCCGACCGCGTTCCGCGCTGTGCTGACCCACGAGTTGGCCCACCTGCGCAACCGGGACGTGGCGATCACCTACTTCGCCATCGCGATCTGGCGGGCCTTCCTCGGTGCCGCCGTGCTGCCCTACGTCGGCGTCTTCCTGTTCCAGGCGCGCGAGCCGGCCATCCTGGTCACGCTCACCCTCCCGGTCACCGTGCTGGCCGGGCTGGTCCTGGTGTCCCGCAACGGGATCCTCCGGCTGCGCGAGCACCACGCGGACCTCACCGCCGCCCGCCTGCTCGCCTCGACCGAACCTGGCGACTACCTGCCCGGACTCGCTCCGGTGCGAGCACACCGCCTGCTCGCGCCGCTGCGCAAGCACCCTTCGCCCGCGGCTCGCCTCGCCGTGCTCACCGATCCGGCCCTGGTGTACCGACCGGGGTTCTGGGAATCCGTCACCACCGGCGTGGTCCTGCAGATCGCCGTCTCCCAGGCCGTCTTCGCCCTGTTCCACTTCGGTGCCTCGACCGATGTGGTGCTGTCCACCGGGCAGCTCTTGGCGGGCGCGGGCCTGGCCGCCGCGCTCGGGGTCGCGGTACTGCGGGCGCATCAGTACCGGGCCGCGGGCGGCACGGATCGGCGGCTGCTCGTGCTGCCGGGACTCGGCATCGCCCTCGGGGTAGCGGTCGGCCACAACGTCACGGCTGTGGACACCCACCTGTCGAGTATCGGGACCACTGCGACCGGCACCGCGCTGGTCGTGCTCCCGCTGATCCTGCTCGGCGAGTGGGCTTTCGCGACCTCGCACTCGATCACGACCATGCCGCGGCGCGGCGTGCGGTGGGGCGGGACGGTCGCCGTCGGCGCGACCGTGCTGATCCTGTGCGTGTCCGTGCTCAGCCTGGCCAGCATGCCGAGGGCGATGCCCGGCTACGCCGGCTCGTTCCTGGCCATGCGGCCACCGCTGGAGCAGCTGGCAGACGCCGCGGGCTGGACCGCGCTGGACCTTCCGCTGACCATTGGCGTCTGGCTTCCGCTGACTCTGCTGTCGGACGCCGTACTGGGCGTGCTGGGAAAAGCCGGCGTGGTGCTGCTCTGGGCCGTCCCCTGGTCCTGGTGCGCCGCAGGGCCGACCGGTCCGCCCTGCTCGCCGGGGTCCTCGGTGCCCTGGCATGGCTGGTGTTCTCGCTCATCCTCCGGGCGATGCTGCGCGCCGACGTGCCACTGCCCGCCCGCGACGACGCATCGTTCCGCATGGTGCTGTCGGCATGGGAAGTCACCGGCGTCGTGCTCGCGCAGCTCGTCGTCTGCGCCATCGTGTCACTGCGGCGGCCGAGATCGCTGGTGCGCACCATGTTCGCCGGTGCCGTCACCGCAACGCTGTGCGCGCTGGCGCTGTGGATCCTGTTCATCACCGATGCCTGTGTGCCGTTCCTGCGGGCCGCCAAGACCACCTGCCCCGCCCGGGTGGACATCGAGTACGGGACGACGATCTTCGGCCTGCTGACGGTCGGCGGCCTCCTCGCCGCCATCGCCGGGTACGCGATCGCCTCGGTGCCGCGGCCACGGCGCCCCGCCACGGTGCCGGCAGGGCCCCGGCTCGGCTACGGCATCGCGGCGGGCGTGTTCGCCGCGATCTGCCTGCTCGTGGTGCCTGTGCCCAAACCACCCGAGGTGGCGGAGGGCCCGCTCGCCGAAGCGGCGGCCGACGCGCGGGCGAACCGCGCGGACTCGCCGGAAGCGTTGCGATCCTGGCTGGACAACGAAGGGCTACGGCTGTTCAACGCGGTACTCGGGCCGCTGCGGCGGGCGATGGTCGAGGGCGGAGGCGACCCGGACGCGGGCATCGCCCCCGACCTGAAGGCCGCCCGCGCCGAGCTCGCCGAGGTGGCCCGCACCGTCGAAGAGGTCCGGACCGAGCCAGGGCCACCCGGCCGGAAGGCGCACCGGCTGTGGTCCGACTGGCTGTCCAGTGTGGACACAGCAGCCCGGCTCATCGCCCGCGGGATGGAGACCGGGGACAAGGCGCTACTGAACGAGGGTTTGGCCGAGTACGGCCGCTCCACCAAGCTCATCGAGTCCCTGGCCGCGATAAGTGAGTGACCGGTGTCCGGGCCGGCCCGCGGCCGGCCCGGACGAACGGCTCAGTGCCTGTTTTCTCCGCTCGTCTCGAGCGGCAAGAGTCCAGCTCAGGAACAGGTTGCTCAGGCCAGGTCGAACCGGTCGAGGTTCATCACCTTGTCCCACGCGGCAACGAAGTCGCGCACGAACTTCTCCTGCGCGTCGTCGCAGGCGTAGACCTCGGCGAGGGCACGCAGCTCGGAGTTCGAGCCGAACACCAGGTCGACCCTGCTGCCGGTCCACCTGACCTCGCCGCTGTCCCGGTCGAGGCCCTCGAAGGACTCCGCATCCGAACCCGATCCGGCCGCGGGCTTCCACTCCGTGCCCATGTCGAGCAGGTTCACGAAGAAGTCGTTGGTCAGCGAGCCGGGCCGGTCGGTGAGCACGCCGAGCGGCGCGTTGTCGTAGTTCGCGCCCAGCACCCGCAGGCCGCCGACGAGCACCGTCATCTCCGGCGCGCTCAGCGTGAGCAGGTTCGCCCTGTCGATGAGCATGTACTCGGCGGGCAGCGGGGCGGCCTTGCCGACGTAGTTGCGGAACCCGTCGGCGAGCGGCTCGAGGTGGGAGAACGACTCCACATCGGTCTGCTCCGCGGAGGCGTCCATCCGCCCCGGGGTGAACGGCACCTCGATCTCGTGGCCCGCGTTCCGCGCGGCCTGCTCGATGCCGGCGCAGCCGCCGAGCACGACCAGGTCGGCGAGCGAGACCTTCTTGTTTCCGCTCTGTGCGGAGTTGAACGACTGCTGGATGCCCTCCAGGGTGCGCAGCACCTTGGCGAGCTGGTCCGGGTTGTTGACCTCCCAGCTGCGCTGCGGCTCCAGCCGGATCCGCGCACCGTTGGCGCCGCCCCGCTTGTCGCTGCCGCGGAACGTCGATGCGGCCGCCCATGCCGCCGACACCAGCTCGGACACTGAAAGGTCCGAGCCGAGGATCTGGCTCTTCAGGTTCGCGATGTCCGCCGCGTCGACGAGGTCGTGGTCCACGGCGGGGATCGGGTCCTGCCAGATCAGCGTCTCGCCCGGCACCTCGGGGCCGAGATAACGCTGGATCGGCCCCAGGTCGCGGTGGGTCAGCTTGAACCACGCCCTGGCGAAGGCGTCCGCGAACTCCTCGGGGTTCGCCATGAACCGCCGTGCGATCGGCTCGTAGATCGGGTCGACCTTGAGCGAGAGGTCCGTGGTGAGCATGTTCGGCGTGATCTTCTTCGCGGCGTCGTGCGCATGCGGGACCGTGCCCTCGCCCGCGCCGTCCTTGGGCTTCCACTGCCAGCCGCCACCGGGGCCCTGGTACAGCTCCCACTCGTAGCCGAACAGGTTCTCGAAGAAGCCGTTGCTCCACCGGGTCGGCGTGCTGGTCCAGGTGACCTCGAGGCCACTGGTGATGGCGTCGGCGCCCTTGCCGGTGCCGTAGGTGTTCTTCCAGCCAAGGCCCTGCGCCTCCAGCGGCGCACCCTCGGGGTCGGCCTCGAGGTGGGAGTCCGGAGCCGCACCGTGCGTCTTGCCGAAGGTGTGCCCGCCCGCGATCAGCGCGACGGTCTCCTCGTCGTTCATCGCCATCCGGCCGAAGGTCTCGCGGATGTCCCTTGCGGCGGCGACCGGGTCCGGCTTGCCCTCCGGGCCTTCCGGGTTCACGTAGATCAGGCCCATGTGGGTTGCGCCGAGCGGGTTCTCGAGGACTCGCTTCTCACCGCCGGAGATGCGCATGTCACTCCCGAGCCAGGTGGTCTCGGAACCCCAGTAGACGTCGTCCTCCGGCTCCCAGACGTCCTCCCGGCCGCCGGCGAAGCCGAAGGTCTTGACGCCCATCGACTCCAGCGCGACGTTGCCGGTCAGGATCATCAGGTCGGCCCAGGAGATGTTCTTGCCGTACTTCTTCTTGACCGGCCACAGCAGCCTGCGGGCCTTGTCCAGGCTGACGTTGTCCGGCCAGCTGTTCAGCGGCGCGAACCGCTGCTGGCCGGCACCCGCGCCGCCGCGGCCGTCGCTCACCCGGTAGGTGCCCGCGCTGTGCCAGGCCATCCGGATCATCAGCGGGCCGTAGTGGCCGAAGTCGGCTGGCCACCAGTCCTGCGAGGTGGTCAGCACCTCCTCGATGTCCCGCTTCACCGCGGCCAGGTCGAGGCTGTTGAACGCCTCGGCGTAGTCGAACTCCTCGTCCATGGGGTTGGCCACGGGCGGGTTCTTGGCGAGGATCTTCAGGTTGAGCCGGTTCGGCCACCAGTAGGTGTTGCCGACGCCCTGGGTCGGGTGCGGGAGCCGGTCTCCGTGCACGACCGGACAACCGCCTGCTTCGTTGGTCTCGGACATGAATCCCCTTCGGATGGTTCAGCGTTGCTCAGGAACGGGTTGCGGTGGAGCAGGTGGGGCACAGACCCCAGTAGATGACCTCAGCCTCGTCGATCACGAAACCGAAGTTTTCGGACGGCGCCAGACAGGGCGCGGCACCAACGGAGCAGTCGACATCGGCGATGGCCCCGCATGACCGGCACACCACGTGGTGATGGTTGTCCCCCACCCGCGACTCGTAGCGCGCGACCGAGCCCGGTGGCTGGATCCGCCGCACCAGACCCGCGGCGGTCAGCGCGCGCAGCACATCGTAGACGGCCTGGTGGGAGACCCCGCCGAGGCTCTCCCGCACCAGCCCGATGATCGAGTCCGTGTCGGCATGCGGATGGTCATGGACCGCGGACAGCACCGCCACCCGGGGACGGGTCACCCGCAGGGCGACCCCGCGCAGCATGCGCTCGAAGTCCGCGGTCGTTGGCACGCCCGGCAGTATGCCAAATTTCTGGAATCAATCAAGATTCGGCCCCGGTTCCGCTGATGGTGGCCGGGTGACCTCAGCCGCCCAGGGTGGCGTCGGTGAGCGCCTCGTCGAGGATGGCGACACCGCGGGTGATCTCCTCCTCGCTCGCGGTCAGCGGGGGCGCGATCCGGAAGGTGCCGCCCATTCCGGGCAGCTGCACGATGTTCATGTGCAAGCCGAGCTCGAAGCAGCGCCGGGTCACCGCGGCGCCGAGCCGGTCGGCACCGTCGGTGCCCGGCACGTGCTCGCCGGCCAGTTCCACCCCAAGGAGCAGCCCGCGGCCGCGGACGTCCCCGATGACCTCGTGCCGGGTGGCGAGCTCGTCGAGGCTGCCGCGCAGGAGCGCGCCGAGCCGCTGAGCCCGTTCGTCAAGGCCGTCGCGGACCAGCACATCCAGCACCGTGTTACCGACGGCGGCTGGCAGCGGGTCGTTGACGTGGGTGGTGAAGAACAGGAACCCCCGCTCGTGCGCCTGCCGCTCGATCTCCTCGCTGGTCAGCACGGCGGCCAGCGGCAACCCCGCCCCCAGCGTCTTGGACAGGGTGAGGATGTCCGGGACGACCCCGTCATGCTGGAAGGCGTACCAGTCGCCGGTGCGGCACAGCCCGGTCTGGGCCTCGTCCAGGATCAGCAGCATGTCCCGTTCCCGGCATTTCTGCGCCAGCGCGGCCAGGTATCCCGGCGGGAGTTCGATGACCCCGCCGGAGCTGAGGATCGGTTCGACCAGGCAGGCGGCGAGGCTGCCGACCGACTGGGCGTCGATCAGGTCGAAGCCGAGGTCGAGCTGGCGGCGCCAGTCGAGCGCGCCCTCGGCGTCCACGATGTCGGGATGGAAGCCGTGCGGAACCGGCAGCGCGAAGTTGCCCGGCGCGGCTGGGCCGTAGCCCCTGCGCCCCGCGCTGTACGTTGCGTTCGCGGCCGCCTGGGTCATCCCGTGCCAGGACCGGGCGAAGGAGACGATCTCGTGGCGGCCGGTGACGAGCTTCGCCATCCGCACCGCAGCCTCGTTCGCCTCCGCCCCGGTGGTCAGCAGCAACGCCTTCTCCAGCGGAGCGGGCAGGGTGCCGGCCAGCCTGCGGGCGAGATCGAGGACCGGGCGGCTGAGCATGCCGCTGTAGAGGTGATCGAGCAGGGCTGCCTGCTCGCGGACCGTCGCGACGATCGCCGGATGCGAGTGCCCGAGGATCGCGCTCATCTGCCCGGAGGTGAAGTCGAGCAGCTCGCGACCGTCCTCGGTGAACACCGACGTGCCTGCGGCGCGCGCGATGACCTCCGGGCTGAACGCGGCGTGTCCGGAGTAACGGATCAGGTGGCGGCCGGGATCGGCGGCAGCGTCCTCGGCGTCCTCGGCAGGCATGCGACCGACGTTAGGGATGGACCGCTGCGCACGTCCAGCACACAGAACAGAAGATCCTGTTCGGTAAAACCGTACAATTCCGCGCATGCTGAACTCGTGGCGGCTGCGCCTGCTCAGCCTGCTGGAAACCCTGGGCACGGTGCGCGCGGTCGCGGAGACGCTGCACCTGAGCGCATCGACGGTGTCCCAGCAGCTGGCCATCCTCGAGACCGAGACCCGATGCCGGCTGTTGCAGCGGTCCGGGCGGCGGGTCCAGCTGACCGAGGCCGGTCTGCTGCTGGCCCGCAGGGGCAGGGAGATCCTGGACCGGATGGCCGAGACCGAGTCCGAGCTGCGCGCCCTGAACGACGAGCCGATCGGCACCGTCCGGCTCGGGGTGTTCCAGAGCGCCATCTACACCCTCGCGGTGCCGACGGCCTCCCGGCTGGCCACCACCCATCCGGACCTGCGCCTCGAACTGATCGAGCTGGAGCCGCACGAGAGCGGACCGGCCCTGCGGGCGGGTGATGCGGACATCGTCGTCACCACCACCGACTACCCCGGCCTCTCCCGGGGTACCGACCTCGAGATCGTTCCGCTGGGAACCGACCAGATCGTGCTGGTACTGCCGCCTGCGCATCCGCTCACCCGCCGCACCACGGTGAGCCTCGCGGCCTGCGCGGAGGAGACCTGGGCGTGTGACCGGCCGGGGTCGTACCTGGCGGAGCTGACCGCTCGGCTGTGCCGCGAGTCGGGATTCGAGCCCAGGGTGGCCTGCCGGTTCAGCAACTACCTGCTGCTGTTGCAGCACGTCGAGTCGGGCCGCTCGATCACCCTGCTGCCCGCGCTGGCCGTCACCCCTGAGCACGCCGTCGTCACCAGGGAGCTCAGCACACCGGTACACCGCAACATCACCATCGTGGTGCGGCACGGCGCCACGCAGCGCGCCGCGGTGCACGCGGTGGTGGCGGCACTGCGCGACCATCCCGAGATCCCGGCCCTGTCCGCACCGCACCAGCGTCCCGGCAGGGAACAGCACCCGACCGCCCCGTGACGAGGCGCCCACGGTCACATCGCGGCCGTGGGATTCGTCAGGGTGGTGAGCACCCGAGGGAGAGGGACGATCATGACCGAACGGGACCTCCTGGCCAGGCGGTTCGAGGAGCACCGCACCCAGTTGCGGGCGGTGGCATACCGGATGCTCGGCTCCCTTGCCGAGGCCGAGGACGCCGTGCAGGAGGCCTGGCTGCGCCTGGCGCGGTCCGAGGCCGAGGAGATCGACAACCTCGGCGGCTGGCTGACCACCGTCGTCGGCAGGGTGTGCCTGGACCTGCTGCGCGCCCGCAGGAAGCGACGCGAGGACCCACTGGAAGCAGGCCTGCCGGACCCGGTGGTCAGCATGAAGGACGACACCGACCCGGAAGCGCAGGCATTGGCCGCCGACTCGGTGGGGCTGGCGCTGCTGGTGGTGCTGGAGTCGCTGAACCCGGCCGAACGGCTCGCCTTCGTGCTGCACGACATGTTCGGTATGCCGTTCGAGGAGATCGCCCCGATCATCGACCGCACCCCGGTGGCGGCGCGGAAGCTCGCCAGCCGCGCCCGCGGGCAGGTGCGCGGCGCGGCCCCGAGCCCGGACCCGGACCTTGCCACCCAGCGCCGGGTGGTCCATGCCTTCCTCACCGCCGCGCGGGACGGCGACTTCGAGGCCCTGCTGGCCGTCCTGGATCCGGACATCGTGCTCCGCGCCGACAGCGGAACCACGCTTCCCGGCGGTCTGCGGGTGGTCCGGGGCGCCGATGCGGTGGCGAACCAGGCCACCACCTTCCGGCGCATGGCCACCACGATGGTCAGCAGGCACGCACTGGTCAACGGGGCAGCGGGACTCGTCAACACCAGGGAAGGCGAACTCTTCTCGATCATGAGCTTCACCATCGTCAAGGAGCGGATCGTCGCCATCGACATCCTCGCCGATCCGGACCGGCTGGCGGGCTTCGATCTCAGGGAACCGCATCCGGGGATGTGAGCTCGAGGAGGGTGTTCACCCGCTGCAGTACGTCCAGCTGGGCGGGGTTGTACAGCTCCACCAGTCCATGCAGGACGATCGGTTTGCTGAGGGCCCGCGATGTCGCCACCTCCTTCAAGGACGGCTGTTCCTCGAACTGGCGGCGCGCAACCTGCGCGAGGTCTCCGGCAAGGCGCTGCCTGGTGGCTTCGTCGGCATCCACCGGTAGCGCGTCGAACTCCGCCTGTGCCGGGGGCCGGGGTGCCGAGTGCAGCTCCCACAAGGCGGTCATGGCCGTGGTGTCCAGCACTCTGGAGTAGACCATCAGCAGCGAACGCTCCACATCCGACAGGCCGGCCGCGTTGCCGTCGAATCCCGGTGGCAGGTCCACATGGCTGCGATGCTGCAGGATCAACGCCAGCTCCTCGCGCATCCGCTGCTGCCGTTCGATGCTCGCCTTCAGCTCGGCGTCCAGCGCGCGCAGCGTCTGCTCCGCGTTCTCCTCCGACTCCTCCATGGCCGCGATGTCGGAGGGCGGCACGCCCAGGTCAACGAGCCTGCGGATCCGCAGCAACCGGATCAGGTGCTTGACGCGGTACCGCTTGTATCCGTTCGCGCCTCGTTCCGGCTCCTCGAGCAGCCCGATCCGGTGGTAGTAGCGAACGGTTTTCAGGGTCGTGTTCGCCAGCTCCGCCAGCTCGCGTGTGCTCCAGGCCATCCGCCGCATTGAATACTGTGCCCCTGGGGCATGGTCAAGCGCCGTACCAGGGTCAGCTTGCCCTGGCGCGATGACTTGACCGTGCCCCGAGGGCACAGGCTCCAATCCCGCTGTCAGCGACGAGCGAGAGATTCGGGGACGGATGAGGCGACGGCGTGACATGGGCCGGGGGACGGCCCTTGCGGTGATGATCGGTCTCACGGGGTCGGTGCTCACGGCGCCTGCGGTGGCAGGCGAGCCCGCGACCGGGCTGGTGTGGGGAGCTTGCCCGGAGGATGTGGTGACCAAGGTGGTGGCCCTAAGGTGCGCGACGGTGCCGGTGCCGCTGGACTACGGCGAGCCCGATGGCGCGCAGATCGAGATCATGATTTCCCGGTTGGCCAGCCG
Source organism: Amycolatopsis aidingensis (assembly GCF_018885265.1). Lineage (GTDB taxonomy): Bacteria > Actinomycetota > Actinomycetes > Mycobacteriales > Pseudonocardiaceae > Amycolatopsis > Amycolatopsis aidingensis. The sequence goes on from NZ_CP076538.1 coordinate 5,087,166, forward strand.
GAGCCCTGGCGAGCGGCGGGGCGTGCTGATGCTCAACCCTGGCGGTCCGGGCAGCTCGGGGCTGGCCTTCGCGGACGACCTGGCCTCGTTCGGCATCCCGGCGAGCGTGCTGGACCGCTACGACCTGATCGGTATGGACACCAGAGGAATCGGGCATTCGGCGCCGGTGAGCTGTGGGTTCACCGCCGGGCAGGACTACCTTGGCAACATCCCGCCGTACGCGGTCGACGAGTCGGCGGTCACCGAGCAGGCGAAGATCGCGAAAGCGGTGGCCGAACAGTGTGCCGCTGGCGACGAGGACGGTCGGCTGCGGCACGTGTCGACGGCGAACATGGCGCGGGACCTGGACCGGATCAGGGCCGCGCTCGGCGAGGAGAAGGCGAGCTTCCTCGGGTACTCCTACGGGTCGGCGCTCGGTGCGGCCTACGCGTCGATGTTCCCCGAGCGGTCGGACCGGATCGTGCTGGACAGCAACATCGGTGACACCCACCTCGACCAGGACGGGATGCGCCGGTACGCCCTCGGCATGGAGCAGACGTTCCCGGACTTCGCGAAGTGGGCGGCGGCACGGCACGAGACCTACGGCCTCGGCCGCACGCCGGAACAGGTGCGGAAGACGTACTTCAGGCTCGCCGCGCAGCTCGACGAGAAGCCGGTGAACGGCATCGACGGGCGCTTGTTCCGGCTGGCAACGTTCGCGGCGCTGTACGGGAAGGCGAAGTACGGGCTGACGGCGCAGGCGTGGCAGTCGGTGCGGGACGGTGCCGGGCCGGGGGCATCGCGGCTCGCCGCCACCGCGATGCCGGCGCCGACGGACAACGCGTGGTCGGTGTTCCTCGCGGTGACGTGCAACGACGTCAAGTGGCCCACGGAGGTACGGGCCTACCAGCGCGCCGTGGCCGAGGACCGGGAACGGTACCCGATGTACGGCGCGGCGAGCGCGAACATCCTGCCGTGCGCGTTCTGGCCGTACGAGCAGGCGGAGCCGCCGGTGGAGGTCGTCGACGAGGGGCAGGCGAACGTGCTGGTGGTGCAGAACCGGCGTGACCCGGTGACCCCGCACCGCGGCGGGGAACTGCTCGACGCGAAGTTCGGCGACCGGTCGCGGTTGGTGAGCGTCGACGGCAGCGGACACGGCGTCTACGTCCTCGGTGCCAACGCGTGCGCGCTGAACATCACGACGAGCTTCCTGGTGGAGGGGAAGCTGCCGAGGCGGGAGGTGTCCTGCAGGTGATCCACCGGGGGCCGGTGGTTGCCCATGGCACCGCCGGCCCCTCGCGGTCAGAAGGAGAGGGTCACCACCGTGGCCGCGTAGATGATGGTGAGCAGGACGCCGTCGAAGCCCAGCCGCCACCAGCCCTTCCGCTGCCGCACCAGCAGCCCGCCGAGCAGGATGGCCGTCATCAGCAAGGTCGCCGTGGTGAGGAAAAGCTGGTCCGGGGTGGCGGCGTGGAACAGTGAGCCACCGCGGAGGGCGATATCGCCCACCACGAGATTGAGGGCGTCGAGGCTGTTGCCGCCGATGATCGCGGCCACCGCGAGCGTCAGCGCACCCTGGCGGACCGCCGCGATCGCCGTGACGGTCTCCGGCAGCGCGTTGACCAGCCCCATGAAGACCGCCCCGACCAGGCCGGCGCTCAGTCCCGTCGCGGCGACGACGCTCTCGGCCGCGCGGGCGACCGCCCAGCCACCCGCGGCCACCGCGAGGGCGATCGGCACGAACTCCGTCCAGAGCGAGGCGTTGCCGCGGTGCTCGAAGCGGCTGCCGTCCTCCTGCTCGTCCGGCCGGGTCTCCTGGGTGCGCACGGCGCGCCACATCGGCCGCTCCTGGTTGTTGATCAGTCGCAGTCCCCCGAGGTAGAGCAGCACCATGGCCACCGAGGCCGGGTGCACCCCGAGGACCGCGATCCGCGGGCTGAACGAGGCCAGCAGCGCCGTGCCCAGCAGCACGATCAGCAGGCAGCCGAACAGCAGGTTCTGCGCCGACGCGGCCGCGTGTTCCAGGTTCACCCTGCGGTAGGCGAGGTCGGCGGCCACGATCGCGAGCGTCTGCACCGCGATACCGCCCACCGCGTTGCTGTAGGCCAGCTCACCGTTGCCTGCCGAGGCGCTGGCACCCGTCATCACCAGACCGGAAAGCGAGGTGACCAGCCCGAACAGCACCGCACCGAAAACGGCTTCGCCCCAGCCGGTGCGGTCGGCGAGCGTGTCCGCAAGGCCGGCAAGGCGGACGCCGCCAAGGATGGTCGCCGCACCGGCGATGACGAACACGGCCACCGCCCACGCCAGCGGCCACTGCCCCGCGGCCATCACCCGGCCCCGCGGGCACCCGGCGGTGCCGGGAGGGGCGCGCCGGGGCACAGCGCACTCAACCGCATGGCGGCGGGTTACCTCACCGGCTCCCGCCTTACACCCGGCAGTGGAAGGCCGGCATCGCGCCGGCAGGCGTTCCCCTGCCGATCCGGTTACCCTGCTTGGCAGCGGACGACTTCTCCGGCAAACCGCAACCGGGAGGACGAGTTGATCGGCTTCATTGTCGCCGGTTTGATCATCGGCGCGCTGGCACGGCTGCTCAAACCGGGTAAGCAGCGGCTGGGCATCATCGCCACGCTGCTACTCGGACTGGCCGGTTCGGTCATCGGCGGGACCGTGGCCAACCTGCTCGGTACCGGCAGCATCTTCGAGCTGAACGTGTTCGGCTTCATCGTCGCGGTCATCGCGGCCCTGGCGCTGATCGGAGTCGCCGAGGGCATCAGCGCCCGCTCCGGACGCAAGCGAGCCGAACACTAACCGGGTCGCGGCAGGGGCGGGTCACGGCACCGGGGAACCGTCCGGCCCGCCGGCGCGGTGCACGCTGGGTTCGACCACATCGACCTCGACCCGCGGCGGCTGCCGGAGCGTGTTGTGCACCGTGCAGCGGTCGATCGCGGCCAGTAGCCGGTCCCGCTGCGCGGGCTGGAGCGGAGCGGGAACCAGCACGTCCAGCTGGACCCTGCCGACCCGCGCCGGTTCGGTGCGCATCGACCACCGCACCCGGACGGTGAGCCCGTCCGCGGGCAGCTCCTGCGACCGCAGGTTGCGCACCCCGTAGTACCCCGCGCAGGCGGCCAGCGCCATCACCAGCAACTCCACCGGTGTCGGGCCGGCCTCGTCCTCCCTGCCCGATGGCTGATCGGCGAGGACGACATGCTCGCGTGTCTCCATCCGGAACTTGTCGTCGGCTAGATGTCTCACCGTCACCATTGCCATGACGTACTCCCTGTCTCCTCCGGGTTCTCGGCTGGCTCGATGCTTCCCCGCACGGCAGGCCCGGCGTAGGGCATTTGGTCTTCCACGCTGGGAGGTAGGTCCCCGGCGGCGCTGGCAACGAAATGCCCTACGGCGCAATGACCTTCTACTCCGGCCCGCCGGCCCCTGCGGGCGCAGGCTGGCCCGCGAGGTACCGGGAACCCTCGAGCTGTGCACCGGGCTGGTCGGCACCTGACCGTTCGCCGCGGAAACGAGGAGAGTGGCGGGAGTCCATGGAGCAGCACACGATCGGCACCGGGACAGCAGGGCTGAGCACGGCCGAGGCGAAGGCCCTCCTGGCGCGCCTTGGCCGCAACGAGCTCCCGCCGCCTCCGCGGCCGCATCCGGCGCGCCTGCTGGCGGCGCAGCTGGTGCATTTCTTCGCCGTGATGCTGTGGGTCGCGGCAGTGCTCGCGCTGCTGGCCGGGATGCCCGCGCTGGCCGGGGCGATCGTGGTCGTGGTGGTGCTCAACGGCGGTTTCGCGTTCGCCCAGGAGTATCGCGCGGACCGGGCGGCCGAACGGCTGCGCGATCTGCTGCCAGTGCGGACCATCGTACGCAGGGACGGGGCCGCCACGCCGATCGACGCGGCCGAGCTTGTGCCGGGTGACGTGCTGGTACTGGAGGCTGGTGACCGGGTGTGCGCCGACGCGCGCGTACTCGGCGGGGAGCTCGCGGTCGACGAGTCCTTGCTGACCGGGGAGAGTCTGCCGGCGCGGCGCGCCAGTGGCAGCATTGTGCACGCGGGTACCTATGTGGTGGAAGGTCACGGCACGGCCCTGGTGACCGGGACAGGGACCGGGACGCGACTGGCGGGCATCGCGGCGGTGACCGAGCGGGCAGGCAGGCCACGCAGCCCGCTGGCCCGCCAGCTGCACCGGGTGGTGACCGTCATCGCCGCGATCGCCGTGGCGGTGGGCGTGGGCTTCTTCGCGGTTTCCCTGCTGCTCGGGCAACCGGCCACGGCCAGCCTGCTCTTCGCGATCGGGGTCACTGTGGCGCTGGTGCCTGAGGGCCTCCTGCCGACGGTGACCCTCGCACTGGCGCGGGCCGCCCAGTTGATGGCCCGGCGCAACGCCCTGGTGCGCAAGCTGGACGCCGTCGAGACACTCGGTGCGACCACCTTCATCTGCACCGACAAGACCGGCACCCTCACCTGCAACGAGATGACCGTCCGTACCGTGTGGACGGTGGCGGGCGCGGTAGGGGTCGGCGGCTCCGGATACTCCCCTTCCGGGGCACTCACCGGGCCCGCTGCGGCACTGCGGGTGGCCGCCGCGGTGGCCGACAGCGCCGCCCGCTGCTCACCGGACGCGCACGCCAGGGAAAGCGCGAGCGGCTGGGTGGCCGTCGGGGACCCCATGGAGGTGGCGTTGCACGTTCTCGCCGCCCGCGCCGGAGTCGTCGCGCCACCGCCGCCGCGCGCCCGGCACGCCTTCGACCCGCTGCGCCGCAGAGCGTCCGTTGTGGACGAAGACGGGGTGCATGTGTGTGGCGCGCCGGATGCCGTGCTGCCGCTGTGCCGCGACGTACCGGATGGGATACCCGCGGAACTGGACACCATGACCGGCCGTGGGCTGCGGGTACTCGCCGTGGCCACCCGGCCGGGCTCGGCGGACGAGGCAGGCGCGGCGGGCGCCGCCGAGGCCGAACGGGACCTGGAACTACTCGGCCTGATCGGGTTGCAGGACCCACCGCGAACCGATGTGGCAAGCTCCATCGCTGCGTGCCGCCGGGCCGGGATCAAGCTGGCCATGGTCACCGGCGACCATCCCGGCACCGCGGCCGCCGTCGCCCGCGAGGTCGGCCTGGCCGGGCCGGAGGGGCCGGTGCTCACCGGCGCGATGCTGCCGCCAGGAGACGACGAGCTCGGCGCGCTGCTCGACCGGGACGGGCTCGTGGTGGCCAGAGTGACGCCCGAGGACAAGCTGCGCGTCGCCAGGGCCCTGCAGCAGCGCGGGCACGTGGTGGCGATGACCGGTGACGGGGTCAACGACGGCCCGGCCCTGCGCACTGCCGACATCGGGGTGGCCATGGGCGCCTCCGGCACCGACGTGGCCAGGGAGGCAGCCGATCTGGTGCTGCTGGAGGACCACTTCGGCACCATCGTCGCCGCCGTGGAGCTGGGCAGGGCGACCTTCGCCAACATTCGCCGGTTCTTGACCTATCATCTGACCGACAACGTCGCCGAGCTGACCCCGTTCGTCCTCTGGGCGCTGTCCGGAGGCACGATCCCACCCGCGCTGACCGTGCTTCAGGTGCTCGCCCTGGATATCGGGACCGACCTGCTGCCCGCGCTGGCCCTTGGCGCCGAACCGGCCAACCCCAGAACCATGCGGGGCAGGCTGCGGCAGCGGGCACTGATCGACCGGGGGGTCGCGCTACGCGCCTTCGCTGTACTCGGCCCGGCGGAGGCGATTACCGCGATGGTGGCCTTCCTGGTAACGCTCCTGGTGGGAGGCTGGCGACTCGGCAACGCCCCCGATCCCGGCCTGCTCGCCGTGGCCTCCGGAACCGCGTTCACCGCGATCGTGCTGGGCCAGCTCGGCAACGCCTTCGCCTGCCGCAGCGAGTCCCGCTGGGCTGGCGGGATCCCGCTGCGGACCAATCCCCTGCTGCTGGCGGCAGTGGCGTTCGAGCTGGCCATGCTCGCGGTGTTCCTGCTGCTGCCCCCGCTGCCGCGGCTGCTCGGCGGCACCCCGCCGAGCCCCCTGGGCTGGGCACTGGCCGGGCTGACCGTGCCCGCCGTGCTGGCCGCCGACACCGCATACAAGGCGCTGCGCGCCCGGCATGCCAGTTCCCGGGACGAACGTCCCGGCCAGGAAGGACCTTTCCCACTGCCCACCCGGTTGGCTGGCAACCAGGATCGGTGGTGACAGTGATGCCGGGAACGGCCAGGAGACGAGCATGACCGAGCGGGACGAGATCACGCGGGAGCTGGCGGCCAGGGCGGTCCAGCGGCACGCACGCGACGCCGCAGAACGGGCCGAGTTGCTGGACATGCTGGGCCTGAGCGGCCCGGCCGGGCCGGAGCCACCGCGGCGACCGCGGGCCGGCGAGCGGCTGTCGGTCGAGGAGCTGGCCACGTTGCTCGCGGAGGAAGGGCTGCGGCCACCGCAGCCGGTGTCCTGAGCGGCGGCGGAGGATGCGGTTGGGAGCGGCCGGTGCCCTCGTCGATGGTGCCTACCGGCCCGGTGACGTCGAGGTGGACCGGGAGACCGGGCGGGTGACCGCCGTCGGCGTGCCCGGGCCGGGCCACGGGCTCGCTCTTCCGGGGCTCATCGACCTCCAGGTCAACGGGTTCGGCGGGGTGGACTTCCTGGCGGCGGACGCCGAGGGGTACCGGCGGGCGGGCCGGGCGCTGGCCGCGACGGGGGTGCTTGCCTACCAGCCCACGTTGATCACCAGCGAACCCGGGCAGGCGGTGACCGCGATCGCGGCCGCGGCCGCCGTAGCACCCGGGGCCGCGCGGATCCTCGGGGTCCATCTGGAGGGCCCTTTCCTGTCCCCGCACCGGCCGGGCACCCATCCGGTGCGACTGCTGCGGGCACCGGACGCCGAGCTGGCACGCAGGCTGCGCGCGGCCGGCCCGGTCACCCAGATCACGCTCGCGCCGGAGCTGCCGGGCGCGCTGGAGCTGGTCGGGCAGCTGGTGGCCGCCGGGGTCACGGTGTCCTGTGGGCACAGCGACGCCACCGCCGAGGAGGCACATGCGGCATTCGACCGGGGCGCCCGGCTGGTGACCCACCTCTATGACGCGATGCGGCCCTTCGCCCACCGCGATCCCGGGATCGTGGGCGCCGCCCTGACCCGGCAGGACGTCACGCTCGGGCTCATCGCCGATCCCAGCCACCTCTCCCCCGAGGCGATCCGGCTGGCCTTCCGCGCCGCGCCGGGACGCATCGTGCTGGTCACCGACGCACTGGCGGCAGCGGGCTGCCCGGACGGGAGGTACCCGCTGGGCGAGGTCGAGTTCACCGTGGCCGACGGGGTCGCCCGCCGCGCCGACGGCACCCTCGTGGGCTCCACGGCGACCCTGCTGGACGGGGTCCGGCACGCCGCCGAGGTGGGAATCCCACTGGAGCGGGCCGCGGCCGCGGCCACCAGCGCCCCGGCCGGGTTCCACCAGGGCCGGGGAATCGGCCTCCTGCGGCCCGGCGACTGGGCCGACGTGCTGGTGCTGGACGACGGGCTGAGCCCGCGCACGGTGCTCGACCGGGGTGTCCCGGTCGAGCCGTGAAGCGCGGGGTCAGTGCCGCCAGGTCCAGTCCCGGATCTCGGGCAGATCCTCGCCGTGCGCGCGGATCCAGGCGTGGTGACGCTGCCGGGACTCGGCCATCCGCTGCCGCAGCTCGGCCGCGGTCGCGGCCAGCCCCGGTACCCGGTCGATCACGTCGATCACGAACTGGAAACGGTCCATATTGTTGCGCACGAGCATGTCGAACGGCGTGGTGGTGGTGCCTTCCTCCTTGTAGCCGCGCACGTGCAGGTTGGGGTGGTTGCGACGGCGGTAGGCCAGGCGGTGGATCAGCCAGGGATAGCCGTGGTAAGCGAAGATCACCGGCCGGTCGGTGGTGAACAGCGCGTCGAACTCCCGGTCGGACAGTCCGTGTGGATGCTCGTTCTCCGGTTGCAGCCGCATCAGGTCGACCACGTTCACCACCCGGAACGCCAGCATTGGCAGGTGTTCGCGCAGCAGCGAGGCCGCGGCCAGCACCTCGAGGGTCGGCGCGTCCCCGGCGCAGCCGAGCACCACCGCGGGCTCGGTGCCCGCCGAGGTGCCAGCCCACTCCCAGATGCTCGCGCCGCGGGCACAGTGCAGCGCGGCCTGTTCCGGGTCGAGCCAGTTCGGGGTGTCGTTCTTGCCTGCAACAATGACGTTGACGTAGTCACGGCCCGCGAGGCAGTGCCGCGCCACGCACAGCAGGGTGTTCGCGTCCGGCGGCAGGTACACCCGCACCACCTCGGCGCTCTTGTTCGCGACGTGGTCGATGAACCCCGGGTCCTGATGGGAGAAACCGTTGTGGTCCTGCCGCCACACATGGGAGGTCAGCAGGTAGTTCAGGGACGCGACCGGGCGCCGCCACGGGATCGCACGATGCGTCTTCAGCCATTTGACGTGCTGGTTGAGCATCGAGTCGACGATGTGCACGAAGGCCTCGTAGCAGGAGAACATGCCGTGCCGCCCGGTCAGCAGGTAGCCCTCCAGCCAGCCCTGGCACAGGTGCTCGGAAAGCACCTCGAGCACCCGGCCGTGCCGGGAAAGGTGCTCGTCGACCGGGTCGATCGCGGCCTGCCATGCCTTGCCGGTCACCTCATACACGGCGCCCAACCGATTGGACGCCGTCTCGTCCGGTCCGAACAGCCGGAAGTTATCCGGGTTGCCCGCGACCACCTCGCGAAGGTAATCGCCAAGCACCCTGGTCGGTTCGGCACTGGTCGCACCTGGGGCCGGCACCGCAACGGCGTACCCGGCCACCGCGGGCAAGGCCAGCGGCCGCAGCAGTTCGCCGCCGTTGGCGTGCGGGCTGGCGCCCATCCGCAGCTCGCCCGTGGGAAGCAGCGCGCGTACGGCCGCCGTTGGCACGCCGTGCTCGTCGAACAACTCCTCCGGCCGGTAGGAGCGCAGCCACCGTTCCAGCTCGTGCAGGTGCTCGGGGTTGTCCCGCACCGCGGGCAACGGCACCTGATGCGACCGCCACGTCCCTTCCACCGCGACACCGTCCACGATGGACGGACCGGTCCACCCCTTCGGGCTGCGCAGCACGATCATCGGCCACCGCACCCGGTCTCCCCCGGCCGCGCCGGTGCGGGCCGCATGCTGGATCCGGCGGATCTCGGCGAACACCTCGTCCAGCACCGCGGCCATGGTCCGGTGCATCGCCTCCGGCTCGTGACCCTCGACGTAGTGAGGTGCGTAGCCGTGGCCGCGCAGCAGGCGGTCCAGGTCCTCGGCCGGGATGCGGGACAGCACGGTCGGGTTGGCGATCTTGTAGCCGTTCAGGTGCAGGATCGGCAGCACCGCCCCGTCGTGCACCGGGTCGAGGAAGGTCGTGCCGTGCCAGCTCGCTGCCAGCGGGCCGGTCTCGGCCTCGCCGTCGCCGACGACGCAGGCCACGATCAGCTCCGGGTTGTCGAAGGCCGCGCCGAACGCATGCGCCAGCGAGTAGCCCAGCTCGCCACCCTCATGGATGGAACCAGGCACCTCGGGTGCCACATGACTGGGCACCCCGCCAGGAAAGGAGAACTGGCGGAACAGCCTGCGCATCCCCTCGGCATCGCGCGGCACCTCCGGCCAGCGCTCGGAGTAGCTGCCCTCCAGCCAGGTGTGCGCCAGCAGGGCCGGACCGCCGTGCCCCGGCCCGGTCACGAACAGCACCTTCGCCTCGTGTGCGCGGATCGCACGGTTGAGATGCGCGTAGACGAAGGTCAGTCCCGGCGAGGTGCCCCAGTGGCCGAGCAACCGCGGTTTGACGTCCTCCTGGCGCAGCGGCCGGCGCAGCAGCGGGTTGTCCAGCAGGTAGATCTGGCCAACCGAAAGGTAGTTCGCCGCCCGCCACTGGGCGTCCACATGCGACAGTTCGGTTTCTGTTACCGGAACCGGACTCGGGACGGTGACGGTCATGCCCGCCTCCCCTGGCCGCGGGCCGCCGTGTCCGCGGGCCGGAGGTACTGCCGCCCGGTCCGGCAGGCCTCGGTGCGCAACGCATGCCGGCAGGTGTCCACGAGCTGGTCGGCGGTGGCGAGGGTGGTGCGCTGCCGCAGGCCGGGCGGAACCGGAACCGGAAGCCCCGGCTCGGCAGGCACCAGCACCACCTGCAGCCCGGCGCGCAGGGCGCAGACGACCCCGAACTCCCGTGCGGTCAGGTGCTCCTCGCCGGAGCGGACGTCGACCATGAGCCCGACCGGATAGGGGCCGTCCAGCGGGCATCCCGCCCCCGGCGCCAATGCCCGGCAGATTCCCATATCGCTGTGGCAGGTGTGCACGGTGCACCCCTCCGCGCGCAGGCGTGCGGCGATTGCGTCGGCATCGCCGAACTTCGATTCGGTCACCAGGACGTCCATGTCTCATTCCTCCGCATCGGTACGGTCCGGCCGCACCACTGCCACCGGACATTCGCTGTGGTGCAGCAGTGCCTGGCTGGTCGAGCCCATGAACATGCCGCGCAAGCCACCAAGACCTCGGGAGCCGACCACGATCAGCTGGGCCCCCTCGGCCTGGGTCAGCAGGCCACGCACCGGCCGGTCCTTGATGGTGTGCTGCACCAGCTCGACCTCCGGGTACTTCTCCTGCCATCCGGCCAGCCGCTCGGCCAGCAGCCCGCGCTCGTCCTCGGCGATCCGGTCGTAGTCAAGGCCGAGCGGTGCAACCGCCCAGGTGTCGCCCATGGTCAGGTCGTTCCAGGTGTGCACCGCCACCAGCGGCACGCCCCGCGAGCCGGCGGCCTCGAAGGCGAACCCCACCGCGGCTTCACTGGCCGGCGAGCCGTCCACCCCGACCACCACCGGTCCGGACTCCGGCGGTGCGGCGTCCAGGGTGCGGCCGCGCACCACCACGACCGGGCAGTGGCCATGCGCGGCCAGCGCCACGGCGGTGGAGCCGACCAGCAACCCGCTGAACCCGCCGAGTCCACGGGAACCGAGCACGACCAGGCCCGCCGATGCGGACTCGTGGATCAGCTGCTCGGCGGCCTGGCCGATACGCAGGTCCGTGCGGACGGGAACCTCCGGGGCGGCACGCACGGCCACCCGCTCGGCTTCCACCAGCCACTCCCTGCCCTGCTCGAGCAGCGCGTCCCGGTAGCTGCGCGGCAGCGACACCGGGACGTACGGCGTCGTGGGAGGCACGTAGCAGGCGTGGAAAAGGCACAGTGGTGCCTGGCGCCGCCGTGCTTCCAGCGCGGCCCAGCGCACGGCGTGCTGGGCGGAGGGGGATCCGTCCACCCCGACCAGGATCAGCCTGCGTGTCGCGATATCGGTCATCGTGAACTCCTTGAACGGTCTCGCCGCGCGCGGGCGGCGACAGGTGTGCGGTATTCGTCGGCGCGCGCGGGCCAGCCCACGCGCAGGATCAGCTGCGGGAAGCCGCCGAGCGCAAGACGCTCGGCCAGCCCGGTACGCACCTCGTCCAGGTGCAGCGGCTGGGTCAGTACCGAAGCCACCAGACCCTTGCCCACCGCGGTGAGCCAGAGATGCTGCATGGCCGCGCCCGCCAGCAGGTGGTCCCGGCGCGAGTCGCCAGGGGTGTGCACGATGAGCAGCCGTTCCCTCGCCAGCCGGTCGGCGAGGGTGAGCTCGTCCGGCAGCCGGGTTTCCCTGCGCACCAGGCCGGCCCACGGCAGCGTCGAGTCCACTGTGGGTGGTTGCGGGAAACCGTGGCTCCATGCGGCCAGCTCCCGCTGGTAGGCCGGATCGTCGTGGTACACCGAGGCGGCGTAGCCCAGCAGGCCGGCCACCGCCCGCGACTCGGTCGCCGGGTCCACGACCCGGACCCGCGCTTCCGGCAGCACGGCCACGTCGGTCAGCGCACGCAACACTCCCGCCCGGACCGGGCGCAGCGCGAACGGTTCCCGGTGGCTGCGGCGCCGGAAGATCGCCGCGTACTCGGCCGCCTCCGCGGAGGTGGCCGTCCTCCCGCCGCGCGCGTGCACCCTGGCCAGCAGGGTAGGCTCGGCGGGGGTGGGCAGCACGGTGGTCGCGGTGTCCTGGCCGAGCACCCGCACGGCCAGCTCCAGGTTGGTCAGCGCCGCACCGCAGGACAGCACGCGGTCCCGGCCCTCGGGATCGTGCCGGGGCAGCGCCACCGGCTGTTCATGGAGGTCGGCGAACTCGGTACGCACCTCAACCGTCCACGGCTGGGTGTGGTGCACCGAAGGCGCCCTGCTCACGGCACGCACCAGCGCAGCGACCTCGCTGCTGGACCAGGTCAGCACGATGCCTCCTCCCCTCGCTCGGCCTCCCGCGCCACGGACTCGACCGGCCTGCGCCTGGTGGCCGGCGCGGTGAAGCCATAACCGAACCGCAGCACCGCCTGCGGATGCATGTGCCCGCCGAGCAGGCTGCGCAGCGCGGCGCGGGTGTCCGGCAGCTCGACGGGCTGGGCCAGGAAGGAGGCACTGATCCCGGCGGTGGTTCCGGTGAGCAGCACCCGCTGCAACGCCATCCCGGAACGCAGCTGCGCCAGCGGGGTGTCGGTGCTGGAACCGAGCACGCCGACCAGCACCTCGCCTTCGTAGGGCCGGACGGGCGCGTGCACGTCGTACTGGCGCAGGGTGAGCAGGCTGCCCGGCGCGGGCCGGGGCCCACCAGCGACGGAAGGCACGCCATCCGCACGCGGCTCCCCGTTGCTCGTCCACTGCCGCAGCTCGGCCTGGAACAGCGGGTCCTCGTCCTGCACCCGCTCGGCCCTGCGCACCAGCGCGGCCAGCGCGTCGAGATCACCGGGGTGCATCAGCAAGGTCAGCTCGGCGCCCTCGGCACGGGCGGCCTCGACCATCGACTCCCGGACCCATCCTGGCACCGGCCGCTCGCTGAACGGGCGGCGGTTGCTCCGCCGGTGCCCGATCGCCCTGGCCAGTTCCCGCTCCCGCGTGCGGGGCTGGCGCCGCCAGGTCAGCCGCACCGTGGCCAGGTGGTCCGGATCCTGCCGGTCCGGCAGCAGGACCACCTCGCTGGCCTGTCCAGCGGCGGCCAGCGCGAGGCGCAGGTTGAGGATCGCAGCCCCGCAGGCGATCCTGGCCTCCCTCCCCGCGGGGTCGGCCACCGCCAGCACGCGCTGCCGGTCGAGGAAGACCTCGATCCGGTCCGGACCGGTCTCGAACCGCCACGGCTGGGTGTTGTGCGGGGACGGCGCGCGGGTCGCGGCCTCCAGCGCGGTGCGGACCACGCCGGTCCCGGATGGGCTACTGGTCATCTCGGCTCTCCAGAGAACGGGTTATGGATCCCACCTTCGCCGCCCGCTGCCTCCCATGGGCAGGGACGAGCGGCCCCGATCAGTGGGCCTTTGTTCCCCGGACAGGCCGGGTGGGGCATTTCGTCCCCGCCGGAGGGGTCCGCGGTCCCCTCTCCAGGGGTATTCCTCCCGCTGCGTGCGCCCACACCCGCGAGGTTGGCTCGGGGCATGCGCGTGCTCACCCTCAACCCCGGTTCGGCCAGCCTGAAACTGGCGCTGGTCGAAGGGGACGCCGTGCTCGCGAGCGAGCACAGGGACGCCACGGGCGCCGGCACCGGCGCGCTGCCCGCGGCGGTGTCGGCCTGGCCCGCACCGGATGCCGTGGCGATCCGGTTCGTGCACGGCGGCACCCGGTCCCGGCCGGTACTGCTGGACGGGAAGGAACTGGCCGAGCTGGAGCGGCTCGTTCCACTGGCTCCCCTGCATCAGCCCTTTTCGCTGCGCCTGGCCAGGACCGCGCGCAGGCTGTTGCCGGAGGTCCCGCTCGTCGCGGTGTTCGACACGGCCTTCCACGCCGCACTGCCGCAGGCCGCCGCCACCTACGCCCTGCCACGGGCCTGGACCCGGCGGCACCGGTTGCGCCGGTACGGCTTCCACGGGCTGTCCTGCCAGTACGCGCTGCGCCGCGCCGCGGAGCTGCTCGATCGCGCACCGGATGCGCTGCGGCTGCTGTGCTGCCACCTCGGCTCCGGGGTGTCGGTGACCGCCATCCGGCACGGCGCGAGCGTGGACACCTCCATGGGCTTCACCCCGGTCGAGGGCGCGGTGATGGCCACCCGGTCCGGCTCGGTCGACCCCGGTCTGCTGCTGCACCTGCTGCGCACCGGCGTCACCGACGTACGGGAGCTCGCCGAGGTTCTGCACCACCGTTCCGGGCTGGCCGGGATGACCGGCACCTCCGGCGACCTGCGTGCCGTACTGGCCGCCTGCGCCGAGGGCGACCGGGACGCCGAGGCCGCGGTGGCGGTGTACCTGCACCGGCTGCGCCGCGAGATCGGCGCCGCCGCGACCAGCCTCGACCGGCTGGATGCCCTGGTGTGCACCGGTGGCGTCGCCGAACACCAGCCGGTGCTGCTCGGCAGGCTCCTCGACGGCCTCGGCGTGCTCGGGCTGAGCACCGACCCCGGCCGGCTCGCGGGGCAGGGCGACCGGCTGCTCAGCCCCGCCGCCGCGGCGGTGCCCGTGCTGCTGATCGCGGCACGGGAAGAACTCGAACTGGCCCGGCAGGCCGGGCAGCTGCTCGCCCCGAGCCGAACCTGAAGGAGGAACCGACCCATGCGAGTACGCGACGTGATGAGCACCCCGGTGGTCACGGTGACCGCCGACTGCCCGGTCCGCAAGGCGGCAGGTCTGCTCGCGCATTACGGCTACACCGCGCTGCCCGTGGTGGACGACCAGGAGGGCCTGGTCGGCATCGTCACCGAAGCCGACCTGATGCGCGACCGCTTCCCACGGGACCGGACCCTGCCCCCACCGCCTCCGGAGACGGACCCGGCCGCGCCCGGCACGGTGGGCGAGGTGATGACCACGACCGTGCGGTCGGTCAGCACCGAGTCCGATGTGGTCGATCTGGTCCGGCTGATGCTCGACCTGCGGATCCGCAGCGTGCCCGCCGTGCGCGGAAACCGGGTACGCGGCATCGTCACCCGGCGCGACCTCATCCGTGCGCTCGGCAGGGACGACGAGGCGCTGGCCCGCGACATCCGCCGCAGGCTCGCCTTCTTCGGTGGGCCGAGCCGCTGGCAGGTGGAGGTACATGACGGCGCGGCCACCATCGTGGACGCGCTGGACAGCGCGGTGGACCGCCAGGTCGCGACCGTGCTCGCCGAAGGCGTCGTCGGGGTGATCAGGGCCGAATGCGTCTCCGCGGCCGAGTGCACGGAGTCCCGATCCTGAACACCCTGCCCGGCGGTAACGCTGACGAACATACCCTGACGAGACCGAGGAGCAACCCGTGCGGGACCTCACCGTCGCCGACCTGATGACGACGCCTGCGTTCGCCGTCGGCCCGGAAACCGAGTTCACCGAGATCGTCCGCCTGCTCGCCACCCACCGGATCAGCGCCTTACCCGTCGTCGATGCGGACGGCAGGCCGGTCGGCGTGGTCTCCGAGGCCGACCTGCTGGCCAAGGAGGAGTACGCCGGAGCCGGCGCACGGTCGTCCCCCTTCGGCAGGCACCGGGATCGGGAGCGGCGCCGGAAGGCCCGCGCCCACACCGCGGCGGACCTGATGACCGCGCCGGTACACGCGGTGCCTGCCGGCACGCCGCTGCCCGAGGCGGCGCGGATGCTGGCGCGCAGCGGGCTGCGCAGGCTCTTCGTGCTCCGCGGGGACGTGCTGGCCGGTGTGCTGGCCCGGCGCGACCTGATCGCCGTGTTCCTGCGCTCCGACGAGCAGCTCGGCGCGGATGTCCGGCGTGAGGTGTTCGAGCGCGCACTGGGCGTGGACCCGCTCAGCGTCGGGGTCAGCGTGCGGCACGGCGCGGTCACGCTGCTCGGCAGGCTAGGCAGCAAAGCAGAGGTGCGCACCGCGGGCAGGCTCACCGAGCTCGTACCCGGGGTGGTCGGCGTGCGCAACCGCCTGGACTACGTGTGGGGCGAATCCGCGGGCCGCAGGCACTGGTGACCCGGGCCGGAGAACGGATGGGGCGAAAGTGGACGGCATCGGGCTGACCCTGCTGCTGGGTGTGCTGGTGCTGGCGAACGCGGTGTTCTCCGGCAGCGAGGTCGCGCTGATCTCACTGCGGGAGGGGCAACTCCGGCGGCTGGAGCGCAGCCCGGACCGGAGCGCAAGGGCGGTGGTGCGCCTTGCCAGGGACCCGAACCGCTTTCTCGCCACGATCCAGATCGGCATCACCCTGGCCGGGTTCCTGGCCTCGGCGACCGCGGCGGTGACCCTGGCGCAGCCGCTGGTGCCGCTGCTGGCATGGCTGGGCCGGGCCGCAGCGCCTGCGGCGATCACGCTGGTCACCCTGGCGCTGGCTTTTCTCACCCTGGTGCTGGGCGAGCTGGCACCGAAGCGGCTGGCGATGCAGCATGCGCTGCGGTGGGCCCTGCTGGTGGCACGCCCGCTGGACCGGCTGGCCACGCTGTCCCGGCCCGCGGTGTGGTTGCTGAGCAAGGCCACCGACCTCACGGTGCGGACCTTCGGGGGCGACCCGCGGGCGGCGCGGGAACAGCTCTCCACCGGTGAGCTGCGCGACCTGGTTGCCGGACATCGTGGTCTGACCAAGGAGCAGCGGACGATCATCACCGGTGCACTGGAGATCAACGAACGGGTACTGCGCAGGGTGCTGCGGCCGCGCGGGATGGTGTTCACGCTGCCCGCGGACCTTCCGGTGGAACAGGCCCGAGCGGAACTCGCTCGCTCCGGCCATTCGCGGGCGCCGGTCGTACCGCCGTCCGGTTTGGACGATGCGGCCGGTGTGGTGGGCCTGCGCGACCTGTTCGGCGACCACGCCACGGCCGCGCAGGCGGCGCGCCCGCCGATGCTGCTGCCCGACACGCTGCGCGTATCGGAGGCGTTGCGCCGGTTCAAGGAAGAACGGCAGCGGTTCGGGCTGGTCGTGGGCGAACGCGGCACGATCGACGGGATCGTCACGCTCGAGGACCTGCTGGAGGAGATCGTCGGGGAGATCTACGACGAGACCGACGGCGATGTCGCAGCAGCCCGCGCCGACGATGACGGGACCCTGACCGTACCCGGAACGTTCCCGGTGCACGACCTGGCCGATATCGGCGTGCGGCTCGGCGACCTGCCCAACGGTGACTACACGACGATCGCGGGCCTGGTGCTAGTCGTGCTCGGCCACATCCCGCAGGCGCCGGGGGAGCTGATCACGGTAAACGGGTGGACGATCGAGGTCGCCGCCCTCGCCGGGCACGCCATCACCGAGGTACGGCTGCGTGCCGGCTGAGCAAGGCCCCTTCCTCGGGAACCACCACGATCGGCGTGCCGGAAAGGGTATGGCAGGCAGCACCGATCCGGTTACCGCCGTCCTGGCGGCGCCGCTGCCTGCCGCCGAGCACCAGCAGCTCGGCATCCCGTGCCGCGTCCACCAGGGCCGGTGCCACCGGCCCTGACCGGTTGACGGCGACGACGACGGCCCTGGAACCGGTCGCGGTGCGCGCGCTGGCGATCGCGTGCCGCAGCAGCGACCGTGCCTCCCACCGCAGCCTGCGCGCGTCGTGCCACACGAAGTCCGCCATCGTGCCCGGACTCCACACGTTCACGGCGTGCACCATGCACCCCCGTTCGCCCGCCACGCGCAGCGCCCACCGCAAGGCCTGCTGGCTGGTGGCGGATCCGCTCACTCCGACCACGATCCGCGCCGTGCCGTCATCAGGCGGAAAGTTCGTCAGGGTCGATGCCGTCGAGTCGGTGTACATGGGACCTGCCTCCTCGATCAGTGCGGCGCACCGGGCGCCGGGGTAAACCTGCGGGCCAGCCGCGCACGGGCCTCGTCGTCCAGCCGGGCCTGCTCCTGCCTGCTCACCACCTGCGCGTCCGGTCCGGGAAACAGCACCGACACGTGGTCGTCGGCCAGCCACCGCACCACATAGGGCGGTGCGCCGTCCGGCCCGCGTACCTCCACGATCTGGCCCCGCTGGTCGGGATTGCCCACGACGGCACCCTTCACCACCAGCCAGTCGCCCTGACATGCGCGCATCATTCCTCCTCATAGCTCCGTACTGCCGCTGATCGCGAGCCACACCCAGATGGCGAGCCACAGCCCGGAACTCACCGCACCGTCCCCTTGGCGACGGTCACCGTGCCCTCTCGACTGCTGCCGTCGGGTAGCTGCCAGCGGGCGGGAACCTCGGCCTCCATCCGGACCGGCGAGCCGCCCGCCTGCCCCGGCATCGCGGGCGCGGCGGCCAGCAGCACGGCGACGGCCCGGTGCCGTTCCGCCGCCTGCCGCACGGCCTGCGCACGCTGGTGGGTGCAGGTCTCCGAGCCGGCGGCCGCGGCGACCGGAAGGGCCGCCAGCATCCGCAGCAACAGCACCGCCAGCGCGGCCGATGGCGGTTCGCTCATCTCCGGTGACCTCCCGTTTCTCGCTGTCACCACGACTGTGATCCGCGCCCCAGCGGGTTGTAGGGACTTTGGACCCCAGGCGGCAGCCGAACGTCCTGCCGGAGGTCACCGCGGCAGGTGGCCGATGGCACTACCCGCGACCTGTCCGGTCGCGGTGGGATCGGGCAGGTCACAACCGGCACCAACCCGAGGAGGAAACACGATGAGCCTTCCCGTTCGCAGGCGCACCCGCCCGGCCCTGCCCGACTTCGCCGAGTTCTTCGACTCCTTCCTGCCGTTCACCGGGCGGCGGCCGCTGCTGGACACGCACGCGATCCGGATCGAGGACGAGACCCAGGACGGCACGTACGTGTTACGAGCCGAGATTCCCGGCGTCGCCGCGAAGGACCTGAACGTGTCCGTGCACAACGGACTACTCACGATCGAGACGGAGCGTTCGGAGCACACATCCGGCAAGGGACACTCGGAGTTCCGCTACGGGTCGTTCAGCCGGACCGTCTCGCTGCCAGCGGGAGCGCAGGAGGACGGCATCAGCGCCGACTACGCCGACGGCATCCTGACCCTCACCATCCCGCTGGCCGAGCAGCAGGACGCCCCCAAGCACATCGAGGTCACCGAGCAGAAGTAACACCGGCCGGTGGTGGCCTTGCCGGCCACCACCGGCATATCCCCGGACGGGAGAGGATCATGACACTCGCCGACCCGCGACCAGTGCGCACACCGGCGCTGCTGCTCGACCAGTTTGTCCCGCACAGCCAGTTCGGCAGCGCGCGGCACCGGATCGTGAACGCCGCGCCGGATGAGGTGTACGCGGCGATCCACGAACTCGATCTCACCCGGCCGCCGTGGCCCCGCTGCCACCGGTCCGGACCGGAACCAGGTGGCTCCACCGCCCGCTGGGTGGTGCTCGGCGAGCGGCCAGGCATGGAGCTGGTGCTCGGCGCCGCGGTCCGGTTACCGCCATGGTCCGGCCAATGGCTCCAGGTCGATCCGCGGGACTTCCGCGAGTTCGAGGAGCCCGGCTACGGCAAGATCGCCGCGGGAATCTCCGTTCTGCCCTACGGCAGGCGGCGCGGCCTGCTCACCCACGAGCTCCGGATCGTGCTCGCCGACCCGGCCTGCTGGCCCCGGTGGCTCCGGTACTGGCGGCTGCTGGCTCCGCTGGTCGGTCCCGCCCAGAACGCGACGCTGAAAGCCATCGAGGCGGCGGCGACCGCCCTCGGCGCCGCGCCAGCCCCGCTCGCATGAACCCGGTACCGACGGAGGAACCATGGCATCGCACGTCGTCCCGCTGTCCGAACTGAGCCTTCCCGACGCCGCGCTTGCCGGCGGGAAGGGAGCCAACCTCGGCGAGCTGACCGCAGCCGGCATGCCCGTCCCACCGGGCTTCGTGGTCACCGCTCCTGCGTACCTTTCCGCGATGGACGCGGCTGGCGTGCGCACCGAGCTCCGGGAGGTCACCGGCAGGCCCGACCCCGCGGCCGAGTCCGAGCGGTTGCGTCACCTGGTCCGCAAGGCCGGGATCCCCACCGAGATGGCGGCCGAGATCCGGCGCGCGTACCGCTCGCTCGGCACCGGCGTGCCGGTCGCGGTGCGTTCCTCTGCCGTCGGTGAGGACGGCACCGGCGACTCGTTCGCGGGAATGAACCGCACCATCACCAACTCCGTCGGCGAGGACGCGCTGCTGGAGCACGTGCTGGACTGCTGGGAGTCGCTGTTCGGGGCTCGCTCGCTGGCCTACCGCGGTGAACGGGGGGTCACCGCGGAACCTGCCATCGCCGTGGTCGTGCAACGGATGGTCGACGCCGAACGGGCCGGGGTGATCTTCACGGCAGATCCGTCCACGGGAGACCGGGACCGGATCGTCGTCGAGGCGGTGTACGGACTCGGCGAAGTACTGGTCTCCGGTGCCGTGGAACCGGACACCTACATTCTGTCCAAACAGGACTTCACGGTGCTCCGCACCAGGACGGGCAGGCAGGACTACCAGCTCGTGCGTGCCGCGGATGGCGGTGAGCACCGGGTGGATCTCGACGCACGTGGGCACGAGCCGGTGCTGCGCCCGGCCGAGGCGGTCGAGCTCGCCCGGCTGGCGACGCGGGTCGAGCAGCACTACGGCAGGCCGCAGGACATCGAGTGGGTGATCGGCGCCGGGCGCACCTGGCTGGTGCAGACCCGGCCGATCACCACCCTGGCCACGCACACCGCAGCGCCGCCGGAGGAGGTGCTGGTCTCCGGCCTGCCCGCCGCCCCGGGCGCGGCCACCGGGGCGGTGCGGATCCTGCGTACCCCTGCCGAGGAGGATCGGTTGCGGCCGGGCGAGATCCTGGTCGCGGAGATGACCAACCCGGACTGGATGCCCGCGATCCGCCGCGCCGGCGCGCTCGTCACCGACCAGGGCGGGATGACCTGCCACGCCGCCATCGTCGCCCGTGAGCTCGCGGTACCCTGTGTCGTCGGCACCCGCTCGGCGACCCGCGACCTGCACGAGGGGCAACTCGTCACCGTGGACGGCGGGGCAGGCACGATCCGGGCCGCGGCCACCGGCCACACCCCCGCGCGCACCGCCGCCGTTGCCGCCCCGCCGCAACCCGCCGCGGTGGAAGCGCTGGCGACCAGGCTCTACGTCAATCTCGCCCTGCCCGAACAGGCCGAGCGGGTGGCGGCACTACCGGTGGACGGGGTGGGACTGTTGCGTGCCGAGTTCATGCTCACCGAGGCACTGGCCGGCAGGCACCCCCGCGACTTCCTTGCGGACCGGGGCGCGGAGGAGTTCGTCGCCGCCCTTTCCGCCTCGCTGCTGCGCATCACCCGCGCCTTCCACCCGCGCCCCGTGATCTACCGGGCCACCGACTTCCGCACCAACGAGTTCCGTGACCTCGCGGGCGGCAAGGAGGCCGAACCGGAGGAACACAACCCGATGATCGGTTACCGCGGCTGCTACCGGTACGTGCGCGACCCCGAACTGTTCCGGCTCGAACTGCGCACCCTGGCCGATGTCCGCGAGCAGACGCCGAACCTGCACCTGATGCTGCCGTTCGTGCGCACCCGGTGGGAGCTGGCGGCCTGCCTCGAGCTCATCGCTGCCAGCCCGCTGGGCAGGCAGCGCGGGCTGCGCCGGTGGGTGATGGCCGAGGTCCCCTCGGCGGTCTACTGGATCGGTGAGTACGCCCGCATGGGTATCGACGGCGTGTCCATCGGCAGCAACGACCTCACTCAGCTCATGCTCGGCGTCGACCGGGACTCCCAGCTGTGCGCCGAACTGTTCGACGAGGCCGACCCGGCCGTGCTCGACACGATCGGCCGGATCGTGCGCGCCTGCCACGAGGCCGGGATCACCTCCTCGCTGTGCGGCCAGGCGCCCTCGCAGGACCCCGCGTTCACCGAGCACCTGGTGCGGGCGGGCATCACCTCCATCTCGGTCAACGCCGATGCCGTGCCCGCAGCCCGGCAGGCCGTCGCCGCCGCCGAGCGCCGCCTGCTGCTGGACGCGGCCCGGCCCCTCAGGCCGTGTTGAAGGCCGAAGTTCCCGGTGTCCACCGCGGCTCGGGAGTTGTCTCGGTCGCCGTCGTGGGGCTCAGCGTCATGTCCGCGCGCCGTGGGGCGACGAGCCGAGGAGGGGCAGCCACACCGCGTCCACGACCTCGACGATCGTCTCGTCCGGCACCGCGTCCATGCTCATCAGCATGTCGTGGCGCACCAGGTCGAAGGGCAGGTTCACCACGCGTTCGGATCGCGGCACATCCGTGAGCTCGCCGCGCTCGACCGCGCGGGCGACGAGCCGCGCGAAAGGGGGCGTCTGGTCCGCCGGGCGGAGGCGGCTGCGCAGGTGGCCGAAGGTGGTTCCGGTCTCCCGGAAGTAGTCCGCGAGCTGGATGCGCATGAGTATCAGCATGCGGGCTCGATCGGCGTTGACCGTGCGCAGGAGGGTGAGCGCGTCCTGGCGCAGGCTTCCGGTGTCGGGGATGTCGAGCGGACGCCAGTGCCGGGCGAGGGTGGCGAGCAGCAGATCCTCGCGCCGTGGCCAGCGCCGGTAGAGCACCGGTTTGCTGGTTCCGGCGCGCGCCGCGACGGTCTCGAAGGTGAGGCCGTTGTAGCCCTGCTCGACCAGCACCTCCCAGGCGGCATCAGTGATCGCGTTCTCCAGGGCGGCACCCCTGCGCCGGGTAGGAGTGGTCTCCGTACCTCGCTGGCTCACCACGACCCCCAGACGTGTCTGATCGAGACTTTCTTCCAGGTAATTAGAGTCGCTTGCGTATCTTAACCCGTCGTCGTAGACTCAAAGCAATAAGATACGCATAAGTATCTTATTGGCGACGTGCTCCCCAGTCCCCGCCGCCTAGTCACGCACCACGCAAGGGATGCACACATGTCCATGATCAACGCCGCGTTGCTGGAGTCCTTCGACGAGCCGCCGCACTTCCGGTCCATTCCCGCGCCCACGGCCGCCCCCGGCCAGGAGGAGGTGGACGTCCTCGCCGTCGGCGTGCACCCCGCCACCAGGGGCATCGCCGCGGGCAAGCACTACACGAGTCCCAAGACGTTGCCCGCCCTTGCCGGCGCCGACGCCGTCGTCCGCAGGGCGGACGGCAGCCTCGCCTACGTGATGGTGATGGGTGCCGGTGCCCTGGCCGAGCGCATCGTCATCGATCCGGCCGTCGCCATCCCGGTCCCGGACGGAACCGATCCCGCGGTCCTGGCCGCGACCATGAATCCCGCCCTGTCCTCATGGGGCGCGCTGCGCACCCGGGTGCCTTTCCAGGCAGGGCAGTCGGTCCTGGTGCACGGCGCGACCGGCAACGCCGGATCGATGGCTGTCAAGGTCGCCAGGCACCTCGGTGCCGGGCGAGTGATCGCCGCCGGACGGAATCGCTCCCGCCTCGGCGAACTCACGGCCGAGGGCGCGGATGACATCGTTCGGCTCACTCCCGACCAGGACGCCACCGCGGCCGCGCTCGCCGAGGCCGCCGCGAACGTCGACGTGGTCCTGGACTACGTGTGGGGGCCGCCAACCGAGCTCGCCATGCGTGCCGTCCTCGGGGCACGTACCCAGCACACCCGCCTGCTCGACTGGGTGCAGATCGGCGGCATGGGCGGGGACGCGATCACCCTGTCCGGGCACGCCCTGCGCTCCAACGCGTTCCGTGTTCTTGGCAGCGGCTTCGGCTCGGTGGACATGCAGGTCATGCGGCGGGAGTTCACCGAGCTCGTCGCCGCGATCGCCGCAGGCGGCATGGCCGTGCGCCCGTACCCGTTCCCGCTCGACCAGGTCGAGGCGGCCTGGGCCCACCAGGATGCACCCGGCGAGCGCACCGTCATCGTCCTCTGACCCACGCCCCCGGTGCGGTCCTACCCCTGCAGATCAGTACACCTAGGCCCGCAGGTAGCGCAGGTACGGGTCGGTGACCTCCGGCCGGTGCACCCGGACCCGCGCGTCCAGGGCGACCACCCCGTCCGGGGTGGCGACCAGCGGGTTGAGGTCGAGTTCGGCCACCTCGGGAACCAGCTCGGCCAGCGTGCCCACCCGCAGCAGCACCTCGCGCAGTGCCTTGGTCAGCACCCCCTCGGCGTGCAGCGCGGCCGAACAGCGCAGCCCGCGCAGCAGCCGGTCGGCCTCCCCCGCGGTCAACGGCGCCAGCCGGGCCGCCCGGTCGGCGACCAGATCGGTGTCCACCCCGCCGAGGCCGAACACCAGGAGCGGGCCGAACACGTCATCGGCGCTGATCCCGGCGAGCAGTTCCCGGCCGCGCGGGGCCATGGGCTGAACGACCACGCCCCGCAGGGCCGGGCCGAACCGGTCCACCAGGCCCTTCCATGCCGCCCGCAGCTCCGCCGCGTCGGCGACATCCAGCACGACCCCGCCCGCCTTGCTCTTGTGCAGCACCCCTTCGGCCACCGCCTTCACCGCCACCGGCCCGCCGAACCGCTCCCGGACGGCGAGAGCCGAATCCTCATCGGCGGCGAACGCCGTGGGCACCACGGGTATCCCGAAACAACGGAGCAGTTCGGTCACCGCGGGCGGCTCCAGCCATCCTCCTGCTGGCAGGCAGGCCAGCGCGCCCTCGACGAGCCGTCGCGCCCCGGTGAGATCGAGATCGGGAAACTCGGGCCGGGGCAGCTCCTGTAACCCCCGCCAGTCGGCGTAGCGGGCCAGCGCGCCGATCGCCGCGGCGGCCTGCTCCGGGTCCGCATAACCCGCCGTGACGGGTGCGCCATCCGCGTCCCGCACCGCCACGAGGTGCTCCGGCTGCGCGGGACGGACCGCGAGCACCGGTTTGCCGAGCCCGGCGATGCTCGCGAGCTCGGCGCCGGGATCCCCGAGTGCGGTCGGCAGCGTGGCGGCGAGCACCACGTCCACCGCCTCGTCCTCGGCCAGTACCCGCGCTGCCGCGGCGAACGCTGCCGGGCCGGCCCCCGCGCTGGTGTCCACCGGGTTGCCCGCGCTGGCCTGCGCGGGCAGCAAGGAGCGCAGCCGGGCCACGGTTTCCGCCCCGAGTTCGGGCAGCACCAGCCCGTGCCGGGCGCAGGCGTCGGCCGCGAGCACCCCGGTACCGCCCGCGTTGCTGAGCACGGCGACCCGGTTGCCCCGCGGCAGCGGCTGCCAGCGCGCGGCGGCGAGCACGGCGAGCAGTTCGCTCACCGAGTCCACCGCAAGCACCCCGGCCTGTTCGAACAGGGCGTCCCTGGTCACCGCCGGGGTCGCCGCGGCGGCCGTATGCGAGGCCGCGGCTCGTTGCGCCACCGGGGTACTGCCCGCGCGGACCGCGAGCAGCGGCTTGTGCCGGGCGAACTCGCGGGCGAACCGGGAGAACTTGCGCGGGTTGCCGAAGGACTCCAGGTAGAGGACGGCTGCCGCGGTCCGCGGGTCGCGTTGCCACCACAGCAGCAGGTCGTTGCCGCTGAGGTCGTACTTGTCCCCGGTGGAGACCAGGGTGGACACGCCGAGCCCGGCCGAGCCGAGCTGGCAGGCCAGCGCGATGGCGACCCCGCCGGACTGGGTCACCACCCCGATGTCCCCGCCCGGTGGCGCGGTGCGCAGGAAGGTCGCGTTCAGCCGCACGCCGGGATCGGTGTTGGCCACGCCGATGCAGTTCGGCCCGACCAGGCGCATGCCGTGGCGGCGCGCCGACTCGCGCACCCGCCTGCCGTCGGCAACGGTCAGCCCGGCCGAGACCACGACCACGGCCGCGACCCCGGCCAGGCCGCACTGCTCGACCGCGTCCGGCACGGCGGGCGCGGGCAGGCAGACCACGGCGAGCTCGGGTACCGGCCGCACCGCGCCGACGGTGGCCACACAGGGCAGCCCGAGCACCCGCTCGGCATGCGGGTTGACCGGGGACAGCTGTCCGGTGAACCCGGCGTCGAGCAGGTTGCGCAGGACCGCGTGGCCCACCGCACCGGGCCGGCGGGCGGCGCCGATGACGGCGACCGACCGCGGCGCGAGCACCCGGCGCAGGCTGGCTGTGGTCGCGACCCGTTCCCGTGCGGCCATGGCCTCCCGGTATCCGTCCCCGATGGTCAGGTCCAGCTCCACCGAGCGTTCCGGTCCGGACCCGGTCAGCAGGAGCGGCAGCCCGAGGTCCCGCAGTACGCGGATGATCCCGGTGTTCTCGGCGAGGACCGCGGCCTCGAGGCGGCGGACGCCGTGCTCCCGCGCCACCGACACCAGGTGCTCCAGCAGCAGCGTGCCGACCCCGCCCGCCTGCGCCGCGCCCTCGACGACGAGCGCGAGCTCGCAGGCGCCGGGGTCGGTCGTGCCCTCGTAGCCGGCCACGCCGATCAGCCTGCCTGCGAGGAACGCCCCGGCCGAGGCGTGCCGGGACCCGGCCGCGGTGGCGATCCGGCTGGCCAGTTCGGGCAACTGCCTCGGTAGCGGCCCGAAGAACCGGAAGTAGCTGTCGCGCTCGTCCAGCCGCTGGTGCAGGCGCAGCACCTCCGGGGCGTCCGCCGCCGCCAACGGGCGGACCAGTACGACCCGGCCATCCGTGAGCAGGGAGTGCCTGCCCTGGTCAGGCGCAGTGGGCATGATCTCCTCCTTCGGGCAGCACCGTGGTGCCCGTGGTTCCGGCGAGGACGGCGACCGCCTCGGGCAACGCGCCGATGGCGGCGCCGCGGCCCGGCGCGGCCAGAAAACGGCGGCAGGCCTCGACCTTCGGCCCCATCGACCCGTCCGGGAGGCCGAGCAACGCGAGCTCGGCCGGGGTCGCCGCGGCGACCGGCCGCGCGGCCGGGGTGCCGAAATCCCGGTACACCGCAGGCACGTCGGTGAGCAGCAGCAGGAAATCCGCCGCGAGCCGGTCGGCCAGCAACGCCGCGGCGAGATCCTTGTCCACCACGGCTTCCACTCCCCTGCGGTGTCCCGCGGCGTCCACGGCGACCGGCACCCCACCGCCCCCTGCGGCGATGACCACGTTCCCTGCCTCCAGCAACGTGCGGATCGTGGCGAGCTCGGCGATGCCGCGCGGCTCCGGCGAGGGGACCACCCGCCGCCAGCTGTGGCCGTCCCGGCGCAGGGACCAGTCGTGCGCGGCGGCGAGCGCGCGGGCCTCGGCCCGCTCGTAACCGGGACCGATGAACTTGGTGGGCCGGGCGAAGGCCGGGTCCGCGGCGTCCACGAGCGTGCGGGTCAGCACGGCCGCCACCTCCCGCCCTGGTAGCCGGGCGTCCAGTGCGGCCGCCAGCCAGTAGCCGATCATGCCCTGGGTCTCGGCAACGAGCGCGTCCAGCGGGTACGGCCGGTCCAGGGCGGTATCGGCGCCGCTCTCCAGCGCGAGCATGCCGACCTGCGGACCGTTGCCGTGCACGAGCACGACCTCGTGCACCGCCGCCAGTTCGGCCAGCGCACCCGCGGCGTCGGCCAGGTTGGCCTGCTGCACCGCGGCGTCGGCACGCTGACCCCGGCGCAGCAGTGCGTTCCCGCCGAGCCCGATGACGAGCCTGCTCACCGGTCCCTCCGCTGGCCGTGCAGCTTGCCGCACAGCAGCGCGGTCAGCACCGCCTGGGCGACCGGCAGCCGGTTGGCGGCCTGGCGGAACACCCTCGACCGGGGACCGTCGATCACCTCCGCGGTGACCTCCTGGCCGCGGTGCGCGGGAAGGCAGTGCAGGAACACCGCCTCCGGCGCGGCGTGGTCCAGCATCGCCGTGTCCACCCGGTACGGGGCCAGCGCCGCGCGGCGGGTCGCCGTCTGCTCGGCGGGGTCGCCCATGGACAGCCACACATCGGTGTAGACCGCGCTGGCGCCGCGCACGGCCGCGTACGGATCCTCGGTGCACCGCACGGTGGCGCCGGTCGCGCCCGCGATCCGCTCGGCGACGACGATCGCGGCCGGATCGGGTGCGTAGGCGGCCGGGGTCGCCAGGGTGATATCCACGCCGCAGAGCGCGGCCGCCTGGGCGAGGCTGGTCGCAACGTTGTTGCCCGCTCCGACGTAGGCGATCCGGCGGCCGTCGAGGTCACCGAACACCTGCCGCAGGGTAAGCAGGTCGGTCAGGCTCTGCAAGGGGTGATGCCCGTCGGTGAGGGCGTTCACCACCGGTACTGTCGCGGCGCGGGCGAACCGCGCCAGCTCGGCATCCGAGCTCGTGCGCACGACGATGGCGGCGACATAGCCGGAGAGCACCCTGGCGGTGTCCTCGATCGTCTCGCCGCGCCCGAGCTGGAGGTCGGTAGCGGTGAGCATGGTCGGCGAACCGCCGAGGCGCAGCACGGCGGCCTCGGTGGAGACCCTGGTGCGGGTGGACGGCTTGGTGAAGTGCAGGGCTACGAGCCGGTTGTGCAGCAGCGTGGGCTGCTGGTCGGGTTCGGCCGCGTAACCATCGGCCAGCCGCAGCACCTCTCCGGCGTCGGCCGTGCTCAGGTCGGCGGTGGTGAGCAGGTCTTTCATCGGTGTCCCTTTCCTTTGGTCAGCTGGGGTCGCGGTCCAGTGGGCAGCTCATGCAGCGGGGTCCGCCGCGGCCGCGGCCCAGCTCGCCGCCGGGGATGGTGACGACCTCGATGCCGTTGCGGCGCAGCATCGTGTTGGTGGTGACGTTGCGCTCGTAGGCGACGACCACGCCAGGGGCGAGGGCGAGCACGTTGTTGCCGTCGTCCCACTGCTCGCGCTCGGCGGCGCGCACATCCTGCTCGGCCTGCAGCACCCGCACCCGCGCCAGGCCCAGCTCGGCGGCGATGGCCGGGAACAGGCCTGCGTTCTCCTCGACGACGGGCCGCGGGGGCAGCCCGGCCCGGCTCGGCCGGAGGGTGAACGACCGCAGGCCCGCCAGCCCCGGGTACATGGTGAACGCGTCGGTGTCCACCATGGTCAGCACGGTGTCCAGGTGCATGAAGGTGCGGGCACGCGGCAGTGCCACCGCGAGCACCGCCCGCGCGCTGCCCGCGGCGAACAGGCGGTGCGCCAGCAGTTCGATCGCCTCCGGGCTGGTGCGCTCGCTCATCCCGGCCAGCACGACCCCCGGCGCGAGCACGTGCACGTCCCCACCCTCCAAAGTGGATGGTTCGTCCTCCGGGCCGACCCAGCGGGGCATGCTGGCTCCAGCGAACATCGGGTGGAACCGGTACACCGCGTCCAGGTGCACGGTTTCCCTGCGCCGGGCCGGTTTCGCCATCGGGTTGACCGTGATGCCGTCGAAAACGCGGCAGGAAGGGTCGCGGGTGAACAGGTGGTTCGGCAGCGGCCGCAACAAGAAGTCCTCGGCCGCCGCGCTCGCCAGGCGCAGGCCCCCGGTGGCCGTGGCACCCAGCTCACTGCGGGTGATCCCACCGATCAGGGTCCTGGCCAGGGAGACCGCGTCCATCCCCGCGAGCGCCTCGCGCAGCGCCGGAGCCGCGTGCGGCACCGCGCGGTCGAGGACCCAGAACCGGGCCTGCTCGTCCTTGAGCGTCTCGGCGAGCAACTCGCCGAGGAGGTACACCGTCACGCCACGCTCGCGCAGGGTGTCGGCGAACACGTCGTGCTCCTGACGCGCCCGCCGCACCCACAGCACCTCGTCGAACAGCAGATCGTCCTTGTTCGAGGGGGTGAGCCGCAGCAGCTCCAGGTCGGGACGGTGCAGCAGCACCGCGCGCAGCCTGCCCACCTCGCTGTACACACCGGACATCGCGATCACGCCGTCCCTGTGGTCGCGCCATCGGTGCCTGCCGGGGCGGGAGCCCGGTCAGCGCGGCGCCCGCGGTGGACCAGCCACACGTAGACCGGCATCCCGGCGAGCAGGAGCAGCAGTCCCTTGGCCATCACCTCGTAGCCCGCCCCCGCGATGGCCCACACCGAGTAGGCGAAGGCCAGCACCGCCACCAGGCCGTGCCCGGCCAGCCTGCGCGGCGTGACCCGCTCGCGATCGGTCAGCAGCAGCATCAGCTGTGCCATCGCCGAATAGGCGTAGGGCACCAGCGTGGTCAGGGTCGCCAGCAGGATCACGAAGGTGAACTGCTCCACCAGGGTCGCGGTGTAGTTCATCGCCATCAGCACGCTGACCAGCACGCTGGACACGACCAGGCCGAACACCGGCGTCCCGGTGCGGCTGGTGCGTGCGAAGGCCTTCGGGAACAGGCCGTCCCTTGCCGCGGCCAGCGGCACCTGGCCCTGCAGCAGGACCCAGCCGTTCAACGCGCCGAACGCCGCGACCACCGCGCCCGCGGCCACCGCGTACCCGGCCCAGCCCCCGAACACCGACCCGGCCGCGTCCGCGAACGGCGCCGTCGACTCGGTCAGCACGCCCCGCGGCACCACACCCAGCACGGCGATCGTGCCCAGCACGTACACCACGGCGGTGAGCACGGTGCCGATCAGCGTCGCCCGCGGAATGGTGCGCCGCGGCTCCCGCACGTCACCGGCGGGCACGGTGGCCGACTCGATCCCGATGAACGCCCACAAGGTCAGCGCCGCCGCGGCCGTCACCGCGCCGAACCCGCTCTGCTCGCTGGCGTTGAACGGCACGAAGTTCGCGGGCTCGGCGAAGAACGGCACGATCAGCGCAACCGCCAGCAACGGAACCAGCTTGAGCACCGTCGTGACGACCTGCACGATCCCGCCCTGCCGGACGCCGAGCGCGTTCACCGCGGTGACGCCCCAGACCGCGGCCAGTGCCACCAGCATCGCCGCCAGCCGGTTGCCTGCCAGCACCGGGAAGAAATGTGCGAGGTATCCGACGAAGGCCACCGCGATCGCCGCGTTGCCTGCCCAGATCGCGATCCAGTAGCCCCACGCGGTCTGGAAACCGAGGAAGTCGCCGAAGGCCCTGCGCGTGTAGGCGTAGGGGCCGCCCACGTCCGGATAGCGCCTGCCCAGCCGGGCGAACACCAGTGCCAGCAGCACCGCGCCCACGGAGGTGAACAACCAGCCGAGGAGGCTCACCGCGCCGAAGGAGGCCAGCGAACTCGGCAGCAGGAACACCCCGGATCCGATCATGTTGCCCACCACCAGCGCGGTGGCCGCCCACAGCCCGAGGCCGCGCCCGCGGCGAAGGCCGACCGCCTGCCCCGTCTGGCCACCTGCCGCGGGATCCGGCGTCCCGGCGGGCTCCGGCCCGGCCGGGGCGGGTGCCTCCGCGGGTCCGGGGTACCGCTGCGCCATGAGGAACCGGCGGATCCCTCGTTCGGCCAGGTCACCCGAACCACGACCGGCGGCGCCGCGCCGGGCCTCCCGCGCGGCGCGAGCGCTCTCCTGTTCGTTCATGCCACGACCTCCCGGTCGGTTCGGCGTCGCGGGCGATTCCCGACTTGGTCGCCGTCCAGGCAAAGTTAGGAAGGGTGATCCACTCGCTGATGCGGGAATTCGCCCTTCGTGGCGGGGACGAACGTCCCATCGGTCCCGCGGTACCGGCGGCGGAGCAGGCGCCACAGCACCTTGTCCAGCTCGACCACCAGGAAGGCGACCAGGCCGATGCCCAGCGCCAGCAGCCACATCCCTGAGGGCAGCGGGGCGGTGTGGAACAGCGTGTTCAGCACCGGCACGTAGGTGATCAGTGCCTGCAGGACCAGCATGAGCGCGATACCGCCGTACAGCCAGGGGTTGCGGCCGTGCGCGCGGAACCGGTCCAGGGACCGGCAGCTGAGCAGGTACACGGCCTCGACCACGATGAACACGTTCATCGCCGCGGTGCGGGCCTCGGCAACCGGCAGGCCGGCTGCGAGCTGCGCCTGGAACACCGCGAACGCGCCGCCCACCAGTACGGCCGAGACCAGCAGGATGCGCCGGACGAGATCGCCGGTGAGCAGTGGCCGCTGCGGGGAGCGCGGTGGCCGGTCCATGATGCCGGGTTCCTTGGGCTGGAAGGCCAGGGTGAGGCCGAGGAACACCGCCGTGGTCATGTTGATCCAGAGAATCTGTACCGGCAGGATCGGCAGTGCGGTTCCCGCCATGATCGCCACCAGGATGACAAGGCCCTCGGCGATGTTGGTTGGCAGGGTCCAGGTCAGGAACTTGCGCAGGTTGTCGAAAACCCCGCGGCCCTCCTCGACGGCCGCCTCGATGGCGGCGAAGTTGTCGTCGGTGAGCACCATGTCGGCCGCCTCCTTCGCGGCCTCCGTTCCCGCCTTGCCCATCGCGATCCCGATATCGGCCTGGCGCAGGGCGGGCGCGTCGTTCACCCCGTCGCCGGTCATCGCCACCACCTGGCCGCGCCGCTGCAGCAGCCGGACCAGGCGCAGCTTCTGCTCCGGCGACACCCTGGCGAAGATCGTGGTGTCCGCCAGCTCCTCGTCCGGGGTGACCTCGATCTCCGCGCCGCCGACCGTGCGCCGGGGCAGGCCGAAGGCGTGCCCGATGGCCTCGGCGGTCGCGCCGTGGTCCCCGGTGATCATCTTGACCTCCACCCCGGCCCGCCGGCAGGCCGCCACCGCGGCCACCGCCTCCGGCCGGGGCGGGTCGTGCATGACCTGCAGCCCGAGGAAGGTCAGCCGGCCGGGCAGGTCCTCCGCGCGCACGGTGCCGGTCCCGGTGGGTGGGGTGAACCGGGCAAGCGCCAGCACCCGCAGCCCCCGCGCGGCCTGCTCGGCGATGGTGGCGTGAATGGCATCCCGGTCCAGCTCGCGCCGCGTTCCGGTGCGGTCCCACCGGTCCGCGCACAGCGCGAGCACCCGTTCCGGGGCGCCCTTGACATAGCCGGTGAGCGCACCCGTGTCGTCCTGGTGCAACGTGGCCATCCACTTACGCTCGGATTCGAAGGGCAGCGTGTGCACTCGCCGCGGGCCCTGCCGGGGGTCGATCCCCGCCTTGGCCGCCACGACGAGCAGGGCGCCCTCGGTCGGGTCGCCGACGACCTGCCAGCCGTCCCCGGTGTGCCGCAGCGTGGCGTCGTTGCACAGGGCACCGGCCAGCAGGCACCCGGCCAGCGCCCGGTCCGATCCGGGGTCACCGCGCAGCTCGCCGTCCGGGGCGTAGCCGGAGCCGGTGACCGGGTAGCTGTCCTCGGCGGTCAGCACCGTGGTCACGGTCATCTCGTTGGCCGTCAGCGTGCCGGTCTTGTCGGTGCAGATCACCGTGGTACCGCCCAGCGTCTCCACGGCGGGCAGCCGCCGTACGATCGCGTGCCGCCGGGACATCCGGGTGACCCCGATGGCCAGCACGATCGTCACCGCGGCAGGCAGACCCTCGGGGATCGCGCCGACGGCCAGTGCCACCGCCGCGACGAAGGTGTCCCCGAACGCGCCGCCGCGCAGCAGGCCCACCAGCATCGTCAGCGCGGCCAGCGCCACGATGGCCACGGCGAGCTTGCGGCTGAACCCGGCGAGCTTGCGGGTCAGCGGCGTCGCCGTGCCACCCGCCGCGCTGGCCAGCCTGCCGATCAGGCCCAGTTCCGTGTCCGCCCCGGTGCCCGCGACCAGCGCGGTACCGCTCCCCCTTGTCACGATCGTGCCCGAATGGGCCATGTTCGTCCGGTCGGCCAGCACCGTGTCCGCCGGCAGGACCTGCTCGGCCTTGCCGGAGGGAACCGATTCCCCGGTGACCGCGGACTCGTCGATCTCAAGCGAGGAGGACCGGACGAGCCGCAGGTCGGCGGGCACCTTGTCGCCGGCCTTGACCAGCACGACATCCCCTGGCACCAGCCCGGCCGCGGCGACCCTGCGGGTGACACCCTCCCTGAGCACGGTGGCCTCCGTGGCCACCATCCCGGCCAGTGCCTCGATGGCCTGCCGCGCCCGCGCCTCCTGCACGTAGCCGATGGCGGCGTTGAGCAGCACCACCCCGAGGATCACCCCGGCATCGACCAGCTGCCCCAGTGCCAGCGTCACCGCCACGGAGGCCAGCAGCACGTACACCAGGGGATCGTGGAACTGCCGCAGCAGCCTGCGCAGTGGCCCGCCATCGGTCTCGGCAGGCAGGGTGTTCGGCCCGTGCGCGGCCAGCCTGCGCTCGGCCTCCTCGCCGGTCAGCCCGCACGCGGAGTCGGTACCCAGCTCGCGCTCGACCTCGGGCACGGTGAGCCGGTGGGCACGCGAGCGCAGCGGGCCGTCGGTGCCCACGGCGGGCCGGGTGTCGGTCGTCATGGTGCCCCAGCCAACCGCCGCGGCAGGGCCGGGCCGTAGGGCACAACGTCCCCGCAACAGTGGCCGGACATCCCTGGTAACGGGGACAGGTGACCTTGGTCCCCACACAGGGGACCTTCGCCGGGCCGAAACACCCTGGCGTCGGCCTACAGTGGGTAGCGAGCCCCAGCTACCGAAGAAGGCGGTACCCCGATGATCACCGTGTTCCTGGTCGACGACCACGAGGTCGTCCGCCGCGGCATCGCCGACCTGGTGCAGGCCGAGCCCGATCTGCACGTCGCGGGCGAGGCCACTACGGTCAGCCAGGCCCTGGCCAGGATCCCCGCGCTGCGACCGGATGTCGCGGTGCTCGACGTCCGCCTCGGCGATGGCAACGGCGTCGAGCTCTGCCGCGAGCTGCGTTCCCGGCTGCCCGAGCTCAACTGCCTCATCCTCACCTCCTACACCGACGAGCAGGCCATGCTCGACGCCATCCTCGCCGGAGCCGCTGGCTACGTGCTCAAGGACATCCAGGGCCTCCAGCTCATCGACGCCATCCGCGATGTCGGCAGCGGGAAGTCGCTGCTGGACAACCGGGCCGCCGCCACCCTGATGAGCAAGCTGCGCACCGAGACCCAGCACGCCGGGCCGACCACCGGACTCACCGAACGCGAGCAGACCCTCCTGGAACTCATCGGCGAGGGGCTGACCAACCGGCAGATCGCCGAACGCATGTACCTGGCCGAGAAGACGGTGAAGAACTACGTATCCCGCCTGCTCACCAAACTCGGCCTGGAACGCCGCACCCAGGCCGCCGTACTGGCCACCAAGCTGCAGCACCGCGACCGGTCCGACTGACCGGCCGGGCCGGACGGTGGCAAGCGGCTCCTCCCGGTGACGACCAAGGACCCCGGAACCCGGGACCTCGGACTCCGGACACGGCCGGGCGGGACACAGCAACCTCGGCTGCGTCACCGAATCAAGGGAGGACCCCATGTCCATTCGAGACGGAGCGAGCCACACCGAGCAGGCTCACCGTTCCGGCACCGAGCACGGCCTCATCGTGAGCAGAGTCGCTGCTCTCACCCGGATCGCGATGGGACTGCTGTTCCTCTGGGCCTTCGCCGACAAGACCTTCGGCCTTGGCTACGCCACCGGCTCCGGTAATGCCTGGATCAACGGTGGATCCCCCACCAGGGGATTTCTCAGCGGCGTCGAGGTCGGGCCGTTCGCCGGGACCCTGCGCTCCTGGGCTGGCGCCTGGTGGGCGGACTGGCTGTTCATGGCCGGCCTGCTCGGCATCGGGGCGGCCCTGCTGGTCGGCATCGGCCTGCGCCTGGCCGCCATCACCGGCACGCTCATGATGCTGCTGATGTGGGTCGCCGAATGGCCCCTGGACCGCATCACCGAAGCCGGCGAGCCCACCCGCTCCACCAACCCGCTCATCGAGTACCACGTCATCTACGCCCTCGTGCTCATCCTGCTGGCCGCCATCAGCGCCGGGCACACCTGGGGCCTCGGCCACCGCTGGGAACAGCTCACCCAGCACCGGCCCTGGCTGCGCTGAACCGGTCCGGGCCGCGGCGCCCGGAACCGGACACTGACGATCAAGACAGCGGGCTGGTGGCGGGGTACCCTCCCCGCCACCAGCCATCCAGCACGCCGGGAAGGACATCGAGCCTTGCGCGACCACCACGTTTTCGACCTCGGCGACTTCACCCTGCAGGGCGGACTCACCCTGCGCGACGCCAAGCTCGCCTATCAAACCTATGGCACCCTCAACGCCAACCGGGACAACGCGATCGTGTATCCCACCTGGTACTCCGGGCGGCACTGGGAGAACGAGTGGCTGATCGGCCCCGGTATGGCGCTCGACCCGGAAAAGTACTTCATCATCGTGCCGAACATGTTCGGCAACGGGCTGTCCAGCTCGCCCAGCAACACCGCGCCGCCATGGGACCGGGCCCGCTTCCCGAACGTCACCATGTACGACAACGTCCGGGCCCAGCACCGGCTGGTGACCGAGCACTTCGACATCGAACGGCTGCCGCTGGTCACCGGTTGGTCGATGGGCGCGGGCCAGACCTACCAGTGGGCCGTTGCCTACCCGGACATGGTTGAACGGATCGCGCCGTTCTGCGGCTCCACGGTCACCAGTGAACACAACAAGGTCTTCCTGGACAGCGTCCGGGCCGCGCTCACCGCCGACGACGCCTGGCAGGGCGGC
Organism: Amycolatopsis aidingensis; assembly: GCF_018885265.1. Classification (GTDB taxonomy): domain Bacteria; phylum Actinomycetota; class Actinomycetes; order Mycobacteriales; family Pseudonocardiaceae; genus Amycolatopsis; species Amycolatopsis aidingensis. Next base: position 5,123,136 of record NZ_CP076538.1, read on the forward strand.
TGGTACGACACGCAGCCGACCAAGGGGCTGCGCGCGGCGGCGCGGGTGTACGCCGGGTGGGGTTTCTCCCAGGCGTTCTACTGGCACCAGACCTACCGGGAGCTCGGCTTCAGCTCGCTCGAGGACTTCGCGGTGGGCTTTTGGGAGGGGTTCTTCCTCGACGACCGGGACGCCAACAACCTGCTCACCATGCTGTGGACCTGGCACAACGCCGATATCGGTAAGACACCGGGTTTCGCAGGCGACACCGAAAGGGCGCTGCGCTCGATCACCGCGAAGGCGATGGTGCTGCCTGCCGAGAAGGATCTCTACTTCCCTCCGGAGGACGAGGAGTGGGCCTGCGCGTTCATCCCGGACGCGGAGCTGCGGGTGATCCCGGGGATCTGGGGACACTTCGCGGGCGGGGGTGCCAACGCCACCGACACCGCCTTCATCGACAACGCGCTGAAGGACCTGCTGGCCCGCTGACCCACCGGCTCGGGCGAACCTGCCCGCCCCAGAGAGGCGTCAAGCCGCCCCACCCGGGTACTCGCCGGTGAGCGCCTGCCGGCGCGACCCGTCGACGTGGAGGAGAGATCATGGCCAACCAGCCGGAAGCGATCGAGGTACAAAAGTTCCTGTCCGGAGTGGACTATCCCGCGAGCAGGGACCAGCTGGTGCGGCATGCCCAGCAGCAGGGCGCCGGTGAGACCGAACTGGAGTCGTTGCGTTCGATCGCCGACCGCGAGTACGACGGTCCGAACGCCGTCAGCGCGGAGGTGGCCCGGCACAGCTGACCGTGCTGAGCCGAAGGTGGGGCCGGGCTGCCCGGCCGCACCTTCGGCTCAGCGCCGGAACAGCTCGTAGGCCGCGGAGGTCGCGACCCCGTAGGCCAGGTGCGGCACCAGGTCCATGGCCCAGGAACTCGCGGGCCACTGCCGCGGATCGGTCACCCCGAGCGCGGTCATCGGAAGCACCGTGCCCGCGTTGGCCGCCATCCCGACCCCAAGCGCGAGCAGCCCCGCCGGGGCGCGCGGGGCCCGGGTCCGCACGACGCCGTACAGCACGCCTGCGGCCAAGCCGCTGGCGATACCGAGCAGCGCACCGGCACCCGAGCGGCGGTTTCCGGCGGCCTGTTCGTCTCCCCCGGAGCGCCGCGAGGCACCGGCCAGCTCCTCCATGCGCTGCACCGTCTGTTCCGGGGTGGTGCTGCCCGGCCGGCCGCGCACCGCCATGTCCAGGTACGTCACCGCGTTCAGCGCAGTGGTTCCGGCCGCCCCGGCCAGCAGGCCGCGTAGTACCGAACGGGTCATTCTTGGCTCCTCCCGCCGAAATCTGCCTCGCCGGGGTGTTCCCCCTACCGGACGTGGGTATGCCTTTGCGCATGAGCGTTTTCCGCACCCGGCCGATACGGGTGTTCGCCCTGCTCGTCGGCGTGGCCTTCCTTGCCGTGGGCGTGCTGGGTTTCCTGCCCGGCAGCACCACCCGCTACGAGGAGCTTGCCCTGGCCGGACCGGACTCCGGTGCCCTGCTGTTCGGGCTGTTCCGCGTCTCGGTTCTGCACAACGTCCTCCACCTGGTGTTCGGCGTGGCCGGGGTGGCCGCATTCTGGAGCACCGCGCTGGCCCGGCTGTTCCTCGTGGTCGGCGGCGGGGCGTACGTGCTGCTGGCGGTGTACGGCGCCGGCGTCGGGGTGGACAGCCCGGCCAACGTGATCCCGGTGAACAACGCCGACGACTGGCTGCATCTCGGGCTGGGCCTCGGCATGATCGTCCTCGGCTTCGCGGGCACCGCCGTCGAGCGGGCGCGGGGCGACTACCCGCGGCGCGACTAGCGACCGGAGTTTAGTTCCGCGCCGAGTGGAAACCATCCGGGTATGACCTTCAGTATCGACCTGCACAGCCCGAACGACGGTAGCCTGATCGACACCGTGCCGGTAGCCACGGCCGAGGAGGTCGAGTCCGCGGTCCGGTTCGCCCACGAACGGCAACCGCGCTGGGCCAGGGTGGACGCGGACGAGCGCGGGGAGGCCCTGCGCCGTGCGGCGCGGGCGCTGCGGGACGAGGCGGCCTCGCTGGCCGAGCGGAACGAGGCCGAGACCGGCCGCCCACGCGGCGAGGCGCTGGATGGTGTACTGGCCGGTGCCGCAACGCTGGAGCAGTACGCCGAGCTGGGGCCGGTGCACCGAGGGCGTAGCCTGCGGGGCGCGTTCTCCGCCACCGATCTCATGGTGCCCGAGCCCAGGGGCGTGGTGGTCGTGCTGACCCCGTGGAACGATCCGGTGGCCGTGGCCTGCGGGCTGATCGGGGCGGCGCTGGTCGCCGGGAACACGGTGATCCACAAGCCCAGCGAGCGTTGCCCGCGTACCGGCGCGCTGCTCGGCAACATCATCGCGGGCACCCATCCGGACGGGGTGCTACAGCATCTCGACGGAGACTCCACGGTGGGCGCCACGCTGGCCGCAGATCCGGATGTGGACGTCATCGCGCATGTCGGCAGCACCGCGACCGGCCGGTCGATCGCGGAGTCCGCGGCCAGGACCGGGGCGAAAACCCTGCTGGAGAACGGGGGCAACGACCCACTGGTGGTGGACGGGGACGTGGATCCGCAATGGGCCGCCGAGCAGGCGGCCGCGGGCGCGTTCGCCAACTGCGGCCAGATCTGCACCGCGGTGGAGCGGATCTACGTGCACCGCCGGATCTCGGAGCCGTTCCTGGACGCGCTGGCGAGCGAGGCCACCCGGCGGGACCTGCCACCGCTGGTGGACGTGACCCACCGGGACCAGGTGCACGAACAGGTCGCCGAGGCCGTGCGGCTCGGGGCACGGCTGCGCGCGGGCGGCACCGTCCCTTCCGGTGCAGGCGCGCACTACCCCGCCACCGTGCTCACCGGCTGTGAACCACAGATGCGCGTGCTGGCGGAGGAGACCTTCGGCCCGGTCGCCCCGGTGCGGGTCATCGAGGGATTCGACCAGGGGCTGGCCGAGGCCGCGCGGGACCGTTACGGCCTGGCGGCCACCGTGCTCACCGCGTCGATGGAACATGCCCAGCGCGCCTGGCGCGCGTTGCCGGTCGGCACCGTCAAGATCAACGCGGTGTTCGGTGGGGCACCGGGCGGCGCAGCCGAGCCACGCGGCGACAGCGGACACGGTTTCGGTTTCGGGCCGGAGCTGCTGGACGAGCTGAGCACCACCAAGGTCGTCCACATCGGACACCCGGGAAGCTGACCCCGGACGCTCACCGTCGCCCCCTGCGCCAGCAGCGGCGGCGGTCCTCTGCGGCAGGTCGGCATGCCGCGAACAGCAGCAGCGCCAGCGTGGCTCCCATCCATACCAGCACCGGTCTGCCGTGCCCGGCGCCCACCACCACCAGCGCGGCCCCGGCAAGCAGGCCCGCCCCGGCGGCCACGATCCACGGACTCCGCCGGATCCTCGCCATCACGGTCACCTCCTTCTCCGGAGTACCCGGTGTCCCCTCGCCGTACTCCGCCGGACCGGTCCGGCGGATATCCGGAACCGGTGGCGGGTTTCCCTCCGTACGGCCGGGGTACTCGGTCGGCACGGCAAGAGTCCCACTGACCGCAACGGCCACCATGGAGCGGAACATGACCACACAGCAGCAGAATCGGGACCTGATCTCGGTCATCACCGAGGACCATCGCGCGGTGGAGAGGGTCTTCACCGAGCTGGAGAGCAGGTCCGGCAGTCCGCAGCACCGCCGCGACCTCGCCGATCACGTCATCGCCGAGCTGGTCCGGCACTCGGTGGCCGAGGAGCAGTACCTATACCCGGCCGCACGCAAGCACCTGCCGAACGGGGAGGAAATCGCCGAGCACGAGATCGCCGAGCACAGCGAGGCGGAGCGGACCATGAAGGAACTGGAGGACGTCCAGCCCACCGATCCCCGATTCGACCAGCTGCTGGGCCAGTTGATGAGCGATATCCGCCACCACGTGGAGGATGAGGAGAACGACCTGCTGCCCAAGCTGCAAGCCGCCTGTTCCGAGCAGGAACTGCGGGAACTCGGCGAGGAGGTCTTGCGCGCCAAGGAGATCGCACCCACCCGTCCACATCCGTCCGCACCGGACACTCCGCCGATGAACCGGATTCTCGACCCGGGTGCCGGGCTGATCGACAAGATCCGGGACGGGCTCAGCGGCCGCAGCGCGAACACCTGAGCCGCGGGCAGCCATGACCCGCCACCTCGACCGCGAGCGGGCCGGGCCGAGCGGGGCGCGACGGCAGCCCGACCCCGGCCTGCTCGCACGAGAACTGCACTTCCCGTTCCGGCTCGACGCCCGGCTGGCCGGGCTGCTCGGGCGGTTCCGCCCGCACCAGGAACGGCATGGGGTGTGGGTGGACGCGAAGGGTCTCACCGTCCGGTTCGGCCCGTGCACAGTGCACACCCCATTGAGCAACATCCTGGACGCCCGGGTCACCGGGCCGTACGCCGCGTGGCGGGTGCTGGGCGCCCGGCTGTCCCTCGCGGACCGCGGGCTGACCTTCGGCACCAATACGGCCATGGGGGTATGCGTCCACTTTCGGCAACCGGTACGCGGACTCGACCCGTTCGGACTGCTGCGTCACCCGGCACTCACGGTGACCGTCGCCGAGCCGCAACTGCTCGCCCGCTGGCTGCGCGCGAACGCGGCCGCCGCGGGCGACTGAGCCCGAGGTTTACCACGGCGCGAAACGGCAACTACACCGGTATGGGCGACAGCAACCGAGCGCTGCGGATACTGGCCTGGCATGTGCACGGGTCCTGGATGAACGCGTTCGTCCATGGCCGCCACGAGTATCTGCTCCCCCGGACCGAGGAGGGCGGACCGTGGGGCAGGGGACGCGCCGGGCGGCCGTGGCCGGACCGGGCGCGGGAGGTCCCCGCGGATCGCCTCACCGATACCGAGGTGGACGTGGTTCTGCTGCAACGCCCTGAGGAGCTGGAGCTCACCCAGCGGTGGCTCGGCCGGGAACCCGGGCGGGATGTGCCTGCCGTGTACGTCGAGCACAACACCCCGCGCGCGCACGCGGCCACCACCCGGCATCCGCTGGCCGAGCGCGCGGACATCCCGCTGGTGCACGTGACGCATTTCAACGAGCTGATGTGGGACAACGGCCGGTGCCCGACCAGGGTGATCCCGCACGGCATCCCGGACCCCGGGGCGCGGTACACCGGTGAGCTCCCCCGGGCCGCCTGCATGATCAACGAGCCGGTGCGCCGGTGGCGGGTCACCGGTGCCGACCTGTTGCCGGTGTTCGCCGAGGCGGCGCCGGTGGACGTGTACGGAATCGGCGTCGGCGACCTGGCCTCCCGGATGCCCGCGGCTCGTGGGCGCGTCCACGGGGTCGCCGACCTGGGACAGGCCGAGCTGCACCACGAGGTGGCCCGCCGCAGGGTGTACCTGCACACTGCCCGCTGGACCTCGCTCGGCCTGTCCTTGCTGGAGGCGATGCAACTGGGCATGCCGGTGGTCGCGGTGGCGGCCACCGAGGCGGTGACGGTGCCGCCCGAGGCGGGCGCGGTCGGCACCGACGTGGCGGCGCTGGCCTCGGCGACGCGCCACCTGATGCACGAGCCCGAGGCCGCCGCACGGGCAGGCAAGGCCGCACGGGAGTTCGCGCTTGCCCACCACGGGCTGGTGGACTTCCTGCGCGGCTGGGACGACCTCCTCGCGGAGGTGACGCGATGACGGTCGCAGGGAGGGAACCGATGCGAATCTCGATGGTCTCCGAGCACGCCAGCCCGCTCGCCGCACTCGGCGAGGTGGACGCAGGCGGGCAGAACCTCCACGTCGCCGAGCTTTCCGCTGCGCTGAGCGCGCGAGGACACCAGGTCACCGTCTACACCAGACGGGACGATCCGGGCCTTCCTGAGGAGGTCAGCTGCGCGGACGGGTACCGGGTGGTGCACGTTCCGGCCGGGCCGCCGGAGCGGATACCCAAGGACGAACTGCTGCCGTATATGGGCGAGTTCGCCGACTTCCTTCGTGCCCGGTGGACGCGGGAGCGGCCGGACCTGGCGCATGCGCATTTCTGGATGTCCGGGCTGGCGGCGACCCTGGCCGCGAGGGAACTCGACGTTCCGGTGGTGCAGACCTTCCACGCGCTCGGCGTGGTGAAGCAACGTCATCAGGGAGCGGCCGACACCAGCCCGCCGGAGCGGGTGAAACTGGAGCGGCTGATCGGCAGGCGCGCCGCCCGGGTGGCCGCGACCTGCACCGACGAGGTGTTCGAGATCGCCCGGATGGGCGTCCCACGGGCCCGCATCGGCGTGGTGCCCTGCGGGGTGGACCTGTCCCGTTTCGCTCCGGATGGGCCACGGGCGGCCAAGGGTGCAAGGCACCGGGTGGTCACGGTCGGCAGGCTGGTGCCGCGTAAGGGTTTTGACCTCGCCATCGAGGCACTGCGCAAGCTGCCGCAGACCGAACTGGTGATCGCGGGCGGCCCGCAGGGTGGCCGCCTCGCGCGGGACGGCGAGGCGCGGCGGCTGCGCGCGCTCGCCGAACGGCTCGGCGTCGGCGACCGGGTGCTGCTGCCCGGTCAGGTGCGGCGCGCCGATATGCCGGCGCTGCTGCGTTCGGCCGACGTCGTGGCCTGCACCCCGTGGTACGAGCCGTTCGGCATCGTGCCACTGGAGGCGATGGCCTGCGGCGTGCCGGTCGTGGCGGCCGCGGTGGGCGGCCTGCCCGACACCGTTGTGGACGGTGTCACCGGAACGCTGGTGCCGCCGCGCCAGCCGGACGCGCTGGCCGAGGCGATCCGGCACCTGCTGCGCAACCCGGTCACGGCCGACGGCTACGGAATCGCAGGCCGTGACCGCGCGCAGGCCCGCTACTCCTGGGACCGCATCGCCTACGACACGTTGCGCCTCTACCGCCGCGCCGTGCCCACCCCGGAACCGGCGGGCGCGACACGCAAGGCGGCCGAGTAACCGCCCACATCGTGTTTACCGGGAGCAGGGGTCAGTCGACATAGCGACGGGCCGTGGAGCGGCGCTGCGCGTCCTCCAGTAACACCAGGCCCTCCTCCACCCTTCGGGGTACGACCCGGCGTTCCCGCAGTACCCATGGCAGCCCGCGCAACGCTGCCAGCACGGCGGAGCAGGTGGCCCGGTCGGCGGGGGCGCCGGCCAGCACCGCGCGGGTGCGGCGGGCCGCGCTGCGCAGCGGGCGGCGCAACCAGAGGGTCCACAAGGTGTTCCGGATGCCGAGTGTCCTGCGGTGGCGGGAATCCCGCTGCTTCGACGGCGCGTGGTGGATCACGACGTCCTCGGCCCAGCACATCCACCAGCCCCGCGCGGCGAGGTCGAGGGAAAGCAGTTCCTCCTCGCCGCCCAGCCACAACCGCGGGGAGAACCCGCCCACCGCACGGAAGGCGGTGACGCGGAACATGCTGAGCCCGGCCAGCACCCCGAGCAGGGCGGGACCGGGCAGCCAGGCGGGCCGGGGCACCGGGGAGTGCCGCAGCTCCGGGGTGAGCGGGTCCTCGGCGAGGCCGGGTTCGACAAGGCAGCGTCCGGTCACCGCGCCGAGCCCGGGATGCGCGTCGAGCAGATCCGCCGCCCTGGCAAGGGAACCGGGCTGCCAGGTGGTGTCGTCATCACAGAAGGCGACGTACCGGGTCCGCACCCTGCGCACCGCGAGGTTACGCGCCACCGCACCGAGGTTGCGCTCGCTGCGGATCAGCTCGACCTCCGGGTACCGGCGCGCGACGGTGTCCGCGGTGCCGTCGCCGGAACCGTTGTCCACCAGGATGATCGGTGCGCCGTCCGGTTGCCGCGTCATCTCCCGCAGGGTGCGCAGCACCTCCCGCACGCGATTGTGCGTGATCATCACCACCGTCGCCCGGTCCACCGGCACTCACCCTTCCAGCACGCGTACCTTTCGTTCCACATCGGACGGCAGCGGGGACCGCCCGGCCAGCGCACGGGGCAGCCTGCGCAACGCCCCCGCGGCCGCCACCGGGTCCCGCAGCAGTCCTGCCGCGCTCCGGACGCAATACGCGGGCGGGCGCCGCAGCCAGGAGATCAGCGCGTGGTTGCGGCGTTCCAGCCGCGCGCGGCGCGCCGGTGCCATCCGCCTGGCCGCCGGATGGTGGTGTGCCCGCACCTCGGCGAGGTAGCACGACACCCACCCCGCCGCGGCGAGGTCGTAGGCGAGCAGGGTCTCCTCGGCACCGAAGTGCAGCAGCGGGCTGAACCCGCCCACCTCGTCGAAGGCGCTCCGGCGCACCACTGCCGAGCAGGCGAGGAAACCCAGCACCGAGGGCCCTGGCAGGCCGGGTTCGGTGCCCAGCGGGCTGCCGGCCAGCAGTTCATCCACCGGGTCCGGCCGCTCCCCCGGCCCGACCAGCGTGCGAGCGGCGACCAGCCCGATCCGCGGATGACGGTCCAGCGCGTCCGCGGCACGCGGCAACGCACCCGGCGCCCACCAGGAGTCATCATCGCTGAACGCCACGTAGGGAGTGTCCGCCGCGACGACGCCCACGTTCCGGGCGGCGGCCCCGGCGTTGTCCGGCAGCCGGAGCAGCCGGACCGCCGCCGGGTCCGGCCGGGTAGCCAGCACGTCCTCGGCGGTGTCGTCGGTGGAGGCGTTGTCCACCACGACGATCGGCGGGCGCGGGCGGAGGGCGAGCAGCCGCCGGAGGGTACGGGCCAGCTCGCCCGCGCGATCCCTGGTGGCGATCACCACGGTGGTGCGCGCGTCGCGGGACGGGGTCATGCGGCGTCCCGGTCCCCGACCCGTCGTACCAGCTCGGCCAGCAACCCCGGGGTGGGATGGCCATGGCGCCGCCGCTGCGCCGCCGCGCGTCCCTCCGCGGAAAGGCACCATCGCCAGAGCCGGTCGAACGCCCCTGGCAGGACGGCTTCCCCTGCGCCGACCACGGCTGGCCAGCCGAGCACGGAGGCCTGGGCCGTGACCTTTCCGCCGCCCGCAACCGGGTCCACGGCCAGCACCGGAACGCCCTGACCCAGCGCGAACACGAGGCCGTGCAGCCTGCTGGTGGCCAGCACGTCCACCCGGGACAGCACGGCGGCGAACTGGTCCGGGGTGGCGCAGCGCCGCCACTCGTGCCCGGACAACCGGGTGTCCAGCTCCAGTAACGCGCAGTCCTGCGCGGACAGCCAGCCGGTGAGCGCGGTGTGTACCTGGTCGTGCCGGCGCAAGTCCGCGAACTCGGGCTGCCGCGGGGCCAGCACGACCCCGGCTACCGGAACCGGCCGGACCGGCGCGGCCACGGACAGATCGGCACGGGCGCGAACGCCGTCGTCTCTTGCCAGCACCCGGTGGAAGCCGGTAACCGCCGGATCCTCCTGGTCGAGCACGGAAACGCCAACCGCAATGCGCAGGCAGCGGGCGTAACGCTCGTGCAGTTCCCGCAGCTGCCATCCATGCGCGGGCCCGCAGGCGAACACCAGATGGGTGTAGCGATCCGGGTCGAAACCGGCCAGCCCCGGTTCACCCGGCCGGAACCCGGGGCTCCACGCCAGATCGGCCGCGATGCCCGCGCCGGTGAGCGTGGCATGCACGCGGGTCATCCCGAGCACATCCCCCGCGGTCGCCTCGCCGTGCTCGAAGCTCGGCCAGCCGGTGACGAGTACACGCATGGCCGGTGGATACCACGGCGACGCGCGGACTAACCGGATACCGGGCGTTTCCGATCGCCGGCTGGGAAGGCCGAGCCGACGCGCTGGGTAGCGGCGTCCAGGGACTTCTCCGGGACTGGTTTAGCCGCCGCTGCGCAGGGTAGCGCTGTTACCGCAGGCGGAATCGACACGGAAGGGCCGACGGCGGCCCGGCCGACCGGAGGGAGGCAAGGTGCGCATTCTCGGAATCAACGCCGTCTTCCACGACCCGGCCGCCGCGCTGGTGGTGGACGGCCGGATCGTGGCGGCCGCGGAGGAGGAACGGTTCACCCGGCGCAAGCACGGCAAGCGCCCGGTCCCGTTCTCGGCCTGGGAGCTGCCGGAGCGGGCTGCGGCGTGGTGCATGGAGTCGGCCGGGATCCGGCCGTCCGAACTGGACGCCGTCGGGTACTCCTACGATCCGGCACTGGTCGACCACCAGCTCGGCGGCCTCGACCCGTCCTGGGAGGAACTGCGCACGACCTACGCCCGGCGGTCGCCCGGGTTCCTGCGCACCGCCCTGCCAGGACTCGATCCCGGTGTCGTCCACTTCGTCCCGCATCACGTCGCGCACGCCGCCTCGGCCGCGCTGGCCTCCCCGTTCGGCGACACCGCCGTGCTGACCGCTGACGGCCGTGGCGAGAGCACCTCGGCACTGGCAGGCGAGTACCGCGACGGCAAGCTGGAAGAGCTTGCCACGCAACGGCTTCCACACTCGCTCGGACTGATGTACGAGGAGGTCACCGAGCATCTCGGGTTCGCGCGGTCCAGCGACGAGTACAAGGTGATGGCACTGGCCTCCTATGGCAGGCCGCGCTTCCTTGCCCGGATCCGGGATCGGATACGCGCGACCGGCGACGGCGGTTTCCGCACCGACCGGATCGACTGGAACGAGCTGGTTGCAGCCCGGCCGCCCGGCGGGGAGTTCCGGCCGGAGCATGCCGATCTCGCCGCGAGCGTGCAGCAGCGGCTGGAGGAGGTGCTGCTGGAACTGGCCACGTGGCTGCACGCACGGACGGGACAGCGCGACCTCACACTGGCCGGCGGCATCGCGCTGAACTGCGTGGCGAACACCCGGCTGCACGCGGAAGGCCCGTTCGAGCGGATCTGGGTACAACCCGCGGCGGGTGACGCGGGCACCGCGCTGGGCGCCGCGCTGCAACTGGCGGCCGAGGCGGGCGAGCCCGCCGAACCGATGCCCGGCGCCGATCTCGGTCGGGAATGGACGGACGAGGAGCTGGAATCCTGGCTGCGCCAGGCGAACGTCGGTTACGAGCGCCCGGACGACATCGCGGCCACGGTGGCCGAGGCACTCGCCGCCGACCGGATCGTCGCCTGGTTCCATGGCCGGGCCGAGTTCGGGCCACGCGCACTCGGCCACCGGTCGCTGCTCGCGCATCCCGGGCACCCGGCGAACCTGGACCGGCTGAACGAGGTCAAGGGGCGCGAGCAGTTCCGCCCGGTCGCGCCCATGGTGCCGGCCGAGCGGGCGGGTGAGCTGTTCACCCGTGGCCCACTGCCCAGCCCGTACATGCTCTTCGTGCACGACGTGCGGCCCGAGTGGCGCGACCGCATCCCTGCGGTCACCCATGTCGACGGCACGGCCCGCATCCAGACCGTGGACGCGGCCGCCGAACCGTTGCTGGCCCGGCTGCTTGCCGAGTTCGACGCGCGCACCGGCCTGCCCGCGGTGGTCAACACCAGCCTCAACACCGCGGGCAGGCCGATGGTGGACGATCCGCGGGACGCGCTGGAGTGCTTCGGCTCGGCCCCGGTGGACCTGCTGGCGATCGGACCGTTCGTGGTGTGGCGCCGATGAGTGGCCACCGCGACTACGGCGACTACAGCATCGTCATCCCCACCGCAGGGCGGCCGAACCTGCGCGAGTTGCTGACCGCGCTGGACTCCGCCGCCGGACCCCCTCCCGCCGAGATCATCGTGGTGGACGACCGCCCCGGCGGGGCAGGTCTCGACCTGCCGGAGATCACCGTCCCGGTGCGGGCGCTGCGCTCCGGCGGGCGGGGCCCGGCCGCGGCCCGCAACACCGGCTGGCGTGCCGCGGGCACCGAGTGGGTCGCCTTCCTCGACGACGACGTCCGCGTGCCGGCGGACTGGCCCGCCCGGCTCGCCGCGGACCTGGCGGCCGCGGGAGCACGGACCGGCGCCTCGCAGGCACGCCTCACCGTGCCCGCCCCGCGGGACCGCAGGCCCACCGACGACGAGCGGCGCACCATGGGGCTGGCCGGTTCCTGGTGGATCACCGCGGACATGGCCTACCGGCGCGGCGCACTCGCCAGGGTCGGCGGCTTCGACGAACGCTTCCCGCGCGCCTACCGGGAGGACTCCGATCTCGCCCTGCGGGTGTGGGACGCCGGTTACCGCATCGACCTCGGCGAGCGGCAGGTCATCCACCCGATGAGCCAGGGCAGCCCGCTGGCCAGCGTCCGTGCCCAGGCCGGCAACGCCGACGATGCGCTGCTGCGCCGCAAGCACGGGCGCCGGTGGCGGCAGCGGACCGGCGCGGGCAGGGGGCGGCTGGGGCCACACATGCTGACCACGTCGGCGGCCGTGGCCGCTGCCGGGTTCGGGCTCGCCGGACGGTCGCGGCCCGCACTGGCCGCGGCGGCGCTCTGGGCCTGCGCGAGCACGGAGTTCGCCCTGCGCCGCATCCTGCCCGGCCCGCGTACCCGCGGCGAGGTGGCGCGGATGGCGCTGACCAGCGTGCTCATCCCACCCCTCGCCTGTGCGCACCGGCTGGCCGGCGAGGTACGCGCCCGCATGCTCCCGCCCGAACCACCCGCCGCGGTGCTGTTCGACCGGGACGACACGTTGATCGTGGATGTCCCGTACCTGGCCGACCCGGAGCGGGTACGCCCGGTCGCCGCCGCGGCGGCGGCCCTGCGGCCACTGCGCGCCACCGGTGTCCCGCTCGGCGTGGTGAGCAACCAGTCCGGCGTGGCCCGCGGCCTCATCGGGACCGACCAGCTGGCCGCGGTGAACGCCAGGGTCGAGCAGTTGCTCGGCCCGTTCGACACCTGGCAGGTGTGCACGCACGGCGAGGCCGAACGGTGCGAATGCCGCAAGCCCCGCCCCGGGCTCATCCGGCGTGCGGCCGCGGCGCTGGGCGTGGAGGTGCGCCGGTGCGTGGTCATCGGCGACACCGGCGCGGACATCACCGCGGCGCTGGCCGCCGGTGCCGCGGGCATCCTCGTGCCAACGCAGCGCACCCGCGGTGCGGAGACCCGGTGGGCACGGCGGAACGCCCTGGTGGCACGGGATCTGGCCCATGCCGTGCGGTTGGCGGGTGTGCGATGACGGCACGCGTACTGGTGGCCCGGCTGGACAACGCGGGAGATGTACTCCTCGCGGGGCCGTGCGTGCGGGCGGTCGCGGCACGGGCCGGGGCGGTCACGCTGCTGGTGGGCCCGCGTGGCCGCGCGGCGGCGGACCTGCTCCCCGGTGTGCACCAGGTGATCGAGTGGTGCGCGCCGTGGATCGACCCGGAACCGCCCGCGCTCACCGGGGAAGCGGTGGACTCGCTGGTGCGGCAGGTGAGTGCCGCCCGCCCGGACGCGGCCCTGATCCTGACCTCCTTCCACCAGTCCCCGCTGCCACTCGCGCTGCTGCTGCGGCTGGCCGGGGTGCCGTGGATCGGCGCGATCTCCCCGGACTACCCCGGTTCGCTGCTGGACCTGCGGCACCGGGTGGATGGCGACCCGCCCGAGCCGGAACGTGCGCTGTCCCTGGCAAGGGCGGCAGGCTTCCCGGCGCCAGGGGACGGCGGCAGGCTCGCCGTGCGGCGGCCGCTGCCCGAGACCGGCGACCTCACCGGCGAACCCGGCTACGTGGCCGTGCATCCCGGGGCGTCGGTGCCCGCGCGGCAGCCGTCGGCGAGCCGGTGGGCCGGACATGTGCGGGCGCTGGCCGCGGCCGGATACCGGGTGGTGGTGACCGGCGCCCCGGCGGAGCGGCGGCTGACCGCACAGGTCGCCATGGACAACGCCCGTGATCTGGGCGGTCGCACCGATCTTCCGGAACTGGCCGCGGTCCTGGACCGGGCGAGCGCCGTGGTGGCCCCGAACACCGGCCCGGCCCACCTGGCGGCCGCCGTCGGCACCCCGGTGGTCTCGCTGTTCGCGCCGGTGGTCCCGGCGGCGCGGTGGGCGCCCTACGGCGTGCCGACCGTACTGCTCGGGAACCAGGACGCCGCCTGCAGGGACTCCCGGGCACGGGACTGCCCGGTGCCGGGGCATCCCTGCCTCGAGTCGGTCACGCCGGGGCAGGTGCTCGCGGCGGTAGGACAGCTCAGCACAGGCGGGCACCGCAACCGCCGGACAGGAGGTGTGTCGTGATCGAACAACACTTCGTCGCGTTGTGTACGGCGCTCGACCACGCCCAGGCGGCGGCGCCCAGAATCCGCGCGTGGGGACGGCAGCTGGCCCGCGCGCTCAGTACCGAGGGCAGGCTGCTCACCTGTGGCAACGGCGGCAGCGCCGCCGAGGCCCAGCATCTGAGCGGGGAGCTGGTCGGCCGGTTCCTCAGCGACCGGCAGCCGCTGTCGGCGATCGCCCTGCATGCCGACACCTCGGCGGGCACCGCGATCGTCAACGACTACGGCGAGCACGAGCTGTTCGCCCGCCAGGTCCGCGCGCACGGCAGGCGGGGCGATGTGCTGATCGCGCTGTCCACCAGTGGCCGCAGCCAGAACGTGGTCGCGGCGGCCAAGACCGCGCGCGAGCTCGGCCTGACCACCTGGGCACTCACCGGGCCCGCGCCGAACCGGCTGGCCGCGGTGTGCGACGACGCGCTGGTGGTGGACGCGCCCAGCGTCGCGACGGTGCAGGAGGTGCACCTGGCGTTCGTGCACGCCCTGTGCGCGGCGCTGGACGAGTCACTGGGGGTGCCGACATGAGGCCGCTGGTGGTGCTCGGCGACACCTTCCTGGACGTGGACCTGGAGGGCAGCGCCGAGCGGCTGTGCCCGGAGGCACCGGTGCCGGTGCTGGAGGTGCACCAGACCTGGCAACGACCGGGTGGGGCGGGCCTGGCCGCGCTGCTGGCCGCCCGGTCGGCGACCAGGGTGGTGCTGGTGACCGCACTCGGGACGGACGCCGCGGGCACCCGGCTCGGCGAGTTGCTCCGCGGGGAGGTCGAGCTGCTACCGCTGCCGCTGGCGGGCGGCACGGTATGCAAGACCAGGGCGCGCGCGGCGGGCCAGTCGATGCTACGGCTGGACCACGGGCAGGGGCGGGCCGCCGAGCGGGCGCCGGTGCCCGGGCTCGAACTCGCCCTGCGCACGGCGGGTGCGGTGCTGGTGGCCGACTACGGGCGGGGCGTAGCGGCGCATCCGGAGATCCGGCGGCTGCTCACCGAGATCGCGCCAAGGACCCCGGTGGTGTGGGACCCGCATCCGCGCGGCTCCGCCCCGGTGCGGGGCGCGCGGCTGGCCACCCCGAACGAGTCCGAGGCCGCGGGATTCGCGCCCGCCGAGGCGGACCAGGCCAGGGCACTGCGCCACCGGTGGTCCTGCGCGGCCGTCGCGGTCACCCAGGGAGCCCGCGGTGCCCTGCTCGCCGGGCCGGGTGGCGGCGCCGCCCGGCGGGTGCCGGTGCCTGCCGACGCCACCGTGGCCGCTCCGGCGCGCACCGATACCTGCGGTGCTGGCGACCGGTTCGCCGCTGCGGCCGCCGCGGCCCTGCTCGAAGGGCAGAGTCTCAGCGAAGCCGTCGCCGCGGCGGTCGGCGCCGCGGCCCGGTTCGTCGGCGCGGGCGGCGCGGCCGCGCTCTCGGTGCGCGCCGACGGCGGACCGCACGGGACCGCACCCGCCGGGCAGGCTCCGCGCGGCGAGACCGCATTCGAGCTGGTGGACCGGGTTCGCCATGCCGGGGGCAGGGTGGTCGCCACCGGCGGCTGTTTCGACCTGCTGCACCCCGGGCATCTCGGCCTGCTCCGGCGGGCGCGGGCGCTGGGCGACGCGCTGGTGGTCTGCGTGAACTCCGACGACTCGGTGCGGCGGCTGAAGGGGCCCGGCAGGCCGATCGTGCCCGCGGCCGACCGGGCACGTCTGCTGGCCGAGCTGGAGTCGGTGGACGCGGTGGTGGTGTTCGACGAGCCATCCCCCGCCGCGCTGCTGGACCGCCTGCGCCCGGACTTCTGGGTCAAGGGCGGGGACTACACCGGCAGCGAGCTGCCCGAGGCGGCGGTGCTGCGCAGGCACGGCGGTGAGGTCGTGCTCGTGCCGCTGGTCGGCGGGTACTCCACCACCGGGCTGCTGGCCACGGCCGGCGAGCACGGCTGACGTTCGCGAAAGGAGCGCGATGAACCTCCCGAGGTATCCCGGCAATGTCTTGGTCACCGGCGGCGCCTCCGGCCTCGGTGCGGCCACGGTGGCGGCGGTGCGCGAGGCGGGCGGCCTGCCACTGGTGATCGACCGGGCCCCGCCAGCCGAGCCGGTGCGGCATGTGCTGGCCGACGTGTCCGAAACCGGTGCCGCCGAGGCGGCGGTCGGTGAGCTGGCCGAGCAGGCCGGCGGCCGGATCGACGCCGTGTTCACCGCTGCGGGCGTGGACGCCTGCGGCGCGCTGGACGCCGTACCGGCCAAGGACTGGGAACGGGTGGTGCAGGTCAACCTGCTCGGCACGGCGGCGGTGGTGCGGGCCGCGTTGCCGTTCCTGCGGCGATCCCGTGGCACCGTGGTGACCTGCGCCTCCACCCTGGGACTGCGGGCCGTCGGCGACGCGACGGCCTACTGCGCAGCCAAGCACGGGGTCGTCGGGTTCACCAGGGCGCTGGCCGCGGAGACGGCGGGCGAGGTCGGGGTGACCATGCTGGTCCCCGGCGGGATGGACACGCATTTCTTCGACGACCGGGAGGAGCAGTACCGGCCGCCCGCGGACGCCGAGCTGAACCAGCCGGGGCACGTCGCCAGGACGGTGCTGTTCGCGCTGGGCCAGCCGCCCGGCAGCGAGGTCAGGGAGCTGGTGGTGTGCTGCTCCAGGGAAGGGTCGTGGCCGTGAGCCGCGCGCCGGCCGTGCTCGCGCTGCGCGCACTGGGGCTTGGCGACCTGCTCGTGGTCGTGCCCGCGCTGCGGGGGCTGCGCGCGGCCTTCCCGGACGACCGGATCGTGCTCGCCGCTCCGGAGCAACTGCGGGAGGTGGCCGAGCTGGTCGAGGCCGTGGACGAGCTACTGCCAACGCCGGGGCTCGGCGCGCTGGACTGGCCGGGTGATCCGCCGCGGGTCGCGGTGAACCTGCACGGCAGCGGCCCGGAGAGCATCGCCGACCTGACCGCGGTCCGGCCGCAGTGGCTGATCAGCCACCGGAACTCCGCCTGCCCCGAGATCGAAGGCCCCGGCTGGGACGAGGAGGTGCACGAGGTGCGCCGGTGGTGCGGTCTGCTGGAGTGGCACGGGATTCCGGCCGATCCGGCCGACTTCCGGCTGCCGCCGCCACCGGGGCCGAGTCCGGCACCGGGCGCGATCGTCGTGCATCCCGGCGCGGCCTACCCCGCCCGCCGCTGGCCCGCCGAGCACTACGCGCGGGTGGCGGCGGAACTCGGGGCGGAGGGCCATCGGGTGGTGCTCACCGGCGGCGCCGCGGAACGCGACCTCGCCGCGGAGGTGGCCGCCTCGGCCGGGCTGGGCGAGGCGGCGGTGCTCGCCGGCCGCACCGGGCTGGCCGAGCTCGCCGCGCTGGTGGCCGGTGCCCGCCTGGTGGTGTGCGGGGACACCGGGGTCGGCCATCTCGCCACCGCCTTCGCGACCCCCTCGGTGCTGCTGTTCGGGCCGACCTCGCCTGCGCGCTGGGGCCCGCCGCCCGACGCGCACGAACACGTGGCGTTGTGGTCCGGCGATCAGGGCGATCCGTTCGCCGACCGGCCGGATCCCGGGCTGCTGCGGCTGACCGTTGCGGACGTGCTGGCCGGGGTGCGCAGGCTCGGCGTCGGGGCGGGGACGCCATGACCGGCGCACCCGCGGTCGGGGTGGTCGGCGCCGGTTACGTCGGGCTGACCACGGCCGCCTGCCTCGCCCACCTCGGGCACCGGGTGGTCTGCGTGGAAGCCGATGCGCGGAAGGCGCGGCGCCTGCGGGACGGCGAGGTGCCGATCAGCGAGCCCGGCCTGACCGAGCTGGTGCGCGCGGGCCTGGCCGCGGCGACCCTGTCCTTCACCACCGAGGTGCGGCGGCTTCGCCGCGCGGGCATCGTGTTCCTCTGCCTGCCGACGCCGATGGGTGCCGACGGGGACGCCGACCTGGGGGCGCTGGAGGCGGAGCTGGTCACGTTGTCCGGGGTGCTGGCCAGGGAGTGCGTGCTGGTCACCAAGTCGACCGTGCCGGTCGGCACCGCGCGGCGGGCGGCTCGCATGCTGGCCCGGCCGGACGTGCGGCTGGTGAGCAATCCGGAGTTTCTCCGCGAGGGACACGCCGTGCGGGATTTCCTGCGCCCCAGCCGGATCGTGATCGGTGCGGAGGACGCGGGCGCCGCCGAGCGGGTCGCCGCGCTGTACGCCGGGGTGGACGCCCCGGTACTGCGGACCGATCCGGCGAGTGCCGAACTGGCGAAGTACGCCAGCAACGCTTTCCTCGCGGTGAAACTGTCGTACATGAACGAGCTCGCCGAGCTGTGCGAGCGCCTCGGGGCGGATATCACCGAGGTCGGCAGGGTGATGGGACTCGACGCACGGATCGGAACCGCGTTCCTGGCCCCTGGCCCCGGCTGGGGCGGTTCCTGCCTGCCGAAGGACACCCGCGCGCTGCTGCGCTCGGCGCCGGAGTCGGGTGGCGCCCTGAGCGTGGTGCGGGCGGCGGTGCTGGCGAACGAGGCGCAGCGGGAACGGATCCTCGGCAAGGTGTGCCGGGCCGTCACCGGGCGTCCGGACGGGTCGCTCGCCGGACTCCGGATCGGCGTGCTCGGGCTCACCTTCAAGGCGGGCACCGACGACCTGCGGCACTCCCCCGCGCTGGCGATCGCCCATGGGCTGGCCGAACGGGGTGCCACGGTCACCGGCTATGACCCCGAGGTGGCGGCCACCGAGGCCGCGCGCCTCGCCCCGGTCCAGGTGGCCGACGACCCGTACCTGGTCGGCAAGGACGCCGCCGGGATCGTGCTGCTCACCGAGTGGCCCCAGTTCCGCGAACTGGACTGGGCCCGGCTGGCCGCGACCACCGAGCGGGCGCTCGTCGTGGACACCCGCAACCTGCTCGATACCGACCGGCTCGCCCGCGCCGGATTCGCGCAGGTACGGCTCGGCGGCAAGGCGCCGAGACCGGCAGACTGACCCGGTGGACGAGCGAGGGCTGGCGCCGGATGGAACGATCGCCCGCGAAGGCGCCCTGGACCGGGTACCGGCGGCGTTCGCTCCGGTCGTTGCCGCTGCCCGCGCTCGGATCACCGAGACCTTCGCCTGCGGACGACTGCACAGTGCCTACCTCTACGGCAGCATCCCGCGTGGCACCGCCATCCCCGGCCGCTCCGACTTCGACGCGCTGCTCGCCCTGCACGAGGAGCCCACCGAAGCCGACCGCGCCGACGCACGAAAGATCGAGGTAGCGCTCGACCGCGCGTTTGCCCAGATCGACGGCGCCGGTGTCGCGCTGTCCAGCGTCCGCGCTCTGCTCAGCGACCTCGAGCGGCACGACGGCGGCTTCTTCGTCGCCTGCCTGTGCACCCCGCTGCTCGGTGAAGACCTCGCCCGAGAGCTGCCCCGATATCGCCCCACCTCCCTGCTCGCCAGGGAAACGAACGGAGACCTCGGTCTTCTGCTCCCGCGCTGGCGTGCCCGTGCGGCGGAGGCCGGTACCGACGGCGAACGCAAGGCCCTCGGCCGTTCGGCGGGCCGCATCGTCCGCACCGGCTTCACCCTGGTCATGCCTCGCTGGGGTGGCTGGACCAGCGACCTCGACGAGTCCACCGAGCTCTTCGGCCACTACTACCCCGAGCGCCTCGGACACATGCGCATGGCCGCGCTCACCGGCCGCACCCCCACCCCCGAACCGGCGGTACTCGGCACGCTCCTCGACGAGCTCGGCCCCTGGCTCGCCGCCGAATACACGGCGGTGCACGGAGCGAAGACGCCCCGCCCCTGAGTGAGGTACGCCCCCGGCTTGGCTTGACCTGCCGGTGGTGCCAGGCTGGGCGCATGGCAGAACGGGAGGACCAGCAACAGGCCGCGTCCCTGCGGGGCACCCTGTCCCAGTTGCGGCTGCGCGAGCTGCTGCGCGAGGTGCAGGACAGCGTGGAGCAGCTGGTCGGCGCCCGCGACCAGATGGAAGGGTTGCTGGACGCCATGCTCGCCGTGTCCTCCGGCCTGGAGCTGGATGCGACCCTGCGCCGGATCGTGCATGCCGCGATCGAGCTGGTGGACTGCCGCTACGGGGCGCTGGGGGTGCTGGCCCCGGACGGGGAGGGGCTGGCCGAGTTCGTCTACGAGGGCATCGACGAGCACACCCGGCAGCAGATCGGGGACCTGCCCGAAGGGCACGGCCTGCTCGGCCTGCTCATCCAGCAGCCCAAACCGATCCGGCTGGACGAGATCTCCGACCATCCGGCCTCGGCCGGGTTCCCGGCACACCACCCGCCGATGCACAGCTTCCTCGGCGTCCCGGTGCGCGTGCGCGACCAGGTCTTCGGCAACCTCTACCTCACCGAAAAGAACGGCGGGCAGGCCTTCACCGAGGACGACGAGGTAGTGGTACAGGCGCTGGCCGCCGCGGCCGGGATCGCGGTGGAAAACGCCCGCCTGTACGAGGAGGCCCGGCTACGCCAGCAATGGCAGGAGGCCACCAGCGAGATCCGCGCCGAACTCCTCGCCGCCGCCCACACCACCGACGTCCTGCACCTCATCGCCAACCGCGCCCTCGCCCTCACCGCAGCCGACTACTCCTTCGTGGCGCTCCCGGAAGACCCCGAACAACCCGCCCCGAGGTGGCCGAACTCGTAGTGGCCGTCAGCGCCGGACCCGATGCCACCGACCTGGAGGGCACCCGCATCCCGGTCGGTGAATCCACCTCCGGCACCACCTTCCGCGACACCACACCCCGCCGCGTCACCGAACTGGCCCACCCACTCACCGAGGGCACCAACCTGGCGTTCGGCCCGGCACTGGTGCTACCCCTGCGCTCCTCAGCCGAATCGGTCTTCGGAGTACTGGTCGTCATCCGCAGACCGGGCGAACCCGCCTTCACCCCGGAGCAACTACCGCTGGCCGCCGCCTTCGCCGAACAGGCCGCACTCGCCCTGCAACTGGCCGACGACCAGCGCAGGCTGCACGAACTACAGGTACTCGGCGACCGCGACCGCATCGCCCGCGACCTGCACGACCACGTCATCCAACGCCTCTTCGCCCTCGGCCTCGGCCTGCAAAGCGCCCGCCAGCGCGTGCGCAACCCCGAACTGCAACAACGGCTCAGCACGCTGGTCGAGGACGCCCAGAGCATCATCGGCGAGATCCGCTCCGCCATCTTCGACCTGCACAACGACTCCGGCACCACCCAGCTGCGCAAACGGCTGCACGACACGATCGCCGAGCTCACCGCCGAAAGCGCCCTGCAGACCACCGTGCGCATGTCCGGCCCCCTCGGTGTCATCTCGGCCGGGCTGGGCGAGCACGCCGAGGCCGTGGTACGCGAGGCACTGGCCAACACCGTCCGGCACGCGCGGGCCGGCACGGTCACCGTCACCGTGTCCGTCGCCGACGACCTCGTCATCGACGTCACCGACGACGGCGTCGGCCTGCCGGACTCCGTCGCCCGTAGCGGGCTGCACAATCTGGCCGACCGTGCCCAGCAGGCGGGCGGGACGATGTCCCTCGCCGCCGGACCCGAGGGTGGTACCCGGCTCACCTGGAGCGCTCCGGTCAGCTGAGCCCGGCGGCGGCCGCGTCCGGCGGTCAGTCGGCAGGGTCCGGCCGCACGACCAGAACCGGGCACTCGGCGTGGTGCACCATGGCCTGGCTGGTGGAGCCGAGCACCAGGCCGGGCAGCCCGCCCCGCCCGCGGCATCCCACCACCAGCAACCGCGCCCGTGCGGACCATTCCAGCAGCTGGTGCCGGGGCCGGTCCCTTGCCACCACCCGGCGCACCTCCACCTCCGGGTACTTCTCCTGCCAGCCAGCCAGCCGCTCGGCCAGCGCCCGCTGCTCAGCCTCCTCCACCGACTCCCAGGTCGAGTAGAACCGCGCCGGGCTGAACACGGTGTCGTAGTCACCGTCCAGCCAGGCGTGCACCGCCACCAGCGGAGCACCCCGCCAGGATGCCTCCTCGAACGCGACCGCGACCGCCCGTTCGCTGACCGGGCTGCCGTCGATCCCCACCACCACGGGTCCCTCCGCGGGCACCTCCGCGCCGCCGTCCCGGCCACGCACGACCGCGACCGGGCAGTGCGCGTGCCCGGTCAGCGCCACCGCGGTGGAGCCCAGCCGCATCCCGGGGAACCCGCCCCCGCCCGAACCCCCCAGCACCAGCATCCGGGCCTGCTGGGAAAGCTCGAGCAACGAGGGGATCACCGGTTCCCGCAACAGCACCGGGTCCACCTCGATACCGGGACTCACCGCGGCGGCGGTCTCGGCCGCTTCGCGCAGAATCCGCTCGCTCTGCTGTTCCAGCGCCGCGAAGAACTCGCGCGGCAGCGCGAGGCCGCCGCCGTGGTAGCCCACGGACAGGGTCAGCGCATAGGCGGGCCGCAGCCGAGACCTTCGCTGCGCCGCCGTCTCCGCCGCCCAGCGCACCGCCTGGGTGGCCGCCGCCGATCCATCCACACCGACGACGATCCCGCCGCCGGACGTCACATCACTCATCTCCTGCTCGCCTTCTTCCGGGCATCTCGCCGCGCTGTTTCGTTGCCTGGACACTACGAAGCGCCGCCCCGGCCGTGCGCCGGTCCTCGGTCATCGGAAGGAGGGACTTTCGACCCTCAATCGATCATCCACAAAGGACAAATGAAGAGTGAGAGTGCGAACACTCCCAACCGGGAAGCGGAAAACCCCGATAACGTCGATGGAGTGATCAAGATGCGGCGGCGGTGAGGAGCGAGCGTGGTATTGCAGATGGTGTTCGAGCGGGAGGACCTGGCACGAGTGCGGCTGGAGTCGGCCCCCGACCCGATGTGGGAGCTGCTGCTGGGGCTGTACCGCTGGCAGGCAGGCGCCTGCCCGGCCGCCTACGGTTCCTGGCGGGCCGAGGTCGCGGACCTGCTGACCACCCAGGAGCGGGCACGGTGGGCCGTGGCCAGGCTGTGCCAGTTGCTACCCGGTGCGAACGCCCCGGACTTCCTGACCCCTTCGGTTCCGGTCACCGAACTGGGCACAGGCTGCGAACTGCTGGCGCGGACCCCGAGTCGCCAGCTGCGCAGGGACCTGCTCGCCACCTTCCCCGGAGGTACCGCACCGGGGTGGCTGCGCAAGCTGGCCGCGGGGCACCGGGAGGACCGCGCCGAGCTGATCACCACGGTCCGCCAGGGATACGCGACGCTGGTGGCACCCCGCTGGTCCGCGGTGCGCGGCGTGGTCGGTGCCGAGCACGCCGCCAGGGCCCGGCTGCTCACCGGCCAGGGGGTGGGGGCCTTGCTCGGCGACATTCCCGGCGTGCTGCGCTGGGACGGGCGAGTGCTGGAGACCCGGTATCCGGAGGACCGCACGGTGTATCTCGGGGGCCGGGGGCTACGGCTGCTGCCCTCCTACTTCTGCTGGGGCAATCCGGTGACCTGGCTGGACCCCGAGCTGCCCCCGGCGCTGGTCTACCAGGCACAGCAAGCGCATCCGGCCGGGCGGCTACCGGACCGCTCGGACCGGCTGGTGGCACTGCTGGGCCGGACCCGCGCCCGCTGCCTCGCGCTGCTTACCGCCTCCCGCACCACCAGTGAACTCGCCCGGCAGGCAGGCATCACCGTGGGATCCGCCAGCAAGCACGCCGGGGTGCTCCGGGAAGCGGGCCTGGTCAGCAGCACCCGGCACGGCCCGACGGTGCTGCATCACGCCACCCCGCTTGGCATCGACCTGCTGAGCGGGCCGGGGCAGCACGGCACGGGGGCAACCGGGCAACCGTGAACCGGCACCCGACCGGGTTCCGGCCGCCCGCACCGGAGCGGACGGCCGGAACGATGCCTTACCGGTTACTGGAAGTTCCAGCCCCGCGAGTTGCACAGCAGGTTCTCGTTCGAGCTACGGTCCCAGGTGCACGGGAACCCGTTCAGCACGCTGTTCTCGTAGTAGTTCTTGTTGCACTGGCCCCATTTGCCCTTGCCAAGGCTGTTCACGCACATCCCGTGCCGGTACAGGCTGCCGTTACGGAAGTTCTCCCACTTGACGACCGCGGAGGCGCCGTCGCCCAGCTGGTCCTGGACCCACCAGCGGTCCCCGTATGCCTGGTAGCAGATCTCGACCGCGGGCACCGAATGACAGGTCAGCTCCGAACGCGACGGCAGGTTGCCTGCCACCGCGAAGTTCCGCTCGAACTCGGCCACCGCCGCGCCGCTCGCGGGTGTGGCGGTCTCCGCGGCCACCGCGGTGCCCGGCAGGCCGGCGCCGATCAGCGCGGCGATGGCCATCGACAGGGTCAGCAGTAGTGCTCGGCCCTTACGCATCTGTTTCCTCCATTCGTCGGCTTCCCGCACCGCCTGCTTCGGCGGTGCGGGTGGACGGCGGTGAAACCGCTCGTCGGCCGGCCCGGATTCACCGTGCACCCCGGAGGGGACAGGAGCCCCCTCCCCCAGAAGGGTGTTCTTTCTCGCAATTCGGCTACCGGTTCCGGGCGGCCCAGCCGAGCCTGCCGAAGAACCCGCCGATCTGGAAAGCTTTTGCACCAGAACGAAAACCACCGGCCACGCACCGGTAACTCGCTACCCAGACCAGACGGAATAATCGAAAAGTTTCGCTTACAAACCCGTTACCGCAGCTCAGCTACCAGGCCAGGGCATGCAGCTCCCAACCGAACACGTGATTGAGATCACCGACCCCGCGGGGCATTACCAGACGATTGCCCAACGGGAAACCCGCCAAAAGAGGGTGCCTTCATCGGGCCGCTCGGTTATGGGAAAATGTTGGCCCCTACCTCCATTCGGGTGGTGACGTTGGGTCCATTGGGAGTATTTTCCGGTGGGAAGGTAACCAATACCCACATGTTTCCGTCATCCTTTCCATATGGCTGCCGCTCGGCGGGCCGGAGTGGGAACGCCGGACCCGTGCCGAGCCCAGCAAGTTGATGACGGCGTCCTGGACCCCGACGAACCCGTGTGGTGAGCGACAGGACCGTGATCTGGGGGATGGCGTGGACGAGATGTTGGAGTTCCGCCTGCTCGGCCCACTGGAGGTGCTCGCGCAGGCGGAGCCGGTGCCGATCGGCGGGCTACGGCAACGCGTGGTGCTGACCATGCTGCTGCTGAATGCCGGCCGGGTGGTGTCGGTGGACAAGCTGGCCGAGACCGTCTGGGGCGCATCGCGGCCCTCGACCAGCCGGACCCAGGTGGCGATCTGCGTGTCCGCGCTGCGCAAGGCGTTCCGGGCGCACGGGGTGCGGGGAGAGGTGATCGAGACCGCCGCACCAGGGTATGTGCTGCGCCCGGAAGGGCACCGGGTGGACACCCTGGTGTTCGAGGAGCTGGTGACCAGGGCACGGGCGGAGGCGCGGCAGAACCGGGCCGCCGAGGCCGTGCGCTGCTTCGGCTCGGCACTGGCCCTGCGGCGTGGCCCGGTGCTGTCCAATGTCACCGGGCTCGCCCTGGAAGAGGCGGCCGAACTGATCGAGGAGAGCCTGCTGACCGCCTATGAGGAGCAGGTCGAGCTGCGGCTGGAGCTGGGCGAGCATCGCTCGCTGGTCACCGGGCTGGCCGCGGCGGTTGAGAAGTACCCGCTGCGGGACCGGCTGCACGGCTCGCTGATGACGGCGCAGTACCGGTCCGGGCGGCGGGTAGCGGCACTGGAGACCTTCGCCCGCTGCCGCCGCCGGTGGGTCGAGGAGCTGGGCCTGGAACCGAGCGTGCAGTTACGGCGGTTGCACGAACGCATCCTGCGCGACGAGGAGAGCCCGCCCGCCCAGCGGCCCCCGGCCCAGTTGCCCGCCGCCACGCAGGCGTTCACCGGGCGGGCCGGGGAGCTGGCGGCACTGGACCGGCTGGCGGCCTGCGGCGGGCCGGGCGGCGCGCCACCGCTGGGGTTGCTGGTGGGCGGCGTCGGGGTGGGCAAGACCGCGCTGGCGGTGTGGTGGGGGCAGCACCGGGCCGACCGGTTCCCGGACGGCCAGCTGTTCGTGGACCTGCACGGGCACGATCCGCATCGCGCGCCTGCCGACCCGAGTGCGGTGCTGGCCCGGCTGCTGCGTGCCCTCGGGGTGCCCGCGGACCAGGTGCCGCGCCCAGCCGAACGGGCCGGGCTGTTCCGCACGATGCTGGCTCGCAGGCGGATGCTGCTGGTGCTGGACGACGCAAGGGACGCCGCGCAGGTGTGGCCGTTGCTGCCGAACACCGCTAGCTGCCAGGTACTGGTGACCTCCCGCGACCCACTGCGCGAGCTGGTGGCCCGCTGCGGGACCGTGCCGCTGCGGCTGGACAGCCTGCGTGCGGACGAGGCCGTGGCGCTGGTGCGCGGGATCGTCGGCGAGGCCAGGATCGCGCGGGAACCCGACGCGGTGACCCAGCTGGTCGAGCTGTGCGGGCGGCTGCCGGGGGCGCTGCTGGCGGCCGCCGCGCATCTGGCCAGCAAGCCGCACTGGGACGTACCGAGGATGGTGCGTGAGCTGTGCCGGCCGCGGCACCGGCTGGCCGGGCTGGGCGGCGCGGGGCAGCGGCTGCGCGACGGGCTGGCCGCCAGCGCGCGCAGGCTGGACCCCGCGGCCGCGCATCTGTACCGGGCACTGGGCGAGCTGCCCACCCCGGAACTGACCTGCTGGACCGCGGAGACGCTGCTGAGCTGCCCCGCACCGGACGCCGACGACGTGCTCGAGCGTCTTGTCGACGCGCACCTGCTGGAACCGGCGGGTTCCGACGCCGAGGGCGGGACCCGCTACCGGCTGCCCAGCCTGCCCCATGCCTACGCGGCCGAACTGGCCACCGCAGGCCCATGACCCGAAACCGGCTCGACGGGAGAGGAAACCCAGTGACCACAGTCGAAGCGTGCCCCTACCCCTTCAGCGACCCGGTCCGCCTCGACCTGCACCCGCGCTACGCCGAGCTGCGCGCCGAGCGGCCCGCGATGCGGGTGCGGTTGCCGTACGGCTCGGAATGCTGGCTGGTGACCCGGTACGAGGACGTCAAGACCGTGCTCGCCGACAACCGGTTCAGCCGGGCGCGCGCGGCGGGAAGGGAAGACACCCCGCGGGTCACCCCGGAGGCCGCGCCTGCCGGATCGATCCTGAGCATGGACCCGCCCGAGCACAGCAGGCTGCGCAGGCTGATCGCGCGGGCCTTCACCTCCCGGCGGGTCCGCGAGTTCCGGCCGCGCACCCAGGAGATCGTGGACGGCCTGCTGGACGAGATCGAGCGCACCGGGCCGCCTGCCGACCTGGTGGAGAGCCTGGCGCTGCCGTTGCCGGTTTCGGTGATCTCGCAGATGCTCGGCGTTCCCCCGGACGAGCACCACCGGTTCCGGGACTTCTCCGCCATGGTGTTGTCCACCACCACGCACACCCGCGAGGAGGTGGTGGCCGCGCGGGCGGCGCTGGAGGAGTACCTGGCCGAGCTGGCCGAGCAGCGCAGGCGGCAGCCCGGCGAGGACCTGATCAGCGCGCTGGTTGCCGCGCATGACGATGACAAGCTCACCGACAAGGAGCTGACCCAGACCGGGATCACCCTGCTGGTCGGCGGGCACGAGTCGACCGCGAGCCAGTTCGCCAGCTCGGTGTACCTGCTGCTCTCCCGGCCCGAGCAGTGGGCGCTGCTGCGGGAGAACCCGGAACTGGTGCCCTCGGCGGTGGAGGAACTGCTGCGCTACATCCCGCTCGGTTCCGGCGGGGCGTTCGCCCGGATCGCCACCGAGGACATCGAGCTGGGCGGCGTGCTGGTCCGGGCGGGCGAGGCCGTGGTGGCCAGCACCAACTCGGCCAACCGGGACGAGCAGATGTTCGCCGATCCGGAGGAGCTGGACCTCGCCCGCGCGGACAACCCGCACCTGGCCTTCGGCAGCGGGGTGCATGTCTGCCTCGGGGCGCAGCTGGCGCGGGGCGAGCTCCAGGTCGCGCTGGGCTCGCTGCTGTCCCGCTTCCCCGGATTGCGGCTGGCGCAGCCCGCCGAGGAGGTGCCGTGGAAGGAGGGCACGCTGCTGCGCTCGCCGCGGAGCCTCCCGGTCACCTGGTGATCAGCTGCGGCTGTGCACCAGGAAGTCGAGCACCGTCTCGGCTGCGGACAGCTGCCCGCTGGTCGCCCCGACCGTGCGGGCCGGGCTGCGGAAGTCCCCGCCCGGCCAGGTGTGCCCGCCGCCGTGCACGATGACGGACACCACCTGTAGCCCGGTGCCGGGGTTGGTCCAGGTGTCCCTGCTGACCGAGGTGCCATCGGCCGGCGCAGTGGCGGGCAGGTCCTCGTGCCGGTGCCGACTGGCCCCGCCGGCCTCCCGGAAGGCCGCCACGGTCTCGGCGGTGGACTGGGTCGGCATGGGCGGTTCCTTGCCGATCTCCGGGGTCCGCTCCGGGACACCGGCCAGTCCCCCGATGGGGCGCAGCGGGTCGGCGTCCCCGTAGATGGACAGCACCGGGATCGGACCACGCGGCCGCACCGGGGCCGGTGGGCCCGCCAGCTGGCCCGCAACGGACGCGGCGGCGGCGAACCAGCCGGGACGTTCCGCGGCCAGCCGCAGGGCCATCGCCCCGCCCTCGGAGAACCCGGCCACGTACACATGGTCGGGGTCCACTCCGGCAGTGCGGATCAGCTCGTCGATCACCGCGCCTGCGAAGTCCACATCGGACTCAGGGTCCGGGCGCAGCCGGGTGGGCCGGGGCGCGGCCGCCCAGCCCTCGTGCCGCCCCTCCAGGTAGGCCACGGCCACCCCGCGGGCGTCGGCGGCCTCGTTCAGCCCGCTGTAGCGCTCCATCCGCGCGGCTGAGCCGCCCTTGCCGTGCAGCACCAGCAGCAGCGGCCAGCCCGCGCCCTCGGCCGGCAGGCCGGAGATGTGCAGCCGGTAGCTCCGGGAGGTTCCGGCGAGGGTGATCTCCCGGACCTCGGTGGCGGCGTCGGTGACCACCCGGCGCTGGGCCGGGGTGGTGCCACCATCGGCCAGCGGCGTGACCGCGGAGGACACGGCGGGGCGTTGCGGGGACGGCTGCTCCGGCGCGGAACACCCGCCCAGCAACACGGCGAGGATGACGGCGAGCACGCGCCACCACGGCGTCCGGCGCCGGGGGCCGGGCACGTCCGGCCCGGTCGCACACTGCGGGGCAAGCACTCAGTCAAGGTAGCGGGCGAGGTCCGGATGGACCGCTCCCGACGCGCCCGGTTCAGCCTCCCGGGTGTTACCGGTGTGCCAGAACAGCAACGTGCCCTCGTCCCCGTCTTCGTCCTCGCCCTTGGTATCGGCGTTGGCGTCTGCGAGGAACCGGGCGAAGGCCTTGGCCCCGTAGCACTCGTCCACCCGCACCCCGGCCGAGTCGTGCAGCAGGCTCGCCGCGCGGGTGGCCCGCGGGCCTGGCACGCCGTAGGGCGCGCCCGCGCACCCGTCCACCTGCCGGATCTGCTCCGGGCGCACCGCCCGGTCGCCGCCCCCGAGCGCGGCCGCCACCGCGCGGGCCCGCTCCAGCGGGCCGGGACCGGTGACCGAGGGATCGCCCACCACGTCCACGGCGACCACGCGGAACGGCAGCCCGGACAGCGCCAGCCCGGCGGCGATCCCGGCGGCGGTGAGGGTGGAGGCCGCAGGCAGGTACACCCGCAGCGGGGTGGGCAGGTCCAGCGCGCTGGCCTGCTCGGCCAGCTCCCGGCCTGCCAGTGCGTGCGCGATCCCGGCCACCGGGTCCGCGCCGCCGAACGGGATCACGTGCGGCCGTTCACCCCGGCTGCCCAGTTCGGCCAGCGCGGCGCGATGGCGTTCCCGGGAAGGGTGCACCGAGACCCCGGTGGGCACCGGCTCCAGCCGCGCGCCCGCGGCCAGCGCCAGCCGCAGGTTGCGGGTCACCAGCCGCCCCGGTTCCTGGGGCAGGACCAGTGCGGTGACCGCAAGGCCCAGCCGGGCCGCGTGCACCGCGGTGGCCGCGACGTGGTTGGAACCCACGGTGCCCGCGGTGAGGATGGTGGTGGCCCCGGCCGCCGTCGCGGCGCCGAGGGTGAACTCCAGCGCCCTGGCCTTGCAGCCACCGAAGGCCGGGGAGTTCTCGTCATCGCGCTTGACATACGCCAGGCGGCGGGTCAGCCCGGTGAGTGGTTGCAGCCGGGTCGGTGTGGTGACAAGGGACACCCGCGGCCGGTCCCCCGCGGGCTCGGTCAAACCCGCTCCCGCGCCGCCGCCGCGCTCAGGGTCTCGCGCAGGCTGCGCGGGCGCATATCCGTCCAATGCTGTTCGATCCAGTCCAGGCAGTGCTGTTTCCGGCCGCGCTGCCCCACGGTGCGCCAGCCGTCCGGGACCGGCCGGGCGACGGGCCAGATCGAGTACTGCTCCTCCTGGTTGACCACGACCTCGTATTCGGTTTCCTCGTTCTCACCCGACACGAAAATACCTCCACACACATTTTTGCTCACATTGTAGCGACTCGTCTTTTTGTTTCGTTATTGATTGCGGATAATGTTCTTCCGGCGATATTGTCGCGGCCATGTCGATCACCCGGGGCGCGCAGCGGCTCGGACTCCCCCAGATGCGCGGGCTGCACCGGCTGGCGATCGGCGCCGCGGTGGACAGCCTTGGCAGCGGGATCTTCATCCCGTTCACCATCCCGTACTTCCTCATCGTCACCGATCTGGACCTGGTCAGCATCGGCACCGCGCTCTCGATCGCGGCGCTGGCAGGCGTTCCGGCGGGGATGATGGCCGGCCCGCTGGTGGACCGGCTGGGTGCGACGACCGTGGTGGTCGGGTCGAACCTGCTGCACAGCATCGGTTTCCTCGGCTACCTCTTCGTGGACACTCCGTGGCAGCTGGCGCTGGTCGCCGCGCTGATCTACTGGGCCGACGGGGCCTGGCTACCGGCCCAGGGGACACTCGTGGTCGAACTGGTCGGGCTGGACCAGCAGCCACGCTGGTTCGCGCTGATCCGCTCCACACGCAACGCCGCGCTCGGGCTCGGCGGGATCATCGCCGCCTCGGTCGTCGGCTTCGGCGACGCGGGCTACCAGGCGCTGGCGGCAGGCAACGCGGTGAGCTACCTGCTGGTGGCCGTGCTCATCGGCAGCTGGCCGAAGGCGCGGGCCCGCGCGGGCAGGCGGGCCGCGGTGTCCCGGCCACGCCCGGCAGGCGGATATCGCCAGGTGCTGCGGGACCGGCCGTTCACCCTGGTGGTGCTGGCCAACGGATTCTTCGTGCTCGCCATCTTCGCGATCATCCTGCTGATCCCCGCCTATGTCGGCGTGACCATGCCCGAGCTCGCCTGGCTGCCAGGGGCGCTCTACACGGTCAACACGGTGCTGGTGGTGCTGGCGCAGCCGCCGGTGGTGCGCTGGACCGAGCGGCGGGCGGAGACCGGGGTACTCCGGCTGGCCGCGCTGGTGTGGATCGCCTGCTTCGGTGTGCTGGCGGTGTCGGCGCTACTGGCCCCGCCGATGGCCGTGCTCGTGGTGTTCGCCGGAGTGGTGGTGTTCACCGCCGCGGAGCTGCTGTTCGCCCCCACCAGCGCGGCCTTCGCCGCCCGGCTGGCCCCGCCCGCCCTGCGCGGGCGCTACCTCGGCACGCATCAGCTGTCCTGGGGAACGGCGACCGTGGTGGCCCCGCTGCTGTTCACCAGCCTGCTCTCACTCGGCCCGGTGTGGCCGTGGCTGGCGCTGATCGCCATCTGCGGCACCGGCTGGCTGCTGATCGGCGTGGCGGGCCGCAGGCTGGGAACCCGCCCCCGGCAGCACGAAACCGAGCCGGCCTGAGCACTCGCCGTTGCGCGGTGCTCTTAGACTCGTTTCACGGTGTGTGGCCGGTTGTGCAATCTCGGCGACGGCACCGCGGCCTCGAGGAGGGCTGAGAATGACCACCGTGCCCGACCCGCTGCTGGACGACAATCCGTTGTCCAGCGCCCAGATCCGCTATTGCGTGCGTGTTCCAGCGGCTTCGGCGACGCCGGGACCACAGGAAACCCGGCCGTTCGGGCTACTGTTCGCCCAGGCCAGGCCGACTCCGACGGTCAGGTCGTATTCGTACTGCCACGAGTTGCAGGTCGCCGTTGGCGATGACGGGGTGCCACTCATCGAGATGATGGGAAAGGAGTGGGAGTCCAAATCCTCCACCGACGGGGACGAGGGCCCGGAGGAGAACTGGGGCTGGGAAGAGAAATGACTCCGAACACCGTGGTGATCTTCGCCCAGGAGGCGGACGCCCCGGTGGACGCGGTGGTGCGGACGCTCACCGGGCGGGGTGTCGCGGTGTTCCGCGTCGACACGAGCTGGTTTCCCAGCCAGCTCGCGCTCGACGCCCACCTCGACGACGCCGGCCGGTGGGCAGGTGCGCTGTCCACCGAGCACCGTAGCGTCGATCTCTCCGACATCCGGTCGATCTGGTATCGCGATCCGGCTGCGTTTCGCTTCCCGACCGGGCTGACCGAGGTGGAACGCGCCTATGCCCACCGGGAGGCCCGGCTCGGGCTCGGTGGTGTGCTGGCCGCGCTGCCTGTCCTGTGGTGCAACCATCCGAATCGGACCGCGGACGCGGTGTTCAAGCCCCTGCAGCTGGCGACTGCGGCGGCCAGCGGCCTGTCGGTACAGCCGACGATGGTGACCAACAGCCCCGACGCCGCGGCCCGGTTCGCCACCGAGCAAGGCGTGGACAACACGATCTGCAAGTCATTCGGCCCGAACACCATCACTGAGGGCGGCGCGCTTAAGGTCGCATTCGCCCGCCGTCTCGATGACGCGGACCTCACAAGCGTGGGGTCAGTCGCCTCGACCGCGACCCAGCTGCAGCGATGGGTCGACAAGGCCCACGAAGCCCGCGTCGTGGTGGTCGGTGAGGCGGTGTTCACCATCCTGATCAAGGCGGGCTCCCCGGCCGGCCATGTCGACTGGCGGGCCGACTTCGAGTCGCTGACCTACCGCCTGGTCGATACCCCGCCGCAGATCGCCGACAGAGTGCGCACCTATACGAAGACGCTCGGCCTGACCTATGCCGCGCTGGACTTCGCGATCGAGAAAGACACGGACCGCTGGGTGTTCTTGGAAAGCAACAGCAACGGGCAGTATGGATGGCTGGAAGCCCAGACCGGGGCGCCGATCACCCACGCCATCGCCAATCTGCTAGCCGGAGGAGACTGCCCGTGACAACCAGCCTTGACACGGAGTGGCCTGCCCTGGCACGACGGCTGGCCAGGGATCTGGAACAGTCGGGCAAGCTCAGCGACCCGGCATGGCGGGCCGCGGTGTGCGCGGTGCCGCGCCACGAACTGGTGCCCGACTACTTCCAACAGGACCGCACCGGCACTTGGACCCGTTCGGACACCACGACCGACGAAGGCCGTCGACAGTGGCTGGAGAAGATCTACTCCAACTCGGTGCTGATCACCGCGTTGCGCCAGGACACCCGACCGCCAAGGGTGCTGTCCTCCTCGACCCAGCCAGGCTTGATGACGA
The DNA here is from genome assembly GCF_018885265.1 of Amycolatopsis aidingensis. Classification (GTDB taxonomy): domain Bacteria; phylum Actinomycetota; class Actinomycetes; order Mycobacteriales; family Pseudonocardiaceae; genus Amycolatopsis; species Amycolatopsis aidingensis. The sequence continues at coordinate 5,156,405 of NZ_CP076538.1, forward strand.
GGATGCTCCAGGCCCTGGACGTCCGCGAGGGGCACCGCGTACTGGAGATCGGGACCGGCACCGGCTACAACGCCGCACTGCTGTGCCACCGGCTCGGCTCGGCGGGGGTGTACTCCGTCGACGTCGAGCCCGGCCTGATCAGCACCGCCCGGAAACGCTTGCGGCATTTGGGATTCACGCCCACCCTCGTCACCTGCGACGGCTCCGCCGGGCTGCCGGTGCACGCCCCGTTCGACCGCATCATTGCCACCTGCGCGGTACCGGCGATCCCGTGGACCTGGGTCGAGCAAGTCCCAGTCGGTGGCGCGGTCCTGACCGATCTGAAGATCGCCCCCAACGCCGGTAGCCTCGTCCGCGTCACCCGCACCGGGCTCAACCGGGCCGAGGGGCGGTTCGACTCGACCTATGCCGCGTTCATGGGACTACGCTCCCAGCCCGGTGAACCCGACCGCAGTCCCGCCTGGGCCCACCGCGACGCCACCAGTATCGAGCGTCACATGACTACCGTGGACCCGCAGACCCCGTGGAACTCGATGATCGTGTGGTTCCTCGCCGCGTTCGACATCGGCCCCGACATCTCGATCGGGTTCGCCGGCAGCACCGACACCGACGCGGCCCGGCCGCCCGACGTCTCGCTCACCACCCCGGACGGCTCCTGGGCCCGCATCAGCATGGGCATCACCGACAGCGGCGGCCACGAGGTCGCCCAGGGCGGGCCACGCCGACTGTGGCAGATCATCGAGAGCGCCCACGACCTGTGGAACCAGCTCGACCGGCCCGGATGGGACCGTTTCGGACTTACCGTCACCCCAAGCGAGCAGACCGTCTGGCTGGACCAACCGGACAGCCCGCGCCGCTGGCCCATCGCCCAGTGACGTGGTGAGCCCATCCGGAGCCCTGGGCAACTCACCCCGGCAAGGAGAAAGGGAGGCGCCCGCCGACGAGCTGCTCACGCTCGCCCTCGGCGCTACCGATGCGCAGGCGTCTTGGCTGATCAAAGCTGGCTCGACGGCGTCACCAGCGAACAGTTCCCTCGGTGCCGAGCAAACAGCCCGCCGGGGAAATCATTCCTGTTGCAGCTGCCACAGGAGGGCGGCGGCGAGCTGGTGGAGGGGTTTGGCGAGGTCGAGGTGGTCGCCGTCTTCCACTCGGCACAAGAGCTTGGTGATAGCGGCCAGCTGGGCGACTCGACCGCTGTAGGTGTCCAGTTGGTCAGCGAAGTGCTGGTGGACTTGGGCGGCGAGGTCGGGTGCCAGGGTGCTCGCGCAGTAGAGGACCGCGGCGTCGTAACCACGCGGTGCCCAGCCCCAGTGTTCCCAGTCGAGAATCCACAGGGTGGGCGCTGTCAGGTTACTCCAGTGCAGGTCACCGTGGGCGCATGACCAGTCGAGCCGGTCCACATCGAGGTCGAAACCGAAGGCGGCGAGCAGGTGGTGGCGGAGGACATCGTCGCCGATGATCACCCGTTTAGTGTGACGAACCGCCGACACGGCGCGCAGTCCCCGGCGCAACGCGGCCCACCACGCTTCGGGCAGCTCGACGTGGCTGCGGAAAATCATGTCGTCGGCGAGGGTTTCGTCCGGCACGTAGGTCATCAGTTCGGCCCGGACTCGCTGGTCGCCGACCGTCCATTCGAGCATATCCAAGAGCATCGGCTTCGGCACGGAGGCGAACGTCTCGTCGTTCGCGTCGCTGTTACCGGTCCAGCTGTCGCCTCTGCTCCAGCGCTCGTGTTCGCTGATGACTCGTAGCCAGAGGGGGCCGTCAGGGGTGTCGATTCGTGCCCCGACGGTGCGCTCGTGCCATCCGAAGCTGTGACGTCCGGTGAGAGTGCCCTTGACCTGCGCGGCGGCGACGGCCAGCTGCCCGCAAAGCCACGTGCGCTGGTCGGCCGTGGTGTCATCGAACGGCATGGAAGCTTCCGCAAGGATTATAACGGACAGTAGTTTTAGTCACTGTCCGTCGCCAAGGTGCGTGGGGTTCTAGGCTTGGGGCCATGTTAATCGACCACGTCAAGGTGACCTCCGCGTTCGCCGCCGACGACGAAGCCGCCTGGCCGCTGTCGGTGCCCGCGATCCGCGACGTGGCCAAGAACGGGCTGACCTTCACCAGCGACCTTGTCGTGCTGGTCGGCGCCAACGGTAGCGGTAAGTCCACCCTGCTGGAAGGCATCGCCGAGGCATACGGGCTGGACGTTCGTGGCGGGCATGGCGGCAGGCGCTACTCCAGCCCCCTGGACAAGAGCCCACTTGGTGAAGCCCTTCGTCTGCACCGCACGAGCCGCGGCAGCAAATTCACCGGAAGGAATGCCACCGGGTTCTTCCTCCGCGCCGAAACCGCCCACGGCATGTTGGCCTACATGACCGACATGGGCATCGCCGGCTATGGCGACCGTCTGTCGTGGGAGGTCAGCCACGGCGAGTCCTACCTGCAAGCCATCACCGGGCGATTCAACGGCCCTGGCCTCTACCTGCTCGATGAAGCCGAAGGCCCGCTGTCGTTTCAGTCCACCCTCGTGCTGTTGCATCACCTGCGCGAACTGGTGACCACACACAATGCTCAGGTCATCTACTCCACCCATTCCCCGCTGGTCGCCGCGCTACCCGCCGCGCAGATCCTGGAACTGTCCGAGGACGGGATCTGCGAGCAGGACTGGTCGGATCTGGAAACCGTGCGGCTGTGGCAAGCATTCCTGCGCCACCCACAACGAATGTTCGACGCTGACTAGGAATCAACTCAGGAGGCTCCTAGCGGGTCGGGCGGCATTGCATTGGCTGGCAAGGATTGCCTGTTCGTGGTGAGCACCGGCGCCCCGGGCCGGGGTAGTTCGGGGAGCAGAACTGATCCGCAGGTGAGCACTGTTTCGGACTGCATGGCGAGGACATCGGTTCGCACCGAGGCCCGCAGTTGACCGGGTCACAAACCGGACTGCAATTCGGTCCGCATGCCTGTGTGTCATCCGTGTTCGCGTGGCCGCGGAACGCCTGCTCCAGGCTGGCCCTGACCTCGTCGGCCAGAGGGCTGGACAGAACGCGAGCCAGTTCGACGTCCAAGACGTTGCCGATGGGCAGCCAACGGCTGAACACGCAGGGCCAGACATCCCCGTTCGGGGAAATAGCGGCGACTCCATCGCCGCAGCGCCCACACAGTTGGGCGGTGCCCGGCTGCTGGTCGCGCACGCCGCGGCCGACCTGACGCACCCGGTCGTAGCCGACGGCGGGCACTCCAAGGTCCGCGAGTTCGGTGTGCGCTCGCTCGGACCGTTGTGCGGCGTCATCCACCATGCCGAAGTCGATCACCCCGGCCCGCAGTGGGACACCGCGCCGCAACGCCTCGGCGATGTTGGCTTTCGTGCGGGCGTGGCTGGGGCGGCCGGTGATCGCCGCGTGCTGGTCGGGGTCGTCAGAGTAGTACGAGGTCGCCAGCGACACCCCCGGCCGGGTAAACACTTCCCACAGCGGCTCGGTGACGTGCACCAGATTGGTGAACACCTCCACCTCCAAACCGCAGGCCAGCGCGTGGTCGATCAGCCCCGGCAAGTCCGGGTGCAGCGTTGGCTCGCCGCCGATGAACTGGACGATCTCCACTCGCATTTCCGCCGCCTGGTCGAGTACCCACACCCAGTCAGCACGGGTCATTGACCCGTGGGTACCCGACGGGCCGGACTGGGCATAGCAGTGAGCACAGGCAAGCTGGCAGGTGCCGGTCAACTCCAACCACAGGAACGACACTCCAGCCATACCCAACCTCCTTGAGTGTCAATCACGTCCGGAGCTCCAGTGTGGCCCGGCAACCCATCGAGGCCAGCCCGGACAACCCGAGTGGACCAACGGCGGGATGCTCGAGCGGACCGGAGCCCCGGGCGGCTCAACCCGGCAAGGAGAAAGGGAGCCGCCCGGGGCTCACCACTCCGATGGGCCAGCACCGAAGCGGTCCGGATGGGCCCCGGCGCGGGAGTGAAGGAGGACGCGCCGGGGCCCGTGCTGCCGGTTCCGAGGGAAGGGAGATCCGGCAGCGGTCGAGGGGTTCGGTGTCGTGAACTCAGGTGGCAGGCATCAGCTGCTCCCGTTGCCGGTACGCCGGGTCTCGGCCTCATGCACCTGCTCACACCGCGTGGCGTGGCCGGAGGTCGGGTAGGTGGTGCGGCAGTACCAGCACCTGCGTGCCTCCCGGGTGAGCCGTGGCCACTGCCGCGCCTCCGCTTCCGGTACCCGCAACCGCACGAATTGTTGTGGCGGTGGGTGGCGGCGGGTCATCGGGCGGCCCCGTGCCATCCACCCCAGCCACCACCCACCCGCGGCTTCGTGGCCAGCTCGGCCTGTCGCCGCTGGTGGTGGACCACGCACTCCGCGCACTTCGGCGGGTCTTCGGTCAGCAGGTCCGCGTACACGATCCGTTGGTTGAGGCACGCGATGATCGCCCGGAACCCACCGTTCTCCCGCCCACGGGAGTAACCGGTGATGTAGTGCAGCTCGCCCCGCCAGGGCAGCCACCCACCAGGAAGCCAGTCGCCGTCCGTCACACAACGAACGCTAAGAGCTACTCGTCGGCTACCTTGTCCTAGAAGGACAAACGAGTCGGGTTCACCCGTTCGGCACTACGCCCATCCTCCATGCAAGGCCACGTAGTTCCCGCCCACCGGCATCGCGCCGCGCCGAACCGAGCAGCCCGAAAACGGCTTCTCGCACGAAAGTGTTGCTACGGATCTGCTGGGGAGCCAGCCGTTCGGCGTGCAAGATCGCGCCGAGGCCCTCCTCGCGGGTCTTCCGCTCGGCGAGCAACCCGCGCCCGTAGTCGGCCCAGAACCCGGCCTGTCGGGAGGTGGAGATGGACTCGAGGCGCAAACCGCGAGCGTAACGGGCTACCTTCGCGCCCTCACCCAGCTCGACCCCGATAGAGGTCTTCCAGATTCCGACGTTGGTGCGGCCGAAATTCATCATCGACGGCGGCCACGGCGACACGTCCGGTTCAAGCTGTTCGGCGACCGCCGCGGCCTCATCCAGGTGGGTACGTGCCGAATCGGCGTCGCCCTGCGAGGCCGCCGCGAGTGCCGCTGTCAGGTTTGCCATGCCACGCGTCTCCGGCCGCTCGACCGGTGCGGAGTCGGCCACGCGGACCGCCAGTTGGTACTGCCTCGGGCGGCTGGTGCTGCTCAGTAGATGCGCCCGCGACCATGCCGACGCGGCCACCCAGACCGGATCACCGAGTAGTTCGGCTGCCGATCGCATCCGTTCGACCGCGACGGTCGGTAACCCAGCGAAACCGAGCCGGGCCGCCAGCGCACCCGCGGCATGGTAGGCCTGCACAAGCGCCACCAGGGCATCCGTCTTCCGCTGAGGGTCTGCGGCGTAGACGAGCAACTCGCGAACCAAGCCGGGCAGCATCGCTGCTTGCGCGGCGTAGTCCGAACCGGGACGCAGCTCATTGTTCAGCCGGTCGAAGTCCACCAGCACCGTCTCCCACGGCCGTGCCGGAGTGTCCGGTACCTCACCGACCCACCACCCGATGAGCATGTCGCCGAGTGCCGTCATCTGTGCAAACGTTTCCGCATCGTCTTTCGCGACCGGAGTGTATGGCTTGCCGGTCAGCTCCACCGGTGACACCCGCAGCGCCGCGGCCAGCGCTTCCAGCGTCCGTCGTTTGGTGACCGGCTTCTCGCCGCGCTCGATCTTGGCGAGGTACCCGTAGGAGATTCCGGACAGGTCGGCGGTGACCTGGAGACTCAGTTGCCGCCACGAGCGAATTTCGCGTAGTCGGCGGCCGACATCGTTGCCATCGTCGTACATGGCAGCGCACACCTGCCCTTCGCGGAGTAGACCTCTTCGCGTACCCCCGGCTCCTCCGGGACGCCCCTCCGCGAAGAGGCGCACCATCAGGGTAGCCACTACCTGACCGGGTGAACACGGTCGCCACGTCGGTGGCACGGTCGGCCGCGTCCCGCTGGTGCCGGGGCCGGGCCGGGACTACGGCTGGCCAGGCGGCAGGAAGCCGCCGTCACGTAGCGCGTCGCGGATGAAGTCGCCGCCGATCTCCTGGGCTTCGTCGGCGTGCCCGCGGACCCGGGTGGGCCGGTCGTCCGGCTGCTCGATCACCTTGTCCCGTTCCGCGTGCGGATGCCGCCAGTGACCACCGCAGCCTCGCGGGCACGGCATCTCCACGGTGCGTTGCACGCCGTCCGGTCGCGGCTGCTGCCAGGACATCGTGCCGGTGTCCTGGCAGAGGTCGCATGCGGGTGGACTAGTCATAGACCTCGCCGATTCCTCCGCACCGTGGGCAGTACCGCTTCCGGCTGCTGTCGTCCGGGTCGAGCCCGTTGCCGAGGCAGGCCGGACACGTTCGTGGCCCCGCCATAGTACGGAGTACCCGACCGAAACGCTCGACCATGGCGCCCTCCCTCGGAGCAGGCCCCTTCGCGTGCTCCGGCCCGCAGGCCGGGGTGTCCAACCGCGACGAGGTGCACCCCACAGGGTAACCACTTGATCACCTGTTGAACACGGTCGGCACCTCACAGCGACGGCCGCAGCGCGGCCACGCGGGTGAGCCGCTCGCGCCACCACGCGGCCCGCTCCGGATCGACGAGCGCATAGCTGCCGAGCAGGTCCGGGTCGGGGGCGGGTGGGGTGCGCGGCACCGGCAGGTAGCCGTCCACCGCCCGCACCGAGCCCGCACCCGCCACGAGATCGCCCTCCAGCAGCGCGATCGTGCCGAGTCCGCAGGCGAAGTCCAGCTCGGGCAGGGCGGCCGCGAGGGCGACCTGCGCGGCCAGCCCGACGCTGGTCTCCAGCGCGGAGGAGACCACGCACGGCAGCCCGGCAGCCTCGGCGACCCGCAACGAACGCTGGACTCCGCCGAGCGGGGTGCATTTGATGACCGCCACATCGGCAGCGCCCGCGACCGCCACCCGCACCGGGTCCTCGGCCTGCCGGATGGACTCGTCGGCCGCGATCCGGACCTCGGTTCGCCGCCGGACCGCGGCGAGTTCCTCGATGGTGCGGCAGGGCTGCTCGACGTACTCCAGGCCACCCGCGGCCCGGTCCAGCCCGCGGATGTTGGCGACGGCGGTGTCGACATCCCAGGCGCCGTTGGCGTCCACCCTGATCGCTCCGCCGGGGCCGAGCGCGTCCCGTACCGCCTCCACCCGGGCGAGGTCCTCGGCCTGCGACTGCGGATGGTCAGCGACCTTCACTTTGGCGGTGCGGCATCCGGAACCTGCGGCGATCTCGTGTGCGCGCTCCGGGCCGACCGCCGGGACGGTGCAGTTGACCGGAACCCGCTCACGCACGGGTTCGGGCCAGCCGAGGGTGCACTGCTCGATCGCCGTCGCCAGCCAGGGGGCGGCCACCGCGTCCTGGTAGTCGGCGAACGGGCTGAACTCGCCCCATCCGGCGGGCCCCTGGACCAGCATTCCCTCGCGCACGGTGATCCCCCGGAAGCGGGCACGCATGGGGATGGCGTAGCAGCGGGCTCCGGCGAGGTCGATGTCGTCGCTCATCGGTGCCAGTGTCCTCGCCCCGCCCGGCCGCCGCTGCTGTGCGTGTCCCGGTGGCTCAGGTGAGACCGGTTTGGATGCGCTGGGAGATGAAGGCGGTCAGCCGGTCCAGGCCCAGCTCGACCTGCTCGGAGGTGAGCAGGCTGATCGACAGTCGCAGGTGCGGCAGCGGCACACCATCGCCGTAGAAATGGTGCATCGGGGTCCACAGCACCCCGTGCTCGCGGGCGGAGAGCTCCAGCAGCGCGTCATCCACCGGGAACGGCACGCTGACCACGATGAAGAACCCGCCGGAAGGGCTGTTCCAGCTCACCCCGAGCCGCGCCGCGTCCGGCAGCCGGGCGGCGAGGCCGTCGAACACCTGCTGGCGGTTGCGGCGATAGACCTCGATCTCGCGGAGGTTCGCCTTCGCCAGGTCGAAGCCGTGCTCCAGCAGCAGGCCGCCGATCATGGCCTGGCTGACCGGCGGGGTGTTCACGGTGACCATGCTCTTCAGCCGGGACAGCTGGTCGGCCAGCGGGCCGGTGCGCGAGTCGCCGAGATCGACCGGCTGGTCGGCGAGCACGTAGCCGATCCGGGCGCCGGGGAACCCGGTTTTCGCGTAGGAGCCCAGGTAGACCACCCGCCCGCCGTCGTCCAGTGCCTTCAGTGTGGGCAGCCGGTCGTCGGTGGACCCGAACAGGCGGTAGGGGTTGTCCTCCAGCAGCAGCAGGTCCTCCCGTTCGGCCACGCGCAGCAGCTCCCGCCGCAACGGGACGTCCATGGTGGCCCCGGACGGGTTGGCGAAGTCCGGCGCCACGTACAGCGCGCGCGGGCGCAGGCCATCGGTCCTCGCCTGCCGCACCCGCGCCACCAGGTCGGCAAGGTCGATCCCGGCCTGGCCGTCGCGCACCGGCAGTACCGGCATGTCCACCAGCCGGGCGGCGCCGGTCAGGCCCACGTAGACCGGGGAGACCGACAGCACCACATCGCGCGGGTCGGACCGCAGGGCGCGCAGCACCAGCAGCATCGCCTCCTGGCAGCCGACGGTGACCACAATGGACTCCGGATCCGCCTGGATCCCCTCGTCCACCGCGAGGTTGCGGGCGATCAGCTCGTGGATGACGCCCTTGGTGCGGCCGTACTGGAACAGCGTCCTGCGCGCCTGATCCGGGTCCATCCCCGCCTCGTCCAGCAGGTACCGGTGGAAGGCCCGCAGGTACCGGTGGAGGTCCTGGACGTCGAAGAACTCCTCGTAGGGCCGCCCAGGTGCGAAGGACACCGCATCCGGGTAGCGGTTGGCGATCTCGTTCAGGAACTCCATGGCGGCCAGCACCGGATCGGTCAGCGATCCGTGCAGGTCACCCAGCCGCAGCGGGTCCATCAACTCCTCCTCAGGCAGGCGCTCAGTGGCTCGCCCTGGCCCGCTCGACCTCGACAGCCTGGTAGAGCGCCTCGATGTTGCCGCTGCCGAAGGTCCGTGCCCCCGCCCGTTCGATGATCTCCAGGAAGAAGGTACCGCTGGGATGCGTGGACCGGGCGAAGATCTGGTACAGCTGGCCGTCGGCGTCCTCGTCCACCAGGATGTGCTGCTCGCGCAGGTCGGCCACCGGGTGCCGGGTGAGCTCGGTGCGCCCGCCGAGCAGGTCGTAGTAGGCGCCGGGGGTGGTGAGGAACTCCACCCCGCGCTGCCGCAGGCTGCGGATCGAGGACACGATATTGGCGGTGGTGAACGCGATGTGCTGCACGCCGGCCCCGCCGTGGTTCTTCAGGAACTCGTCGATCTGCCCTGGCTCGCGGGTGGTGTCCGGTTCGATCAGGGTGAGGGTGACCGCACCGGACGCGCTCTGCACCACCTTGGAGTCCATGGACTGGGCACCGACCACGATCTTCTCCTCGAAGATCATCCGGAAGTCCAGCACGTCCTGGTAGAACTTCACGGTCGGCTCCAGCTGACCCGCCTCGAGGCAGACCGCGAAGTGGTCCAGCGTGCGCACCCCGGTGTCGGCGGGCGCGGGCTCGCCTGCGGGGCGCAGCCCTGGCAGCCCGGCACCGCCTGGGGTGCGCTGGACGAAGGTGTGCACCACGTCGCCGAATCCGGTGATGGCGGCGGAAACCACCCCCTCGGCCTCGGCGGGCTCGGCAACCGGCCGCGCTCCCCTGCGCACCGCCTCGGCGAACGCCGCCCGCACGTCGGTCACCTCCAGCGCGATATCGGCCACCCCGTCCCCGTGCGCCCGGACGTAACGGGCCGCCGGGTGATCGCCTGCCAGCGCCTCGGTGAACACCAGGTGGATATCGCCGCGGCCCACCGCCACCGAGCGGGTCGGGGCGCCCTCGGCGGAACGCGCGAGCACGGCGAGCCCGTACTTCTCGACCAGTTCCGCCGCGGCCTCCTCGGCATCGGCGACATAGAACACGACATGGTCGACGCTCATGTCCTTCTCGAACACGCTGCCTGCTGCTGCCGTCATCGCGGACCTCCCAGACGTGGAACTCCCACTCCTGGGCCCAGTTATAGACGGTGGGGTTATCGATCGGTTTGCCGGAAACGGAGCCGGACGATAAAGCGCCGATAAGCACTTTTCCTAGCCTGAAAGGGCTATGGCGGACAGCAGGCAGGACCGGGAGCGGGGACCCGAGGCCGGATACCGGCCGGACCGGATGTGGCGGCTGATCGCCGGGGTCCTGGCCGAAGGGGGCGAACGGGTCGCCGCCGTGTGCGGGCAGCGGTCCCTTTCCCACGCCGAGCTGGACGGGCGGTCCGCGGCGCTGGCCGAGCGGCTGCGCGCGGCAGGTGCCGGGCCGGAGCGCCCGGTGGCGGTGCTGGTCGAGGACGGCCTCGACCTCCTGGTGGCCTGTCTCGCGGTGTTCCGGGCGGGCGGGGTGTACCTGCCGGTGGACCCGGCGTGGCCCGCGGGCAGGCGGGCCGCGGTGCTGTCCGACGCGCGGCCGGTGGCGGCCGTGGTGTCCGGTGCCGCACCGCCGGTCGAGGTGCCCACCGTGCCGGTCGAGGCCGGGACCGCAGGGCCCGGCCGGTGGCCCGAGCCGGAACCGGACCAGGCCGCCTACCTGATGTACACCTCGGGCTCCACCGGGCGGCCCAAGGGTGTGCTGGCCACCCACGGCGGGCTGGCCAACCGGATGCTGTGGTGGCAGCGGGCCTACCCGCTGCGCCAGGAGGACGTACTGCTGGCCACTGCATCCCCCGGCTTCGACATCGCGGTATGGGAACTGCTCGCCGGGCTGCTGGCCGGGGCCAGGCTGGTACTGGCCGAGCACCGGGTGCACGGCATCGTGCCCTACCTGCAGGAGCTGATGGCGGCCGAGCGGGTGACGGTGGCGCATCTGGTGCCCTCGGTGCTGGCGGAGCTGCTGGCCGGGATGACCGATGGCGACCGGCTGGGCCTGCGGCTGGCGGTATGCGGCGGCGAGGCGGTTCCACCTTCCCTCCGGGACCGGCTGCTGTCCCGTTCGGACGCCCGGCTGGTGCACGCCTACGGGCCCACCGAGGCCACGATCACCGTGGTACACGACGAATGCCTGCCCGGCGAGCCCGCCGATGTGGTACCGCTTGGCCGCCAGATGCCCGGCGCCACGGTGGCCATTGTGGACACCGAAGGCAGGCCGGTGCCGGATGGCGCGGCAGGGGAGCTGCTGCTGGGCGGTGCCGCGCTGGCCCGGGGCTACCTCGGCAGGCCTGCCGAGACGGCCAGCCGGTTCGTCCCGGACTGGCTCGGGCTTGGCCCCGCGGGCGGCAGGCTGTACCGCACCGGGGACCGGGCCCGCAGGCTGCCGGACGGCCGGATCCTGTTCCTCGGCAGGCTGGACGACCAGTTCAAGGTGCGCGGGCACCGGGTGGACCCGGCCGAACTGGAGTCGCTGTTGCACCAGCACCCCGCGGTGCGCCGGGCGGCGGTGCGGCTGGCCGGATCCGGCAACGGTGCTGGGCAGCAGGTGGTGGCCTACGTCCAGGGCGGAGCCGAACCCGCGCAGCTGCGCGCGCACCTCGCCGACCGGGTGGCCCAGGCGGTGATCCCGACCCGCTGGGTGTTCCTCGACCGCTTCCCGCTGACCCCCAACGGCAAGGTCGACCACGCCGCGCTCCCCGAGCCACCGCGGCAGGCCGAGCAGCCGCGGGAGGAGGCAGGGACCGAACTGGAACGCGAGCTGTGCGCGCTGTGGGCCGACCTGCTCGGCCTCGGCTCAGTGGGCGTCGCGGACGACTTCTTCGCGCTGGGCGGGCATTCCCTGATCGCCACCCGCACCGTGGCCACCGTCTGGCAACGGCACCGGGTACGGCTGTCCCTCGCCGATGTGCTGCGCGCCAGGACGGTGGCGGAGCTGGCCAAGCGGGTGGAGAAACTGGCGGCGGCCGAGCACCACCCGCGGCACCAGCCGGTGGGCGCCGCGGCCGACCAGCTGCCGCTGTCGCATGCACAGGCCAGGATCCTGTTCGAGGAGGAGTTCCTCGGTGGCCCGGGACTGTTCAGCGTGCCGGTACTCACCCGGTGGCAGGGCCCGGTCGACGAGCCCGCCCTGCGTGCCGCACTGGACGGGCTGGTGCGCAGGCACCCGGTGCTGCGCGCCGCACTGGCCGAGGACGCCGAGCCCGCGCGGCTGGTGGTCGGCCCTGCCGCGGAGGTGCCGCTGGCCAGGGAGGACCTGCGCGGCCTCGACCCCGCGGCGCGCGCGGCGCGGGTGGCCGAGGCCGCCGAGGAGATGCTTGCCGAGCCGTTCGACCTCAGCAGGCCACCGCTGCTGCGGGCCCGGCTGGCGCGGCTGGCCGAGCAGGAGCACGTGTTCCTGCTCGTCCTGCACCACCTGGTGTGCGACCGCTGGTCAATGCAGGTGCTCACGGACGACCTGCACGAGCTGTACGCGGCCGCCCGCGCCAGGCGCGCACCCCGGCTGGACCCGCCAGCGCATCCCGCCGCCGCCCTGACCCGCCCCGATGAGGCGGAGACGGAGCGGATCCTGGACTACTGGATCCGCAGGCTCGACGGGGTCGCGCTGGACACGGACCTCATGGTCGGGCGGCGGCACCGGAAGGACAACGGACACCGGGCGGGCCGGGCACTGCGACTGCTGTCCTCCGGGCAGGCGGCCGCGCTGTCCGGGCTGTGCGCCGAGCACGGGGTCACGCCGTTCATGGTGCTGCTGGCCGCGTTCCAGGTGCTGCTGCACCGCTTCTCCGGCGCCGATGACCTGGTGGTCGGCGCCCCGGTCGCCGACCGGGACCTGCCGGGGGCGGAGAACGTGGTGAGCATGCTGGTGCACACCCTGCCGCTGCGGGCCGACCTGCGCGGCAACCCGCGCTTCGCCGAGGTGCTGGACCAGTGCCGGGAGTCGGTCCTCGCAGCGCACCAGCACCAGGCCGTGCCGATCGAGCGGCTGGCGGGCGCGCTGGGCCGCCGCCGCGGCAGCGGGCACCACCCGCTGATGCGGTACCTGGTGGTGTGGGAGGACTCCCCGGGGCCGCCGGTGCGACTGCCCGGGGTGACCGCGGAGCCGATGCGCCCCTGCGCGCGGACCACCGCCTTCGACCTGACCCTGATCGCGCGGGCCTGGGCCGGCGAGATCGATCTCGAGCTGGAGTTCAACCAGGACACGCTGGACACCACGGCCGCGGAGACCCTGGCCGAGGCGCTCACCGCCATGCTCGCCGACTTCCTCGCCGACCCCCGGCTGCGAATCGGCGCGGCCCGGCTGGCCGAGGGTGCGCCCCCTGCCGGCCTGCTGGGCCCGGTGCGGCCGCAGGCCCCCGGCCTGGTGGGGCTCGTCCGCACGGCGGCCGCGCAACGGCAGGGCGCGGCGGCCGTACTGGCGGGGTCCACCGTGACCAGCTATGCCGAGCTGCTGCGGGAGGCGGATGCCGTGGCCGCCCGGATCCGCGCCGCGGGCGGCAGGACAGGCGATGTGGTCGGGGTGTGCCTGCCGCGTTCGACCGCGCTGGTGGCGACGCTGCTCGGGGTGCTGCAGGCAGGCTGCGCCTTCCTGCCGCTGTCCACGGCGGACCCGGATGAGCGGGTGGCCCGGCAGCTGGAGATCAGCGGGGCCCGCTGGGTGATCACCGCCGAAACCGGCCGGTTCGCCGGGCTCGGCGTTCCGGTGCTACCGGCCGAGCAAGAGTCCACAGTAGACGCATTGGACTCCGGTCCGTGGCCGGAGCCCGGTCAGGACGATCCCGCCTACGTGATCTTCACCTCCGGCTCCACCGGGGAGCCGAAGGGTGTGGTGGTGGAGCACGGCGCCCTGGCCGACCACGTGCGCTGGGCGATCTCGGAGTACCGGCTGTCCCCGGCCGACCGGGCCCTGCAGTTCTGCTCGGTCACCTTCGACGTACTGCTGGAGGAGCTGTTCCCCACCCTCGCCGCCGGTGCGACCGTGGTGCTGCGCGAGCAGGAGGCCGCCACCTCCGCGCAGGCGCTGCTCGCGCAGTGCGCGGCGAGCGGGGTGACCGTGCTGAACCTGCCGACCGGCTACTGGGAACGGCTCACCGATGCGCTTGCCGAGGACGGGCTGGCCTGGCCGGATCCGGTGCGGCTGATGGTCATCGGCGGGCAGCAGGCCGACCTCGCCGCGGTGCGGCGCTGGCACCGGCACGTGCCAGGAGTCCGGTTGCTGAACGCCTACGGGCCCACCGAGGTCACCATCGGGGCCACCGTGGCCGAGCTGCGGCCGGACGCGGCGGTCCCGATCGGCGGGCCCATCCCGAACACCCGCGCCTACCTGCTGGACCGGTATCTCGCCCCGGTACCCGAGGGCGCGGTGGCCGAGCTGTACCTCGCGGGCTCGGGCGTGGCCCGCGGCTACGCGGGCCACCCTGGGCTGACCGCGCAGCGGTTCCTGCCCGACCCCTTCGCCTGCACCCGGGGCGCGCGGATGTACCGCACCGGTGACCTGGCCTATCGCCGCGACGGCGCGCTGTATTTCGTGGGCCGCGCCGACCGGCAGGTCAAGGTGCGCGGCTACCGGATCGAGCTGGACGAGGTGGAACGCGCCCTCACCGCGCTCCCGCTGGTGGACGAGGCGGCCGTGCTCGCGAGGGAGGACCACCTGGAGGCCCATGTCGCCACCCGGTCCGGGGTGGACGGTCAGGCCGTGCGCGCCGAGCTGGCGGCCCGGCTGCCCGCGTTCATGGTGCCCTCGGTGCTCGCGGTGGCCCCGGCACTGCCGAAGACGGCGACCGGGAAGGTGGATCGCGCCGCGCTGGCACCGGTACCCGTGGAGCAGGCGGCGGATTTCCAGCCGCCGCGGGACGACCGGGAGCGGGCGGCCTGCGCGCTGTGGGCCGAGGTGCTCGGGGTGTCCAGGGTGGGCGTGCGGGACAGCTTCTTCGCCCTTGGCGGGCATTCGCTGCTGGCGATGGACCTGGTGCGCCGGATGCGCAGGCAGGGCTACCCCCAGCTGCGGATGCCGGACCTGTTCGAGCACCCCACCATCGAGGCACTGGCGCCATGGGCGGCCGCGGAGTCCGGCGCGGAACCCGAGGTGGCCAAGGCGGCCCCGCCGTCCAGGGCGCCGCTGTCCTGGGCGCAGCTGGGGATCTGGGCGCAGGCTGCCACCACCGAGGCGGGCACCTTCCACCTGCCGGTACTGCTGCGGCTGTCCGGGCCGCTGGCCGAGCCGGTGCTGCGCGCGGCGATCGAGGCGCTGACCGCCCGGCACGATCTGCTGCGCAGTGTCCTCGAGGAGGGCACCGAGGACGGCACCGAAGAAGACGACCAGGCGGGGCCGTGCTGGCGGGCGGCCGAGGGCACACCGGCCGCGCTGCGGGTGCTCGACCTGCCGGCGGCCGAGCTGGACGCACGGGTGCGGGACCTCGTCGCCGAACCGTTCGACCTCACCGCCGCTCCCCCGGTGCGGTGGACCCTGCTGCGGCTGGGCGAGACGGAGCACGCGCTGCTGGTCGTGCTGCACCACATCGCTGCGGACGGCTGGTCCGCGGGCGGGCTGGTGCGTGAGCTTGGCGAGCTGTACGCCGCCCACGCCGATCACCGGCCAGCCGGGCTCGACCCGGCGCCGAGCTTCCTGGCGCTGGCCGCGGCCGACCGGGCCGCGCCGCCGGACGAGGCTGGGCTGGCGTTCTGGGCGGAGGCGCTGCGCGGGGCCCCGGACCGGATGGAGCTGCCTGCCGAGCGGATACCGGGGACACTACGGGACTCCGGACGGCACCGCGCCCGCCTTCCGCTGCCGGGCCGGGCGGCGGCCGCACTGGAGGAGCTGGCCCGGCGGGAGCGGGCGACCCTGTTCATCACCCTGCTGGCCGGGGTGCAGGCCTGGCTGGCCCGCTGCTGCGGGCAGCGGGAGGTGCTGGTGGGCACGCCGGTGGCCGACCGGGACGATCCCACCACGGCCGGGGTGGTCGGGCCGCTGGTCAACGTGCTGCCGCTGCGCGCGGATGTGGACCCGGCCGGTTCCTTCGCCGACCAGCTCGCCCGCACCCGCGCCACCGTGCTCGCCGCCTTCGAGCACCGCTCGGTACCCACCCAGCGGATCGTGCGGCAGCTGGGGCTGAGCGGACGCGGCCTCAGCCAGGTGGTGTTCGACCTGGACGATGCCGCGACCCCCGAGACCGTCCCGTTCGGACAGTTGAAGGCGCGGACCGTACCACTCACCCCGGCGCTGGGGGCCTTCGACCTCGAGGTGACCGCACGCCGCACCCCGGAAGGGCTGGACGTCGAGCTGCGCGGCGCGGCCGACATGTTCGAGCAGACCGGGATCGAGCACCTGGCCTCGGCACTGGCGCGGCTGCTCACCGGGGTGGCGCAGCAGCCGGGCGCCCCGCTGGGCACGATCGAGCTGCTGGACGAGCGGGAACGGCACCGGCTGCTGGTCGAGCCGAACCGGCGGACCCTGCCGCAGCGGCCGGCCGAGGTGCCCGGCCTGGTGGCCGAATGGGTGGCCCGCACCCCGGACGCGACCGCGGTCAGCACCTCCGGCGGCAGCCTCAGCTACCGCGAGCTCGACGCCCTCGCCGAAGGGGTCGCCGCCTGGCTGCGCGAGCACGGCCTGCCGGTGGAGGGTCCGGTGGCCACCCGGATGGGCCGGTGCCGGGAACTGCCCGCCGTGGTGCTGGGCATCTGGAAGGCGGGCGGGGTGTACGTGCCGCTGGACCCCGGCCATCCGGATGAACGGCACCAGCGGATCCTTGCCGACTGCCGACCGCACGCGGTGCTCACCGATGGGCCCGGCCCGGACACCGGCCCGGTTCCCGCGCTGGACATCGCCGAGCTGCGTCCCGCGGTGGCCGGAACGGGCGTGCGGTCCCACCATCCGGAGCCGGACCAGCTCGCGTACGTGGCCTACACCTCGGGTTCGACCGGGACGCCCAAGGGCGTGCAGTGCACCCAGCGCGGGCTGGCCAACCAGCTGCTGTGGTCCCGGCAGGCCTACCCGCTGCGGCCCGGTGCGGCGCTGGCGCAGGTGGCCGCGGTCGGCTTCGACATCTCGCTGTGGGAGATGTTCCACCCGCTGGCCAGCGGGGGCAGGCTGGTGGTGCTGGACCAGGACCGGCACGGGGACGTGCCCGCGATCGCGGACCTGGTGGCGACGGAACGGGTGGCCGTGCTGCACCTGGTACCCACCCTGCTGGAGCACTATCTCGACCAGCGGACGGCGGACTGCCTGCGGCACGTGGTGTGCGGAGGGGAGGGCCCCTCCCCCGGCCTGCCAGCCCGGTTCGCCGCGCGGATGTCCGCCACCCTGCACCACACCTACGGCCCCACCGAGGCCTCGATCATCGCCACGCACTGGCAGGCCCCCGCCGATCCCGAACCCGGCAGGGTGCCGCTGGGCGGGCCGCTGCCGAACGCGCGGGTGTACCTGCTGGACCCGGAGGGCCTTCCAGTGCCTGCCGGGGTGGTCGGCGAGCTGGTCCTCGGTGGCGAGGTGCTGGCCAGGGGCTATCTCGGGCAGCCAGCGGCGACGGCGGAGCGGTTCCTGCCCGATCCCTTCGCGGGCGTTCCGGGCGCGCGGATGTACCGCACCGGCGACCTTGCCCGCTACCGCAGCGACGGCAGCCTGGAGTTCGTCGGCCGGGCCGACCGGCAGGTGAAGATCGCCGGGGTACGGGTGGAACCGCGCGAGGTGGAGGCCGCCATCGGCGCCGACCCCAGGGTGGCGGCCTGCGCGGTGCTGCCCCGGCGGGACCCTGCCGGTGTGGCGAGCCTGGTGGGCTACCTGGTGCCTGCCGATCCTGCGGCCGATCCGGACGGCCTGTGCGCCGAGCTGCGCGCGGCCCTGCGGGAGCGGCTACCCCGCGCGATGGTGCCCGCGCAGCTGCTACCGCTGGCCGAGCTGCCACTCGGGGTGAACGGCAAGCTGGACGTGGCCGCGCTGCCCGCCCCCGAACCGCGGGCCGAGCCGGAACCGGACCTCGAACCCGGAACCGGCGCGGAGCGCACCCTGGCCGCCATCTGGTCCCAGGTGGTACCGGCCGCGGGCGGGCGGCACATCTCCCCGCGGGACAACTTCTTCGACCTCGGCGGCGACTCGGTGAGCGCGATCCGGGTGGTGGCCAGGGCGCGGGCCGCGGGCCTGCGCATCGAGCTGGGCCAGGTGCTGCGCGCGGCGACCCTGGCCGAGCTGGCGGCCTCCGCCGTCCCGGCCGGGGAGCCCACCGCACCCGCGCTCCCCGACTCCGACGGCCGGTTGTGGTTCACCCCGGCACAGCGCCGGTTCCTTGCCACCGCGGGCCGCGCGCCCGGCCACCTCAACCAGGCCGTGCTGACCGAACCCACCGAACGGGTCGAGCCGGAGCCGCTGCGGGCGGCGTTGCGGGCGGTGGCCACCCACCACGAGGCCTTCCGGCTGCGGGCGGCCTGGGACGGGCAGCGCTGGCGGGAACACGCCGACCTGGCCGGGCAGGCGGACCCGTTGGTCACCGTGCTGGTGGCGGCCGAGCCCTACACCGAGGACTCGGCCGCACGGCTGGCCAGGCCAGCGCACGAGGCCATGGACATCGAACACGGCCCCCTGCTGGCCGCCCTGCTCGCCGAACGCGAGGACCGCGGCCAGGTGGTGCTGCTGGTCGCGCACCACCTCGCGGTGGACACCGCATCCTGGGAGATCGTGTTGTCCGATCTGGACACCGCGTACCGGCAGGTTTCCCGTGGTGAACCGGTGCGGCTGCCGCAACCGGCCACCCCGTTCGCCGACTTCGCCCGCGCCCTGCCCGGCCTGGCGGCGCGGCTGGACACGCCGGGGCAGCGCGAGTACTGGCGCGGGCAGCTCGCGGACCTGCCCCTGCTCCCGGCCACCGCCGGGGACGACGGCGATCCCGAACCGGTGACACTGGCGCTCGGTGCGCAGGCCACCACCGCGCTGCTTGCGGCGACCTCTCGGCACCGGCTGCGGGTGGACGAGCTGCTGCTGGCCGGGCTGGCCAGGGTCATCGCCAGGTGGACCGGGCAGCGGCGGGTGGCGGTGCTGCGCGAGACGCACGGCCGCTCCGGCCCGCCTGGCTGGGCCGACCTGACCGGCACCGTCGGCTGGTTCACCGCCGTACACCCGCTGCTTATCGAAATGTCCACAGTGGACGACTCGCTGGCTGCGCTGCGTGCCACCCGCGGGGCGCTGGCCGCGGTGCCGGACGGTGGGGTTGGCTACGGCCTGCTGCGCGCCGACACCGGTCCGGAGCCGGAGCTGGCGGTCAACTACCTCGGCTCCACCGCGGGTGGCGGCGGGCAGGGCCTGTTCTCCAGGGCCGAGCGGCAGGCGGTCGGCGCGGACGCTGCCGCGGAGCACGCCACCCCGCGCGGGATCGAACTGCTCGCCGGGATCGACGGCCGCGGCCTGTGGCTGGAATGGCTGTACGACACCGGCCGGTTCGCCCGCCACACCATGCTCGGGCTGGCAGGGGAACTGCGTACCGAACTCGCCGATCTGGTGTCCGCATTGGATGGACCGTTCGGGCTCGCCAGCGTGCCTGCCGACTTCCCCGCGGTGGACCTGCCAGGGGAGCAGCTGCGCGCGGTGCTGACCAGCCGCCCCGGCACCGGTGCGGTGCTGCCGCTTTCCCCCGCGCAGCAGGGGATGCTGGCCTGGCACCTGGCCCACCCCGAATCCGGGGCGTACCACACGCAGCTGCTGTTCGAGGTGGAAGGCGAGGTGGACGAGGCGGCGCTGCGCTGGGCCTGGAAGCAGGTGGTCGCACACACCGACGTGTTCCGGGCCGCGTTCCCCACCGCAGGACTGGACGAACCGGTGCAGGTGATCGGCCCCGCCCCGGAGCCGGACTGGCGCAGGCACACCGGTTCCGCGGCCGACCTGGACGCCGTGCTGGCCGCCGACCGCGCCGAGCGTTTCGACCTGGCCGAGCCGGGGGCGCAACGCTGGCACTGGGTGGACGGCGGCACGGCGGGCCGGTGGCTGCTGTGGAGCCACCATCACATCCTGCTCGACGGCTGGAGCCTGCCGTTGGTGCTTGCCGAGGTCGCGCGGGCCTACACCGCGCGGACGGCCGGGCGCGCCTGGACCCCGCCGAACCGGCCCGGCTACGCGGCGTACCTGTCCTGGCTGTCCACTCAGGACGAAGAGGCCGGGCAGCGGTTCTGGCGCGCGACACTGGCCGGTGCCACCCCGACCCGGATCGGCCGGGCGGGCAAGGGCGGCTCGGCCGCGCTGGCCACCGCCGAGCTCTCCCCGGCGGCTACAGCGGAGCTGACCCGGCTGGCCGAGCGCAGCAGGACCACCCTGCACTCGGTGGTGCTGGCCGGCTGGTCGCTGCTGCTCGGCCAGCGCTGCGCCAGCCAGGACCTGGTGTTCGGGGTGGTGATGTCGCTGCGGCCGGAGGAGGTCACCGGTGCCGAGCAGCTGGTCGGGCTGTGCCTGAACACGGTGCCGCTGCGGGTGCGGGTGGACACCGACGGCGAGCTGACCGCGCTGTTCGGCCAGGTACAGCAGGCACTGGTGGAGGCATACCAGCACGCCGCCCACCCGCCGTCCCGGATCCGCACCTGGTCCGGCGCCGCGGACGCGCTGTTCGACAGCATCGTGGTGTTCGAGAACTATCCGGGCGACCGCACCGGCCAGGCCCTCGGCGAGCACGGGCGGCTGCGGGTGGTGCGCGCGGTGGAGAGCACCGAGTTCGCCGTCTCGCTGACCGTGCTGCCCGGCGAGCGGCTGACCTTCGAACTGACCTACGCCGACCACGCACTGACCACGGCCGAGGCGGACGGGCTGCTGCGCCGCCTCACCCGGCTGCTGGAACGCATCGCCGACAGCCCGTGACTCCCACCGAAGACACAGGGAAGCCGAAGGAAGAAGGACACCGTGACCCTCCGCGTGCGCGACCTGTTCGCCGACGACGCCGACGAGATCACCGCGCAGCTGGCCGCGTGGAACGACACCGCAAGGGACTTCCCCGCCCAGGTGGGCATCCACCAGCTCATCCAGCGCCAGGCCGCCGAGCACGGCGAGCGGCCCGCGGTCACCTGCGCCGGGACCACCTTGAGCTACGCCGAGCTGGACACGGCGGCGGCCACGCTGGCGGCCCGGCTGGCGGCGCTGGGTGTGCGGCCAGGCGAGGTGGTGGCCATCGCACTGCCGCCGTCCACCGAGCGGATCGTCGCGGTGCTCGGCGTGCTGTACGCGGGCGCCGCCTACCTGCCGCTGGACCTGGAGCAACCGGCCCAGCGGCTGGAGTTCCTGCTCGCCGACGCCGGTGCGGACGTGCTGATCACCGACACCGCCGCGCGGGAGGAGAAACCGCACGGGCACACCGGCACCACCCTGCTGCTGGACCAGCCGCCGGAGGACCGGGTGCGGCCTGCCACGTTCCCCGGCTCCGGCCTGCCCGCGTACGTCATCTACACCTCCGGCTCCACCGGCCGCCCCAAGGGCGTCGCGGTCGGCCACCGCAGCCTGGTCAACCGTCTACTGTGGATGCGCGACCAGTACCGGGTCGGGCCGGAGGACGTGATCCTGCACAAGACCTCCTTCGGGTTCGACGTCTCGGTATGGGAGCAGCTGCTACCGCTCATCACCGGCGCCCGCCTGGTGATCACCCCGCAGCAGGCGCGCAGGGACGCCGCGGCCATGGTGCGGCTGATCCGCGCCGAGTCCGTCACCATGCTGCATTTCGTGCCCTCCCTGCTGCCCGCGTTCCTCGACGTTCCCGATGCCGGGCAGGCGGACTCGCTGCGGGTGGCCATCTCCAGCGGTGAGGCGCTGCCCAAACCGGTGGCCGAGGAGTTCCTGCGCAGGCTGCCGCACTGCGCGCTGCACAACCTCTACGGGCCCACCGAGGCCACCATCGACGTCACCCACTGGCCGGTGGAAGCCGGTGACGAGCGGCCCTTCGTACCGATCGGCACCCCGATCGACAACACCCGGATGTACGTGCTCGACGACAACCTGGAACCGCTGCCGGTCGGCGCGGAGGGTGAGCTGTGCATCGGCGGGCAGGCCGTGGCCATCGGGTACCTCGGGCGGCCGGGACTGACCGCGGAGAAGTTCGCGCCGGACCCGTTCGGTGCGCCCGGCGAGCGGCTGTACCGCACCGGGGACCGGGCCCGGTTCGGGCCGGACGGCGTCATCGAGTACCTGGGCCGCAGGGACGGCCAGGTCAAGCTGCGTGGCTTCCGGATCGAGCTGGGCGAGATCGAGGCCGCCCTGCTGGAGTCGGAGCTGATCCGGCAGGCCGCGGTGGTGCTGCGCGGCCCCGAGGGGGCGCGGCGGCTGGTGGGCTTCGTCTCCGGCCGCCCGGAGACCACGGACGAGCGGGAACGGGCCGGCACCGAGGTGCTGGCCCGGCTGTCCGCCGCCCTGCCCGCCTACCAGGTGCCCAGCGAGCTGGTGTGGCTGGACACCCTGCCGCTGAGCGCATCCGGCAAGGTCGACCGGGCGGCGCTGCCCGAGGTGACGGTGACCGCCGAGTCCTCGGCAGCGCCCGAAACCCCGACCGAGCGGGCGCTGGCGCGGCTGTGGGCTGAGCTGATCGGTGGCCCTGAGCCCGGGGTGGACGCCGACTTCTTCCGCACCGGCGGCGACTCGGTGTCCAGCATGCGGCTCGCCGCGCGGGCACAGGGCCAGGGCATCCGGCTCGAGGTGGCGCATATCTTCAACCACCGCACCATCCGCGGGATGGCCGCCGCCGCGGACGCGGCCACCGGTAAGCCCGCGGCCGAGGAACCGGGCGAGGAGACGCTGCTGGCCGGTATCGACCAGGAGCGGTTGGCGGAGGTGCGGGCCCGGCCCGGTGTGGTCGATGTCTACCCGCTGGCCCCGATGCAGGCCGGAATGTTGTTCCGCGGGCTGTACTGGCCGGACTCCGACGCCTACTTCAACCAGAACGTGCTGGAGCTGGTGGGCGGGGCGGACGAGGAGGCGCTGCGCGAGGCGTGGCGCCGGGTCGCCGACCGGTACGAGATCCTGCGCACCGGCTTCGTCTGGGAGGACCTCGCCGAGCCGTTGCAGTACGTGCGCTCCGACATCCAGCCGCCGTGGACGGTGCTGGACTGGTCCGGCCACGATCCGGACAGCCATCCCGCGCTACTGGACCAGCTGCTGGCCGAGGACCGGGACACCGGGCTGGGCCTCGACGCCTGCCCGCTGTACCGGCTCACCCTGGTCCGGCTCGGCGGCGGCAGGCACTACCTGCTGTGGAGCCACCACCACATCCTGCTCGACGGCTGGTGCCTCTCGCTGATCTGGGGCGATATGTTCCGGATCTACGACGCGCTGGCGCGGGGCGAGGACATCCGGCTCGAACCCTGCCGGCCCTACCGGGACTACGTACGCTGGATCCGCGCCAGGTCCGCGCAGGGTGAGGACTCCGAGCGGTTCTGGCGGAACTACCTGCTGCAGCTGTCCCCCGTGCCGTTCTCCGAGGCCCCGGCCGACCGGGAGGGCCTGTTCCACACCATCGTGCACGAGTTCTCCGAGCGGCTGACCCGGCAGGTCAACGAGGCCGCCCGCGAGCACGGCGTGACCGCCAACGCGATCACCCAGGCGGCCTGGAGCATGCTGCTGGGCCTGCGGACCGGTGCCGAGGAAGTGGTGCACGGCCTGACCATCGCGGGGCGCCCGCCGGAGCTGGCGGGGTCTGAGACCATGGTCGGCCTGTTCATCAACACGGTGCCGCTGCGCATCCGGCTGGACCCGGAGCGCACGGTGACCGAGCTGCTGGAGGCCATCCACCACGACCTTGCCGCCACCGCGGCGCACGGTTACGTGCCCCTCGCCCAGATCAAGTCGTGGAGCAGCGGCGGGAAACTGTCCGGGGAACGGATCTTCGACAGCCTGGTGGCCTTCGAGAACTACCCCGAGGACAACCTGCCCGGCGAGGACGAGCTGAGCATCCAGGTGATCGACCGGCACGCACAGGAGAAGACCGAGTACCCGATCGGCCTGATCGTGCTGCCACTGGAGCGGCTGGCCTTCCACTTCAACTACGACACGACGCATTTCACCCAGGACGAGGTCACCCGGCTGATCGAGACCTTCCAGCTGCTGATGGAGCAGCTCTGCGGCCGGCCCGGCGCGCGGTTGCGCGAGCTGGAGGTGCTGCCGCGGCGGGACCGGGCGCTGCTGGAGCAGTGGACCGGCGGCACCGGTGCGGAGCCCGCGGCGCGCAGCCTGCTGGAGCTGTTCACCCGCAGGCTCGCGACGGCCCCGCATGCCCCGGCGGTGGTGGACGGGGAGACCGTGGCCAGCTACGCCGAGCTGGACACGCTGGCGCGCGCCCTCGGCGAGCGGCTGACCGCGGCCGGGGCGGGCCCCGGCGACCTGGTGGGTGTCTGCCTGCCCCGCTCCCTGGACTACGCCAGCGCCCTGCTGGCCTGCTACCGGTGCGGCGCGGTGCCCGTGCTGCTCGACCCGGAGCACCCGCCTGCGCGGCGGCAGGTGATCGCGCGGGACGCCGGGCTGCGCGCGGTGGTGACCACAGTGGACCCCGCCGAGTTCGCGGCCTGGCCGGTGCTGCACCCGGCGGGCACGGTGACCGAACCGGCGGAGCCTGCCACCGGCGGCACGGGCTCGGCCGACCCGTCCACGGACGCCTGCGTGGTCTACACCTCGGGTTCCACCGGCACCCCGAAGGGGGTACTGGCCCCGCAGGCCGGGATGGTGAACCGGATGGTGTGGTCCGGCACGGCGTTTCCCACCCCGGAGCCGCCACGGGTGCTGGCCACCGCGGGCACCGCCTTCGATATCGCGCTGTGGGAAGTGTTCTTCCCGCTGGCGCACGGCGGCACGGTGATCATGGCCCCGCCCGAGGCCGTGCTCGACCCGGACGAGCTGGCCGAGTCGATCATCGCCGAGCGGGTGACCGTCGCGCATTTCCTGCCGACCCTGCTCGCCGCCTTCCTGGACGGGCCCAAGGCGGGCGGCTGCCAGGAGCTGCGGCACGTGCTCTCCGGCGGGGAGGCGGTGACACCCGCGCTGGTGCGTGCCTTCGCCGAGTCCGGCCTGCCCGCGCGGCTGCACCAGGCCTACGGCCCGGCCGAGGCTTCGATCAGCGTCACCCACCACACCTGCGAGCCGGGGGACGGCCACGCGGAGCGGGTGCCGATCGGGCGGCCGATCGACAACACCGGAACCCATGTGGTGGACCCGCACCTGCGCGAGCTGCCCATCGGCTGCACGGGGGAACTGGCCCTCACCGGTATCGCGCTGGGCGCGGGCTACCTGCACGACCCCGAGCTCACCGCGCGGCGGTTCCCGGACAGCCCGTTCGGCGCGGGTCGGCTCTACCGCACCGGCGACCGCGCCCGCTGGCGGCCGGACGGGAAACTGGAGTTCCTCGGCCGCAACGACCGGCAGGTGAAGATACGCGGGCACCGGGTGGAGCCCGCCGAGATCGACCGTGCGGTGGAGGGCCATCCGGCGGTGCGGCAGGCCGTCACGATCGCCCGCGAGTCCGCGCTCACCACCTTCGCGGTGCGCCGCTCCGGAGCCGTGCTGGACACCGGCGAGCTGCGCCAGTGGCTGGGTGAACGGCTGCCGGACTGGATGATCGGGCAGCTCGTTGTGCTCGAGTCACCGCCGCTGACCAGCAACGGCAAGCTGGACCAGCGCAGGCTGGCCGAGCTGGCGGACGGCGGCGCCGCAGCGGGGGCCACGGGCTCCCGCCCGCCGGGCACCGAGCTGGAACGGCTGATCGCCCGCTGCTGGGAGGAGGTGCTCGGGGTCAGCGAGATCGGGGCGCACGACGACTTCTTCGCCCTCGGCGGGCACTCGCTGCTGGTGGTGCGGCTGCTGCGCACCCTGCGCGCGAACCTGCCGGAGGGGATGCGCTGCGATGTCCCGCAGATCCTCAAGGCGCCCACGGTCGCCGGGCTGGCCGAACAGCTGCTCGGTCCGGTCGCGGGCTCCGGCTCCCGGCATATCCACACCCTGAACCCGGACGCCCCCGGCGAGGCGTTGTTCCTGGTGCACCCCGGCGAGGGCCTGGCGCTGCCATACCAGGGGCTTGCTCCGCTGCTGCCCGAGTGGCGGATGCACGCCCTTTCCAATCCCCGCTTCGGGCAGCGGGAGCATCGCTTCGGCAGCCTCGCCGAGATGGCCGCCCGCTACGTGGAGTGGACGCGCACCCTCCAGCCCGAGGGCCCGTACTGCCTCGGCGGCTGGTCCTTCGGCGGGGTCGTGGCGCTGGAGATGGCCCGGCAGATGCACGCGCACGGCGACATCGTGTCCGATGTGCTGCTCATCGACAGCCACAACCTGAACGCCTCCGCGCAGACCGGCGACCCCAGGGCCGGTATCCGGCAACGGCTGGCCGAACTGGGCGTTGCGGTGGACTCCCCCGAGGGCGCCGATATCGCGGAGGAGCTGCTGCACAACGGATCCCTCGCCGCCAGGCATGTGCCCGCAGGCTATCCGGGCCGGGTATGGCTGCTGGCAGCCGATCCCGATGCCGACCGGGCCGCGCGGCCGCGCGGCTGGGACCGCGCCCTGCTGCCAGGGCTGGCCGTGCAGCCCGTTCCTGGCACCCACGAGCGGCTGTTCGACCCCGAGCACCTGCCCAGCACGGCGGCTGCCATCCGGCGCGCGCTCGGTGATGCCCGATGACCGCCCCGGCACGCACCGAACGGCGCTCGCTGGAGCGGGCGGTGGAGACCTTCGCCGAGGGCAAGCCGTACGACCTGTTCTTCCTCTCCGTGCGCGGGATGCGGCTGCTCGGCCGCAAGACCGAGGCCGCCTTCCCCGGCCCGGACCGCCCCGGCCTGCCTGCCGAGCGGTTGAAGTGCGGCCTGGTCGAGGCGCATATGCTGCTGGGGGTCGCGGAGCGGGAGCAGGTCGCCGAGGACCACGTTGCCGTGTTCTACCGGCCACTGGCCGAGTCCGAGAAGGCCGAACTGTTCGCCGAGGCCGTCGCCGACCCGATGGCCGACCTCTACCATCCCTACGCCCAGCTCGGCGACCGCATCCGTGCGGCGGCCGAGACCGAGGCGGGTGGCTGGGAGGTCACCGAGGAGCTGGTCCGCGAGCTCGACCATGCCGAGTCGGTGCTGCGCGAGTACGTTCCGGAGCGGCTCGCGCGGCTCGGCTTCGACGGTGGCGGCCGCGCCTATGACGCGGCGTGTTCCACCGGGGCGTTCCTGGCCGCCGTCGGCAGCCGGTTTCCCGCGATCCGCACCATCGGGCAGGACCTGAGCGCCGAGATGGTGGCCCACGCCCGGTCCAGGGTGGACGAGGTGCACTGCGGCGACAGCATCAGCCCGGCCATCCCTGAGGGCGAGGCCGATCTGGTGATCTGCAGGCACCTCAACGCCTTCGTGGTCGGCACCCGCCAGGCGCACGAGCTGTTCGCCGCCGCGGCGAGCCGCTGCCGTCCCGGCGGCTATCTCGTGCTGCTCGGGCACACCCCGATCCTGATCAGCAGCCAGTGGTGCGAGATGTCCGGCCTGCGGGTGCTCCAGCGTTCGGCCGCCACACCATCGGGGCACGCGTTGTTCCAGTGCTACATCCTGCGCAGGGACTGACCACGCCACTACCCCAGCAGGTCTGGAACATCCAGAAGAAGTTGCTGCTGACATGCGGCACGAACAGCGCGCCGGAACCGGCTGCCAGCGCGATCAGCACCGGGTCCACCCCGAGCCCTCCGGCCAGCGGAGCAAGGATGCCTGCGGCGGTGATCGCGGCGACCGAGATCGAGCCCAGCGCGATGTGCAGGACCGCGGCGACCAAATCGAACTGACCTCGGCGGCTCCCGCGGGCACCGAGGAGTTCACCCGCGCCGTGCTCGATACCTTGCAATAGTGCCCTACCGTAACCGGCACCACCACGTACGCTGCGACGAAAATGCTCGATACTTGCACCGCTTTGTTCCATACTTGCAGTCATGGTGCGTAGAATTGCCGAAGTCGCGGCGAAAGTGGGAGTCAGCGAGGCGACGGTCAGCCGGGTGCTGAACGGGCGGTCGGGGGTCTCCGAGAACACCAGGACCGCCGTGCTGACGGCGCTGGACGTGCTCGGGTACGAGCGCCCGACCCAGCTGCGCGGCGAGCGGGCCCGGCTGGTCGGCCTGGTGCTGCCCGAGTTACAGAACCCGATCTTCCCTGCCTCCGTGGAGGTGATGGGCAACGCCCTGGCCCAGCAGGGTTTCACCCCGGTGCTGTGCACCCGCACGGCGGGCGGCGTCTCCGAGGCCGACTACGTCGAGTTGCTGCTACAGCAGCACGTCTCCGGGGTGGTGTTCTCCGGCGGGCTGTACGCGCAGGCCGATGCCGTGCACGACCACTACCATCGGCTGCACGACCGTGGGTTGCCCACCGTGCTGATCAACGCGGCGGTGGAGCACCTCGGGTTCCCGCAGGTGTCCTGCGATGACGCGCTCGCCGTCGAGCAGGCGATGGCGCACCTGCGCTCGCTGGGGCACGAGCGGATCGGGCTGCTGCTCGGGCCAGCCGACCACGTCCCGTCCCGGCGCAAGCTGGAGGCATTCCGGTCCCAGCTCGCCAGGGCGGACGGCGATGCGGCGACGGCCGTGGTCGAGCACGGCATGTTCTCGGTGGAGGGCGGGCAGGCGGCCGCTGGCAGGCTGCTGCGCCGCGGAGTGACCGCGATCCTGTGCGCCAGCGACCCGCTCGCGCTCGGCGCGATCAGGGCTGCGCGCAGGCAGGGGCTTTCGGTGCCGGAGGACGTCTCCATCGTGGGCTACGACGACTCGGCGCTGATGCAGAGCGTCGATCCGCCGCTGACCACCATCCGGCAGCCCATCGAGTCGATGGGTCAGGCGGCGGTCGCCATGCTGGTCAAGCAGATCAGCGGCGCGGAGCTGCCCGCCGAGGAACTGCTGTTCGCGCCGGAACTGGTGGTCCGCTCCTCCACCACCCGGGCGCCCAAGGGCTGAGGCGGGGTGGTGCGGGCCGCAGCAGGGCCGGCCCGCACCACCCGTTCCCCTCACTCGCGGTAGACCTCGAACTCCGCCACCTGCGCGGCAGGCCACTCGGTGTTGGCGGTGACCCGCAACCGCAGGTAGCGCTGCTCACTCGCCGGCACCTGGATGGTTGCCGTGTTCCCGGTCGCCGGGTCGAACCGGTATCCCCGCGAATCTGCCAGCGTGGTGTACTGCTGCCCGTCCGCGCTGCCCAGTACCGACAACGTCTGGGTGCGCGCGGGCCAGGCCGACGATGGCGGCAGGGCGAGCACGATCCGGCCAACCTCGGTCACCCGGCCGAGATCCACCGTGATCGTCCCTGGGAAGGCGCCATTGATGCTTTCCCAGTAGCTGTCGGCATTGCCGTCCACCGCGGCGGATGGTGGGTAGCCGCCGACGTTGCCACTGGCAGTCACCGGCCTGCGCAGCGCCAGGTTCTCCTCCGGCCCCGGCTCCGGTGGCGGTCCGGAGCCCGGCTCGGGCCAGCTGGAGCAGTCGGTCCAGGTGCCGTCCCAGCCGGTGTTGCCGCTGCCGTTGATCGTCAACGGTTGCCGGTCGCTGGGATAGGGGCAGTTGTACGACCCGGTGACCCCGATGCCGGTGGCGGTGAGGTTGTTGATGGTGACGGTGCCGCCGGTCTGCGCCTGCACCGCGAAGGTGCCCGCGCCCTCGATGCTGCCGCCCTCGATCCGCACGCCGCCCATCGGCTTGCCCTGCCCGCTGCCGTCGATGAACTGGATCGCCTCGTACGGGCTGTCGATCAACCGGTTGTCCCGAACCACGATGTCCACGCCGGAGAACGCGCTGTCCCGGCCGTCGAACCACAGCGCCCCGACGCCGAACTGCCAGTTCGGGTCCAGCGCGCCTGCGCGCACGGTGGTGTTGTCCTCGACCAGGATGGTCCCGGTCAGCGGGGTGGCGTTGAACCGGTTGCCGATGTGGATCCCGCCGCCGAGTGCGTTGGTGTCCCGCACCAGGTTGCCGACCACCGAGTTGTTCTCCCCGCCGTAGACCGCGATCCCGTTCGCCAGGTTCGGCTGGACGACGGTGTTGCGCACGATGCTGTCCCCGGAGTCGGAAACCCCGTTGGACCACAGCGCGATCGCGTCGTCTCCGGTGTTGCGGAAGAAGTTGTTGCGGATGGTGGAGTTCTTCACGTTGCCGTCGAAGTTGATCCCGTCCGCCTGCAGGTCGATGAACCTGCTGTTCTCCACGGTGAGGTCCCTGGTGGCGCCGTTCATCAGCCACAGCCCGCATTTGGTGTGCTGGATCCACAGGTTGGACAGCGTCGATCCGGTGCCGAGCACGCCGTGGAAGCCGTTCGCGGGCCGGGAATCGACCCGCTCGGTCACCTCGCCGAAGATGGCGAAGTCACGCAGCTCGATCCCGCCGGTGGCATGGTTGTTGTTGAACACGTTGTCGCCGTGCAACACCGAGTACCACGGCCCGGCACCACGGATGGTGACCTGGTCGACCTGGAGCGCACTGCCGATCTCGAACCGGCCCGGCGGGATCCACAGTGGCCTTCCGGAGGAACGTGCCTGCTGGATGCCCGTGCGGAAGGCGGCGGTGTCGTCGCCACCGTCATCGGGAGTGGCGCCGAAACCGGTCACCGGGAGCGCGTCCCCCGGGGCCGGAAGCGGTTCCCGCACCTGTTCGAAGTCCGCGAGGTCCACGGTGTACGGTCCGGCGTTGTCCCCGGGGTCGACCTGTACCCGGACCCGGTCGCCTGCGACCAGCTCCCGCCCGAGCAGCATCCGGCTCTCGTCGTAGAAATGGTGGATCTTGCTGCCGTAGATGAACGGGGTCTCCAGGTGCGAGTACTTCGCGGTGACCGCGAGCCGCTCGCCGAGCTTGTCCCCGTTGACGTACACCGAAAGGGTGCCGGAGTGACCATCCGGCACGCTGTAGCGCAGGTTCAACGAGTTCGCGGGCTCGGTGAGGGTGAACTCGACATGGTCCCCGGTGCCGGACAGCCGGACGGCCTGCCTGCCGGATGCCTCGGATGGCAGGCTCGCCTGGGTGAGGTCGGGACCGATCACCGTGCCCTGGTACCGCGCGCACTCGGCCTCGATCTCGAAGAACGGCACCTCGGCGCCCGCGTCCACATTGGCACAGTCCGGTGCGGCCGGGCGGGGTGCCGCGGGTTCGGCCCCGGCCGGTACCGCGAAGAGGAGTCCGGCGGCCAGCGCCGCGCAGGCGGCTCCGGCAGTCAACTTTCCGTTCTTGGGTATCGTCAACACTTCGCTGTGTCACCTTCCTTGCAGGGTGGGGATGGTGTGAGGGGCAGCGGCCGGTGTGGCACCTCCTTTCGCCGTATCTGCGGCCGGCTCAGGGGGTGTGCAACCAGGCGGCGGTGTCCGGCGGCAGCAGGTCACCCACCGGCGGCCCGCTGGACAGCAGCACCGACTCGTGCGGCGGCAGCGGCACCGCCTCCCCGGACAGGTTGACCACGCAGGCGAACCCGGGGTCCCTGGCGAAGGCGAGCACCCCCGGCGGGGACTCCAGCCAGCGCAGCGGACCGCCGGTGGCCACCCGCTCGGCCCGGATGCGCAGGGCGGAGCGGTACAGCTCCAGGGTCGAGCCGCGCTCGGCGAGCTGCGCCTCGACGGTGTGCGCCGCCCAGACCCGTGGCTGCGGCAGCCAGGGCTCCTTGTGCGCGCCCTCGGGGCTGAAACCGAACGGGGGCGCGGTACCCGCCCACGGCAGCGGGACCCGGCACCCGTCCCGGCCCGGATCGGCGTGCCCGGTCCGCTCGAACACCGGGTCCTGCCGCAGCTGGTCGGGGATGTCCTCGATCTCCCACAGGCCGAGCTCCTCGCCCTGGTAGAGGTACATCGCGCCGGGCAGTGCCATGGTGAGCAGCGCGGCGGCCCTGGCCCTCCGGGTGCCGAGGCGGAGATCCACCGGGGTTCCGTGCAACCGGTCGGCGAAGTCGAAACCGGTGTCGCCTGCCCGCCCGTACCGGGTGACCGGCCTGGTGACGTCGTGGTTGGACAGTACCCAGGTGGGCGGCGCGCCGACGGTGCCGTGCGACTCGACGGTGTCCTCGATGATCCGGCGGAACCGATCGGGATCCCACGGGCAGACCAGGTAGTCGAAGTTGAACGCCGAGTGCAGCTCGTCGGGACGCAGGTAGCGCACCGTCCGGCCGAGATCGCCGAGCCACATCTCGCCGACCAGCACCCGCTCACCGGGATAGCCGTCCGCGATCCGCCGCCACTCGCGGTAGATCTCGTGCAGCCCCTCCTGGTCGGAGTACGGCAGCGGGCCGTCCGGGTCGGTGACATCGGGCAGGGCAGGGTCCTTCACCATCCCGTCGGCGACGTCGATACGCAGGCCGTCCACGCCGCGGTCGAACCAGAACCGCAGGATGTCGGCGAACTCGGCGCGGACCTCCTCGTTCTCCCAGTTCAGATCCGGCTGCCGGGAGCTGTAGAGATGCAGGTACCACTCCCCCGGCGTGCCGTCCGGTTCGGTGATCCTGGTCCAGGCGGGGCCGCCGAACCGCGACTGCCAGTTGTTCGGCGGCTGCGACCCGTCCGGGCCGCGTCCTGGCCGGAACCAGAACCGGGACCGCTCCGGCGATCCGGGGCCGGCGTCCCGGGCAGCGAGGAACCAGCGATGTACGTCCGAGCAGTGGTTCGGGACGATGTCGATGATCACCCGGATGCCTCTGGTATGCGCCTCGGCGATCAGGGCCTCGGCTTCGGGCAGGGTGCCGAAGGTCGGTTCGATGTCCCGGAAGTCCGCGACATCGTAGCCACCGTCGTCCATCGGCGACGGGTACCACGGGGTGAACCAGACCGCGTCCACCCCGAGTTGTTCCAGATAGGACAGCTGGGACCGCACCCCGGCGAGGTCGCCGATCCCGTCCCCGTTCCCGTCCCGGAAGCTGCGAATGTAGATCTGGTAGATGCTGGCGGTTCGCCACCATTCACGCACTGTGGAGTCCTCCCTGAGTCATGGGCCGGTCAGCCCTTGATGCTTCCCGCGCTCAGTCCGGCGAGAATCTGTTTCTGGAACACGAGATAGACCGCGATCATCGGCAGGCTGGTCAGCACGAGCCCGGCGACCAGCAGGTTGAGCGGCATATCCGGGGCGATGCGCTGCAGCAGCACGCTCAACGTCTGGGTGGCGGGGTCCTGCAGCACCAGCAGCGGCCAGATGAAGTCCTTCCACGCGGTCACCACGGCGAAGATGGACACCACCGCGAGGATGGGCCGGGAGATCGGCAGCACGATCGTCCACAGGGTACGGACCGGCCCCGCACCGTCGATGGTCGCCGCCTCCAGCAACTCGTCCGGGATCTGGTCAAAGAAACGTTTCAGCACGAAGATGTTGAAGGCGTTCGCGGCCGCGGGCAGCCAGATTGCCGCGGGAGTGTTCAGCAGGTTGACCCCGAACAGCGGCACGTCGGACACCGTGAGGTAGGTCGGCACCAGCAGCGCCGTGGCCGGCAACATCAGTGTGCTGAGCATCATGCCGAGCACGAGATTCCCGAACCTCGGGCGGAGTTTGGACAGCGCGTAGGCCGCGGGCACGTCCACCGCCAGCTGGATCGCCCAGGCACCGCCTGCCACGATCACGGTGTTCAGCAGGTACTTGCCGAGGTCGATCTCCCGCCATGCGGTGGCGAAGGTCTCCGGGTGCCACTCGTTCGGAACCAGGGTCGGCGGCACCTGCGCCAGCTCCTCCGAGGACTTCATCGCCCCGGTTACCGCCCAGTAGAACGGGAAAAGGAAGGCGAACACGAAGGCGAGCAGGGTCAGCAGCAACACCGTCCAGTACACGGTCCGGCCGGTCCGGCTGCGCAGCTGCGTTGGCGAGACGAGGGTGCGTGCCGCGGTCATGACTCCCTCCTCGTGGTCAGTCGCAGGTACGCCGCGGAGAACACCCCGAGCGCGACGAACAGCAGCAGGCTCATCGCACTGGCCGAGCCGAAGTCGTTGTAGACGAAGGCGTAGCGGTACAGCAGCAGCAGAACCGTCACGGTCGAGTTGTCCGGGCCACCACCGGTCATCACGAAGGGCTCGGTGAAGACCTGCATGGTCGCTACGATCTGCAACAGCAACAACACCAGCAGGACGAAACGGGTCTGCGGAATGGTCACGTGCCGCAGCCGTTTCCAGATCCCGGCGCCGTCCAGCTCGGCGGCCTCGTACAGCTCACCGGGGATGGTCTGCAACGCGGCCAGGTAGATCAACGTCGTGGTGCCCATATTCGCCCAGGTCGCCACCAGCACCAGGGAAAGCATCGCGGTGTCACTGGAGTCCAGCCAGGACAGTGCGGGCAGACCGAGGGTGCCGAGCACCTCGTTGAACAGGCCGGGTCCGGGATCGTAGAACCACCGCCACAGCAACGCGGTGACCACCGGCGGCAGCATCACCGGCAGGTACACCACCAGCCGGAAGAAGGTCCTGGCGTGCCGCAGCTCGTTCAGCAGCACGGCGGTGAGGAACGGGATCGCGAAGCCGAGCAACAGGGCCAGGCCGGTGAACATCAGGGTGTTTCGCCAGGCCACGCCGAACAGCGGGTCGGAGAACAGCCGCTGGAAGTTCTCCAGCCCCACCCACTCCGGCGCGTCCACGAAGTTGACCTGCTGAAAACTCAGCAGCACGCCGCGCACGATCGGATACCAGGAGAACAGTGCGAAGCAGACCAGTGCCGCGCTGAGCAGGCCGTAGGCGGTGACGGTCCGTGGCAACGCCCGGCGCGGGCCCCGGTTACGCCTGCGTCCGGTGGACCGGCCGCGTGCGCCCTCCGGGGCCGCGCTGGGCTTAGCGGACCTGAGCAAGAATCGTGTTGACATCGGCTTCGGCATCGGCGAGGAGCTGGTCAAGGTCGGCTTGCTCGTCGGTGAGACAGGCCTGCATCACCGTGTCGAGCCGGGCATAGATCTGTTGCGCCTGCGGGGGTTCCAGGTACCCCTCGATCTCCTCCGATGCCGCCATGAAAGCCCGGTAGTTCTCGGCGGGGACGTTGGCGTGCTGCTCCTTGACCGCTTCCATCCGCTCCCTGACCTCGCCCCGCCAGATGTCCGGGGTGGGCGGGGTCGGCAGGCCGACCGGCTTGTCGGCCTCGGCGAACTCCTTGGCCTTGACCTCGAAGCGTTCCGGGTTCAGATACTTCCACTGGATCCACTTCAGCCCGGCCTCGATCTTCTCCGGCGAGGCCTTGGGATTGAACATGTAGCCCTCGCCGCCGATCAGGGTGCCCTTACCCTCCGGCATCGGCGCCAGGCCGTAGTCCGCGTAGTTCCCGTTGAACTGCTTGACCAGCGTGGGGATGTTGTCCGGGGCGGCAAGGTACATCCCGAGTTGTCCCGCGCCCATCATCCGTTGCACATCGGCGGCCTCGAGCAACTGCTTGCTGCCCATCGAGCCGTCGGTCCACCGCATGTCGTGCAGGTGCCGCAGGGCCGTGCGGCCGAGTTCGTTGTTGAAGCTCGCCTTCCAGGAACCGTCCTGCTCGCTGGCGAGCGAACCGCCGAGCGAGTTCATCCAGGCGCCAAAATGCCACCCGCCCTGGTTGTTCTTGCTGAGCTCGGCGAAACCGACGATCTCCTGGTCCAGCGCGGAGATCTTCCGCGCCGCCGTGCGCACCTCCGCCCAGGTCCGCGGTGGGTCGTCCGGGTCGAGCCCGGCCTGCTCGAACAGCGGCCGGTTGTAGAGCAGCCCCATCGAGTAGTTCGCCGTGGGCAGCCCGTACAGTTTGCCCTCCTCATCGCGGAAGACGTCCAGCAACTGCGGCTGGAGCGCATCCAGCTGCGGCAGGTCCTGCACGGCTTGGGTGATGTCGGCCGCCTGCCTCCGCGCGATAATCGTGGCCGGATCGGTGAAGTAGACGTAGAAGACGTCTTCGAGCTGCCCGCCGGCCAGCTTCGCCGAGAACTGCTCGACCTCCATGAACCCTTCCTTGGGCTGGATGTCGATATCCGGATGTGCTTCCTCGAACGCGGCCACGTCGGCGTCGAACAGCTTCCGCTCGAATGCCTGGGTCTGGGGCGGCTGCCCGTTGACCGTCACGATGATCTTGCCGTCCGGGCCCCGGCTGTCCGTCGAGCCGCCGCACGCGGCCGCCGTCAGGAACAGGCTGCCCACGAACAGGGCACCGAGCACCCGTCGGGCGTGGGGATTCGCCATCGGTCACCTCTTTCGCCGTCACGTGGCGTCGTTGCTGTGATGGCAGTCACCCTAAAGTGTCATACAGATCTCCGCAAGGTTTAGACGTAACTTTGCAAGAACGAGACAGACCCGACGGCTTCCACTCGATCGTGTATCGAACACATGAGCGACTACGCGGTACTGTGGGGTTGTGACCAGGACCTTCGGCATCGACACCTCCCGCATGAGCGAGGAGGAACTCCTGACCGCGCTGGGCGACCTCGAACAGCAGCGGCGGGCTCTGTATGCCCGGGAGCTGGCGGTCCTGGCCGAACTCGACGGCCGCGACACGGCCAGCCAGCAGGGCTACCGCGGCCTGCCGACCTTGACCCGGGAGATCCTGCGGATCAACGCCTACGACGCCCGCCAGCGCGTGGCGCACGCCCGGGCGGTCGTGCGGCGGCACGGCCCGGGCGGCATACCTTTGGAACCCGACCTGCCCGAGGTCGGTGCGGCGGCGGCCGAAGGAGCCATCGGGCCGGAACACATCGAGACCATCCGCGCCACCATCACCCGCTTCCCGCAGCCGATCAGCCTGCCCGACCGGGAACACGCCGAAGCGTTGTTGACCAAGGCGGCGCGGGAGTACGAACCCCACACCGTGTCCGCGCTGGGTAAAGAGATTCTGGCGCGGCTGGACCAGGACGGCACCCCACCCACGGAGGAGGAACTGGCCCGGCCGGAACGGTCCCTG
This sequence comes from Amycolatopsis aidingensis, assembly GCF_018885265.1. Lineage (GTDB taxonomy): Bacteria > Actinomycetota > Actinomycetes > Mycobacteriales > Pseudonocardiaceae > Amycolatopsis > Amycolatopsis aidingensis. The sequence goes on from NZ_CP076538.1 coordinate 5,193,061, forward strand.
GACTGGCGGGAGACCCGGGGTGGGCGGTTACGCGGCAGCTTCGACCTGGACGCGGAGACCGCGGCGGTGCTGACCGGGCTGATCGAACCGAGAGCGAAACCCTCCGGCACGAAAGAGGAGCCGGACCGTCGGAGCAGGTTCCAGCGCCAGGGGGACGCGTTCGCCGACGTGCTGCGCGTGGCAGCCGGATGCCCCGAAGAAGGACCCACCGAGGCCGGGGAACCCTTCACCGTCATGGTGACCATCACCCTCGACGACCTCAAGCACGGCACCGGATACGGGCTCCTGCACGGGCAGGAGTCCTACTCCGCCGCCCAAATCCGCCGGATGGCCTGCGACTCCTACCTCGTGCCCGCCGTCCTGGGCAGCAAGGGCGAGACCCTCGACATCGGACAACGCACCCGCACCGTACCCCTGGCCATCCGCAGAGCCTTGATCCTGCGCGACCGCGGATGCACCTTCCCCGGCTGCCGCAGAAAACCCAAACAATGCCAAGCCCACCACGTCATCCCCGTGCGCCATGAGGCGCGTGTTTGTCCGATCGGAGGTGAGAGACCTCCGGCGCTGGACCGTCACAGTGGTTCGGTGAAGCTGAGGGCAGCCTGATTCACGGGAATGGGTGGATTGAGGTGGCAAGCGGCCCTGACAAAGTCGAGTCGTGCCAGCACTGCCAGATGGTGCGGGCTCGGTGAGCGAGACGAGAAGGTATACGAATAGGAATCAGTGTCTGAGGCCTCGTTATGTGGAGCCGACTCGAAACCTGGCGGATCTGAGTCGGTATCGCAGTGCGCGTGAACCAAGTGAAGGGTGTAGCGCCCGCCTGGGATTGTATTCCTGGGTAGTCTGTGGAGAAAGTCTGTGGCGTATTCACAGGGGCTGCCGGGGTAAAGCTGAGTGCCTCACTCGTCGATCGGGAACACGTGAACATGGGAACCACCGCGAGCTTTCCATGCCTGGGCGCAATCCGGTGTCCCAGATGTGGATAGGTGCATTGCCCGCCGAGGGGCTCTGTGGTGGGGCGGAGTCGCCGTAGTACTCCGAGGGCGGGAAAACCGTCCGCATGGGGAAGGGCGACAGCGAATCGAGCAGGGAAGTTGGGGTAATGCCAGAAGAGGCCTCACCGGTGAACATCGGTGATCTGCTGCTGGTGCCGTTCACGGCAGGGCAGCGGGTACTGGGAATGCAGACGAAACTGCACCGTTGGGCGGCGGCCGATCCCGGTCGCCGGTTTGATGATCTCTACAACCTCGTGGCCGACCCCGCGTTCCTCGCCGTGGCGTGGGAGCGGGTGTCAGGGAACACCGGAGCACGCAGCGCGGGCGTCGATCGCCGAACGGTGCGGTCGATCACCGACTCGGCGCTGGGTGTGGTCGGGTTGTTGGAGGAAATCCGCGCCGATCTGAAAGCGCGGACGTTCCGTCCGCTCCCGGTCCGGGAACGACACATCCCCAAAGCCGGTGGGAAGACCCGTCGGCTGGGGATACCGACCGTGACCGATCGGGTCGTTCAAGCCTCGCTGAAGCTGGTCCTGGAACCGATCTTCGAGGCCGGGTTCCAGTCCTCCAGCTATGGTTTCCGGCCCAGGCGCCGGGCCCAGGATGCCATCGAAGAAATCCGCAAACATGCCCGTGAGGGCTACGAATGGGTCTTCGAGGGCGACATCACCGCCTGCTTCGACGAGATCGACCACACCGCCCTGATGGGTTTGGTGCGGCGACGCGTCAAGGACAAGCGGATTCTGGAACTCATCAAGGCGTTCCTGCACGCCGGAATCCTCAGCGAGGATGGTCCTGACCGGGACACCCATACCGGAACCCCGCAGGGCGGCATCCTGTCGCCTCTGCTGGCCAACATCGCCCTCTCCGAGCTGGACGACTATTTCCACCAGTTGTGGGAGAACCACAAGAACGCCACCAACCGGCAACGGCACCGTGAACGCGGCGGTGCGACGTTCCGCCTGACCCGATACGCCGACGACTTCGTCGTCATGGTCAACGGAACCCGGGAACACACGGAATCCTTGTGGGGCGAGATCGAGGCGATCCTGGCCGGGATCGGGCTACGGCTCGCACCCGAGAAAACCGGAATCGCCCACATCGACGAGGGGTTCGACTTCCTCGGGTTCCGCATCCAGCGGTATCGCCAATATGGAAGCGATCGGCGACTGATCTACACCCTCCCCTCGAAGAAGTCGATGACTTCGATCAAGCGGAAGATCAAGACAGTTACCAAACGGATCACCCATCAGGACGCGGACCAACTGTTCCGGCAACTCGGAACGATGACCCGCGGATGGGCCCAGTACTTCCGGCACGGCTCTTCCAGCAAGGCCTACCACCACCTGCAAGACTACCTGTGGTGGCGGGTCTGGGAATGGCTGAAGAACAAACACCCCCGTACCAGTAAACGGGACATCATAAACCGTTACTACAACCGGTGGTGGCCGGAATATAACGGTGTCGAACTATGGAGACCCACAACGATGACCATCCAACGTTATCGCTACCGAGGAAACCAAATCTCGACACCCTGGGACAAACCAGCCATAACGGCAACCTAACGGCGACTCGTGGAGAGCCGGATGCGGTGAAAGCCGCACGTCCGGTTCGGGGGAGCGGCATGGGGAAACGGCCCGGCGAAATCCGGACACCGCGCCCCATGCCGACTCCCACTGGGCTCACGGAGGGGCCACAGCGCTATACAACCTCACCCTGCTGTGCTGGTACCACCACAACCTCATCCACCACACCGACTGGTCAATGCGCATACGCAACGGACTACCCGAATTCATCCCACCAGCCTTTGTGGATCCGGAGCGAAGACCCAGACGCAACCTCCTCCACCACCAAGGAAAGGACGCATGAAGCACACCTACCTGGCGCCACGCCGAGTCAGTCATGAATGACGTTCCGCAAGGTCCTGGCTGATAACATTCCGCCGCGATGCGCCGGGGAGGGAGGACCCGAGTCATGAACGCCGCCATACCGGCTCGCCGATGGCCGCACCGCGCCGCCGTTCTGCTGCTCACGCTGCTGACCGGCACCGCCGTGCTCACCGCCTGTTCCGATGCGGATGAGGAGGCCGCCACGCGGTCGCTGGAATCCTTCCTCTCCGCGTGGCGGGAGGGCACGATTCCCGGGCACGAGGACGAGTACCAGCAACTCACCTCGGGGCTCGGCACCCGCACACCGGAGCTGCGGGCAGGTGAGGTCACCGTAGAAGGGGATACGGCGACCGCGCGGGTCGATGTCGCCTGGCCCCTCGCCCGAGAGGTGCGCTGGGAGTACCCCGTCACGGTGCAGCTGCGCCGGGCGGGCGAGGCCTGGCAGGTGGAGTGGTCACCGGCCACCGTGCAACCCGACCTCACCGCGGGCGACCGGCTGGTCAGCAGCCGCGGGGAGAGCACCCGCGCCCCGATCCTGGACGGCGCGGGAGAACCGATCACGGAGTCCCGGCCCGTTGTCGTCGTGGGGGTGCAGCCAAGCAAGGTCACCTCCGCCGAGCAGCTGGCCCGTGACCTCGGCTCCGCGCTCGCGGCCGATGGGGTGGACACCGGTGAACTGCCCGCCAGGATCGCCGAGGCCGCACCCGATGCGTTCGTCCCCGTCGTCACCCTCCGCAGGGAGCGCTACCTCGAGGTGAAGCCGGACATCCACCAGCTGCCCGGAACGGTGTTCCGGGAGGAGAGTCAGGTACTGGCCCCGACCAGGGACTTCGCCCGCGCCGCGCTCGGCACCGTCGACCCGGTCACCAAGGCGGACCTCGAAGCCGCCCCGGGCAAGTTCACCGTGGGCGGCCAGAAGGGGCACGGTGGCCTGCAGGAACACTACGACGAGCGGCTGCGCGGGGTGCGTGCGGTGACCGTGAGCCTGGCGAGTTCGGGCAAGGAACTGTTCCGCTCCCAGCCGAAGCCCGGTACCCCCGTGCACACCACTCTCGACCGGGCGGTGCAGAACGCGGCGGACGCCGCCATCGCGGACAGCACGAAGAAGGCCGCGATCGTCGCCATCCGGATCTCCGACGGGTCCGTGCTCGCTCTCGCCAACTCCCCGAGCGCGGGCGCGCAGAACCTCGCGCTGAACGCGCAGGTGCCACCCGGCTCCACCTTCAAGGTCGTCAGCGCGCTGACCCTGCTGGAATCGGGCGCGGTCGGGCTCGACTCCGCGGTCGACTGCCCGGCGACCGTGAACATCGAGGGCAGGGTGTTCAAAAACGCGTGGAACGGCGGTATCCCGGACGCGACCTTCCGCGAGGCCATCGCCGAGTCCTGCAACACGGCCTTCGCCCTGCTCGCGCCGAAACTCGGCCCGGAAGGGCTGGCAAACACCGCGAAGGCACTCGGTATCGGCAAACAATGGGATCTCGGCATCCCGGTCTACACCGGTTCGGTAGCCACGGACGGCAACGCCGTGCAACGGGCCGCGGCGGCCTTCGGCCAGGGCAGGACCGTGGTGAGCCCGATGTCGATGGCCGCGGCCACCGCGGGGGTGGCAAGCGGCCGGTGGCGGCAGCCCAGACTGATCACCGACCCGGCACCCGGCAAACCCGCACCGGACGGCCCGGAGCTGAACAAGGACGCCGTGACGAAGCTGCGCACCGGGCTACGTGAGGTGATCACCGGCGGCTCGGGCCGGGAGCTGAACTCGGTACCCGGCGAGCCGGTTTACGGCAAGACCGGAACCGCCGAGTACGGCACCGAAACACCCCCGCGCAGCCACAGCTGGTTCGTCGGCTGGCAGGGCGACCTGGCCGTCGCCACTCTGGTCGCGGACGGCGGCAACGATGTCAGCCTCGCGCTGACCGCGACCAAACGTTTCCTGGAACGCATGCCGGGGTAGGACAGACGGCCTGCCCTCGATCGTCGCAGGGCTCCCGGAATGTCAGCCCGCGGCGGGGACGCTGCGGGCGGACCGGCCGGAACCGAGCCCCCAGCTGATGATCCGCTCGGGATGGATCCGGATCACCGCGCGCGGCTGCTCGATGGCCTCGGCCCGGCCCCGGACCTCGACCCCACGCGGCCGCCACGGGTCCACACTCGCCAGGTCGTCCACCACGATCGCCGCCCGCCCGGTACGTGCCACATCCCGGAACTTCTTGGTGGCGGGCAGGTCGATCCCGCCGACCTCGAGCACGCCGTGCTCTTCGTCCACAGTCCAACCGACCGGGGCGACATGCGGCGAGCCGCCCGGCCCGACGGTGGCGATCCGGCCGAGGCGCTGACCGCGCAGGTAAGTGAGTTCCTCGCTGGTGAAGACGGACATGATCACTCCAGCTCGCATCGTGATCTTCTACGGTAGCGGATAACTACACATGGCGTGTAGTTTTTAAAGTACACACACTGAGAACTTCCAAGCAAGCCAGGGTGGGAGACGGACATGGCAAGAACCATCGAGGACCCGCGGAACGCACGCAGCAAACGCACCCGGGACGCGCTGCTCGATGCCACCAGGACGATCCTGGAAACCGAGGGCTTCGAGGCGCTGACCATGACCGCGGTGGCCGAACGGGCCCGCGTCACCCGGCGCGCCGTCTACCTGCATTTCAACTCGCGCAGCGAGCTGGTCAGCGCCCTGTTCGACTACCTGGCCGAACGGGAGGGGCTGGCGGAGTCGACCGACCCGATCCGGGACGCGCCCGACGCGGTGGCCGCGCTACGGGCCTGGGTCCGGCACCTCACCACCTACCACCCGCGGCTGATGACCGTGGACCGCGCGATCGAGCGCGTCCGGCACACCGACGCCGACGCGGCCCGGCACCGGGAGACCGTCACCGAGGCGCAGCTGGCCAACTGCCGGTTGCTGGCCGAACGGCTGGCTGCCGAGCACCGGCTCGCTCCGCCGTGGACCGTGCGCAGCGCCACCGACATGCTGTGGGGGCTCATCTCCACCGACCTGTTCGAGCGCATGCTGAGCGGTCGAGGGTGGTCGCAGCGCCGATTGGAAACACACTTGCTGGAGCTGTACCTGAGCACCTTCGTGCAGGATCCGCCGTCGATCGAGCGATCGCCCTCCGGCGAGTAGGCTGCCCGCACCGGAACGGGCACCGAGCGCGGGAGGCACAGTGGCCGAGGACGCCGACGTCATCGTGGTGGGAGCGGGCCTTGCCGGGCTGGTCGCGACCTACGAGCTCGCCAGGGCGGGGCGCAGGGTGCTGGTGGTCGACCAGGAGAACGAGGCCAATCTCGGCGCGCAGGCGTTCTGGTCGCTCGGCGGGCTGTTCCTGGTCGACAGCCCCGAGCAGCGCCGGATGGGCATCCGGGACTCGGCCGAGCTCGCACTCGCCGACTGGTTCGCCTCGGCCGGTTTCGACCGGGAGCGTGCGGACCACTGGCCCCGGCAATGGGCGCGGGCCTATGTGCACTTCGCCGCCGGGGAGAAGCGCCGCTACCTGCACGACCTCGGGCTGCGGCTGACGCCGACGGTGGGCTGGGCCGAGCGCGGCGCGGGTACCGCGACCGGGCACGGCAACTCCGTCCCCCGCTTCCACCTCACCTGGGGTACCGGCCCCGAGGTGGTGCGGGTTTTCCGCGAGCCGGTACTGGGTGCCGCCGAGCGCGGCCTGGTGGAGTTCCGGCACCGGCATCGGGTGGACGAACTGGTCATCGAGCAGGGCACGGTGGTGGGGGTGCGCGGCACCGTGCTCGCGCCCTGCACGCAGCCGCGCGGGGTGGCCTCCACCAGGGAGACCGCGGGCGAGTTCGAACTGCGGGCCCAGGCGGTGGTGCTGACCACCGGCGGCATCGGCGGCAACCACGAGCTGGTCCGGAAGAACTGGCCCACCGACCGGCTCGGCCCAGCGCCGGAGTCGATGACCACCGGGGTGCCCGCCCATGTGGACGGCCGGATGCTGGAGATCGCCGGCGCCGCGGGTGCCTCGGTGGTGAACTCCGACCGCATGTGGCATTACACCGAGGGCATCCGGAACTGGGACCCGGTCTGGCCGGACCACGCCATCCGGATCATCCCCGGCCCCTCCTCGCTGTGGCTGGACGCGACCGGGCGGCGGCTGCCCGCCCCGCTGTTCCCCGGGCACGACACTCTCGCCACGATGCGGCACATCCTGCACACCGGCTACGACTACAGCTGGTTCGTCCTCACCCGCGCGATCGTGGAGAAGGAGTTCGCCCTCTCCGGTTCGGAGCAGAACCCCGACCTCACCGGCAAGGACCTCAAGCTGGTGCTGTCCAGGGTGCGCAAGGGCGCGCCCGCGCCGATCCAGGCCTTCCTCGATCAGGGCGCGGACTTCGTGGTGCGCTCCAACCTGCGCGAGCTGGTCGAGGGAATGAATGCGATAGCCCCCGGCCCAACCATCGAGTACGAGCAGGTGGAACGGGAGATCCTGGCGCGGGACCGGGAGACCGGCAACGGCTACTCCAAGGACCTGCAGCTGATGGCCGTCAACAATGCCCGCGCCTACTGGCCGGACCGGATCACCAGGGTCGCCAAGCCGCACCGGCTGCTGGATCCGGCGCACGGGCCGCTGATCGCCGTGCGCCTGCACCTGCTCACCCGCAAGACGCTCGGCGGGCTGGAGACCGACCTCGAATCCCGGGTGATCCGTCCCGACGGGACTCCCTTCCCCGGCCTGTACGCGGCCGGGGAGGTCGCCGGGTTCGGCGGCGGCGGGGTACACGGGTACAACGCACTGGAGGGCACCTTCCTCGGCGGGTGCATCTTCTCCGGCCGCGCCGCGGGCCGTGCCCTTGACCGGCAGCTGAGCTGAGTCGATCACGAAGGGATCACCATGTCCGCTCGCCCGAACCCCGGCCGCAACTCCACCCTGGCCAACATCATCCTGTGGGTCCTGCAGGTGCTGCTGGCCGCCGAGTTCCTCTACAGCGGGTACCTGCTGTTCTCCGGCGGCGACACCGTGGACACCTTCGAGCAGCTCGGGCTCGGCCAGTGGCTGCGCTACCTGACCGGCGTACTGGAGGTGGCCGGGGCGATCGGCCTGCTCATCCCCCGCCTGGCCGGGCTGGCCGCGCTCGGACTGGCCGGGGTGATGGTGGGCGCCACCGCCACCGAGATCTTCGTGCTCGCGGACGGCAACCCGGTGCTGCCGCTGTTGCTGCTCGTCCTCTCCGCGGCCGTGGCCTGGTTCCGCCGTGCGAGCATCCTGGCGCTGCTCGGGCGCGGCGGAACCACGGCCTGAACACAGCGGTTCAGCGCCGTACGCGGTAGCGAAGGTGGGTCACCCCGGTGCCCTCGACGACCGCCGGGTCATCCAGCTGGATCGGCGCTGAGGCCAGGTTCGGGAAGAACGGTACCCCCGAGCCGAGCACGGCCGGGATCAGATCGACCGAGATCTCGTCGAGCAGCCCCTGGTCCAGGCACTGCCGGGTGATGTCCGGGCTGGCGACGGCGACCCACTTGCCCGGCGCGGCCGCCCGCGCCCGCTCCACCGCCTTCGCCACCCCGTCGGTGACGAAGGTGATGTGCTCACCCTCCTCCGGCCAGTCCTCCGGCACCTTGTGGGTGACCACGAAGACCGGCACGCCCATCGGGTGCCTGCCGCCCCAGCCGCCAGCCAGGTCGAAGCTCCGCCTGCCGGACACCAGCGCGCCCAGGTTGCCGAACACCTCGCGCAGCAGCTCCGCGCTGGCGGCCGAGGTACGGAAGGAGGCATCCGCCCCGGGCAGCGGAACCTCCACGTCCCCGTTGCCGAACCAGCCGAAGAGCTGCTGGATGCCGTCCGAGCGGTCGGCGACGAACCCGTCCAGCGACATGGACATATTGGCGATGACCTTACTCATGGTGTTCCTCCGTTTGCCGGTAGTGCGTCTGCTCCTTCCGAGCCTCGCGGTCCACGGCCGAAACAACATCGGCCAGGTGGCAGAGGTGTCAGACTGTGCTGGCCATGAACGAGCCGAACCCCATGACCAGGGCTGTGACCTTCCTGGTCGCCGACCTCGACCCCACCGCGGACTGGGTGGCCGCGGTCCTCACCGTGCACGGCTGCCACCGGTCGTGGCGGCAGCCCGCGGGCGGCGCGGTCGCCGTATTCGCCGAGCCCGGCCGCGCCCTGGCCGCGGCCGGGCAGCTGCGCGCCACCGCCGGACACGATCCGGCGCTGCGTTCCCGGTTACGGATCGCCCTGCATCTCGGTACCGAGGACGGTCCGGGGGCACGCCGCTGCGCGGGGCTGTGGGCGCTGGCCAACGGCGGCCAGACGCTGCTGTCCGCCGCCGCGGCCGACGCCATCGAGCCGGACCTTCCGGAGGGGACCGCGCTGCACGACCTCGGCAGCCACCGGTTGCACGACCTGTCCGCACCGGAGCGGGTCTTCGAACTACGCGCAGCAGGCGGCGCCGGATCGCTGCCGCTGCGCTCCATCGACCGGGTACCGAACAACCTCCCCGTTCAGCTGACCGGTTTCGTCGGCAGGGACGTCGAACTCGGTGCGGTGCGGACCCGGCTCGCCGGTGAGCGCCTGCTGACCCTGACCGGACCCGGTGGCTGCGGCAAGACCAGGCTGGCCGCACGCGCCGCCGCGGAGTCGGCCGACCGGTGGCCGGACGGGGTGTGGTGGGTCGAACTGGGCACCCTGACCGATCCGGCGCTGGTGGCCGAGACGATCGCCACCGCCACCGGCGTCCTGGCCGAACCAGGGCAGGGCGCGGCCCGGTCACTGGCCCGGCAGCTGCGGGACCGCCGGATGCTGCTGTGCCTCGACAACTGCGAGCACCTGCTGGAGGGCGCCGCGGACACGACGGACGAGCTGCTGCGCAGCTGCCCGGAGGTCGCGGTGCTGGCCACCAGCAGGGAACCACTCGGCGTGCAGGGGGAGGCGGTATGGCCGGTGCCGCCGATGGCCGAGAAGGAGGCTCGTTCGCTGTTCGTGGAGCGGGCCAGGCTGGTGCTGCCCTCCTTCACTCCGGATGCCGATGCCGCGGCCGCGGTGGACACGATCTGCCTGCGCCTGGACGGCATCCCGCTGGCCATCGAGCTGGCGGCGGCCTGGCTGCGCACGCTCAGCCCGCGGCAGATCGCCGAAGGGCTGGACGACCGCTTCGCCCTGCTGGTCCGCGGGCCGCGCGGCGCCGTACCACGGCAGCAGACCCTCGCCACCTCGATCGCCTGGAGCCACGAGCTGCTGACCGAGCAGGAACGGCTGGTGTTCCGGCGGCTGGCGGTGTTCCCCTCCGGCTGCACCCTGGCCGCGGCCCGCGCGGTCTGCGCCTGCCCTGAGCTCGAACCCGGCGCGGTGCTTGGCGTCCTCGCCCGGCTGGTGGACAAATCGCTGGTGCTCACCGAGACGATGCGGGACCGGGCGCGCTACCGGATGCTGGAGACCATCCGCGAGTACGCCGCCGAGCGGCTGCGTGAGGCAGGCGAAGTCGAGTCCACACGGGACCGCCACCTGGACCACTACCTCGCCGCGGCCGAGGAGGCCGAGCCGGAACGGGACCAGGACAAGGAGGCCTGGCGGCAGCGGATGGAGGCCGAGTACGGGAACCTGCGTGCCGCGCTGGAATGGGGCCTGGCCGCGGCGGATCCCGAGCGCGGCCGCAGGCTCGCCGCGCAGCTACCGTGGTTGTGGCATGTGCACCGGCACGGCCACGAGGGGATCCGGTTCCTGCAGCACGCGGTCGGGCGCGCGCCAGCGGACCGCTCGCCGCTACAGGCCCGGCTGCTGACCGGCATCGCGCTGGTCGCGGACACCGCGAGCCCGCTGGACCTGGAGTTCGACGCCGCCCAGCGGGCGCTGGAGATCGCCACCGAACTCGGCGAGGAGCGGCTGCGCTGCCTCCCGCTCGCGCTCTCGGCGGTCGGCCAGTTCTACACCGACTTCGCGGCCGGCCTCGCGCTGAACGAGGAAGCCCTGCGCTCGGCCACCGCCGCGGGCGACGCCTTCGGCCGGAACTCCTACCTCGCGCTCCGCGGCATCATCCTGCACCTGCGCGACCAGCACGAGGAGGCGCAGGAACTGATGCGGCAGGCCGTCACCGGCCTGCTGCCGCGGGGTGATCGCGGAGTGGCGGCCACCGTGCTCGGGTTCCGGGCCGTCGGGGCGCTGTGCACGGGCAGCCCGAAACAGGCACGGGAACTGGCCGAAGAGGGGGTGGCGGTGGCCGAACCGCTGGCCGACTATCACCGGGTCGGCTCCTCGCGCAGCGTGCTCGCGCTGGTGCACGGGCTGACCGGGGATGCCGCGGGCGGGCTGCGGCTGCTCGACCCGGTGCTCCGGCTGGTCGAGGGAGCGCGCAGCGAGGTGTTCGTGCCCGGGATGGCCAGGGTGCTGGGCATCCTGCACCACCGGCAGGGCGAGCACGCCGAGGCGGTGCGGTGGCTGGAGCAGGAGGCATGGTCCACCGACCGGGGCGCGGCCACCTACCTCGCGGCGCAGGCCCGGCCCGCGCTGGGCGAGGCGTTGCGGCAGCTCGGCCGGGCCGAGCAGGCACGGCGGGTGCTCGACGAGGCCGTAGCGCTGGCCAGGACGCTGGGGATGCCACGAGCGCTGGCCGACGCGCTGGACCAGCAGGGGCACCTCGCCGCGGCCGAGGATCCGGACCGGGCGCTGGAACTGCACCACGAAGCCCTCGGGCTGCGCGTCGAGCATGGGCTGAGTACGCAGTACACCGAGAGCCTCGACGCGCTCGCCGTACTGGCTGCCCGCCGCGGGGAGGCGGCGGAGGCGGCGCGGGTGCTGGCCGCGAGCTCGCGGGCGCGGGCCGATCTCGGCTTCCCGCGCTCCCCCACCGAGGACCGGGCGCACGAGCGGGTGGCCACCACGCTGCGGCAGACGCTGGGCGAGCGTGCGTTCGCCGAGGCCGGGGCCCGCGGTGCCGAGCTCGATCTCGCCGAGGCCGTGACCTATGTCCGGCGGGCCCGTGGGCCGAGGGACCGACCGTCCGCGGGGTGGGCGAGCCTGACGCCCACCGAGCTGGAGGTGGTCCGGCTCGCCGTGGACGGCCTGAACAACCCGGAGATCGGCAGCAGGCTGTTCATGAGCCGGGGCACGGTCAAGACGCATCTGTCCCACGTGTACGCCAAGCTGGGCGTGACCAACCGCACCGAGCTGGCCACGCTGGCTTCCAAGGAGAACCTTCCGGGGTGAGCGCGGGCACCCCACCCCGGAAGGTCGATTCAGGACAGTCCGGCCCAGAAGCCGCAGTGGTGCTCATCGGTGAGGGTCACCGGCCGGATACCGCCCGCACCAGGCGCGAGGGACAACACCGTGGCGGCACGCGCCTTCGGCCAGTGCGGCAGGCCCGGTGCGTTCGGGTCACCCCGCCAGGCGAAGCCGGCCCAGTAGTCGACCATCGTCGCGGCCAGCTCCCGCTGCGCCGGGGTGAAGCTCACCGGCTCGATATCGAACAGGTACGGCAGCTCGGCGGCATGGAAGGCGCCTGCCGGGAAGTCCGCCGGGATCGGATAGTTGCCGTGCGGGGCGTTCCGGTCGGCGAACTCGTAGGCATAGACCGGTACCCGTGCGGCGAGCATCCGCTCGTCGGTCAGCTGCGGGCAGGAGTACACCCGGTCGGTGGTGACCGCGGCCAGCGCCAGGGCGGGTGAGCCGAAGTCGCTCGCCGGGTACCGCGCCGCCACCGTATCCGCCCGGTCGCCGAAGGCCTCGCCGAGCAGCTGCCGGTACTGTGCCCGGTCGAAGGAGGATGGCAGGAAGGCGGCGCTCAGCCTGCCCTCATCCCTGGTCCGGCCGGACAGCACCGGCATACGGTGGAACCAGCCCGCCGCCAGCGCGCGGTCCGGGCGCCAGGGCAGGGTCCGGTTGCCGTAGGTCACCGGGGTGAGCACGGGGCCGGTCTCCTCCTGCCGCACCCGTTCCGCGGGCAGCCTGCGCAGGCAGTCCGCCGCGCTCGCCGGGTCCGTGCAACCGAGTTCCGCCGCCAGCTCCCGCCCGCGTGCCTCCGCCTGTTCCCTCGGTATCCAGGGCGAGCCCGCGGTAACGCCGGGCGCGATACCGTGCCGTGGCCAGGTGGATGAACAGGATCCACTCTGGATGATGGCGCGGTGGAACAGCCCGCGGGCGCGTGGCGAGACCAGCTGGGCGCACACGTCGTGCCCGCCGCCGGACTCACCGAACAGGGTGACGTTACCGGGATCCCCGCCGAAGGCCGCGGCGTTGCGCCGGACCCAGCGCAGGGCCGCCTGCTGGTCCTGCAACCCGTAGCTGCCCGAGTCGCGCAGCGCGGGATGCCCCAGGAATCCGAACACACCAAGCCGGTAGCTCACCGTGACCACCACGACGTCCCCACCGACCGCGAGCCGGTGCGGGTCGAACTCGCTCGCTTTCCCGTAGCTGTTGCCGCCGCCGTGCAGCCACACCATGACCGGCTTGCGCTGCCCGCGCTGCGCCGGGCGCGGAGTGGTCACGTTCAGGTACAGGCAGTCCTCGTTCAGGCTGGGCCGCTGGCCACCCGCTCCCTGCGCGCAGCGCTCGGCAGGCCGGGTCGCATCCCGCGGCGGCCAGCTCCACCGGCGCGGCGGCCGGGGCGCCCGCCAGCGCAGCTCCCCCACCGGCGGGGCGGCGAACGGGATGCCCTGGAAGGTCCGGTACTCCGGGTGCACGGTGCCGCGAACCGGGCCGGAGCCGGTCCACACCACCGCGCCGCTGGCCTGCGCCGGGGCGGCCTCGGCCACTCCGGCCGAGCCGAGCCCCACCGTGGCGACCACGGCGGCCACCATCACCCGCCCGAGCAGCCTCGGCCTGCTGCTGATCGATCTCGACATGGTGCTCTCCTCGACACGTGGAAGTGACCGCGGATGAGCATTGACGCACCGGATGCCGGGAACATCGGCCAGGTGGCCGAGGCTGCCAGGCTCAGCCGTGCGCGATGTCGACCACCACGTTGCGCACCTGGCTCCGCTCGTCGACGAGTGTGAAGGCCCGCATCGGCCGCTCGGAGCGGGCGCCGATGGCGAAGGTGGACTGGCCCTCGAAGGAACCCGCGAACCGCACCGCACTCAGCGCGGACCATTCGGAAAGCTGGTCGGCGGTGTAGAAGTACTCCCCGGTGGTGGCCAGCACCTCGCCCTGGCCGCGGAAGCCCTCCGCCGGAGCCCGCACGATCACCTTCAGCGCGGCCCCACCGGCGACCGGGAGCGGCTTGCCGGAGCCCTCCGCGTGCACCGTCGGCACGTACCGCACGTCGAAGCCGACCCGCTGGGTACCGTCCACATCGAACACCACCCGGTCGAAGCATTCATGCCTGCCGATCCGGACCTGGAAAACTTCCTGGCTCGACCTGCCCTCCAGCACATCGGGCCGGGTGTTCCACCCCTCGGTCACCGCGCAGCCCGGTTGCCCCTGCGGCAGTTGCCCTTGTGGCGGGGTGCTCGTGGTGGCCCGTGTGGTGTCCGGTGCCGCTGAAGTTGTCGTGGTGGTTGTGGTTGCCGTTGTGGTCGGGGGCGGAGTAGTGGTCGATTCCTGCCCGCCAGCACCCTGCGGACTGTCCTGGCCGCAGGACGTGGTCAGCGCGAACGCGGCGACCACGGCCAGCACGCCAGCCGTACGCATGCGTAACCTCCTCTCGCCTGAGTTCGCCCACCCCGAATACCCACCACCCCCGAACCCCACACCGTGTTTGCTCTCCACGCGCACGTGTTTGCCGTTCCCGCGCACGCTTTGGCCGCCCACGCGCATGCTTTGGCCGTTCCCGCGCATCGTGTTGGCCGCTCAGGTAACCGTGTTGGCCGGTGACGAGCCTGTGGCTGGGTTTCAAGCACGCCTCCGGCGCGCCGCGGGGCACTGGCGCTCCACACATCACCACTAGCAGGGCTGGTTGCTAGCGCCAGCACCCCACGGGACGAGCACCGTCCCCCGACCCGACAGGCATTCAGTGTCGAACACGCATTCGAGTGAATACCAGCGGGTAGTCATTCACGCGGGGAATTCTTGTCGGTCCCGTCGATACAATTATGGGTATGGACAGACACAGTTCTGATCCGCACACGGATCCCCCAGAAGACGCACTCACCACACTCGACGCCTTGGAGGCCAACGAACGCGCCATCGCCCGGCTGGAAGCGCGGCGGGTGCTGCTGGTGGCCGACCTCGCCCACGACGGGGACGAACGGGTCTCGCTGGTGACCGAGATCGCCGGACGGCTGTACTGGACCCGGCACCGAGTCGAGGAAGCCCTGGCGCTGGGGCAGCACCTTACCCGGTTGCCGAACACCCTGGCCGCGTTCCGCGAGGGCCGGATTGATCAGGAGAAGGTGAAAGCGGTGGTGGAACCCACCGCGGTCCTCACCGACCACCAGGCCCGCGAGGTGGATGAGCGGATGGGCGACAAACTGGAGCGCAAGGACCGGACGAGTTTGCGGCGGTCGGTGCGCTACCAGGTGCTGGCCGTGGACCCGGACGGGGCGGCGCGGCGCACCCGGGCCCGGCGGGCACAACGATCCCTGGAACTCATCCATCAGGAGGATGGGGTGTCCAGCCTCATGGCCGATCTGCCCACCGAGGTCGCCACGGCGATCTACGCACGCTGCGACCGGGCCGCCCGACGGATGCGGAAAGAAGGCGACAGCCGCACCCTGGAACAACTACGGGCAGACGTGTTCGCCGACCTCGCCCTGCGGGAACAGGGTGAGATCCGGGCGCCGCGGACGGAGGTGTACCTGTACTTCGCCGCCAGCTCCCTACTCGGACTGGACGAGCAGCCGGGATACCTGGCCGGGCACGGGCACATCCCGGCATCACTAGCGCGGGAGCTGGCCACCCACCCCGACAGCGTCTGGCGACGGTTGCTGACCGACCCGGCCACCGGACACCCCACCGACCTCGGACGCACCCGGTACCGGCCCCCGGCGGCACTGGATGAGTTCGTACGGGTACGAGACCGGGAATGCCAGGGCATCGGGTGCCACCGGCCCTCCCAGCAATGCCAGAACGACCACACCACCGACTGGGCCCAGGGCGGAGGCACCAACGAAGAAGAGCTGGTCGGGTACTGCGAACGCGACCACCACCTCAAGGACCTGCCGGGATGGAAATACGAGGTGATCGACGGCATACCCACCATCACCACACCCCACGGAGACATCCACCAAAGCCCCGCGAACCACTCCACGAACCCCTCACCCCAGACAACGACAAACCACCCTTCTGAAGACCTTCTAGCCGGCAGAATCCGCGCCGGCCGGACGACGGAATGGCACCTTACGACTCTCGAGGCGGACTTGTGGTCCGCATCACCTAGCAGGCCACCTGATGTCCACAGTGGCCAGACAGTCGCACGAAAGAATTGATCAGAGCGACGATGGATGAGTTATCTATGCAACCATCTCGACAGATCGATGGACACGAGAAAAGTGATTAAATCACTGTCACCGGTCATCAGGTTGAGATTTTACGAACAAAAATACATCCCCGTCGCCCGTTCACGAACGCAGCTCGCAGGAGCCCCTGGTAACGAATCCGAAAAGGTGTCACGAGCCGCGACAGCACGTGCGCGATCCGTGAAAACGGACACGGATAACACCCGGACTAGGCCGTTCGACGCATTATCGCTAATCCGATTGACGCATCTATACCAAGTTGTAAACGTTGACCGATCAAGTATACCGGCTAGCTGACCAGGGATTCTAACGTGGTGTGACGCACCCATATATCGAGCGAAGCCGGGGGCTCGGAAAAGAATTCCGGAAACACGAGACAAGATCGTGGGCTTTGGGTACATTGCGTCAGATGCAGGGGTCACTGGGGTTGGTCCACATAGGCGTGGGCGCTCGTGCCGAAGAAAGGCACGTATGACGGCATCTCTTGTTGTCCTCGGTACGGGTTCGCTGGCGAACGCAACCTGCGATGCGCTCGCCACCGTGGCGGACGAGCCGACCGAGGTCCATGTGCTCGGCCGCGCGCCGCACAAGGTCCAGCAGCTCAGCTACCTCGCGGGCACGCGGGCACGGCTCGCGGGCAGGCCAGTGACCTTCCACCCCGTACCGGTGGGTACGGAGCCGGTCGAGAACAACCTCACCGAACTGCTCGGCGAACTGCGCCCGCACGGCGTGTTCGTCTGCGCCTCCCCGCAGAGTCCATGGGAACGCCTCACCGCCCCTTCGGCCTGGACAGAACTGCTGGAACGCGCCGGATTCGGGATCACGCTGCCACTGCACGCGGACCTCGCGGCACGCGCGGGGCGGGCCATCCGCGCCACCAGCCCGGGCACCTGGCTGGTGAACGCCTGCTTCCCGGACGCCGTCAATCCCGTGCTGACCGCGCTGGACATCCCCGTCCTGTGCGGTATCGGCAACGTCGGGACCCTGGCCGCCTCGCTCCAGGCCGCCTGGCACCTACCGGACCAGACGAGGATGCAGCTGCTCGCCCACCACGCGCACCTGCATCCCCCACCCGGACCGGAGCAGGAGGCAATGGCCTGGGTGGACGGTCACCGCACCCCCGGACTCACCGAACTGCTGGCCACCCAGCGCGCCACGAACCGCGAAGCGCTCAACCGGATCACCGGCTACACCGCGGCGGTCCTGCTGAACGCCTTGCTCACCGGAGCCGAACTCGCCACCCATGTACCCGGGCCCCTTGGCCATCCCGGTGGTTATCCGGTGCGCGTGCGCGAGGGCATAGTTTCCCTGCGGCTACCGCCGGGCCTCACCGAGGCCGAGGCGATCGCGGTCAACCAGCGCGCCGCCCGGCGGGACGGCGTGCGGATTCTCGGGGACGAGATCCACTTCGAACCCGATTGCAGGGCCGCGCTGGCAGGCCCACTTCCCGAACTGGCCGACGGATTCGGCGTCACCACGCTGAACCACGCCGGCGCGGCTTTGCTCGAGCTACGCACCGAACTGCGCAGCCGACCTCATCCCCACCACCGAAGGGACGCTGATGACCTCAGAGCCCGCAACGATCGAAGCAGCCGAGATGAACACGCTCGCCCCACCGGCGATGTCCGGGAACCTGCTGACCGACTTCACTGAACTCCTGCCGCGGGCGATCGCCGAATGCGTGGCCGACCCGGCCCCGGTCACCGGTGACCCGGCCAGGTTCTCCCCCGGGTTCGAGCTACCGCCACCGGACGCGGGCATCCAGCGCCTCTACGCCGCCGCCACCGCGCGATGGTGGCCGCTCGGTGAGTACGCGGGCCACCGGCTGACCCTGCTCGACCTGGCAGGCAACCCGGGAACCCACACCACCAAGACCTTCGCCTCACTGCTCATCGTGGCACGCGCGATCGGGTACATCCGCCGCACCGGCGAACCGATCACCATCTTCTCCCCCACCTCGGCGAACAAGGGCACGGCGCTGCGGGACGCGGTGCTGCGGGCGATCGAGGCCGAGCTGGTGACGCCGGAACAGCTGCGGGTGGTGATCCTGGCGCCGGAATCCTCCCGGGACAAACTGCGGGCAGGCCGGATGTGCACCGACCCCACCTTGCGCGAGCTCAACCCGCTGCTGCTGCACCGGGGCATACCCCCGGAGTCGGTGAAGCAGCTCGGCAGGCAGTTCGCCGACACCTACGCCCCCAGGCTCAAGCAAGGCGGCCGGAATCTCTGGTACTCCCTCGACCTGGCGAACTACCTGGTCGCCGACACCGCCCGCGCGTTCTTCGAGCACGCGGTGGATCCCACCGATCCCGCAAGCGCACCGCGCTGGCACGCGCACGCGGTGTCCAGCGCGTTCGGCATGCTCGGCTATCACCACGGCCGTGCTGTGCTGGAGGGCGCGGGGCTCGCCACCCCGGCCAGCAGGCCCGCCACGCTGCTGGTGCAGCACCTTGCCACCGCGGACATGGTGCTCTCCCTGTGCACCGGCGGCTTCGAACGGGAAGGGCTGCCCCGCTACTCCGCCGAGGCCGGGACCGGCCTGCACCGGCAGGACGGCAAGACCGACCCGCATTTCCCTGCCACCACCTGCGATCCGGACGAGGTACTCGACCCGACCTTCTACACCAGGCGGCCCGCGACCTCACCCGCGATGAACGAGCTGATCGGCCGGTTCGGCGGGGACGGGATCGTGGTGTCCCTGCACGAATGCCTGCACCGGTACCCGGAAATCCGGGCCAGGCTGGCCGGGCACGAGCGCGAACTCCCCGCCGACGTACGCAAGCTCCGCGAGTGGTCCCTCGTGATGGCCATGACCGGGGTGCTGAACGCCGTGGACCGCGGACTGGTCACCCCCGGCGCGGACATCGTGGTGCACGGATCGGGCTGGTACTCCACCGACGAGTACCGGCCGCCGGGGGAATCCGAGACCACCACGGTGGACAATGTGGACGATATCGCGGCAGCGGTCATCGGCTGAGCACGAGCACGGAGCTGATCGGCACCATGACCGCGATCCGTCAGGACACCACCACCATCATCACCGCGTTCGCCGCCAAGGCGGCCGAGTCGCCGGACGCCCCCGCGGTGATCGCCGACGACGGCGAGCTCAGCTACCGGCGGCTGGCCGCGGGTGCCGCCGCCGTCGCCGAGCACATCCGGCGGCAGCGGCCGGACGGCCCGGTGGCACTGCTGTGCAGGCACGGAGCCACCACCATCGGCGCGCTGCTCGGCACCCTGCTGGCCGGCTGCCCCTACGTCCCGCTGGACCCCACCTTCCCGCGCGACCGCCTCGGCTACCAGCTGGCCGACTCCGGGGCCGGGTTGCTGCTCACCGACGAGGGCAACCGTTCCTTCGCCGAGCGGGTGGCGAGCGAGGCGCCGCAGCAACCCCCGGTCGCCGATATCGACCCACTGCTGGCAACGGAGTCCACAGTAGACCCAAGTGAACTGGTGTCGCCCGCGGAGCCGGAGGACCCCGCCTACCTGCTGTACACCTCGGGCTCGACCGGGCAACCGAAGGGCGTGTGGCAAAGCCATCGCAATGTGGTCTTCGGCGCCCGCAACCACATCCGCCAGTTCACCATCACCCCCGCGGACCGCACCAGCGTGCTGACCTCGTTCGGTTTCGACATGGCGGTCACCGACACCTTCTCCGCCCTGCTGTCCGGGGCCGCCGCGGTACCCATCGACATCCGCAGCACCGGGCTGGCCCGGCTCGCCGCCCTGCTCGCCGAGCGCGGGGTGACGATCTACCACTCCACCCCCACCGTCTACCGCTACCTGATGGCCGGCCTGGAAGGGACGGGCACGCTCGCCGACCTCCGGGTCGTACTGCTCGGCGGTGAGGAGGTGACCGCGCGGGACGTCCGGTCGTGCCGGGAGCACATCGGGCCGGGGTGCGTGTTCGTCAACGGGTACGGCACGACCGAGGTCAGCTTCATCGCGCAGCACCACCTACCCGCCTCGGCGCCCCTGCCGGACGGCATCGTCCCCATCGGGCGCCCGCTGGACGGCATCGAGGTACTCCTGCTGGACGGCGATGGCAAGCCCGGTACCGAGGGCGAGATCCTGGTGCGCAGCCCGCATGTCGCGCTCGGCTACCACGGCGAGGCGAGCGGCGCGGGCAGCCGGTTCGGCACCAGGGAGGGCGAACGCACCTACCGCACCGGCGACCTTGCCCGCAGGCTGCCGGACGGCACGCTCACCTTCCTCGGCCGGGCCGACCGCCAGGTGAAGATCCGCGGCCACCGGGTGGAGCTCGGCGAGGTGGAGACCCGGCTGGCCGACCTGCCGCAGGTGGCGCAGGCCGCCGTGCTGGCAAGGCGCGGTGCCGCGGGCGACGACACCGAACTGGTCGGCTACGCCGTGCCGAGCGAGGACGGTGCGTTCGACCCCGCTGCGGCCAGGGACGCGCTGGCAGCCCGGCTACCGGCCTACATGCTGCCCAGAGTGATCGTCGAGCTGGCCGAGCTGCCGCTCACCGTCACCGGGAAGCTGGACGAGCGCGCGCTGCCCGCACCGCCGCCACCCGCACCGGCCGCCGAGCAGGCGGCCCGGACCGAGCTGGAGAGCGTGATCGCGCGGGCCTGGTGCGAGACGCTGGGCCTGGACGCGGTGGGCAGGGACGAGCACTTCTTCGACCTCGGCGGCCATTCCCTGCTGATGGCGCTGGTCCAGCTCCGCCTTGCCGACGCGCTCGGCAGCAAACCGCCGATGGCAACACTGTTCGCGCACCCGACGGTCGGCGCGCTGGCGGAACACCTCGCCGGGACCGCCACCGCGGAACCGGAGGCCGGGGCGGCCGCCGCGGACCGGGCCGCACGGCGCAGGCAGGCACGCACGAAACGGGCACGGCGATGACGGCCGCGGCTGAGGACTCGATCGCGGTGATCGGCATGGCCTGCCGGGTGCCGGGCGCCGCGGACGTGGACACCTTCTGGCACAACCAGCTCGCCGGGGTGGACGCGGTGCGCCGGTACACCGCGGCCGAGCTGCGCGCATCCGGCCTGGACGAGGAGACCAGCACCGACCCGCACTACGTCGCAGCCTACGGCCACCTGGACGGGCTCGCCGAGTTCGACGCCGGGTTCTTCGGCTACACCGCGGAGGAGGCCGCCCGCATCGACCCGCAGCAGCGGCTGTTCCTCGAGGTGGCGACCACCGCGCTGGCCGACGCCGGGCACGACCCCGCGGCCCGGCGGGAAACCGTCGGGGTGTACGCCGGTGCCGCTGCCAGCCGGTACTTCCTGTTCCACGTGCTGCCCAGCCTGCCGCCCACGGAATGGGAGGACGCGATTCCCGGCAATCCGCCGGACTTCGTGCCCGCGCGAGTGGCCTACAAGCTCGGCCTCACCGGGCCCGCGGTGGCGGTGCAGACGGCCTGCTCCTCCTCCCTGGTCGCGATCTGCCAGGCCGCGCAGGGCCTGCTGGACTACCGGTGCGACCTGGCGATCGCGGGCGGGGCCGCGGTGATCTCCACTCAGCAGAACGGCTACCGGTACCGGCAGGGTGGTCCGCTGTCCCCGGACGGGGTCTGCCGTGCGTTCGACGCCAAGGCGTCCGGGATGGTGTTCGGCAACGGGGCGGGGGCTGTGGTGCTCAAGCGACTGCCCGACGCCCTCGCCGATGGCGACCATGTGGACGCCGTGCTGCCGGGCTGGGCGGTGAACAACGACGGCGCGGCGCGCGCCGGCTTCACCGCGCCCGGGATGGACGGCCAGTCCGCTGTGGTCACCGAGGCACTGGCCTGCGCGCAGGCCGATCCGGACAGCATCGGGCTGGTCGAGGCACACGGCAGTGCCACCGCGGTCGGCGACGCCATCGAGTTCGGCGCGCTGTGCCAGGCTTTCCGCACCGACGCGCGCCGGTTCTGCGCGCTGGGCTCGGCCAAGACGGCCATCGGGAACCTGGACGCCGCGGCCGGGGTGGTCGGCCTGATCAAGGCGGTCTGCGCGGTGCGGGAAGGGCGGATCCCGCCGCTGCTGCACTTCGCGAGCCCCAACCCGGAGATCGACCTGGAAACCGGTCCGTTCTACGTCAACCAGGACGCCCTCCCCTGGCCGGAGCGCCACCCGGTGCGCCGGGCCGGGGTCAGCTCCTTCGGTCTCGGCGGCACCAACGCGCATGTCCTGGTGGAGCACCGGGCTGGGGAGCACAGTCCGCGCCCGCGCCGCCCGCTGCCGAGGTTCCGGCGCGAGCGGCACTGGATCGAACCCATGGACCCGCGTGCGAAGCGGGAGGCAGGATGAACCACGAACACCTGACCGAACTGCCCGGTACCCCGTGGCGGGTCTGGCGGGACGGGCTGCTGCGCTCGGCCGGTTTCCCGGTGGACGTGCTGGAGTCCTTCGCGGCGCCGGAATGCGCCGAGGTGGCCGATGCGCACCTGGAAGGGTCGGCTGCGGATACCGAGTTCACCGCGGCCTTCGACGCCGCAACGGTCGCGCTCGGCAGGGCCGTGTACGCGGTGTCCGCCGACCCGCGTTTCCGCGAGGCCATCACCTGGCAGAACCCCGGCGCGCTGAACGGTCCCGCGGGCGTACTGCGAGACGGCCCGGACGCTCCGCGCAACGAACGGCGCCGCAGGCGGGAGGAGGTGGTGGCCAAGTACGCCCAGCGTTACAGCGGGAAGAACGACACCATCGGCTTCTTCGGTCCGATGTGCTGGGTGGAGGTGGACGCGGCCGCGCCGCCGCTGACCGGCGGCCACGGCCCCGGGCTGACCGGGGTACGCCGGGTGTTCTTCGAATGGTGGGCGCTGGTCGCGGTGGCCGAGAGCATCGCGGCGGACGACGCGGTCCGGCCGTGGCTGCCGGTGGCACTGCAACCCCAGCTCACCGTCGAGGGGCGCAGGCTACTGGCCCCCGGCAGGAAGCCGGTGGAACTCTCCCCCGCACAGGCGGCCGTGCTGTCCCGCTGCGACGGCCGGAGCACCGCACACGAGGTCGCCCGCGCGTGCGTGGCCGACCAGGAATCCGGCATCCGCCGGGAGTCCGATGTGGACGCATTGCTGGAGCTGTTCGCCCGGCAGGAGACCATCCGGTGGGAGTTCGTGCTGCCGATGAACCTCGCCGCGGAGGACGAGCTGCACCGCCAGGTGACCGCCATCGGCGACGAACGAGCCAGGAAGCGGGCCGCCGCGACGCTGGCCAGGATGCGCGCGGCGCGGGACGCACTGGCCGCGGCCGCGGGCCCGGAGGCGGTCGCCGCGGCCATGGCGACGCTGGAGTCGGAGTTCACCGAGATCACCGGCCGGACCGCGCAGCACCGCGCGGGCCAGACCTACGCCGGGCGCACCCTGTGCCATCTCGAGACCGCAAGGGACGCGGAGTTCTCCTTCGGCGGCAAGGTGCTCGCCGCGCTCGCGCCGCTCGATCCGCTGCTGCGGTCCACCCGCTGGCTGACCAGCACCCTGGCCGGTACCTACCGGGCGGAGCTGACCGGGCTGCACGCGGAGCTGGCCGCCGAGCTCGGCAGCACCGAGGTGCCCTTCGCCCAGCTGTGGTTCCTCGGTCTCGGCTCCCTGTTCGGCGCGCAGCGGCCCGCCGACGCGGTGATCGAGGAGTTCGGCAGGCGCTGGACCAAGGTGCTCGGGCTGGACAACCTCGAACCGGGCACCGACCGGCTCGACCTGAGCACGGCCGCGCTGGCCGAGGCGGTGGCCGCGGAGTTCGGGGAGGCCGGACCTGGCTGGGCCACCTCCCGGCTGCACGCCCCGGACGTGCACCTGTGCGCGCCCAGCACCGAGGCACTCGCCCGCGGCGAGTTCGACGTGGTGCTCGGCGAGCTGCACATCGGGATGCCCGCGCTGGACACCGACTTCTTCCGGCTCGGGCATCCGGACCCCGGGCGGCTGCTCGCGGCGATGCGCTCCGAGCTGCCAGCGGGCAGGGCGCATCCGCTGCTGCCACCGGACTGGCCGAAGCAGTGCGCCCGCAACGCCGACTGGATGTACGGGCCGGAGGACGTGCAGCTCGGCTTCACCGCGGCGCCGGGCGCCGACCCGGATCGGCTGCTGCCGATCACCGCGCTCACCGTCGTCCCCGGCGCGGACGGCACGCTGCTGGCCCGCGCGCCGGACGGCAGGCAGTGGCCGCTGCTGGAGATGTTCGCCAGCTTCGTCGGCACCCATGCCTTCGACACCTGGAAACTGGCCGGTTCCGACGGGCACACCCCGCGGGTCACCGTGGACGGCCTGGTGCTGGTCCGCCGGACCTGGCGCTGCACGGTGGCCGGAACCGGACTCACCGAGGTGAGCGGGGAGCGGGACCGCTACCTCGCGGTACGCCGCTGGGCCAGGGACCTCGGCCTGCCACAGCGGGTGTTCGTCCGGGTCGGTACCGAGATCAAGCCCTGCTTCGCCGACCTGACCAGCCCGGTGTTCACCCGCATCCTGTGCACCCTGTTGCGTTCGGCGCGGCGCGCGGGCGGTCCGGACACCGAGGTCGCCGTGACCGAGATGCTGCCCACTCCGGACCAGGCGTGGCTCACCGACGCCGAGGGCAGGCGGTACTGCTCCGAACTGCGCCTGCACGTGTCCGACCCGGCGGGGAGGGAGGACGGCAATGCCTGAGGTTTTCAGGGGTACCCGGATGCCCTCCGCGAGCGCCGTGCTGTTCTGCTTCCCTCCCGCCGGGTCCGGACCGGAGCCGTTCCAGGACTGGCTGCCACGCCTTCCATCCACTGTGGACATCAGGGTGCTCGCCGTCCCGGCGGACGCGGAGATGATCGCCGAGGCCGTGCTGGCCGAGGCGGACCGGCCCTATGCCTGCTACGGCCACGGCGACGGTGGCCTGCTCGCCCTCGACGTGCTCGGGTTACTGCGCGACCGGGGCGGCCCGTCGCCGCTGCGCTGCTACCTCGGTGGTCCCCGCCCGCCGGAGCGGCCCGAGCCGCCACCGGCCCCGCTGGTCGACCTCACCGGCGCCGCGGACCTCACCGGCTCCCTCGCCACCGACCTGGACCAGGCCCTCGCCCCCGGGGTGCGGCTGGTGCCGCTGCCGGGGACCCATTGGCAGGTCTGGTCGGCCGGGATGCTGCGCACAGCCGGATTCCCCGCCCAAGGGCTGGACCTGCTCGGCGCGCCGGACTGCGCGGCCGTCGCGGACGCGCACCTGGACGGACACACCGGCCGGGAGGACTTCCTCTCCGCCTTCGGCACGGCGGCCCGCGCGGTCGGCACCCGCCTCGCCGGGGTGGCGGCCGACCCGCTGTTCCGGGAGGCGGTGAGCTGGCAGAACCCCGGCGCGGTGACGGCGCTGGACAAGCTCGCCGCGGCCGACCCGAGCGGCCCGAGCACCAGCAAGCGGCGGGAGCGGGAGAAGATCGTCGCGCGTTACTGGTCCCGGTACTGCGGCAAGAACGACAGCATCGGGTTCTTCGGGCCGGTCTGCTGGGCCGAGGTGGCCGATGGCGCGGAGGCAGTGCGTGCCGAACCGGGCCCGGAACTGCTACGCAGGCGCATGGTGCGGCTGGAATGGTGGGCGCTGACCGCCTTCGCCGACTCCTACGGCACCGATCCGCGGGTCCGCGCCTGGTACCCACTCGGCTTACAGCCGCACCACGCGCTGCGGGAGGGGACCCTGCTGCGTCCTGCCGACCCTCCGCTGCGGCTGCGCCCCGCCGAGGCCACCGTACTGGCGCTGTGCGATGGGAGCAGGCCGGCATGCGAGATAGCCCGGCTCGCCATCGCCGACCCGGACTCGGGGCTGCGCAAGGAAAGCGACGTCTACCTGCTGGCGGACCGGCTACGCAGGCAGGGCCTGCTGCGCTGGCGGCTCGACCTGCCCTATGACCTCACCGCGGAGGAGTTCCTGCGCTCCTGGATCGACCGGATCGGCGACCAGGCCGTACGGGAACGGGTCGCCACTGACTTCCGGCGGATCGGTGCGGCCAGGGACCGCCTGGCCGCCGCGGCCGGCGATGCCGACCTGGTCCGGGCAGCCATGACCGGGCTGGACACGGAGTTCCGCGCGATCACCGGGATGCCGCCGCGGCAGCGGGCAGGCGAGACCTACGCGGGCCGCGCGCTGTGCTACGAGGACACCGAACGGGACCTGGAGCTGACCGTCGGCGAGCCGGTGCTGGCGGCGCTGGCCGGGCCGCTGGACCTGCTGCTGCGGGCGGCGCGCTGGCTCACCGTTGCCGTCGCCGATGCCTACCGGGACGCCTTCCGCGTGCTGTACAAGGAACTCGCCGAGGAACTCGGTACCGGCAGCGTGCCGCTTGGCGAGCTGTGGTTTCTTGCCAACGGCCTGGTCTACGGCGTCGGCGAGCGGCCGGTGGACGCGGTGATGGCCGAGTTCGTCCGGCGCTGGTCCGGCCTGCTCGGCCTCGACTCCGGCACGGATGGTGCCCGCCGGATCCAGCTCAGCTCAGCCGAGCTGGACGGGCCCGCCGCGCGGGCCTTCCCCGCCGAGGGACCGGGCTGGTCCGGGGGGCGGCTGCACAGCCCGGACCTGAACCTGTGCGCGGCGAGTGTGGACGAGCTGCGGCGCGGCGAGTTCACCGCCGTGCTCGGCGAGCTGCACGCCGCATGGCTGACCTGCTCGTCCGGGTTCTTCGTGGACTTCCACCCCGACCGCGCGGCGCTGGTCGATGCCGTGCACCGGGATCTCGGGCACCGCACCGTACCGCTGTATCCCACCGACTTCCCGATGCTCACCGCCCGCCTTGCCGACCTGCTGGTCGGACCGGAGGACCGGCGGGTAGGGCACGCACCGGCCCCGGTATGGGACCCGGAACGGGTGCTCCCGGTCAGCGGGCTCACCGTGACCGAACGGGAGGGTGAGCTGCTGGCCAGCGATGAGCACGGGAACTCCTGGCCGCTGGTCGAGCTGTTCGGCGAGTTCCTCGGCACCTTCACCGCGGACGCCTACAAGCTGGTCGGCTCCGCAGCGCACACGCCGCGGATCAGCATCGACCGGCTGGTGGTGGCGCGCGAGACCTGGCGCACCACCATCGAAGCCACCGGACTGTCCGATGTAGACGACTACGCCGGGCGCTACCTCGCGGCCCGCAGGCTCCGCCGCGGGCTGGGCCTGCCGGAACGGGTGTTCGTCAAGATCGGCACCGAGACCAAGCCGTGCTACCTGGATCTCACCAGCCCGGTGTCGGTCTCCGCACTGTGCACCATGCTGCGTACCGCGCGCGGGACGCACGGGCCGGAGGTGCCGGTCACGATCACCGAGCTGCTGCCAACCCCCGAACAGGCATGGGTCACCGACGCCGAAGGGCGCCGCTACTACTCGGAGCTGCGGCTGCACGTGCGGGACCCGCGCACCGCAGCCCGGCAGGGGAGCCACCGATGACGGCCGTGCGGACACCGGAGACCGGACCGGCGCGCTGGGGCCGCGGCGCCGAGGTGGAGTACCCGGAGTCCACCATCGGCGAGCTGGTGCGGGCGTGGATCGAGCACACCCCGGACGCCGTGGCCGTGCGGCAGTGGGAAACCCGGCTCAGCTACGCCGAGCTCGGCAGGGCCGCGAACGCACTGGCCGTCCGGCTGGCCGAACTCGGCGTCGGGCCGGAAACGCGGGTCGGCATCGCGCACGGTCGCGGCCCGGGCCTGGTCACCGCCGTGCTCGGGGTCCTGCTCGCCGGTGGCGCCTACCTGCCACTCGACCCCACCCTGCCCCGCCGCAGGCTGCTGGACATGCTCGCCGACGCCGGTGCGGAGCTGGTGCTCGCCGACGCGGCGGGCGAGGCCGCGCTGGAAGGTGCAGGCCGCCGCCTGCTGCGCGTACCGGAACCGCCGCGGGAGCCGGTGGCACCGCACCCCTGCCCCGCCCTGCCGGGCAACGCCGCGTACGTGCTGTACACCTCGGGCTCGACCGGGCGGCCCAAGGGGGTCGTGGTCGGGCACCGCTCGGTGGTGTCCCTTGCCAGCGCGTTCGGCCCGGCCACCGCTGCCGGACCGGGCAGTGTCACCCTCGCCTTCGCCGCGATCTCCTTCGACGTCTCGGTCAGCGATCTGCTCGTTCCCCTTGCCTGCGGCGGGACCGTGGCGCTGGCAGGCGAGCCGGAACGCGCCGATGTGGCCAGCCTGCAACGGTTCGCCGAGGCGCATGCGCCGACCAGGGGCAGCATCCCGGTGGCCCTGCTGCCGCTGCTCGACCCGGAACGGCTGCCCAGCCTGCGCACCCTGCTCACCGGATCGGAGGCCCCCGGCCCGGAACAGGTGCTGCGCTGGACCGGCTCCGCCGACCAGCCGCGGCGGACGTTCACCAACCTCTACGGTCCGACGGAGACCTGCGTGCAGGTCACCGCGTTCCGCGCCGAGGGCAGCTGGGACCGGCCACTGCCGATCGGGCGCCCGCTGCCCAACCACCGGGTGTACGTGGTGGACGAGCGGCTGCGGCCGGTACCTGCGGGCGGCGAGGGCGAGCTGCTCGTCGGCGGCGCCGGGCTCGCCCGCGGCTATCTCGGGCAGCCGGGGCTGACCGCGAGCCGGTTCGTGCCCGATCCGGTCGGCGGTGCGCCGGGCGAGCGGGTGTACCGGACCGGCGACCTGGTGCGCTGGCAGCCGGACGGCACCCTGCTGTTCCTCGGCCGGGCCGACCGGCAGGTGAAGATCCGCGGGCAGCGGGTGGAGATCGGCGAGATCGAGGCCGTGCTGCGGGCGCACGAGTCGGTCGGGCACTGCGTGGTGGACGCGGCGCCCGGCCCGCGGGGACCGGAACTGGTTGCCTTCGTCGTCCCGGCACCGGAGGCTACCGCGCCCGGCCCGGACGCGCTGCGCGAGCACTGCCGACTGCGGCTGCCCGGCGCCATGGTGCCCCGGATCCGGGTCCTGGACGCCCTG
Organism: Amycolatopsis aidingensis; assembly: GCF_018885265.1. Classification (GTDB taxonomy): domain Bacteria; phylum Actinomycetota; class Actinomycetes; order Mycobacteriales; family Pseudonocardiaceae; genus Amycolatopsis; species Amycolatopsis aidingensis. The sequence continues at coordinate 5,222,107 of NZ_CP076538.1, forward strand.
CCGCTGAACGCATCCGGCAAGGTGGACCTGGCGCGGCTGCACCGGATGACCGCCCGGCCCGCTTCCCGGCAGGGGCCCGCGGCGGCAACACCGGTCGAGCGGGCGGTGGCCGCGCACTGGCGTGCCCTGCTCGGCGGGGACGGTGAGCCGGGCCTCGCGGACGACTTCTTCGCAGGCGGCGGCCATTCGGTCACCGCCATGCGCCTGGTCGCGGCGCTGCGTACCGAGCTGCGCAGGGACATCGCCGTTGAGGACGTGCTCGCCGGGCGCACCCTGGCCGGGATCGCGGGGCGGGTGGCCGCCGCGGCCGAACTCACCGGGCCGGACGGCTGGTACGGCACCCCGCCACGGCTGTCTCCAGCCCAGCGCCGGTTGTGGCTGCTGGACCGGTACGCGCCGGACACCGCCGCCTACAACATCGCGATGGCCGAACGGCTGCACGGACCGCTGGATCCCGCGGCGCTGCGGGCGGCGTTGCGCGCGGTCGCCACCCGCCAGGAGGTGCTGCGCTGGCGCATCCCGGCCGCGGCGGGTGTGCCGTACGCCGCGGTGGACCCGCCGGGCGAGCCGCCGCTGGCCGTGACCGACCTCACCGGACTGCCCGAGCCGGCCAGGGAAACGGCGCTGGCCGACCGGCTGGCCGCCGCCGCGCGGGTCCCGTTCGACCTCGCTGGTGGTCCACTGTGGAGGGTCCAGCTGTACGTGCTCGGCGAACGGGAGCACGTACTCGCGATCACCGCGCACCACACGGTGTTCGACGGGTGGTCGCAGGACCTGGTCTACCGCGACCTTGCCGCCGCCTACGCGCAGGCATGCGAGCGCGGGACGGCCGCCCTCGACCCGCTGCCTGCGGGTTTCGCCGACTACGTCGCCTGGCGCGAGCAACGCAGGCAGCGCAGGGCCGAGGAGGACCTGGCCTGGTGGGTGCGGCACCTGCGGGACGTGCCTGCCACCCTGAACCTCCCTGCCGACCGGCCGCGCCCCGCCGAGCAGACCTTCCGCGGTGCCGCCGCGCACCGGCGGCTCGACCGGCGGACCAGCGCCGCGGTCAACGCACTCGGCGCCCGGCTCGGGGCCACCGCATCTGCGGTACTGATGGCCGCGCTCGGGCTGGTGCTGCGGCGGATCACCGGGCAGCGCGAGTTCGTGGTCGGCACCCCGGCCGTGGACCGCAGGCATGCCGATTTCCAGGACATGGTCGGATTCTTCGTCGAGATCATCCCGCTGCGGGTCGAGGTGACCGAGGAGACGCCGTTCACCGAGCAGGTGACCGCCATGCGGGACGAGCTGCTTACCGCGCTCGCGCATCCGGAGATCTCGCTGGAGGAACTCGTCGGCGCGCTGGGCGCGGGCGGGGCGGCCGACCGCAACCCGGTCGCACAGGTCATGTTCAACATGTTCAACTTCACCGCACCCCAGCTGCGGCTGCCCGGTCTGCGGGCCGAGCCGGTGCCGGTCGGGGTACCCGGATCACCCTTCGACCTGACCGTGTACGGGCAGGAACGGGACGGCCGGATCGGCATCGACCTGGTCTACAACCCCGATCTGTTCACGGCCGACCGGATGGAAGCGCTGCTGGCGGGCTACCTCGCGGTGCTGCGTGCCCTGGTGTCCACACCGGACGCCGCCATCGGCTCGGTGGAGCTGCCTGGCGAGCGGCGGCTGGCCACCCCGGCGGCCACGGCGAGCCCCGCGCCACCCGCGGCCGCGGTGTCCCGCACCGCCGCCTCGTCCCCCGCACCCGGCGGTGCCGGCCCGGAGACCGCGACCGAGCGGGCGATCGCGGAGGTGTGGTGCGCGGTGCTGGGGCTTCCTGAGGTCGGTGCGACCGAAAGTTTTTTCGAGGTCGGTGGCAGCTCGATGGCGGCCGCCGAGGTACAGGACCGGCTGCGGGACCGGCTCGGCGTGGCCGTGCGGCTGGTGGAGTTGTTCCGGTTCCCCACAGTGCGCACGCTGGCGGCGCATGTGGACGGTGCGGGCAGCACAACCGGTGCCGCCGCGCTGGACCGGGCGGCCCGGCGGAGCGCGGCCCGGCGAACCCGGGCGCGGCACCGGCCGCAGGCGAGTGATCAGGGAGGCATCCAGTGAACGAGTCAGTACAGCCGGAACCAGGCGCCGAGCCGGTGGCGATCATCGGCATGGCCTGCCGCGTGCCCGGCGCGGGCGACGTGGCGCGGTTCTGGGACAACCTGGTCGAGGGTGTCGAGTCGCTGACCCCGCTGAGCCGGGAGCGGATGGCCGCGGCAGGCGCGACCGAGGCGGAGCTTGCCGATCCGAACCTGGTGGCCTCGGCCTTCGTGCTGGAGGACGCGGACCTTTTCGACGCCGGGCTGTTCGGGATGACCCCGAGGGAGGCCGAGGTCACCGACCCGCAGCACCGGGTGTTCCTCGAGCTGTGCCACGGCGCGCTGGAGGACGCGGGTTACGACCCGGCCCGCTACCCGGGAGACATCGGCCTCTACGCGGGCCGCGGCACCGAGCGCTACCGCTGGGAACATGTGCACCGCAACCGGGAACTGCTGGCCACCACCCCCTCGATGGCCATCGGTATCGGCAATCTCTCGGACAACGTCACCACGCTGGTCTCCTACAAGCTCGACCTGCGCGGGCCCAGCGTCGGGCTGTTCACCGCCTGCTCCACCTCACTGGTCGCAGTGCACCTCGCCACCGAGGCGGTACGCGCAGGCGAATGCGATATGGCGCTGGCAGGTGGGATGAACATCGAGTTCCCGCAGGACCGGGGTCAGGTGCACCAGGAGGGCGGGGTCACCTCCGCCGACGGGCATGTGCGTTCCTTCGACGCGGGCGCGACCGGCACCATGTGGGGCTCCGGCGGCGGCGCGGTGCTGGTCAAGCGGCTGGCCGACGCGCGCCGCGACGGTGACCACGTGCATGCCGTGCTGCTCGGCAACTCGATCAACAACGACGGCGCGGGCAAGGTCGGGTTCGCCGCGCCCAGCGTGGACGGGCAGGCCGCCGCCATCGCCGACGCGCTCGCCGTGGCCGGGGTCGACCCGCGCACGATCGGCTACGTCGAGGCACACGGCACCGCGACCCCGCTGGGCGACCCGATCGAACTGACCGCGCTGACCAGCGTCTACGGGCACGGCACCGAGGAGCGCGGGTGGTGCGGGATCGGCTCGGTGAAGTCCAACATCGGCCATCTCAGCCAGGGAGCCGGGGTGGTCGGGCTGATCAAGACGGCGCTGGCGCTGGAACACGGCCTGATCCCGCCGAGCCTGCACTACGAGCGGCCGAACCCGGGCATCGACTTCGCGGCGAGCCCGTTCTACGTCAACGCCACGCTGTCCAAATGGGAACGTAACGGCCACCCGCGCCGGGCCGCGGTGTCCTCCTTCGGCATCGGCGGTACCAACGCGCACGTCATCCTGGAGGAGGCACCCGAGCGCGATCCCGCCGCGGAGACCGCGGGACCGCAACTGCTGCGCCTTTCGGCGCGGGACGAGGCCGCGCTGTCCGCGGCCGCGGACCGGCTGGCCGGGCATATCGAGGGCCACCCCGAGCTGCGCCTTGCCGATGTCGCGCACACCCTGCGGGTGGGCAGGGCCGAGTACGGGCACCGCGCGTTCGTGGTCGCCGACACCCCGGCCGCTGCCGCGGCCGCGCTGCGGGATCCCAAGCGCCGCGACGCCTCCGCCGCCACGGCAGGTACCCCGGTACTCGCCTGGCTGCTGACCGGGCAGGGGGCACAGTTCGGCGGCATGGGTGCCACCCTGTACCAGCGGGAGCCGGTGTTCACCGAGGCCGTCGACGAGTGCGCCGCCGTGCTCGCCGGGGAGCTGGGCGAGGACATCCGGCCGGTGCTGTTCACCCCGGAGGCCGGGCAGCGGCCGCGGCTCTCCGGCACCGAGCTGGCCCAGCCCGCGCTGTTCACCGTGGAGTACGCGCTGGCCCGGCTGTGGCAGTCCTGGCAGGTCCAGCCGGACACCATGATCGGCCACTCCGTCGGCGAGTACGTCGCGGCCACCCTGGCCGGGGTGTTCGAACTGCCGGACGCGCTCCGGCTGGTGGCGACAAGGGGCAGGCTGATGGGTGCCATGCCACCGGGGGTGATGGCCGCGGTGTCCCTCGCCGAGTCCGAAGTCGCCCCGCTGCTGCCGGATGGGCTCGCGATCGCCACGGTGAACGGGCCGGGCACCTGTGTGGTCTCCGGGGAGGCGGAGCTGGTGGAGGAGTTCACCGCGGGGCTGGCCGAGAAGTTCGGCAAGAAGGCAGGGGTGAAGCGGCTGCGGACCTCGCATGCCTTCCATTCCCCGATGATGGAGCCGATGCTGGCGGAGTTCGCCGACGCGGTGGCCGCGGTGCCCCGGCACGCTCCCCGGCTGCCCTTCTTCTCGGGGGTTTCCGGGGAACCGATCACCGCGGACCAGGCGGTCGATCCCGGCTACTGGGCCGCGCAGGTACGCCGGACCGTGCGGTTCGGGGACTGCGTGGCGCGGCTGCTCGCCGACGGTCCTGCCCTGTTCCTGGAATGTGGCCCGGGAAGGCAGCTGGCCGGGCTGGTGCGGATGCAGACCCGCGGCCAGGGCCTGCCCGCGGTGCCCAGCCTGCCGGGTCCCGCCGACAAGCTGGGCGAGATCGAGACCCTTTGCACCGCGGCAGGAAAACTCTGGGCGGCGGGGATCGCGGTGCAGCCACCGGCGCGGGGACGGCGGGTGCCGCTGCCCGGCTACCCCTACCAGCGCAGCCGGTACTGGGTAGATCCCGACCCCGGCGGCGAACCCGAGCGGGCGCGACCCGCTCCCAGCGATGCGCGGCTGCCATTGGAGCGCTGGTTCACCGTGCCGAGCTGGCGCCAGCTGCCCCCGGCCACCACCGGGCCAGCACCCTCATCCTGCGTGGTGTTCACCGCCGATCCGCTCGGTTCCGCCGTCGCCGAGCGGCTGCGGGCGGCGGGTACGACGGTGACCGAGGTCAGCCAGGGTACCGAGTTCGCGCGCACCGGAACCGGGTACACGATCCGGCCGGAGGAAGCCGCGGACTATGCCGCGCTGCTGGCGGAGCTGGAAGGGCCACCGGAGCGGATCGTGCACGCCTGGGCGCTGGCGGGCGAGCCAGCCGGACCGGACCTCGGGGCCACCATGGCCGCCCAGACCACCGGCCTGTTCAGCCTGGTGCTGCTGGTGCGGGCGCTGGCCGAGGCCGGTCTGACCGGGGCGCTCGACGTGGTCACCACGGGCACCCAGCAGGTCGTCGGCGCGGACCTGACCAGGCCGGAGCACGCGACCGTGGCCGGGGTGGTCCGCTCGGCCGGGTTCGACGTGCCCGGCCTGGTGCCGCGGCAGCTCGACTGCGCCGCGGACACCGGCGCGGGCGAGGTGGTCACCGCGCTCGGCTCTACCGGGGAAGAGAATCTGCTCGCACTGCGCAACGGTCGTTTGTGGACGGTCGGCTTCGACCAGGCCGTCCTGCCCGATCCCGGTCCCAGTGCCGGGCCGCTGCCGAGGGAAGGCGGCGTGTACCTGATCACCGGCGGACTCGGCGGACTCGGCCTGACCATAGCCGAGCGGCTGGCGGCGCAGGGGGCGGTGCGGCTGGTGCTCACCTCCCGCTCCGGCCTGCCGGCACGTTCGCGCTGGGAGGAGACGCTGCGCGCGGAGGGGCCACGCGGTCGTGCGGGCCGGGCCATCCTGGCCGTCCGCCGGATGGAGGCCGCGGGCGCCGAGGTGCTGCCCGCCGCCGTGAACGTCTCCGATGTGGATGGGCTGCGCGGGCTGCGTGCCGAGGTGCTGGACACCTTCGGCAGGCTGGACGGCATCGTGCACGCGGCCGGCATCGCGGGCGGCGGGCTGATCGAGACCAGGCAGCTCGCGGATATGCGTGCCGTGCTCGCCCCCAAGGTGGCGGGCACGCTGGCGCTGCGCACGGTGTTCGGCGCCGAGGAACTGGATTTCGTCGCGCTGTTCTCCTCGGTGACCGGCACCGCCGGCGGGCTGGGCGAAACCGACTACTGCGCGGCGAACGCCTTCCTGGACGCCTACGCGCAGAGCACGCACGGCTGGCCGGCGCCGGTGCGCTCGCTCGGCTGGGCCGGCTGGCTGGAAGTCGGGATGCTCGCCGACCTGCTCGGCGCAGGGACCCCGGCCGGAGCGGGTGGTGAACCGATCGAGCATCCACTGCTCACCGAGGTGGGGGTGGCCGCGGACGGCACCGCGTCCGGCCGCGGCACCCTCAGCCCGGGCACCCACTGGGCCCTGGACGAGCACCGCATCGACGGGATGCCGGTGCTGCCGGGAACCGCCCAGCTGGAGGCGATCCGGGCCACCGCGGAAGCCACGCTGCCCCGGCCCGGCGAGACACGGGTGCTGGAGCTGTCCGAGGTGCTGTTCCTCGAGCCCTTCGGTGTCCCGGAAGGGAGCGTGGCCGAGTTCGAGGTGACCCTGCGGCCGGGCACCGGCGGTTCGGCGGAGGCCGCCCTGCGCGGTGGCGGCACCACCTACTGCCGGGCCACGGTGTCCTGGGTGGCCGCGCCGCCGGGCGAGCGGGTGGACCTTGCGGCCGTGCGCGCCCGCTGCCCGGCCCGGCCCGACCTGGTGGCAGGCAGCGGGCAACCGGAGGGCGCGCTGGTGCGCTACGGGGCACGCTGGGACAACATCCGCGAGGTGTGGCGCTCGGAGACCGAGCAGCTGACCCTGCTCGAGGTCCCGGCGGAGCTGCGCGAGGACGCCGCATGGGGCCTCTCCCCCGCGGTGCTGGACCAGGCGACCTACGTGTTCGACGGTTCGGGCGGCGGCGCGCTGCCGATGGGGTACGGCCGGGTGCTGGTCCGGGACCGGATGCCGGACCGGGTATGGGTGTACCGGCGGCTGGAGCCGCGCGAGGCGGGACAGGACATCCGCACCGACAGCTTCACCGTGCTCGCCGAGGACGGGACGGAACTGGTCGCGGTGACCGAGTTCATGCTGCGCCGGATGGAAGGCGCCCCGCGGCCGCCGGGGCCGGGACCCGTCGATGCCGGGCAGCGGTGGATCGAGCCGACCGAGGGGGCCGAAGCTTTCCTGCGCGCGATGACCGCCGGGATCGGCGGGCACGTGGTGATCACCCCGAGATCGCTGGACTGGGTGCTGGACCAGGTGTGCAAGGACGCCGAGCAGGCCACCGGCGGAACCGGCACCGGCGCTGTCCCCGGCGGGGACGGGCAGGTGAGCGCGGGCGAGGACGTGGTCGCCGGGATCTGGCGATCCGTGCTCGGGGTGCCGCGGGTAAGTCCGGAGGACGACTTCTTCGAGCTGGGCGGGAACTCGCTGGTCGCCGTACAGCTCATCGCGCAGATCCGGGAGGCGACCGGGGTCCGACTCCCCCTGCGGTCGGTGTTCGACACCCCCACCGTCGCCGAGATGGCCGCGACCGTCGCCGAGCTCAAGGCGCGCCAGGAACCCGAGCCGGAGCCGGAGCAGCCCACGATCCCCCGGCTGGCAAGGCGCACGGACTGATGCGGCCGTCCGGGAACAGCCAACGCGTGCATGTAGCGGGCAAACGCGTGCATGCAGGCGGCAAACACACCGGCCCGCGCGCGTTTGCCGCCCACGCGCATGCGTTTGCCGCCCACGCGCATGCGTTTGCCGTTCGCGTACGGGATGGGAGGAACCGTGACGATCACTGAGGCGTTCGAGGCGTCCTTCGCGGGCGCCGTGGACGAACTCGCGTTCGCCTACCGGGAGGTGCCGTTCTACGGGCCGCACCTGGATGCGGCGGGGGTGCGGCCCGCGCAGGTGCGCAGCCCGGCCGACTTCCGCCGGGTTCCGGCGACCACCAAGGCCGACTACCGGCGCAACTTCCCCGCCGGGGTACTGGTGCGCGGTACGAAGCTGGCCGACGAGTTCGTCTTCCGTAGCCGTAGCTCGGGGACCACCGGGGAACGCCTGGTCACCCTGGCACACACCTTCACCCTCGCCGAGCGGCAGCTGCGCACGACGGCGGTGCATCCGGGGATGCTGGCGGTGTTCGCCGGGGCACGCGAGCAGCGGGTGTGCCGCTACGCCCCGCCTGCCTGCTCCGATGTAGAGTGCGCGACCCCGTTCACCACCCCGGAGACCAGGACCCTGCCGGACGGCACACTGGTGCTCCCGGTCGCGCACGACCTGCTGGCCACCGGGCCGGAGCTGGTGGGGCAGGCCATCCGCGAGCTGACCGAGCACCGCCCGCACTGGTTGTACGCCGATCCGGCGCACCTGGCCTTCCTGCTGGACGCGATGCGCGAGCGTGGCCTGCCGCCACCGGAGGCCGCCGGGGTGGTGCTGGCCTACAACCTGGCCACCGGTGCGGCGCTGCGCCGGATCCGGGACCACCTGCCGGCCGGCACGGTAGTCGTCGAGGTCGCCTCCATGTCCGAGCTGGGCTGGCTCGGCATGACCTGCCCGGACGGCTTCCTGCACCTGAACACCGAGAGCTTCTACCTCGAGTTGCTGCGGTACGGCACGGACCACCCCGCGGGTCCCGGCGAGCTGGCCGAGCTGTACGCGACCAGCATCGGCGACCAGCTCAGCCCGCACATCCGTTACCGCACCGGGGACGGCTACGTGCTGCTGGAAGGCACCTGCCGGTGCGGGAACGCAGCGCCGCGGGTGGTCCATCACGGCCGGTGCGCGGACTACCTCGAGGTGGCCGGCGAGGTCGTGCTGACCCCGCGCATCCTGGACGAGCTGGTCGGTCCAGCCGAGTGGCTCACCTTCTACAAGCTGACCCACCGGGAGTCCGGCCCGCTGCTGCTGCGGTACGTCCCGGTTCCGGGCACCGCGCACCGCGAGCACGCCGCGACGCTGGCCGCGGCGATCGGCGACCGGACCGGCAGGGAGGTCGCCGTCAGCGCGGTCGACTACATCGAGTCCGAACGCTCCGGCAAGCTGTTCGGCTGCGTCCGTGCCGTGCACAGCGGCGAATCGGGGGTTCCAGTATGACAATCCGTGATGTCCGTCCCGACTTCCCGGTTCTGGCAAGGGAAATGGACGGAAACAAGCTGACCTATCTGGACAGTGCGGCCACCACGCTGAAACCGCGCCAGGTGATCGAGGCGACGACCCGCTACTACACCGAGGTGAGCGCGAACATCCACCGTGGCAAGCACATGCTGTCGGAGGAGGCGTCCGACGCCTACGAGCTGTGCCGCACCAGGGTTGCGGCCTTCCTCGGCATCAGGGCCGCGGAGGTGGTGTTCACCGCGAACACCACGCAAGCGCTGAACCTGGTGGCGACCGGGCTGGACCTCGATCCGGGGGACCTGGTGCTGGTCAGCCGGGACGCGCACCACTCGCTGCAACTACCGCTGCGCGCGCGGGCCACGGTGGACTGGATCCCGACCGATGTCACCGGGGCCGTCGATCTCGAGGCATACGCCAGGAAGCTGGAACGGCGGCCCGCGCTGGTGGCGATCACGCACTGCTCGAACGTGACCGGCCGGTACGCTCCTGCCGCGGAGATGGCCGCGCTCGCAAGGGAACACGGTGCGCTCACCCTGCTGGATGCCGCCCAGTCGGTGCCGCACCGGCCGGTGCGCGTGCCCGAGCTCGGGGTGGACGCGATCGCCTTCTCCGCGCACAAGATGCTCGGCCCCACCGGGATCGGCGTGCTCACCGTCGGCCCGGCACTCGCCGACCGGCTGCGGCCCGCGCTGCTCGGCGGTGGCGTTGTGGACTGGGTGGACACCAGTGGCTGGGTGCTGCGCCGCCCGCCGCACCGGTTCGAGGCGGGCACCCCGCATATCGCGGGGGCCTACGGCCTGCGGGCCGCGGTGGACTACCTCGACGACCTCGGCATGCCCGCGGTGGCCGAGCACGATGCCTGGCTGGCCGGGGTGCTGCACACCGAGGCGACCAAGCGGGACTACCTCAGCGTGCTCGCCCCCGGTCCGGGCGAACGCAGCGCCACCCTGTCGGTGGCCGTTCGGGACATCCCCGACCTCACCGAGGTGGCTCGGTCCCTTTCGGACGGTTACGGGGTGATGTGCCGCAGCGGGCACCTCTGCGCGCAACCGCTGGTGGCCGAGGCGGCCGGATCGGCCGTGCTACGGCTCTCCGCCCAGGTCTACAACACCGCCGAGGACATCCGCACCGCCTTCACCGCGCTAGACGAGCTGCAACCACTGCTGGCGGGTGCGTGATGGCGGCGAACCGACCTGCACTCACCATCATCGGAGCCGGGCTGGCCGGCTCGCTGATGTCCGTTTACGCAGCGCGCAGAGGTTTCCCGGTCGTGGTGTACGAACGGCGCGGCGACCCGCGGGAGCCCGGGGCGGCGGATACCGGACGGTCCATCAACCTCGGGCTCTCCCAGCGCGGACTGCGGGCACTGGAGCAGGCCGGGCTGCTGGAGACCATCCGGCCCGCCGCCGCGCCCATGCGTGGCCGGGTCGTGCACCACCACGACGGCAGGCTGTCCTTCCAGCCCTACGGAACCTCGGCCGAGCAGATCCTGCACTCCGTGCTGCGGCACGACCTGAACGCCGCGCTGATCAACCGGGCCGAGCAGCTCGGCGTCACATTCCACTTCGGACAGAAATTGCGAGCACTCGACCTGGAGACCGGCACCGCGCTGGTGGGTGACACCGAGGTGGCCGCCGAGGTGGTCATCGGCGCGGACGGGGTGCACTCCGCCGTGCGCGACCAGATCCCGCACTCCAGGACCGGGCGCAAGACACTGGAATGGGGCTACAAGGAGCTGCACATCCCGGCGGGTCCAGCCGGCGAGCGCCGTACCGACCCGGAAGCGCTGCACGTCTGGCCGGGCGAACGGGGCCTCATCGTCGCACACCCCAATGTGGACACGACGCTCACCGGAACGGTGTTCCTCCCGCACGAGGGCCAGGGGAGCTTCGCCACCCTCACCTCCCCGGCCGCGGTACGCGAGTTCTTCGCCGGCCGGTTCCCGGACGCGCTCACCCTGATGCCGGACCTGGTCGAGGAGTTCCTCGCCCACCCGGTCGGCAGCCTGCACACCATCCGCACCGCGCCATGGCACGCGGGCGGCAGGGCGGTGCTGCTCGGCGATGCCGCGCACGCCGTGTACCCGTTCTACGGCCAGGGTATGAACTCATCCTTCGAGGACTGCTCGGTGCTGGACGCCTGCCTCGCCGAGCACGGGGCGGACCTGCGCACCGCCTTCGCCGAGTTCCAGCGCCGCCGCAAGCGGCATACCGACGTGCTGGCCGAACTGTCCGAGCGCAACTTCGTCGAGCTGCGCGACCGGGTCGCCTCCCCGCTGTACGCGCTGCGCAAGAAGGCCGACCTGGTGCTGAACACACTGCTCGGCGAGCGCTGGATGCCGCTCTACACCATGGTTTCGCACACCACCGTCCCCTACGCCGACGCCCTCGCCACCGCCCGCAGGCAGGACAGGGTGCTCGGCGCGCTCGGTGCCGCCGCGCTACTCGGCGCCGGCGCGGGCATCCGGGCGGCAAGATCCCGTTCCTTCGTTCGTCGTCGAGGTGCGCAGTGCTGACCCATCCCACCGATCCCGGCCTGATCCTGATCGAGCCAGCCGACCTCGACGGGGAGCCGCCGCCCCCGCCGGCAGACGCCTACCGGGACACCCTGCGCGAGGTACTCGGGTGGGCCCGCGACTACCTGTGCGACACCCACCCGGAACTCGGCAGGCGTGGTCACGTGTGCCCGTTCGCCAAGGCGGCACTGGACGGCGGCACCAGCTACCTCGCCGTGTTCCCCGGACGGCCGGATCGCGTGGAGGAGGTGGCGGCCGCGCTGCTCGGCTACCGGGAATGGTTCGAACAGCTGTGCTTCGCGGACCCCGCGCGGGCGCAGTACCACACCATCATGATCACCTTCCCCGACCTGGAGGGCACGGATGTGCGCAGGGTGATCGACGGCACCCAGCGCCTGCTCAAGCCGGACTACGTCGGCAGAGGCCTGATGATCGGCGAGTTCCACGACGGTCCGCCCGAATCGGGTGGGCTGTGGAACCCGGACTTCCGGCCGTTGCGCAGCCCGGTGCCGATGCTGGCGATCCGGAACATGGTGCCCACCGATTTCCCGTTCCTGCGCGACGATCCGGAGTTCCTCGCAGGCTATCTCGGTAGGTTCGGCGACCAGGTGCCGCCGCACCTGCGCCAGCAGGTCGCCGACGCGGTCGAGGAGTTCGGGCTCACCCCCGCGCTGTCCGCGGTCGGCACCGAGGTGCCGCTGTCCGCGGCGCAACGCAGGCTGTGGTTCCTGAGCAGGCTCGACCCCGGCAACGCCGTGCATCACGTGGCGCGCGCGGTGCGGCTGCGGGGCGAACTGGACCCCGCCGCGCTCGGCCTCGCCCTGGCCGGGGTGGTGCGCAGGCATCCCGCACTGCGCACCAGGCTGGCCGAGCGGGACGGGCAGCCGGTGGCCACCATCGCACCGGCCACCGGAGCCGGCAGCTGCCCGGTCTCCCTTCCCGTCACCACGGTGGACGGCGAGCCCGAGGCCGCCCGCCGGGCCAGGGCGCTGGCCCGGCGGCCGTTCAACCTGCGGCGGGGCCCGCTGCTGCGCGGTGCGCTGCTCCGGCTGGCCGAGGACGACCATGTGCTGGTGCTCGCCGCGCACCGGATCGCGGCGGACGAGCCGGCACTGGACCTGGTGTGCGCCGAACTCGGCGGCACAGACGGGGATACTGCGGGCGACTCCGGTGTCGCCGAGCCCGTGGGCACAGCCGAGGAGGACCTGGCCTACTGGGTGCGCAGGCTCGCCGGCGCGCCCACCCTGGACCTGCCGGCCGACCGGCGCCGCCCGGCCGCGCAGACCTACCGTGGCGCCACCCACCGGTTCCACCTCCCCGCCGCAGTGGTGGCCGGGTTGCGTGACCTGCATCCGGAGACCGGCTCACCACGGATCCCGCTGCTGGCGGCCTTCGACGTGGTACTGGCGAGACACAGCGGGCAACGGGACCTGCTGGTCGGCGTCCCCGCCGAGGCGGAGCGGGTGGCGGTCGGCCCGCTGGACACCGTGGCGGTGCTGCGCGCCGACCTGTCCGGGGACCCGGGTTTCGCCGAGCTGGTACGGCAGTGCACGGCCGAGGCCGAGCAGGCGCGGCGGCACCGGCTGGCGGCCTTCGAGGACGTGGTGGCCGCGCTGGACGTGCGGCGGAGTCTCGGTGTCCCGCCGGTGTTCCAGGCGAGCTTCGCGGTGCGGGACACCCCGCCGCGACTGCCGGAGCTCCCCGGGGTGGCCGCAAGGGAGTATCCCTTCGAACTCGGTGCCACCGAGGTGGATCTCACCCTGCACGGCGCCCCGGCCGAGGACGGCGGCCTCGACCTGGCCATCGGGTACAGCACCGACCTTTTCGACGCCCCGACCGTGCGCAGGCTGGCCGAGCACCTCACGCTGGTGGCCGCGGCGGTGATCAGCGATCCCACGCTCCCGGTCGGGCGCATCCCGCTGCTCACCCCGCGGCAGCGGGCCGAGCTGCTGGCGCGGCGGCAGGGACCGGCCGTCGAACTGCCCGATCCGGCTACCCCGCTGACCCTGCTCGGTGCCGGCGCGGCCGCGGACCCGGAGGCCGGCGCGGTGCGCGGGCCGGACGGCGAGCTGAGCTACCGGGAGCTGCACCGCAGGGCCGCGCAGCTGGCGCATGTGCTGCGGGACTGGGGCGCAGGCCAGGACACACCCGTCGGAGTGTGCCTTGACCGCTCGGCCGCGATGGTCGTGGCGCTGCTGGGGGTGTGGCTGGCCGGGGCGGCATATGTGCCGCTGGATCCGGCGTTCCCGCCCGAGCGACTGCGGCACATGCTCGCCGACGCCGGGGTCGAGGTGGTCATCACCCACCAGGCCACCCAGGAGCGGCTGGGCGAACTGCTCGACCAGGTGGCGGGCCAGGTCTGCCTGGACACCGACGCGGACGTGCTGGCCGCCCTGCCCGGCACTCCCCCTGACGGCGGGCCTGGCCCGGACGACCTCGCCTACCTGATCTACACCTCCGGCTCGACCGGAACCCCGAAGGGCGTGGAGATCCCGCACCGCGCGGTGGCCAACCTGCTGACTGCCTTCGCTCGGATCGTCCCGCTCACCAGGGCGGATCGCTGGCTCGCGGTCACCACCCTGTCCTTCGACATCGCCGCGCTCGAGCTGTTCCACCCCCTCGCCAGCGGCGCCGGGCTGATCGTGGCGAGCGAGGCGGAGACCGGTGACGGGGCGGCGCTGCGGCACCGGGCGATCGAGTCCGGAGCCACCGTGCTGCAGGCCACCCCGGCCACCTGGCGGATGCTGCTGGCAGGCGGTGGGGTGCCTGCCGGGATCCGGTGGCGGCTGTGCGGCGGCGAGGCGGTCCCCCGCGACCTCGCCGACCAGCTCGCCGGGGACGGCGCCGCGGTGTGGAACGTCTACGGGCCCACCGAGACCACGGTGTGGTCCGCGGCGGGCCCGATCGCTCCCGCCCCGGCGCCGGTGGAGATCGGGCCACCCATCGCCAACACCAGCATCCACGTGCTGGACGCCGCCGGGGAGCCGGCTCCCACCGGCGTGGTGGGCGAGGTGCACATCGGCGGGCTCGGGCTGGCCCGCGGCTACCGGAACCTGCCCGAGCTGACCGCCGAGCGGTTCGTGCCCGATCCGTTCCACCCCGGCTCGAGCCTGTACGCCACCGGCGACCTCGCCCGTTACCGGCCCGGTGGCGGGCTGGAGTTCCTCGGCCGGGCCGACCACCAGGTCAAGGTGCGTGGGTTCCGGATCGAGCTCGGCGAGATCGAGGCCGCGCTGCTGGCGCACGAGGGGGTGCACGCGGCCGCCGTCACCAGCTGGCGCAGCGCGGGGGGTGACCACCGGCTGGTCGGCTACGTGGCCGGTGCCGAGGTCACCTGGCCACAGCTGCGGGACTGGCTGCGCCGCACCCTGCCGGAGTACATGGTCCCGAGCACGGTGCTGCGGCTGGCGGAACTGCCACTGACCCCGAACGGGAAGGTGGACCGGGCCGCGCTGCCGGAACCGGAGTGGGACGAGCTTGGCGGCACCCGGCGACCCCCTGGCAACCCGGTGGAGCGGGCGCTGGCCGGGCTGTGGTGCGAGGTACTCGGCCGCACCGAGATCGGGGTGGACGACGACTTCTTCGCCCTCGGCGGGCATTCCCTGCTCGGCGCGCAGCTGCTGGCCAGGGTGCGCGGTTACTTCGACACCGAGGTGCCGATGCGCAGCCTGTTCGAGGCGCCGACCGTGGCGGGCCTTGCCGAGGTGCTGGTGCGGCTGGAGGCGGCGCCAGGGCAGGCAACCGCGATCGCCGAGCTGCGCCAGCGGATCGAGGAGATGCCCGACGACGAGGTCGCCGCCCTGCTGGAGCGGTCCCGATGAAGGCGGCAGGAGGAGGAACGCGATGACAGCCGAATCCACGGCCGCGCGGGAGGCATTGCTGGCCCGCTTGCTCGCCAGGGACGGGTTCCGGCTCTCCGGCCAGAGCACGGTGCCGCGCCGCGCGCCAGGAGCCGAGGTACCCCTGTCCTCCGCCCAGCACCGGTTGTGGTTCCTGGACGAGCTGGCGCGCGGCGGCACCGATATGGCGGCGTACCTGATGCCAGCGGCCTACCGGCTCACCGGGCCGGTGGACGTGGCCGCGCTGACCGGTGCGCTGGATGCCGTGGTGCGCAGGCACGAGGCGTTGCGGGCGGCGATCAGGGCCGACGACTCGGGCCGGCCGGTACACGTGATCACCGAACCGGCCGATGCCACCCCGGTGCGGCTGGCGCAGTACGACCTCTCCGGACTGTCCACCAAGGACGCGGAAGACCGGACGCGGGAACTGGCGGCTGAGGAGACCGGGCGGCCGATGCGGCTGGACCGGCCCCCGCTACTGCGGGCAGCGCTGATCCGCCGCGGCGAAACCGAGCACGTGCTGGTGCTGTGCGCGCACCACATCGTGTGCGATGACCTCTCCCTCGGCATCCTCACCCACGACCTGCTGACCGCATATCAGAACATTGTGGACGGTCAGGACGCGCAGGAGGCGGAACCCGAGGTTCGGTTCGGCGACTACCTGGTGTGGCGGAACCGGCGCGGGGGCGGCGACCTGGAGTACTGGGCACGGCACCTGGCCGGGGCGCCGCTGCTGCTGGAGCTGCCTACCGAGCGCGGACGCCCGCAGGTCCGCCGGTTCCGTGGGGACAGCGTCACCGTGCCCATCCCGGCCGAGCTGTCCACGGCCGTGCACGAGCTGGCCCGGCGTACCGAGGCCACCCCGTTCATGGTGCTGCTGGCCGCGTTCTCGGTACTGCTCGGCCGCTACAGCGACGGAACCGACGTCGTGGTCGGATCCCCGGTCGCCAACCGCAGCCTGCCCGAGCTGAACGACATCGTCGGCATGTTCGTCAACACGCTCGCGCTGCGGATGGACCTTTCCGGTGAGCCGACCCTGGCGGAGGTGCTGGACCGGGCGCGGCAGGTGGCGGTGTCCGGGCTCAGCCACGCGGACGTACCGCTGGAGGAGGTGATCGAGCGGGTCAACCCGGTCCGCGATCTCGGCTACAACCCGCTGTTCCAGGTGATGCTGGTGGTGAACCCGGCCCCGCCCGGACGGGAGGAACGCGGGCTGCGGGTGCGGCCTGCCGGGCTCGGCGCCACCCCGGCGCGGTTCGACCTGACCCTGGTGGTCACCGACGCGCCGGAGGGCCTGCGCGGGCACCTGGACTTCGACGCGGACCTGTTCGACCCGGCCACCGTGTCCGGGATGGCTGCCGGTCTGGTGCGGGTGCTGCGCGCCATGGTGGACGAGCCCGGCAGGCCCGCCCGCACCGTGGATCTGGTCGGGCAGGCCGAGCTGGAACGGGTGGCCGCGGGCCCGCCTGCCCCGACGCCGGTGCCGGTGACCGAGCTGATCACCGCCCGCGCCGCGCGGTCGCCGGAGGCCACCGCGGTGATCGGACCGGATGAGGAGATCAGCTACGCCGAGCTGCTGCGCCGGGCGCGCGAGGTGGCCAGGCGGCTGCCAGCCGCAGGCGCCGGGCCGGACGTCCCGATCGGCCTGTGCGCCCCGGCCGGGGTGGACGCGATCGCCGGGCTGCTTGGCATCCTGCTGTCCGGAAGTGCCTACGTCCCGCTCGATCCAGGGCACCCGGTGTCCCGGCTGTCCTTCCTGCTCGCCGACACCGGCGCACCGGCCGTGGTCACGACCTCCGCGCACCGGGGGTTGTTCGCGGACTTCCCCGGCACCGTCGTCGTACCGGACGAAGCGGCCGGGCAGGGCGGGCCGATGCCACCGCTGCCCGCGATCCGGCCGGAGCAGCTCGCGTACGTGATCCACACCTCCGGGTCCACCGGCGAGCCGAAGGGCGTCATGGTGCGGCACGGTGCACTGGCGAACCTGGCCACGGCGTTCCGGGACGCGCACGGGATCGGCGAGGGGACCCGGCTGCTGATGGTCCCGCCGCTGAGCTTCGATGCCTCGGCAGGCGACATCTTCCCCGCGCTGATCAGTGGCGCCGCCCTGATGCCGGTCGCCGAGCCTTCCGCACTGAGCGCGCGGGTGCTGCGCGAGCTGTGCGCCCGGCACCGGATCACCGCCGTGGACACGGCCGCCGCGATCTGGCGGCAGTGGGTGAGCGACCTCGCCGGGGAAGGGCGGATCGACCAGGGGCCGCTGGAACTGCTGATGGTCGGCGGTGAGCAGGTGCCGAGGGACACGCTGCGGACCTGGGCCGGGCTCACCGGTGGCGCCGTGCCGCTGTACAACCACTACGGCCCCACCGAGGCCACGGTGTGCGCGCTGACCTACCGGACGGTGGACGGCGCGGAGCTCGGCGAAACGAATGTCCCCTGTGGACGGCCACTGCCCGGGGTACGGGCCTACGTGCTCGACCGCGCCCTGCGGCCGGTGCCCACCGGTGTGCCGGGCGAGCTCTACCTCGGCGGATCCGGCCTGGCCAGGGGTTATCTCCACGATGCGGCCCGTACCGCGGCCGCGTTCCCCGCCGATCCGTTCTCGCCGGTGGCAGGCGCCAGGATGTACCGCACCGGCGACCTGGCCAGGGTGCGGGCCGACGGCAACCTGGAGTTCCTCGGCCGCGCCGATCGCCAGGTGAAGATCCGCGGCAACCGGATCGAGCCCGGCGAGGTGGAGGCCGCCCTCAAGCGTCATCCCCAGGTGCGGGAGGCCGCGGTGGTCGCGCACGGGGAACCGGCGCGACTGGTCGCCTACCTGGTCGCGGACGGGGCGGTGGAGCCCGCGCGGCTACGCGCCGACCTGACCGCGACCCTGCCGGACCACCTGGTGCCCAGCGGGTTCGTCCCGGTCGGCGCCCTGCCGCTGACCCCGAACGGCAAGGTGGACCACGCCGCGCTGCCTGCGCCCGGCCAGGAGGCGCTGGCCCGGCCCGCGTACGTGCCGCCGGACGGCGGCACCGAGCGGGCGCTGGCGGACATCTGGGCCCGCACCCTCGGTGTGCCCGACATCGGCACCGGGGACAACTTCTTCGACCTCGGGGGCCATTCCCTGCAAGCCGCCGGGGTGCTGGCCGAGGTGCAGTCGGACCTGGGGGTACGGCTGCCGGTGCGTGCCCTGTTCGAGGCGCCCGACCTGGCCGCCTTCGCCGCCGCCGTGCGCGGGGCCCGGCCCGGCACGGCGCAACCCGCGCGCCGGGAACCGGGGACCGACCTGCACGGCGAGACCGTGCTACCAGACGACGTCTGCGCCGATCTGTCCACAACCGACCATTCCGGCACGGAAACCACCGCACCGGAGGAAATCCTGGTTACCGGCGCGACCGGCCTGATCGGTGCGCGGCTGGTGCTCCAGCTGCTGCGGGACACCACCGCCAGGGTCCACTGCCTCGTCCGCGCCCCCTCGGCGGATGCGGCCGCGGCCCGGCTGCACGAGGTGCTGGGCCGCTGTCCCGGCTGGGAACCCGGCTACACCGGCCGGATCGTGGCCCTGCCAGGCGACGTGTCCCGGCCACGGCTCGGCCTGCCCGCGGCGGACTACGACCGGCTGTGCACGGCGCTCGACACCGTGTACCACTCGGCCTCGCTGGTCAACGTGGTGCTGCCCTACCAACGGCTGCGGCCGGACAACGTGACCGGGACGGTCGAGGTGCTCCGGCTCGCCGGGCGCCGCAGGCGGAAGATCACCCACGTGATCTCCACCCTCGGGGTGTTCTTCGGCTCGGCCTACGCGGGTGCGGTGATCACCGAAGCCGACCAGCCTGCCCACCCGGAGGGGATGGGTTCCCCCTACGCGCAGAGCAAATGGGTCGCCGACGCCCTGGCCCGCGCCGCCCGCGAGCGAGGGCTGCCGGTCTCGGTGTACCGGCCGGCACGGGTCACCGGGGACAGCCGCACCGGGGAGAGCAAACCCGGGGACGTGCTGGCCCGCATGCTCGCCACCTTCGTCCGGCTCGGCTGCGCCCCCACCTCGGGCACCCCGTTCGACATGGCGCCCGCCGACTTCCTGGCCACCGCGATCGCCCGGCTCTCCCGAGCCCCGCGCGGCCGCGGTGGCGAGTTCCACTTCTACAACCCGCACACCACCACCGGGGAACAGCTCGGCGCGAGCCTGCGCGAGCTCGGGTTCCCGGTTTCCCCGGTACACCCCGAGGAATGGCACCGCCGCACCGGCGAGGCACTGGATGCCGGCGAGGAGCTGCCGATCGGGGTGTTCACCGGATACGACATGCCGGAGCGGCTGCCGGTCTTCGACTGCACGGCGACCGAAGCCGAGCTGGCCGCGGCCGGCCTCGCCTACCCCGCCGTGGACGCCGCGCTGCTGCGCACCTACCTGCGGCATCTGATCGACCGCGGGGTGCTGCCCCGCCCGACGGAGAGGTGAGGCGGATGCGCCCGTTCGCGCTCGTCTGGGGCGGCCAGCTGGTCTCGGTGGTGGGTTCCGCGCTGACCGGCTTCGTGCTCGCCGTCTGGGTCTACCAGGTGACCGGATCGGTGACCCAGCTGGCGCTGGTCACCGCCGCCAACACCGTGCCGGGGATCCTGCTCGCCCCGGTGGCAGGCGTGGTGGCCGACCGCTGGGACCGCAAGAAAATCATGATCATCGCCGACTTCGCGGCCGCGGTGCCCACGGCGGTGGTCGCGGTGCTGTACTGGGCGGACCAGTTGCAGGTGTGGCAGCTGTACCTGACCACGTCGTGCACCGCGGCCGCGGGCGTCTTCCACAGCTCGGCCTACTTCACCCTGGTGCCGAAGCTGGTGCCCAAGCGGCATCTCGGCCGGATCAACGGCCTGTTCCAGGTCAACTTCGCGATGGCGGCCGCGGCACCGGTGCTCGGCGGCATCCTGCTGTCCACACTGGACGTCGACGGGGTGCTGCTGCTCGACCTCGGCACCTTCGTCCTCGCGGCCACCGCGCTGCTGGTGACCCGCCTGCCCGAGGGCGCGACGAAGGCCACCGAGGGCAAGGCAGGGCCACGGTCGATGCTCGGCGATCTCGGCTACGCCTTCCGCTACCTGGCCGGGCGGCCAGGACTGCTGTGGCTGATCGGCTTCTCGGCCCTGTTCGACCTGCTGTTCGCCTTCGCCGAGGTGCTCATCCGCCCGCTGATCCTCGCCTTCGGCTCGCCCGCGACCCTCGGGCTGCTGATGTTCGTCGGCGGCGCGGGGTTGTTCGCGGGCACCCTGGTGATGACGGCATGGGGCGGTCCGCGCCGCAAGGTGCACGGCAGCCTGCTGTTCACCGGGATCGGCGGGCTGGCGCTGGCCCTGCACAGCCTGGCCCCCTCCGCCCTGCTGATCGCCATCGTCGCGCCGGTGTTCCTGTTCACCCTGCCGATCGTGAACGGCTGCGTGATGACCGTCTTCCAGACCAAAGTGGACTCCGACGCGCTCGGCAGGGTCACCGGGCTGGCGCGGGTGCTGTGGCAGGCGGCCACCCCGCTGGGCGCGCTGATCGCGGGCCCGCTCGCCGACCTGGTGTTCGAACCCGCCATGCGGGCGGGCGGAACACTGGCAGGCAGCGTCGGCTCACTGCTCGGCACCGGACCCGGCCGCGGGATCGCGCTGCTGTACGCGGTGATCGGGCTGCTGCTGGTGCTGCTCGCCATCGCCGGTTCCCGGCTGCGGCGGCTGCGCCTGCTGGAGGACGAGCTGCCGGACGCCGTCACCGACGACGAGCCGACCGAACCCGCACCCGCACGCTAGGAGCACCATGCCGTTCTCGCTCGGCCCCGAGGAAACCAGGGCCTACATGTCTACATTGGATGCCCCGGCGGCACAGCTGGACCTGCTGGCGGCGGTGGCCTTCCGCGCGGTGGGCGCGGCGGCCCGGCTGGGCGTGTTCACCGAGCTCGGCGAACGGGAGCGTACCGCGGGCGAACTCGCCGCCGGGATCGGCGCGGACGAGCACGCCCTGCGGCTGCTGCTGGAGGTCCTGGTGAGCTCGGGCTACCTTACCCGCACCGACGGGCGGTACGCCTGCGCGCCCAGCACCAGGAAATGGCTGCGCGAGGGGGTCGCGGGCAGCTTCCTGCCCACCGTGTCACTGTGGCAGCACCTGCTGTTCGAGCTCTGGGACGACCTGGAGGACACCGTGCGCGCGGGACGTCCCGCCGCCGACTTCTACGGCTGGCTGGAGGACCACCCGGGCCCGGCGGCGCAGTTCCAGCGGATGCTGGGCACGCTGGCCTCCTGGCTGTCCGGGGAAGTGACCGAGCTGGTCCCTGTTCCGGAGCGGGGTGGCAGGCTGCTCGACGTCGGTGGTGGGCACGCCAGGTACAGCATCGCCTTCTGCGAGCGGCACCCGGGGCTGCGGGCGCGCGTACTCGACCTGCCTGCCGCGCTGGCCGCAGGCAAGGAAGCGGTCGAGGCGGCCGGGCTCGGCGAGCGAGTCTGCCTGCACGCACACGACATCCTCGCCGATGACCTCGGCTCCGGCTACGATGTCGCGCTGCTGTTCAACATCGTGCACGGCAACCGGCCCGAGCAGAACGCCGCGCTGCTGGCCGCGGTCCACCGGGCGCTGCGCCCCGGCGGGGTGGTCGCCGTGCTGGAACAGCTCACCGACGCCGGATCCAGCACCGATCCCGACGCGGTCGCGGATGAGGCGATGATCCGGGCGTTCAGCCTGAACCTGTTCCACACCCAGGGCGGCCGGATCCACGACCGCGCGGGCATCGACGCCATGCTCACCGGAGCCGGGTTCCGGCAGCCGGAGTGGAGCACCCTGCGCAAGCTGCCCACCGACCACCTCGCGGTGGCCAGGAAACCCGCGGGGGACGCGCCGTGACCGCGGCGCAGGGGCAGGCCTTCCCCGCGTCCTACGCCCAGCAGGGGATGTGGCTGTCCAGCAGCCTCGTCCCGGACACCCCGCTGTACCTGCTGGGCGTGGACTACCGGCTGCCCTACCGGGTGACCGCCGAGCAGCTCACCGCGGCCCTCGCGGAGATCGTGCGCAGGCACGAGACCCTGCGTACCGCGCTGTGCCTGCGGGAAGGCACCTTGGTGCAGGTGGTGTACCCGCCCGCGTCCCCGGAACTGCCGGTGGAGGACCGCACCGAGCTGCCGCCACCGGAACGCGCACGGGAGGTGCGCAGGCTGCTGGCGGCCGAGGCCGGTACCCCGCTGGAGCTGGACCGGCCCCCGCTGTGGCGGGCTCGGCTGGTGCGCTGCGCCGCCACCGAATGGCACCTGATCTTCGTCGCGCATCACGCGGTACTGGACGCGACCTCGATCTTCAACCTGCGCCGCGAGCTGCACGAGCTGTGCCGCGCGGCCGCGGAGGGAACCCGGCCGCTCCTTCCGGACCTGCCGATCCAGTACGCGGATTTCAGTGCCTGGCAACGGGATCAGGTCACCGGCCCGGCGGCGGAGGGGCAGCTGCGGTTCTGGCGTACCCGGCTGGCAGGCCTGCCGGAGACACACTCCCTGCCCACCGACCACCCGCGCCCGCCACGGGCCACCCACCGGGGCGCCCAGGTCCGGTTCAGCGTCCCTGCCGAGCTCGCCGCCGCGGTGCGAGCCTACGGGGGCCAGCACGGGGCAAGCCCGTTCATGGTGCTGCTCGCCGCGTTCCAGGCCGTGCTGGCCCGGCTGTCCGGAGAACCGGACACGGTGGTCGGCACCCCGGTCGCCGGGCGCGACCTGCCCGAGCTCGGGCCGCTGATCGGCATGTTCGTGAACACGCTGGTGCTGCGCACGGATCTTTCCGGCGACCCGAGCTTCGCGGAGATTGTCCGGCGGGCGCGGGAGACGGCGCTGTCGGCATGGGAACACCAGCGGACTCCGTTCGATCTGCTGGTGGAGTCCCTGGCACCGCGGCGCGATCCCGGTCGCCACCCACTGTTCCAGCTCGGGTTCAACTTCCTGCCCGACCGCGGCTACGCCGGGGGCGGAAACGAGGTGGCCTCGATGGGGATGGACGACGAGGACACCCCGGCCACCACCGCCCGCTTCGACCTGCACCTCGACCTGTTCGAGCAGGACGGCGGGCTGGTGGGCGTGCTGGAGTACGCCACCGACCTGTTCGAAGCCGCCTCCGTTCGGGCGATCGCGGGGCATTACACCCGGGTGCTGGCCGCCGGGGTAGCCGGGCCGGACACCCCGCTGTCCCGGCTGCCGATGCTTGGCGAGGCGCAGCAGCGGCGGCTGGTCGCGGCCGCCCGCCCCGAGGGTGCCGTCCCTGAGCAGCCGGTGTGGTCCCGGTTCGCGGCCGTGGCGCGGCAGCGTGCCGCCGAACCGGCCGTTTCCGGCGGCCACGGATCCGGGCTGAGCTACGCGGAACTCGCGGGCGCCGCCGCCGCGCTGGGCGAGCGGCTCGCCGCGGGCGGCACCGCGCCGGTGGCGCTGTTGCCCGGCGCCGGGGCCGCGCCGCTGGCCACCGGCGTGCTCGCCGCGCTGTACGCGGGCAGGCCGTTCCTGCTGCTCGCCGCGGACCTGCCCGCGGCGCGGCTGGGCTTCCTGGTGCGCAACACCGGGATCGGCACCCTGGTCGCCGCCGCGGGCCTGGCACTGCCACCGGTCGAGGTGCCGGTGCTCGCGGCGGACCAGCACGCGCCGCCATCCACCGGCGAACCGGTGCGGCGGCCGCCAGGGGCGGCGGCATGGCTGTGCGGCCTGCCCGCCCGCACCGGCCTGCCGAAGCAGGCCGTGCTGACCGGGCTCGGGCTGGCGGCAGGCGTGCGGGCGCTGGGCGACCTGCTGCGGCCGGAGCCGGGCGAACGCATCGGGCTGGCACCGGCGCAGCCCGATGCGCTGTTGGTCCCCATGCTGCTCGCCGGGCTGCTGGCCGGAGCCACGCTGCACCGGCTGGACCCGGACGACTCCGCGCGGGTAGACCAGCTGGCCGTCACGGAGTCCACTGTGGACCTCCTGGGTGGGCTCCGGCCGGAGCGGACCCTGCTGGTGGACGGCGGTCCTGAGCTACCGCTACCGGAGTGCCCACCCGACGTCCGGCTGGTGCGCCGGTTCGGCTTCGCCGAGTGCGCCGGTGCCGGGCCGCTGCTGACCGGGACGGAACCGGCGGTGCTCACGCCGGGACCGCTGGTGGGCGCCTGCGTGCTGGACGCCCGCGCGGAACCGGCCGCCGAGGGAGCCCTCGGCGAGCTGTGCCTCACCGGTCCCACGGTGGCCGCCGGCTACCTGGGCAGGCCGGGGCCGAGCGCGGAACGGTTCCTGCCCGACCCGTACGCGCAGCGGCCGGGGTCCCGGCTGCTGCGCACCGGCCTGCCTGCGCGCTCGCGGCCGGACGGCACCATCGAGATACGAACGACGAAGGCGGCACGATGACGGTTTCCCCACCGGCCGGGCAGCTCGCCGAGGAACTGTGCGCACAGCTGGCCGAAGCCGGCTTCGCACCGTTCTTCGGCACCCCCTGCGGCATCCTCGCCCCGCTGTACCGGCAGCTGGAACGCCAAGCGGAGATGCGCACCATCACCAGGGAGGACAATGCCGTCGGCGTCGCCGCGGGCACCGCGCTGGCCGGACGTTTCCCGGTGGTGCTCATGCAGAACTCGGGTCTCGGACAGTCGGTGAACGTGCTGGCCTCCCTGGTCGTGCCCTACCGCATCCCGCTGCTGCTGGTGGTGAGCCTGCGCGGAACCGGACCGGATCCGACGCCGGAGAACCAGCCGATGGGCGGGCTCACCGTACCCGTGCTGTCCGGATTGGACATTCCGGTGGAGACCGTGGGATCGCCGGAGGTGCCAGGGTTCCTGGACCGGGCCCGGCGGGACCGGCGCGCGGCGGCGTTACTCGTGCCACCGGCGGCCTTCGGGTGGCGGGCATGAACAAGACCACCGCGATCGGCGCCGTGCTGGCGGCCACCACGGACGAGCCGATCGTCTTCACCACCGGGTACGCCTGCCGGATCGCGCGGCACCTCGGCGACCGGCAGGGGAACTTCTACATGACCGGCTCGATGGGCCTGGCCTGCGCCATCGGCACCGGCGTCGCGCTGGAGACCGCGCGCACCACGGTGATCGTGGACGGGGATGGCAGCGTGCTGATGAACCCGGCCTGCCTGGTCACCGCGGGCGCGCTGGCCACCCTGCCGCTGGTGCACGTGCTGCTCGACGATGGCAGCTACGCCTCAACCGGTGGCCAGCAGGTGCCCTCCGCGCGGGCCGACCTGTGTGCCCTGGCCCTGGCTTCCGGCTACCGGATGGCCGCCGATACGGCGGGCGATGCCGAGTTCGCCGAACTGCTTCGCACCGAACTGGCCACCGGAAACGGGCCGGTGCTCCTGCGCTGCGTGCTGACCGAGCCCGATCCCCCGGTGCCGCCCCGCATCGACCTGCACCTCCCCGCCCACGCCCACCGCTTCACCACCCATTGCTCCACTGCCCCGTCGAGGATGCGGGATCAGTAGGCCAGGTCGAAGGGGAGGTGCAGGCGCAGGCCCTCGGCAGGGCCCCCTGCCGAGGTGGCGAGTCGTTCGACCTCGGCCCCGCTCAACGCCCTGCCGTAGAGGCGGACCTCGTCCAGCGAACCACGGAGCCGGTTCGCTCCGTCCAGCCGCTGCCCGAGATGGATCTGGAACGGCCGTCTGGGGCTGACCGAACCGCTCAGGCCGGAGGCCGAGGCGGCCAGCTCGCCGTCGAGGTAGAGCCGCAACACCCCACCCTCACGCTGCAACGCGAAATGGTGCCAGGAACGGTCGGCGTAGGCGCCCTGGGTGGACAGCGCCACCGGCCCAGCCGGACCGTACTCCGCCCACGCACGGATGCGGCCGTTGCCCGGCTCGGCCCGCAACCACAGCTGGGAACGCTCGGCGCCGAGGTTGTACGCCCACAGCAGGGCCTGTTCCGCGGTACTGGCCCCATAGTTGAACCACCCCGTCCAGGTGAAGTCCCCGCCGCTGGTGGCCAGCTTCTCCGCGAAGGGCAGCTGCACATAGTCGTCCGAGCCGTCCAGCGACGCCGCCCGGCCGAACCGGCCGGGAGCGAGGCCCGCGCCGCCGTGCAGCCAGGCGTCCAGCCCGTGCGGTGAGTCGTCCGGGGTCACCGGAAGGGCCGCGGTGTCCCCGTCCGGCAGCCCCAGATCGGCCTCGGTGAAGGTGGTGAACCACAGGTAACCGTGCGACCACTGCTGCGCCCGCTCGTAGGCGAGGCCCACGGTGCCGGGGCCGATGAGGGTCATATCGGTGTACGCCGACATCCCCTGGTAGATCACGGTGCCCCCGCTCGGCGAGACCCACTCGTCCCCGCCCTTGAAGGTGGACCTGATCGTCATCCGCTCCCTGGTGCGGTCGCCCTGCCTGCTCGCCGAGGCGAGCAGCACCCGGTTGTACCGGTCCCCCTTGTCCGTCGCCCGCAGCTCCAGGGTGGAGGCCTGCACCGTGGGCACGGTCAGCGACTTCTCCGCCCGGCCGGCGTGGAACGGCTCGGCCACCGTCGTGCCACCGTCGGTGAACACGGCCGAGGCCACCGTGGTGTCGTTGTCCGGGTTCTGGTCCCTGGCGAAGGCGACCAGGGAGGCGTCCGGCCGCTCGTACACCGACAGTTCCTGCACCTGTAGCCCCGGCGCGGCCGAATGATCGTAGGCCCCCAGTCGCCAGCTGAGCCCGCCGTCGTCGCTGTAGACCAGTGAACCGCCCTTGCTGCCGTCCGCGGCGCGGTGGGTGGTGCCCACCACGAGCCTGCCTGCGTGCTCTCCCCGGGTGAGCTGGATGCCGTGCGAGGGACCGGTGGCGTACTGGGTCCAGCCGTCCAGGCTCACATCGCCGGTGACCTCCCGAGGCTCGGTCCAAGTGCGGCCGTTGTCCTCGCTGTACTGCGCCCAGGCCGTCCGGTACCGGCGCGTGGTGAGCAGCGAGATCCGGCCGGTTTCCCGGTCCACCACGGGGGCGGGATTGTGCGCCGTTGCGTCCACGCCCGCGTGCACCACCTGCGGATCGCTCCAGTTGCGCCCGCCGTCGGAGGAGCGCACCACGATCACATCGTGCTTCCCGGTGTCCGAGCAGTCCGGCTTGCGGCCTTCGGCGAACATCAGCAGGGTGCCGTCGTTCGCGGTGACCAGTGCCGGGATGCGGTAGCAGTGATAGCCGTGGGTGCCGGGTTTCAGGATGGCCCTGCCGTCGAGATCGGCCACCGCCTCCTGAGTATCCACTGTAGACACGTCGGCGACGGCTCCGCCGCCGCCGACGCCCACGGCCAGCGCCACCGCCAGCACCGTCAGCGCTCTTCGTCTCCGCACAACAATTACCTTTCCCGCAAGAAAACAGAACGAGAAAATACTATTCCACCAGGAAACAATTCGCATATAATTGCGCGCCGGAACACCCTCCGTGCTGGCTCCACCACCCGAACCGCCTGATCACAGGCTCGCAACGGAATGCCCGCTACCTCTCCACGTGGGGGTGCCCGATCTCCGCTCGCCCGAACAAAGATGTCCGCCACTGCCAGTGACCCGGATCACAAGCGCGAGGAGGTCGGGTGGGAAACGGCGTGCGAGAGGGGAATCCCCGTGCTGAGCGTGCGTGACCTCCATGTCCGGTACGGCCGGTCGGTAACGGCCCTGCACGGCGTGGACCTGGATGTCCCGCCAAACGGTGTGCTCGCCGTGCTGGGCAGCAACGGGGCAGGCAAGTCCACCCTGCTGCGCGCGGTGTCCGGAACCCTGCGGATGCACCGCGGGGCGGTGGTCGGTGGCGAGATCCGGTACCGGGACAACCGCATCGACCGGCTGGACCCGGCCGCGATCGTGCATCTCGGCGTGGTCGGCGTGCCGGAGGGCAGGCAGGTCTTCGCCAGGATGACCGTGGCGGAGAACCTGCGGGCGGGCGGCATCGGCGCCGCCTCCGTGCAGCGCAGGGCCGCGGCCCGCGAGCGGGTGCACGAGCTGTTCCCGGTGCTCGCCGACCGGGCCCGGCAGCGTGCGGGCCTGCTGTCCGGCGGCGAGCAGCAGATGCTCGCCATCGGCAGGGCCCTCATGTCCGGCCCGGAACTGCTGCTGCTGGACGAGCCCTCGCTCGGGTTGGCGCCGAAGATGGTCGACCGGATCGGCGCGATCATCCGGGAGATCCACCAGCAGGGCACCGCCGTGGTGCTGGTGGAGCAGAACGCCGTGATGGCGCTGCGGGTGGCCGAGCACGCGGCGGTGCTCGAGGTCGGCAGGGTCGCGCTCAGCGGGCCCGCGGCGGAGCTGTCCCGGAGCGAGGACGTGCAGCGCCTCTACCTCGGCGGGCACGCCGAGTCACAGGCCGCGGCGCAGCAGGACGCCGCGCTGGCCGCCCGCGCGCGTTCCGGCTCCCGGCGCCTTTCGAGGTGGGCCGGATGAACACGATCCCCGAACTGCGGGTGCGCGAGGTGACGCTGCGCTTCGGCGGGCTGACCGCGCTGGCCGAGGTGTCCTTCACCGTGCGGCCCGGCTCTCTGCACGCGCTGATCGGCCCGAACGGCGCGGGGAAGTCCAGTTGCTTCAACGTGATCAGCGGGGTCTACCGGGCCAGCACGGGCCGGGTGGAACTTGGCGAGCAGGACATCACCCGGCGCAGGCCGCACACCCTCGCCGGCGCCGGGATCGGCCGGTCTTTCCAGAACACCGCCCTCTCGGCGCACTCCACCGTGCTGGACAACGTGCTGCTCGGCAGGCACACCCTCACCAGGGGCGGATTCCTCTCCTGCGGGCTGCGGCTGCCGTGGACCACCCGGCAGGAACGCAGGCACACCGCGCGGGCCGAGGAGATCTGCGACTTCCTCGGCCTCGCCGACCGGCTCCATCTTCCGGTCGCCGCACTGCCCTACGGCGCGGCCAAGCGAGTGGACCTCGCCCGCGCCCTCGCGGTGGAGCCGAGCCTGCTGCTGCTGGACGAGCCCGCCGCCGGAATGAACGCGCTGGAGACAGCGGAACTGGCGCACACCATCCAGGAGATCCGGGCGGAGCTCGGGATCTCGATCCTGCTGGTGGAACACGACATGGGCCTGGTGATGGGCATCGCGGACCGGATCACGGTGCTGGACTTCGGCAGGCTGATCGCCGACGGCGCCCCCGAACAAGTACAGGCGGATCCGGAAGTCATCCAGGCATACCTGGGAACCTCGGCCGAGGAGAGCGAGTGAACACCTTCCTGCAGCTGGTGGTGAACGGGCTCGGCAAGGGTGCGGTCTTCGCACTGCTCGCGCTGGGTTTCGTGATCATCTTCAAGGCCACCGAAGTGATCAACTTCGCGCACGGTTCGCTGGTGCTGTTCGGTGGCTACCTGGTGGTGGTCACCAAGGACGCGCTCGGCTGGGCGGGCGCGGCGCTGTGCGGGGTCCTCGCCGCCGGGCTGCTCGGGCTCGCGGTGGAACGGCTGCTGCTGTCGAGGGCCCGGCTCGCCGACGCCAACAGCCTCGCCCTGCTCACCATCGGGATCGACGTGATCATCACCGAGGAGATCGTGCGCAGGCTTGGCGTGAGCCTGCCGTTCATCGGCGAGGCATGGGACGCGCAACCGCTGCAGCTGGGCGGGATCACGCTGTTTCGCACCCACCTGGTCGCGCTGGTGGTCGCCACGATCCTGATCACCGGTTTCTACCTGGCCTTCCGGTTCTCCAACTGGGGCATCGCGATGCGGGCGCAGGCGGAGAACAAGGAGGCCGCCGCACTGATGGGCATCCGCAGCTCCCGGGTGACCGCGACCGCCTGGCTGGTGGCCGGCATGCTCGCCGGGGTCGCGGTGCTGTTCATCGCCACCCAGGACTTCTCCGGCGCCGGGCTGTCCAGGGGCACCCACTCGATCGCGCTGGCCGCGTTCCCCGCGGCAATTCTCGGCGGGCTGGACTCCACCGCGGGGGCGGTCGTGGGCGGGCTGGTGGTCGGCCTGGTGGAAGCCCTCTCCGCGCAGTACGTGTCCTTCGACTTCGCCAAGAGCGCGGTGTTCCTGGTGATGCTCGTGGTGCTGGTGCTGCGACCGTCCGGGTTGTTCGGAACGAGGGAGAGTACCCGTGTCTGAGCTGATGGAGGCACCAACCAGGTCCGCACCGGCGTCGGCCCGCCGGCCGCGGTCCGCGCTGCGCCTGGTTCGGCCGGTACTGTGGCTGGCCCTGCTGGT
The DNA here is from genome assembly GCF_018885265.1 of Amycolatopsis aidingensis. Taxonomy (GTDB): domain Bacteria; phylum Actinomycetota; class Actinomycetes; order Mycobacteriales; family Pseudonocardiaceae; genus Amycolatopsis; species Amycolatopsis aidingensis. The sequence goes on from NZ_CP076538.1 coordinate 5,252,494, forward strand.
GGTACTGCTCGCGCTGCCGCTGTACCTGGAAGCCGCCTGGCTCAAAGCGGGCCAGTACATGATGCTCGGCGCGGTCGGGGCCATCGGACTGACCATGCTGATCGGCCAGGCGGGCCAGCTGTCCCTCGCGCACGCGTTCTTCCTGCTCGCCGGCGGCACCTCCTACACCGTGCTGTCCGGCCCCACCGGGGACGAGCGGGTGCTCGGCCTCGGCCTTGACCCCGGCCTGGCGCTGCTGGGCGCGGTAGCGATCAGCACCCTGCTCGGGCTCGCCTTCGCCCCGGTCGCCGGGCGGCTGCGCGGGATCTACCTCGGCGTGGCCTCGCTGTCCCTGGTCTTCCTCGGGCTGTACCTCGGGCAGGCCGCGGAGTCGCTCACCGGCGGCACCTCGACCGGGCGGCCACCGGCGAAGTTCGAGCTGTTCGGGTTCCCGTTCTCCAACGCGGGCCCGGAGATCGAACTGCTCGGCGTCCCGCTGCGCCAGGCCGAGCGGGTCTGGTACCTGTTCCTGGCGCTGACCGTGATCGCGTTCGTACTGGCCCGCGGCGCGATCCGGGGCCGCACCGGCCGGGCCTGGCGGGCGGTGCGGGACAACGAGGCCGCCGCCTCCGTGATGGGCGTGGGTGTCGCCCGCGCCAAGGCCGGAGCCTTCGCCGTGTCCTCGGCCTACGCCGGCCTGGCCGGGGTGATGACGGTGCTGTGGTTCGACATTCTCAAGCCCGACGAGAGCGAGTTCGGCACCTACGGCATCAACACCTCCATTGCCTTCCTGGCCATGGTGATCATCGGAGGGCTCGGCTCGATCTCCGGGGCGCTGGTCGGGGCGCTGCTGGTGAACGGCCTGCCCCAGGTGCTCTCCCTGTACGCGGCCGATCTGGGCTGGTTCACCGGGACCGGGGACGGCGCGTTCACCCCGGCCCTGATCAGCTCCTTCGTCTACGGCGCCGCGATTGTGCTCGTCGTGCTCTTCGAACCCGGCGGACTCGCGGCGATCGGCCGCCGGATGACGGACCTGCTGCGCACCACACACTCTGGAAAGGACCGGTGAACCGTATGAAGCGCCTACTCGCACTCACCTGCGCCGCCACGCTGCTGGCGGCGTGCAGCACCAAGGGCGGGGACTCCGGGGGCGGGGGCACCGACGACGCTGGGGTGCGGACCGGCCTCGGCGTCACCGACTCGGAGATCACCCTCGGCGTGATGACCGACAAGACCGGCGTGTTCAAGAACCTCGGCCTCGGCATCACCCAAGGCAACGAACTGTGGGTCGAGGACGTCAACGCCGAAGGTGGGGTCTGCGGCAGGCAGGTCCGGCTGGAACAGGTGGATCACGGTTACAAGGCCGATACGGCGAAGACCCTGTACCCGCAGATCGAGCCGAAGGTGCTCGGATTCGTGCAGCTGCTCGGATCCCCGATCACCGCCGCGCTCAAGCAGAATCTCGCCACCGACAAGGTGGTGGCCGCACCCGCGTCCTGGTCCTCGGAGCTGTTGGACAACCCGTACCTGATGATCGTCGGAACCACTTACGACGTGGAGATGATCGACGGACTTTCCTACCTGCGGGAGGAGGGCATGATCGCGGACGGGGACACCGTGGGGCATATCTATATCGACGGTGAGTACGGCGCGAACGGGCTGCGCGGGGCCCGGTACTACGCCGAGCAGCACGACCTGGACCTGCGCGAGGTGAAGATCACCTCGACGGACAACGATCTGACCAATGTGGTCACCGGGTTCAAGGGCGAGGGGGTGAAGGCGATCCTGCTGACCACCTCGCCGACCCAGACCGGATCGGTGCTCGCCGCGAACAAGGCGCTCGGGCTGAACGTCCCGGTGCTGGGCAACAACCCGGTGTTCGACCCGGTGCTGCACTCCAGCCCGGCCGCAGGCGCGCTGGACAAGCTGTACGTGGTGGCCAGCAGCGTGCCGTTCTCGGCGGACATCCCGAAGGCGCAGGAGGTCGCCGAGAAGTACAAGGCCGCCTACAGCGAGCCGCCGAACGCGGGAGTCCCCTACGGTTACGCGGTCGCCGAGGTGTGGGGCACGGTGCTGGAGCGGGCCTGTGCGAACAAGGACCTGACCCGCGAGGGCGTGCAGGCCGCGCTCAAGCAGACCACCTCGGCCGAGACCGGTGACCTGGTGGCCCCGCTGGACTTCTCCGTCCCCGGTGCCCCGGCCACCCGGCAGGTGTACGTCGCCCAGCCGGACGCGGCCGCGGAAGGCGGGATGCGGTACGTCAAGCCGCTGTTCGAGGCCACGGAGGCCAAGGAGTACCGGGCCCCGCACCAGGAATGAATGACCAGGCCGTTGCCCGCCCGGCTTCCGCCGCACGGGCAACGGCCTCAGCTCGTGCTCCGGCACAACAGTGCGTCCGGGTTCCCTGCGGGCGAGCCGAGGCGCCGGGTCCAGGCGACTCCGGCCACATAGGCGTCGCGGGCACACTGGCCCTTGTAATGACCGTGCGCGAAATCACCACCCGCGGCCGCCGGTGGGCGCGAATCGCCCCGGTCGAACCACACGACCTCCGACCGCTGCCCGAGCACCCCGCCGGAGCGCACGCACAACAGCGAGGACAAGTCCGCCCCGCGGAAGGCGTAGCCGGTGGCGAAATGCCCCTCCGGGCACTGGAACTTGGTGTAACCCGGCGCCCAGTCGGTGTCGACATGGCGCTCATCGGCCACCACCTGGTACCCGCCGCGCCACGGCGCACCGCCCCCGGCGTCGGAACACAGCCCGCGCCCACCGGTGTGGCCGAGCCCGACCAGCCGGAGCCCGTCCGGGCAGGCCGCCTTGCGGGCCCCGCGATCCCAGTCCGGTTCGGCACGCATCCGCGCGGAACGCACGGCGTCCGCGTGGTCCGGAGCGAGCTGCCGCCAGCGGTCGGCAGGCCGGGCAGGCCCACGAGGCGCGGTGACCAGCCTGCGCCACGCGGCGGCCCGCCAGTCGTCCCCATCGTCGATGCTCATCCGGTTGCCCTCGGCATCCCAGTGCACCAGTGCCCAGCCGTTGCCTCGCCGGTCCTCGTGCCAGCCGACCAGCGGCCAGTAGGCGAAGCTCGTATCGCGGGCAATGAGAAAGTCGACCATGTTCGCGAACCACGCGCGCGCCTTGGGATCGGTCTCCTCCCTGCCGCCGACGCCGAACTCGCTGATCCACAGCGGCGCGGTGAAGTGTCGCCCCTGCTCGGTGACGAAGAACGCCTGCCGCTGCAGCACCTCGAACAACTCGGCGCGGGACAGGTCCTGGTAACGCGGGTCACTGGTCTCGCCGATGCCGGTGGCGCCGCTGTGCCGTGGGCCGGTGTAGCCGTAGAAATGCGCCGAGTACACCAGCTTGTCCGAGCGCACCAGCGTGTGCGAGAGGGTTCGGGCTGGTTCCAGGGTCGGCCGACCGTGCGGGAAGCCGTCCACCGGGAGACCGAACCAGTTGATCCCCTCGATGATGATCAACAGGTTCGGGTTGGCCTCGGTGAGGATGCGATCCGCGGCCAGCTGCGCCGCGGCGTGCCAGTCGTGCTCGTCCCCGCCGCCCCAGTTGGGATCGTCCAGCACGTCCCGGCGCACCTCGTTGTAGAGGTCCGCGCCGACCACCCGCGGGTTGTCCACGTACCGGCGCGCCATCCGTAGCCAGTCGTTCACCCAGCGCTCGGTGGTCTGGCTGCTGTTCCAGCGCTCGTTCCCGTCCACCCCGCAGCACCACCTGGAGGTGTTGGTGTGGTTGTTCAGGATGACCGCGAAGCCCTCCGCGGTCAGCGCCTCGACCACGGCGTCGTACACCTGCAGCCGGGTGCGACCGCGCAGCTGCGGGTTTGCCGCCACCGCGGCGTCCGGGACCAGCGAGCCGTCCCGGATCATCTCGTTGGAGAACGGCAGCCGGACGCTGTTGATGCCCAGCTCGTGAAAACTGTCCATGATCTCGCGCATCGGTGCCCGGTCGAGACCGAGCGGGATGCCGTTGCTCATCTCGCCCGCATGGTGGTTGGCCGGGTCGGCGCGATCACCACTGCCGGTCCAGGTGCCGCTGGCCCCGTGCCAGTTGCCGGACTTGAGTGTGAAGCGGTCACCGTCGGCATCGACGATATACCGGCCCTGGGTGCTGAGCGGCCCGGTCCAGCCGACGTCAGGTTGCCGCGCGGGCACGGCCAGTGACGTGGCGGCGGTCAGGACCGCCAGCAACGTTATGAACATCCTTCACATTTTGACCGCGGCCGGCCCCCGGCGACAAGGTCCGGACGGCGGAAACGGGAGCCGGGATGGACTCGGAATCGGAGTCCTGGTGCGGCGCCCCTGCTGCGCCACACCAGGACTCCTTCAGTTGCCGGGCGCAAACCAACGGCCCGGCTGGCTGAGCAGCGGCAAGTCCGATCCTCGCACGACTCGCCGCTGGACGCTTCGGTGGCCACCGTCGCACGACCGGGTGGTTGCCGCCACCGCGGACCGCGGCGACGGACCAGTGTGGTGAATCGGTTTCGACAGTAAGAATATCGGACCACGCGGTCAACGTGCGGTTCACCAGGCGGACCGCGGCCGCACTCCGGGATGGACGGTGCCCGGCCCGCGGCGGACCACCACACCGGGCCACTCGTTCGAGTGAAGCTTCCGGCCTTTCCGCGCCATCAGTTCAAATCGAATATGTGTTCGAGTACACTGAGGTCATGTTCCCGACATCCTCGGGCCCGCGTTCCGGCATTCTTCTCTCCGAAATAGATTGACCGAGGGGTATACGCCCCGGCACGGTCAGCGAAGAAGGTCGTCGTTTACGCCGGACCCGGGCCACCCCCAACCGGAGGCGTTCATCATGAACACAACCGCACCGGCCAACGCGACCGCGACCGCCAGCAGCCCCAGATATGTACCGCCACGGGCCAGGCTTTCGCCACCCCCCGGACGCGCTCCGGCGACCATTCCGAAAATGACCGCGAGTGTGCCCGCGGGCAGCACGGCGAACCACAGCGCGCCGAGCACCAACGCGAAGACAATGGTGACCAGGGAATGCGGCATCGTCCCTGGCATCCAGGGCAGCACGAACAGCCAGGCGCCCCACGTCGACAAAGCCAGCACCAGGCCAACGGCACCGATCGACAGGGAGGCGATGGCCAGCCCCCGGCGGGGCCGCTCGGCAGGGGCTGTGGCCTTCGGATCGTCCGTGTTCTCGGTGTTCCCGATGTTCCCCGTGTTCTCGGTGCTGGATGGCTGCACTGGTCCTCCCCGATCCGTGACGGCTCGTCGTTACGATCGATATCGTGCCCGATCAGGTATTCCTCCGACACGTCCCGGCGCGGGCCGGCGACCTCCCCCACGAAGGCGACCACCACGACCAACTCCAAGCCCGTCCGAGCCGACCGTGCCGCGAGTCGGAAACAGACACTCGCGCGGCGAAGCCCACGGACGGCGAGGCCGGGCGCACACCCCACCAAGGCGACCACCACGACCAACTCCAAGCCCGTCCGAGCCGACCGTGCCGCGAGTTGGAAACAGACACTGAGCCGTATGGAAACCAGTGAGCTCTCGGTGGCCGCGGTGGCTGAGTTGTACGGGCTGGAGCCGCTGCCGGTCGAGGGCGGGCTGTTCCGGCGGACCTGGGCGGGTCCGATGGATGCCGACGGCCGGCCCGCGGGGTCGGCGATCCTGGCCCTGTTCGCCGCGGAGGACGAGTTGTTCTCCGCACTGCACCGGCTGCCGCTGGACGAGGTCTGGCACTTCTACCTCGGCGACCCACTCGAACTGCTGCTGCTCGAACCGAGCGGTGCGGCCAGGATCGAGCTGCTCGGCCAGGACGTCCTGGCCGGCCAGCGGGTCCAGCTGACGGTTCCCGCGGGCACCTGGATGGGCGCGCAGGTGGCACCGGGTGGGCGCTGGTCGCTCTGCGGGACCACCATGGCGCCGGGGTTCGTCCCCGAGGACTACGAGGGCGGCGACCTGGACACCCTGCTCGCCGCGTACCCGGACGCCGCCGAACGAATCCGCGCGCTGTGCCGCAGCGAGGCGCCGCTGCGGATGCCGAGGGAGTGAGACCGACCGAGAGGAGTTCTGTATGCCGGATGTCTCGCTGCCCGACCTCAGCGGCATCGTCGCCGTGGTCACCGGCGCCAGCGGGCAGGTCGGGCACGGTATCGCGCTGCGGTTCGCGCAGGCCGGTGCCGCCGTGGTGGCGCACTACCACCGCGACCAGGCGAGCGCCGAGAACCTGGTGCACCGGCTGCGGGAGACCGGAGCCGCGGCGTTGGCCGTGTCCGCGGACCTGAGCGAGGAACGGGAGTGCCATCGGCTCGTCGCGGCCGCGGTGGACTGGGGCGGGAAGCTGGACGCGCTGGTCAACAACGCCGGGGTGCAGCCGGTGCAGGAGCTGGCTGGGATGTCCGTAGCGGACTGGCGAGCGGTGGTGGACACCAATCTGACCAGCGCCTTCTGCTGCACACAGGCGGCGGCCGACGCGATGCGGGCGAGCGGCGGAACGGTCACCCACATCGCGTCCATCGAGGCCACCCAGCCCGCCACCGGCCATGCGCACTACACCGCCTCCAAGGCGGCGCTGGTGATGCACGCGCGCAACGCCGCGCTGGAGTACGGGCCGCACGGCATCCGGGTGAACGCTGTCTCGCCCGGGCTGATCCACCGCCCCGGCCTCGAGCAGGCCTGGCCCGAGGGGGTGCGGCGCTGGGAACAGGCGGCGCCGTTGACCCGGCTCGGGCGAGCCGAGGACATCGGCAACGCCTGCGTTTTCCTCGCCTCCCCGATGGCGGAGTGGATCAGTGGGCACAACCTGGTGGTGGACGGCGGCGTCGGCGCCCACCCGACCTGGTGAGGCATCAGGCTGTGTTCGAGGAAGACGCACACGTATCACCTCAGGCAACCACCGTCTTCAACCGCGCCTAGGCCAGTGCCCCGAAGAACGCCCGGAGCGGCCGGGGCCGGCGCCGCACCCCGGCGAGCTGAACTGGCACTGGCGGACCGCGGACTGACCGGACTCCGTTTGGTCACAGAAAAACGCTGTTGGGTGACTGCGCGTGCCCGGCTGGTTCGGAAAGGTCTTCCGCATGGGAACTCCACGCTCAGTACGCCCGGTCGCGATGATCGCCCTCTGCTGCGCGGTACTGGCCGCCGTCTGCACCACGCCGCCCGCGCAGGCCGGGGCGCGGCCGCAGCCGGCGGTGCGCCTGGTGGGCGAGTCGATCGTCCCGCACCAGTTGCGGTTCCTCGGCACCACCGTCGGCGGGCTCTCCGGCATCGACCGCGACCCCTACACCGGGGAGTACGTGCTGATCAGCGACGACCGCTCCTACCAGCAACCTGCCCGGTTCTACACCGCGCGGATCGACGTGGACGCGGGCGGGGTACACGGTGTCACCTTCACCGGAACCCACCCGCTACGTCGGCCGGACGGCGGTACCTACCCACCGCCCACCGCCAAGGACGGCAACGCCATCGACCCGGAGGAGATCAGGGTCGATCCGTGGACCGGGCACTACTGGTGGAGCCAGGAAGGCAACCGGCCGAAGGGGCAGGACCCGGCGGAGCCGCTGATCCAGCCGTCCATCGAGTTCAGCGCACGTTACGGCAGGCACGTCGGCAGCCTCCCGCTGCCGCGGCACTACCGGATCTCCCGGCACGAGCACGGTCCGCGCCGCAACCTCGCGCTGGAGGCGATCACTTTCAGTCAAGGCGGTTCGGTATTGACCACCGCACTGGAGGGTCCGTTGCTGCAGGACGGACCGGAACCGACCACCGAGCGCGGCGCGCTGGCCAGGGTGACCAGGCAGGAGCGGACCGGCGAGGTGCTGGACCAGTTCGCCTACCCACTGGAACCGCTGTTCGCCGAGCCGGATCCCACCAGCCCCTGGAACCCGGACACCGGGGTGCCCGCGATCCTCGCCCACCCGGACCACCCGTTGCGCTATCTGGTGCTGGAACGCAGCTACGTGCCGGGCGCCGGGTTCAAGGTACGGCTGTTCGAGGCGGACATCCGGGGCGCAACCGAGGTCCAGGACCGGCACTCGCTCAGCACCGAGCCGGTCCGGCCGATGCGCAAGCGGTTGCTCGCCGACCTGCACGATCTCGATCTATCCACTGTGGACAATATCGAGGGGATGACCTGGGGACCGGAACTGCCCGGTGGCGAGCGCACCCTGCTGCTCATCAGCGATGACAACTTCAGCCCGGAGGAGGTCACCCAGGTGGTCGCGCTCGGCCTGCGCTGACCACAGGTCGCATCCCTCGCCGGCCTGTAACGGTGAGCCCGTCGGCAGCGAATCAGAAGGCAGCCGCAGCCGGCCCGCTCCGGCGAGGGAGGAGACACGGTGGAACGCGTTGGCCTTGCGGTCATCGGTGCTGGTTACTGGGGACCGAACCTGGTCCGTAACGCGCAAGCGACTCCCGGGTTACGCCTGGAGTACCTGTGCGATCTCGACCGGGAACGAGCGGGCAGGGTACTCGGCGAGTACTCGACGGTACGGATCAGCGACTCCGTCGAGGAGGTGCTCGGCGATCCGGCCGTGTCCGCGGTGGCCATCGCGACCCCGGCCGCGACCCACCTCAAGGTGGCGATGGCCGCGCTGGAAGCCGGAAAGCACGTGCTGGTGGAGAAACCGCTGGCCACCACCCTCGCCGAGGGGCGCCAGCTCACCGCCGCGGCACAGCGCCGCGGGCTGGTACTGATGCTCGATCACACCTACTGCTATACCCCGGCGGTGCGGCATCTGCGCGAACTGGTCCGCGGCGGGGACATCGGCGCCATCCAGTACCTGGACTCGGTACGGATCAACCTCGGCCTGGTGCAGCCCGATGTGGACGTGTTGTGGGACCTCGCGCCGCACGACCTCTCCGTCTTCGACGCGATCCTGCCGGACGGGGTCCGGCCGATCGCGGTGGCGGCACACGGGTCCGATCCGATCGGGGCTGGGCGCGCCTGCGTGGCGCATCTCACGATCCGCCTCTCCGGTGGCGTGATGGCGCATGTGCACGTGAACTGGCTCTCCCCCACCAAGATCCGCACCATGGTGATCGGCGGCTCCCGCCGGACCGTGGTCTGGGACGACCTGAACCCGAGCCAGCGACTGTCCATTTACGACCGGGGCGTGGACACCTGTGATCCCGCCGAGCTGCCCCCGGAAAAGCGGGAACAGACGATAGTCTCCTACCGGGTCGGCGAGATGGTGGCTCCGGCACTCACCGAGCAGGAGGCCCTGCGCGCGGTGATGGCCGAGTTCGCCGGTGCGATCCAGGAGCGGCGCGCGCCGCTCACCGACGGCCGGTCCGGCCTGCGCGTGCTGGCGCTGCTGGAGGCAGCCACCGAGAGTTTGCGCAGCGATGGGGCATTCGTGGAGTTAGCCGAGGAGACGGTGTGAACGCGGCACAGCCGATCGAGGGACAACGGATTCTGGTCACCGGAGGAGCGGGCACCATCGGCTCCGCCCTGGTGGACCGGCTCGCGGAGGCGGGCGCGGCCCGCATCGTGGTGCTGGACAACCTGGTCCGCGGGCGTAAGGAGAACCTGGCGGCCGCGAGCGCCACCGCGGGAGACCGGCTGGAACTCGTCGAAGGCGACATCAACGACGCCACGCTGGTGCACGAGCTGACCGCGGGGACGGACGTGGTTTTCCACCTCGCCGCGCTGCGGATCACGCAATGCGCCGAGCAGCCACGGCTGGCACTGGAGTCACTGGTCGACGGCACCTTCACCGTGCTGGAAGCCGCCGCGGAGGCGGGGGTGCGCAAGGTCATCGCGTCCTCATCCGCCTCGGTCTACGGCCTCGCCGAGCACTTCCCCACCGACGAGCGGCATCACCCGTACAACAACGACACCTTCTACGGCGCGGCGAAGGCCTTCAACGAGGGCATGCTGCGCAGCTTCAAGGCGATGTACGGACTCGACTACGTGGCGTTGCGGTACTTCAACGTGTACGGGCCGCGGATGGACGTGCACGGCCTCTACACCGAGGTGTTGATCCGCTGGATGGAACGGATCAACCGCGGTGAGCCGCCGCTGATCTTCGGGGACGGCGCGCAGACGATGGACTTCGTGCACGTCCACGACATCGCGCGGGCGAACCTGCTGGCCGCCACCGCACCGGTGACCGACGCGGTGTACAACATCGCCAGCGCCACCGAGACCAGCCTGCGCCAGCTCGCCCTCGACCTGCTCGCCGCCATGGGCTCCGGCCTGGAGCCGGAGCACGGTCCCGAGCGCGCGGTCAACGGGGTGACCAGGCGGCTGGCCGATATCTCCGCGGCCGAACGGGACCTGGGCTGGCGCCCGCAGATCGAGCTGCGCCAGGGATTGCGCGACCTCGTCTCCTGGTGGCGCGCCAACACCGGTGCCGGTGCGGAATAACCACCCCTTTGTCCTTTTTGGTGCTCCTTTACTGAAAAACACCGGACAATCTAACGCAGGGTGAATCGCGGGTAGCGCGAGGCGGCGTTATCGAATCGGGACAGGGCAAGCGGCCGAATGCCGTAACGGGATGGTCCTTCCTCTCGACTAGGCCACCAGTATCGGGACGGGTGCGGCAGGAACGAGAGGCGATAATGTCAGCGCGGAACAATGGGAAAAAGACTTTCCGGGTTCGAGGCGGGCGGAGTTTCCACCTCAAACTGGTGGCGCTGATGGTCTTCACCTCGCTTCTCGTCTTCTCGCCCGCCGCGGAGGCCGAGGACCCCTGTGCGGCGCCGGTGGAGAATCCCGTCGCCTGCGAGAACACCAAACCCGGTACCCAGAACTGGATGGTGGAGGGGCTGGACGACTCGATCGCCGGCTTCACCACCGATATCAGCACCACCCAGGGCGGCCGGGTCGACTTCAAGATCAAGACCAGCGCGCCGTCGATCAGGGTGGACATCTTCCGCCTCGGGTACTACGGCGGAACCGGTGCCCGGCATGTGGACTCGGTGCTGCGCAACACCCCGCAGATCCAGCCGGAGTGCCTGTTCATCGCGGAGACCGGTATGACCGACTGCGGTAACTGGGCGGTCACCGCGAGCTGGGACGTCCCTGCGGACGCGGTCTCCGGCATCTACTACGCGGTACTGCACCGCAACGACACCCAGGGTGAGAACGAGATCGCGTTCGTGGTGCGGGACGACGCCAGCACCTCCGACATCCTGATGCAGACCTCGGACTCCACCTGGCACGCCTACAACCGCTACGGCGGCAACAGCCTGTACTACGGGACCGGACCAGGGCCGCAGGGCTCCGGGTACGCGGTCAGCTACAACCGCCCGCTGTTCGAGCCCGGCGAGGAGAACTTCATCTTCAACGCCGAGTACCCGATGGTGCGCTTCCTCGAAGCGAACGGCTACGACGTGAGCTACACCACCGATGTGGACACCGCGCGCCGCGGCCACCTGATCCAGAACCACAAGGTGTTCATGCCCGTAGGCCATGACGAGTACTGGTCGAACGAGCAACGGGACAATGTGGAGGCAGCGAAGGCCGCCGGCGTGCACATGGCGTTCCTGACCGGTAACGAGGTGTTCTGGAAGACCCGCTGGGAGCCGAGCGCCGACTCCTCCGGCACCCCGTGGCGAACCGTGGTCTGCTACAAGGAAACCAAGCACAACGCCAAGATCGACCCCAGCCCGGAGTGGACGGGCACCTGGCGGGACCCGAGGTTCAGCCCGCCTTCGGACGGCGGCAGGCCGGAGAACGCGCTGCTCGGCAACATCTTCACGGTGAACGGCAGGCGGGACGACTCGCTCACCGTGCCCGCGGCCTTCGGCAAGATGCGGCTGTGGCGGCACACCTCGCTGCAGGGACTCCCCGCCGGGGGCAGCTACAGCTTCGCGCCGGGCACGCTGGGCTACGAGTGGAACTCGGTGGAGGACAACGGGGCCCAGCCGGCTGGGGTGGCCCAGCTCTCCCGCACCACGGTCGAGATGGATGGGCAGTACATCCTGCAGAACTACGGCGACGTGTACGGGCCCGGCACCAAGACGCACGCGCTGACCCTCTACCGGGACCAGATCAGCGGCGCGCTGGTGTTCGGCGCGGGCACGGTGCAGTGGGCCTGGGGTCTGGATGACGAGCACGCCTTCCAGACCGGCAGCCCCACCTCGGACGTGCGGATCCAGCAGGCCACGGTGAACCTGCTGGCGGATATGGGCGTCCAGCCCGCAACCCTGCGGGCGGGGCTGACCCAGGCGAACCCCAGCCTCGACGCCCTCGCCCCGGCGGTGGACATCACGAACGCGCCGCCGACCACGGTGGGCGAGAACTACACCTTCTCCGGCACCGTGGCCGACACCCTGGGCGAGGTGGCCGGGGTCGAGGTCTCGGTCGACGACGGCGCCAGCTGGCACCCCGCCGACTGGACCGCGGGTAGCGGCGCCTGGAGCTACACCTACACCCCCGCTGTCTCCGGTACCCCGCAGGTTCAGGTCCGGGCGGTGGACGACTCGGCGAACCTGTCCGCCCCGGCCTCGGCCACCATCACGGTCAACCCGCGAACCTGCCCCTGCAGCATCTGGACCGACACCGCCACACCCGACCTCCCCGACGCCGGCGACGGCAGCGCGGTGGAGCTGGGCGTGAAGTTCCGCTCGCACACCGCCGGTTACGTCCGCGGGGTCCGCTTCTACAAGAGCACGGCCAACACCGGCACGCACACCGGCTCACTGTGGACCGCCGACGGGCAGCTGCTCGGCACCGGAACCTTCAGCGGGGAGACGGCCAGCGGCTGGCAGACCCTCACGCTGCCGACCTCGGTGCCGGTGGCGGCGGACACCACCTATGTCGTGTCCTACTTCGCCCCGAACGGGCACTACGCCGCGGACAACTTCTACTTCACCGGCAAGGAGGAGTTCCTGGACCCGCTGACCGCGCTGCAAAGCGGGGTGGAAGGGCTGAACGGGGTGTACCGCGCGGGCAGTTCCGGGTTCCCCACGCAGAGCTACCAGGACACCAACTACTGGGTGGACGTGGTCTGGGGACCGGATCCCGGGCCGGACACCAGGGCACCGGAGGTACTCGAACACGCGCCGGTCACCGGGGACAGCTCGGTGGCGCCGGACGCCGCGCCCTCGGTCGGCTACGACGAGGCCGTGGTGCCGGAGTCGGTGGACTTCACCCTCACCCACGCGGGCGGCACGGTCCCCGGAACCGTCTCGGTCACGGAGGGCGAGGTCACCTTCACCCCCGGGACCGAGCTCAGCCCGGCCACCAGCTACACCGCGACCGTCACCGCCGAGGACGCCGCGGGCAACCCGGCCGCCACGGAGACCTGGAGCTTCACCACCGGATCTCCCCGGCCGGCCAGCTGCCCCTGCACCATCTGGGACGACTTCACGCACCCGGTGAACAAGGCAGATCCGCACGACTCCTCGCCGGTGGAGCTGGGCACCAAGGTGCGCTTCGACGGCAAGGGCGAGGTGCTGGGCGTGCGCTTCTACAAGGGCACCGGTAACACCGGGACGCACACCGGGTCATTCTGGTCGGCGAGCGGGCAGTTGCTCGCCACCGGAACCTTCACCGGCGAGACCGCCGCAGGCTGGCAGGCCCTGACCTTCACCGAACCGGTCGAGGTCCAGGCGAACACCACCTATGTGGTCTCCTACTACGCGCCCAACGGGCACTACGCGGGGGATAACGGCTACTTCGCGGACTCCGGCGCGGCCTACGGCGGGATCAACGCGCTCGCCGACGGGGTGGAGGCAGGAAACGGCGTCTACCGCTACGGGGCGGGCGGCGGGTTCCCCACCGCCTCCTGGGGCGCCAGCAACTACTGGGTGGACGTGATCTACCGCAACGGGCTGAACGGGGACACCACCCCGCCGCAGATCACCGGGCGCACCCCGGGCCCCGGCGCGGCCGATGTCGAGCTGAACACCGCGGTGACCGTCTCGTTCACCGAACCGGTCGACCCGGCCAGCGCCCAGTTCGCGCTGACCGATCCCGGTGGGGCCGAACTGGGCGGGGAGCTGACCCTCTCGGCCGACGAGCACACGGTCACCTTCACCCCCTCGGCCCGGCTGGCCGCGGGAACCAGCTACGGAGTCAGCATCAAGATCGCCGACGTGAACGGCGTCCCGATGCCGGAGCCGGAGACCTGGTCGTTCACCGCGACCGGCACGCAGGCCTGTCCGTGCTCGCTGTTCAGCGCGGCCACCCTGCCCACCACGCCCTCCGCCGATGATCCCGGCTCTTACGAGCTCGGCGTCCGGTTCAGCTCCTCGGTCGCCGGCACGGTCACCGGAGTGAAGTTCTACAAGGGCACGGGCAACACCGGGACGCACACCGGTTCACTGTGGACGGACAGCGGCCAGCTGCTGGCCACCGGAACCTTCACCGGGGAGACCGCGACCGGCTGGCAGACCCTGACCTTCGACACACCGGTGCCGATCCAGGCAGGGCAGGATTACATCGCCTCCTACACCGCGCCGAACGGCCACTACGCGGCGGACGCTTTCTACTTCGAGCAGACCGGGGTGACCAGCAACCCGCTGTCCGCCCCGGCGACCGGCTCGGGCACCGCCAACGGGGTGTACAACGCCGGGCCCGGGTTCCCCACCTCCACCTTCCGGGGTGGTAACTACTGGGTCGATGTCGTGTTCCAGGAAGGCATATGAGTAGGCCGCTGTTCGTGGTGGTGTCCGGGGTGACCTGGGACGGGGTGAAGGGGTCGGAGCGGCAGCTCGCCGAGGCGCTGCGCGCGCATGCGGATGTGCTGTGGGCCGACCCGCCGGTCTCCCCGGCCACCCCGGACCGCTATCGCGGGGTGGCGGGTGCGGGCAGGCAGTGGCACCCGCGGCTGGCCCGTACCGGGGAGAACATCCTGCGGCTCACCCCGGTCGCCCTGCCCGGGCTGACCAGGCCGGGCATCCGGGCCACGACCTGGCCGCTGGTGCGTGCCCAGCTGCGGTGGGCGCTGCGGCTGGTGGGCCGGACCCCGGCGGCGGTGCTCGGCTGCTCGCCGCATGACGTACTGGGCCGGTGGGGGCCCGGGGTGGTGAACGTGCTGTACGGCACCGACGACTGGGTGGCCGGTGCGGAGCTGATGCGGCTGGACCCGGCGCGGGTGGCCGCCGAGGAGCGGGCGGCGCTGCGCAACGCGGACCTGGTGCTCACGGTCAGCCCCGAACTCGCCGACCGCTGGCGCGAGCTGGGCGCCGACCCGGTGCTGTTCCCGAACGGTTGCGATCCGCAGGCCTACGCCGAGATCGAGCGGCGCACCCCGATACCGCTGCCGCCGGGGTTTCCCCAGCCGGTGGCCGGGCTGTCCGGACAGCTGTCCGACCGGATCGACCTCGCGCTGCTGGAGGCGGTCGCGGACCGCGGGATCGGCCTGCTGCTGGCCGGGCCACGGGACCCGGACTGGCAGCTAGGACGACTCGACGCCCTGCTGGCACGGGAGAACGTGCACCACACCGGCCCGCTGCCGCATGCCGAGCTGCTCGACGTGCTCGCCCGGTTCGACGTGGGCCTCACCCCCTACGCCGACACCCGGTTCAACCGCGCCTCCTTCCCGCTGAAGACCCTCGAGTACCTGGCGGCAGGCAAGCCGGTGGTGAGCACCGCGCTGCCGGCCAGCACCCGGCTGCGGGCGGAAACCGACCAGGTGTGGCTGGCCACGCGGCCCGCGGAGTTCGCGGCCGCGGTGGCGGAGGCTGCCACCGCGGCGGCTCCGGATGCGGTGGCGCAACGTCGGGCGGTCGCGCGGCGATATTCCTGGGCGGCGCGGGCGGCGGAACTGATGGAGCTGACGGCACGATGTGCACAACCCGCTCAGGTAAGTCACAGACTCAGGTAAGTCACAGAAAGGGGTTCTGACGTGATTCCGGTAATGCGACCGGTGCTCGGCGAGGAGGAGGCGCAGGCCGTCGCCGATGCGGTGCGTTCCGGCTGGGTGGCGCAGGGCCCCAGGGTGGCCGCGTTCGAGAAGGAGTTCGCGGCGCGGGTCGGTGCCCGGCACGGGGTGGCCGTCTCCTCCTGCACCACGGCACTGCACCTGGCGCTGCACGCGCTGGGCACCGGCCGCGGCGGTGCGGCGGACGAGGTGGTGGTGCCCTCGTTCAGTTTCATCGCCACCGCGAACGCGGTCCGCTACTGCGGTGCGACCCCGGTGTTCGCCGATGTGGACGAGGAGACCGGCAACCTGACGCCGGAGTCGGTCGCCGCGGTGCTGACCGAGCGCACCCGGGCGGTGCTGGCCGTGCACCAGGGCGGTATGCCAGCCGATGTGGACGCGCTGCGGGCCGCCTGCGGGGACATCCCGGTGCTGGAGGACGCGGCCTGCGCGGTGGGGTCGGTCTACCGGGACCGGCCGGTCGGGCAGGGGGCCCCGATGGCGGCCTGGTCCTTCCACCCGCGCAAGCTGCTCACCACCGGTGAGGGCGGCATGATCACCACCGACGATCCGGAGCTGGCGGCTCGGCTGCGCAGGCTGCGCGAGCACGGGATGAGCGTTTCGGCCGCGGACCGGCACGCCGCCGAGGTGGCGATCGTGGAGGAGTACCTCGAGCCGGGGTTCAACTACCGGATGACCGACATCCAGGCCGCGCTCGGCCTGGTGCAACTGGGCAGGCTGGCGGAGATGATCGCGCGGCGCAGGGAGCTGGCCGCCCGGTACCACGAGCTGTTGGCGGGGCTGCCGGGGATCCGGCCGGTACGGGATCCGGAGTACGGCAGGACGAACTACCAGAGCTTCTGGGTGCGGGTGAGCGAGGACGTGCCGGTGCGGCAGGGCGAGCTGCTGACCCTGCTGGCCGCCGAAGGGGTCTCCGCACGGCGCGGGATCATGGCCGCGCATCTGGAACCCGCCTATGCCGGGCATCCGCACGTCCCGCTGCCGGTGACCGAGCGGCTGACGCGTGGTTCGGTGATCCTTCCACTGCACCACGAGCTGTCCGAACAGGAACAACGGCACGTGGTGGACGTACTGGCCAGGGCCGTGGACCCGGCGCTCACCCGATGACCCCGCGGCCGCTGCTGCTGCTGGGCGCGGGCGGGCTGGCCAGGGAGGCCCTGGCGGCCGTCCGTGCGCTGCCGGAGCAATGGCAGCCGTTGGGCGCGCTGGACGACGACCCGGCGCGGCACGGGGCCCTGTTGGACGGGCTGCCGGTGCTCGGCGGCACCCAGCTCGTGCACGAGCACCCGGATGCCGCCGTGCTCGCCTGCGTGGCGAACGCGCGGCGACCGCGGGGCAGGGCGGAACTGGTGCGGCGGCTGGGCCTTCCGCACGCGCGCTGGGCCAGCGTGGTGCACCCGGCCTGCAGCCTGGCGCCCGGGGTCGAGGTCGGCGCCGGTGCGCTGCTGCTGGCGGGCGTGGTGGTCACCGCCCCGCAGCGGATCGGTGCGCATGTGGTCGCCATGCCGCATGTCCTGCTCACCCACGACGACGAGGTCGGGGACTTCGCCACCCTCGCAGGGCGTGCCACCCTCGCCGGAGGTGTCCGGTTAGGACAGTCCGCATATGTGGGTCAGGGCGCCCTGCTCAGGGAGTACACCAGCATCGGCGAGGCCGCCGTGATCGGCATGGGCGCGGTGGTGCTGACCGACGTCCCACCAGGCCAGACCTGGGCCGGCAACCCCGCAGGCCCTCTCCCTACCGACGAGAGACGACCGGATGAGGTGCGATGAGGATCCTGGTGTACCCGCACGCGATGGAGATCGGCGGGTCGCAGCTCAACGCGGTCCAGCTGGCCGGGGCGGTGCGTGACCTCGGGCACCGGGTCACCGTGCTGTCCGAGCCAGGCCCGCTGGTGCGGACGGTGCACGAGCTGGGCCTGCCGCACGTTCCGATCCCGGCGCAGCGCAGGCGTCCCTCCCCCGCCGTGGCCCGCCTGCTGGCCAAGGTGGTCGCCGCCCGCGATATCGACGTGGTGCACGGGCACGAGTGGCCGCCGGTGCTGGAGGCCTTCGCCGGGGCCTGCCTGCACCGCGGGGCCGCCGTGGTGGGCAGCGTGATGTCCATGTCGGTGGTGCCGTTCTTCCCGCGCACCGTGCCGCTGCTGGTCGGCACCGAGCAGATCCGGCAGGCGGCCGTCGCGGCCGGGCACCAACGGGTCGGGCTGCTCGAACCGCCGGTGGACACCGACAGCGATCACCCCGGCGTGGACGGCGCGGCCTTCCGGGCCGAACACGGCCTCGCGCCCCGGGTTCCGCTGGTGGCGATGGTGTGCAGACTGGTGCCGGAGCTCAAGCTGGAAGGGCTGCTGGCGGCCTGCGACGCCGTCGGCGAACTCGCCCGCACCGGGCACGAGGTCCAGCTGGTCATCGTCGGCGACGGGCGAAGCAGGGAGGAGGTGGCGGCCAGGGCCGAACGCGCCAACGCCGCCGCCGGGGCCAGGGTGGTCACGCTGACCGGCGAGATCGCCGACCCGCGCCCGGCGTACGCGGCCGCGGACATCCTCATCGGGCAGGGCGGTTCCGCGCTGCGCGGGATGTCCTTCGGCAAGCCGCTGGTGGTGATCGGCGAGCAGGGGTACAGCGAGCTGCTCACCCCGGACTCCGCGGACACCTTCCTGCGGGCGGGCTGGTACGGGCAGGGCCCCGGCTCCCTCGGCGGCGGGGTGCCTGCGTTGCGGGACGCGCTGGCGGGGCTGCTCACCGCGCCGGGCCTGCGCGCCGAACTCGGTGGGTACGCCCGCGAGCTGGTGCTGCGGCGGTTCAGCCTGCGCAACGCCGCCACGCTGCTGGAGCGCGAGTACCGGGCCGCGAGCACCGATCCGGTCGCCCGCCCGCGGCAGGCCCGCGACGCCGCGCGGGCCGCGGCCACCCTGCTCCGCTACAAGATCATGCGCAAGTACCAGGGCCTGCGCGGCACGGTCCGGACCGATGACGCGAACGCCACGCCCGTGCTGGCGGCAGCGCGGGACCGGAAGGAGGCAGGATGACCGGCATACCACTCGTCGACCTCGGCGCGCAGCACGAGCAGGTCGCCGAGGAAGTCAGCGCGGGCTGGGCGGATGTGCTCAAGTCCACCGCGTTCATCGGCGGCCCCCAGGTGGCCACCTTCGAGACCGAGTTCGCCGAGTACTCCGGGGTGCGGCACTGCGTAGGGGTCGGCAACGGCACCGACGCGCTGGAGCTGGCGCTGCGCGCCATCGGCCTGGAACCTGGCAGCGACCGCAACGAGTGCGTACTGCCCGCGAACACCTTCATCGCGACCGCGGAGGCCGTGGTCCGCGCGGGTGGGCGCCCGGTGCTCGTGGACTGCGCCGAGGACACCGGGCTGATCGACGTGGACGCGCTGGCCGCGGTGCTCGGCCCGCGCACCCGCGCGGTCATCCCGGTCCACCTGTACGGCCAGACCGCGCCGGTGGAACGGATCCGGCCGCTGGCGTGGGAGGCGGGAGCCGCGGTCGTCGAGGACGCCGCGCAGGCCCAGGGAGCGCGGCGGCACGGGGTGTGCGCGGGCGGGCTCGGTGATGTGGCTGCGACCAGCTTCTATCCCGGCAAGAACCTCGGCGCCTACGGCGACGGCGGCGCGGTGCTCACCAGCGACCCCGAACTGGCGAGCCGGGTCCGGCTGCTGCGCGAGCACGGGTCACCGCGCAAGTACGAGCACACCGAGATCGGTTTCAACAGCAGGCTGGACACCCTGCAGGCGGTGGTGCTCTCGGCGAAGCTGCGCAGGCTGCCCAACTGGAACGCCGCGCGCCGCACCGCGGCCGCCCGCTACGCCCGGCTGCTGAGCCGGCTACCCGCGGTGCGCGGGCCGGTGGTGCTGGAGGGCAACGAGCCGGTGTGGCACCTGTACGTGGTGCGGGTACCCAACCGCGACCGGGTGCTGGAACAGCTGCGGGCCGAGGGCATCGGGGCCGGTATCCACTACCCCACCCCGCTGCACCTCACCGGGGCGTTCGGCAGGCTCGGGCACGGTGAGGGCGATTTCCCGGTCGCCGAGCGGATGGCTGGCGAACTGCTTTCCCTCCCGCTGTTCCCGGAAATCACCGGGGCACAGCAGGAACGGGTGATCGAGGTACTTGGCGAAGCGCTGGAGGAGACATCGTGACCAGGGTGGCGGCCGGGGTGCGGGTGCACCCGAACGGGCTGTGCGAAAGTGCCGAGGTCGGCGCGGGCACGCGGGTGTGGGCGTTCGCGCACGTGCTGCCCGGCGCGCGGGTCGGGCAGGACTGCAACATCTGCGACGGTGCCTTCATCGAGAACGACGCCGTGCTCGGCGACCGGGTGACGGTGAAGAACGGAACCCTGGTGTTCGCCGGGGTCACCTGCGAGGACGAGGTGTTCCTCGGGCCGAACGTGCTGTTCACCAACGACCTGCGGCCGCGCGCGCACATCCGCAAGGGGCCGGAAGAACTGGTGTCCACTGTGGTCCGACGAGGTGCCTCGCTCGGCGCCGGAACCGTTGTGGTGTGCGGGATCGAGATCGGCGAGTACGCCTTCGCCGCGGCCGGGTCGGTGCTCACCCAGCCGGTTCCAGCGCATGCCTTCGTGGCGGGCAACCCGGCACGGCACAAGGGCTGGGTGTGCCACTGCGGGCTGCGCCTCGACGAGGAGCTGCGCTGCGCCGAATGCGGGACCTCCTACACCCGCGCCGAATCCGGCCTGCGGCCCAAAAACCCCTGAACGTGGCGTTCGCGACGTCAGGTGTCTCAAAAGTGCCGTTCGCAACCTTGAACGTCCGGAAAGCCACGTTCAGGGCGCTGCCGGCAGGACTGGTTGGCGGAGCACGGTTCTCAGCTTCGCGGGGTCGGTCCTGCGGGGGTCGCCGAGATAGACCTCGTGGTGAAGTCCCGTCAGCGTCAGGCCGTTGCCGGGCACGTACTCCTCGTGCAGGGTGGCGAGCAGCGGGGCCTCCTCGTCGTACGAGCCGATGTGCAGGACCTGGGCGCAGGTGCCCTCGCGCAGGACCTCGAGGCGGACGTGCGCGATCGCGGGTTGCTTCTTCTTCGCCAGCGCGGCGTCGACGGCTTCCCGCACCTGGTCCGCGGTCACCCAGTCCGGCTGGTTGATCAGCATGCGCCAGTGCCAGGACTCCTTGGCCCTGGTGATGAACACCGTCGGGTCCGGCGCCCACCACAAGCCTTCCAGCGGGCCGACGACGAAGTCCCTGCCCGCGCGTTTACCGGCGAACTTCACCGTGTACGCCACGGCGTACAACGCCGCCACGGCCTGCGCGTAGTCCGGTGAGGTGTTCGGGTCGCCAGCACCGTCGATCGCGAGGAACTGCTGGGGCGGCACCTCCACCAGTGCCCACTCGCGGTTCTTAGGAGCGTAGAGCTCCTTCAGCTCACGCTTCACGTCGTACGGCATCGAGCTCTCCTCGGTATGCGGCGAGCCACTTCTGCTCGGCTTCGAGCTGGGTGAGTGAGTAATCGAAGATGGCGCGGACGAACGGCGGCGCCTCCGGCCGGGCGGCCGCACGGATCTCCGCGATCTTGTCCGCCAGCGCCTCCGCTCGCCGCGCCAGCGCGGCATGCAGCCGCTCCGGTGGGATCATCGACTGGTTCGCCAGGCCGACGAGTACCGGCGGGAACACCGGCCGGAGCGTGCCGATCGCCTCCTCCGCGGCCGCGGCGCAGGCGCGGAAACCATCCGGGGTCGGGCCGAACACCTTGCGAGCCTTGCCGCGCGCGGGCTCACCCGTCTCGGCGATCAGGCCGCGATCGCGAAGCTTCGTGAGCAGGTAGTAGATCGAGCTGAAGCCGATCTCGGTCCACTCCCGCATGCCGCGGGCCGTGATGACCTCCTCCAGCTGGTAGCCGTGACGTGGCTGCTCCGCCAGCAAGCCGAGGAGCGTCAGTTCGGCCGCGGTCAGATCCATCTGAGTATTCTAGCACTAGAGTATGGGGCGCGCGTCCGGCCGCACGGTCACTCCCGGACCGGCTCCTAGCCGAACTCCCGGAGCTTGCGGCGCAGCGGCCAGACGAAGGGCAGGTACACCAGCCCGCTCAGGCCGAGCCCCGCGACCAGCAGTACCCAGGAGGGTTCCAGCAGGACGCGCAGCAGCACCAGCACCGCGGCCACCGCGAGCGCGCCGAGCGCGGGACGCAGCACCGAGCCCGCGAGCAGCCGTACCGAGATGCCGGTGCGGGCGACCACCAGGGTGTAGACCGGCAGCACCAGCAGCACCGCCACCCCGGCGTGCGCCAGCGCCACCCCCTGGATGCCGCCGAGCAGGGCACCCACCGGCAGCGCCGCACCGAGGGCCGCCAGCCAGCCGCCCTGCAGCCACATGGTGGCGCGGGACTTGCCGAGCGCGACGAGGAAGTCGTAGTAGAGCTCGCCGAAAACCCTGACCGCGCCGAGGATCGCGAGGAACTGCAGGGCCGCGGCCGAACCGGCCCACGGCTGCCCGTACACGGTGGTCACCAGCGGCAGTGCGAGCAGCCCGAGCACCACACAGGCGGGCAGGGTCGGCACGGCGAGCAGCATCGCCATTCGGCCGAGGGTGGCCTGCCGCTGCGCCGGATCCTCCTGCACCCGCGCGAAGGCCGCAAGGGACACCCTGCGCACCACCAGGGAGAACACGTTGACCGGCCAGCTCGCCAGGTTGAAGGCCTGCAGGTACAGGCCGAGCGCCGCGGCCCCGAGCACCCGCCCGGTCACCACGTAGTCGATGTTCAGCATGCCGAACACCAGCAGGCTGGCCCCGGCCAGCGGCAGGCCGAAGCGCAGCAGCCGCCCGAGGTAGCGGCGGTCGAAGCCGGGGCGTGGCCACATCCCGGCCAGCCGGAACAGCACCAGCGCGGACAGCACGTTGCCGACCAGCTGGCCCCAGGCCAGGCTCCACGGACCGTGCCCGGTGGCCGCGAGGCCGACCGTGACCCCGGTGGTGATCAGCAGGTTGGCGAGGTCGACCAGCAGCCGCACTCCCTGCCGGAACTGCCGGTTCACCAGCTGTTCCGGGGTGGCGGTGAGGCCGTCGATCAGCACCAGCACGCACAGCAGCCGGATCACCCCGGTGGCCTCTGGTGCCTCCAGCGCGTCGGCGAACAGTGGCGCGCCGAAGAAGCAGGCCAGGTACATCAGCCCGCTGGAGACCAGTGAGATGGTGGTGACCGTGGGGGCGATCCGCATCGGGTCGCCCGGCCAGCGCACCAGCGCCAGGCTGACCCCGAGCTCGTTCAACGACAGCACCGCGGTCAGTGCCACCAGCGCGACCGCGTAGACACCGAAGTCCTCCGGCGTGAGCAGCCGGGCCAGCACGATCCCGGTGACGAAGGTGCCGAGCTTGCTGATCACGGTGTTCAGTGCGCTCAGGCTCAGCGCCTTGCGGATCGGCGCACGGCCGGAGGGTGCCTGTTCGGCGGGGTCCGCTTCGGTCCCGGCGGTCACGACCTCGTCCTCCCGCGCAGCAGATTGGTCACCGCGGATGCGGCGAGCAGGATCGTCAGCCCGTCCAGTGGCACCCGGAACCGCAGCCGGGTGAAGAACACCGCCAGCAGCAGCACGTTCAGCACGATCAGCACCGCGGCCAGCTTCTCCTCGGCGGCCAGCGGACGGCGGCGAGCGGCGAGCACCCGCCCCACCGCCAGCGCCAGTACCGGGTAGTAGGTGACGGCCAGCAGCAGGTCCGCCGCGCTCCCGCCCTGCCCCGAGGTGGCCACCTCGCTGCTGAAGGCGAAGTTGTTCGCCACCTTCCCCAGGTACAGCACGGCCGCCTCATCCGGATGCTCGGTGATCCAGTCGATCGCGCTGTCCTTGAAGTAGTCATTGATGCCGACCTCGTCCAGCCCGAGCTCCTCGGCCCGCCGCGCGTAGGCGGAAATGTCCACATCGGTCCCGCTGCCCGGGGTGGCGTGCTCGCTGTTGCCGAGTAACAGGTTGATCCCGTCGTTGGTGGAGACCGGCACGAAGGCGTTCAGCACCACCGCGTTGCGCACGCACCAGGCCACCGGCAGCACCGCGACCACCACCAGGACGCCGGCGGCCACCCGTAGCGCCGGAAAACGCAATGCCGTCCTGCGGTGGCGCAGCGCCAGCCAGGCCACGATCACCAGCACCGAGGGCGCGAAGTTGGGCACCGTGAGACACAGCAGCCCACCGGCGAGCCCGGCCACCAGCAGGTAGCCGATCCGGCCCGCGCCGGTGCGTTCCACCGCGCGGAGCGCGAACTCCAGGGTGGCAAGCAACAACAGCAACGCGGGTACCTGCGGGTACAGCGTGGTCGCGGTGTAGACCAGCAGCGGATAGCCCGCCGTGCCCACCGCCGCCAGCGCACCGGTGGCCCGCCGGTGCACCCTGCTGCCCAGCCGGTAGGCCAGCCACACGCAGCCGGCCAGGGCCAGCACCCCGACGAACCGCATGGCCAGCACGCTGCCGCCGGTGGCCCAGTGCACCGGGACCAGCAGGAACGGATAGCCCGGGGGGCGGTAGGCGGTGGGCTGCACACCGTCCACGCTGTACCCGAGCCCGGCCGCCACGGACTCGGCGAGCCGGACGTAAACCTCCTCGTCCAGGTAGCGCAGCGCCTCGCCGAGGTAGACGGCATAGCCGCCGGCGACCAGCAGACTCACCAGCACGGCGGCCAGTGCGATCCGGTTGGCATAGCCGTCCAGCAGTCCCAGCAGCCGGGCTCCCCTGCCGGGTGCGTCCGGGACGATCTCTCCGGTCATGTCTGCCCGCCCTTTCCGGGGATCAGCCTGCTGAGCGCGACCCGGACCGTCGGCGGGTCGACGCCTGCGGCCACATGCTCCTGCCGCACCGCGCGCAGCAGCGCGCCCGCCGCACCGCACAGCAGGAAACTCAGCGTGGTGGCCATCGGGAAGGCGAGCAGGTCGAAGGTGGCCGCCCCCAGTGCCAGCACCGACAGCGAGGCCACCAGGGTCAGCGCCAGGTCGCGGACATGAGGGTTACGGCTCATTCCCCTGGCCCGCAGCGCGGCGTAGGCGCCGATGACGAAAATCCCCAGCAGGGCGAACAACCCGATGAACCCGTTCTGTACCAAGGTTCCGAGGTACTGGTTGTCCAGCGGCCCGTACTTGCCGGGCAGGTAGGTACCCAGCCCCCGGCCCAGCAGCGGATGTTTCGCGATCTCCACGGCGGCCACCGCGTAGTCGTCGGTACGGGCGGTGATGCTGCTGTCGTTGCCGATCTCGGCGAACAACCCGTACAGGGTGCCCATCAGCCCCGGCACCAGGAATCGCATCAGCACCACGAAGGCCGTGCCGACCACCAGTGCCTGGATCCGCCGCTTCCCCGGCCAGCCGATCAGCAGCACGATCGCCGCCAGGGCGAGGCCGAGCATGGCCGAGCGGGACAGCGACATCATCGCGCCGCAGGAGATCAGGGCAAGGCAGATCCACCAGCGCCGGGAGGGCGTGTGCCTGGCCTGCGCGGTGAAAGCGTAGTGCGCGGCCAGCGGCATCCCGACCGCGCACACCACCCCGAACTCGATCGGGTGACCGGTGGTTCCGGCCGGGCGGCGCAGGTCGGCCCGCTCGAGCACGAAGTCGTCCTGGGTCACCGCCTGCAGCCCGGGCAGGTTCAGGTACTCGGTCAGGTCGATTCCGGTGAGGAACTGCAGGATCCCGATCACCGCGACCACGGTGATCAGCCCGAGGATCGTCTTCAGCACCAGTTCCAGCCTGGCCAGGCCGCGGATCCCGTCGCAGGCGGCCAGCCCGGCCATGGCGGCCCCCATCATCAGCACGATGGTGCGGTCCGCGCTGTCCAGCTCGTCGGCTGGCAGGTAGTGCATGGTGGCGTAGCCGTAGGTGGCGAGCTGGCTGACGATGAAAAGGAACAGCGCGCTGCGGGCGGCGTTGCGCCCCTTCGCGGTGTTCAGTGTGTTGACGAGGTGGCCGCAGAACCACAGCAACCCGAGGCCGAGCCCGCAGACCGTGGCCGGAGTGATCGACATCGGAATGCCGGAAAGCACCAGCCGGGCGGGAATCAGCAGGGCCACTGCGGCGTAGAGACAGACCAGGGTGGCGCCGTCCGCGCGCTGTACCGCGCCCCCGGGCTCCCGGACAGCCATCGTGACCGCCTACTGGTTGCCGTCACGGGGCGCGGGCCGGGAGGATTTGGGCACCGAACGCATGGTCACCGTCGCCTCGCCATTGCCGCGCTCGTCGCTGCCCGGCGCTCTCCCTGCCTGCCCGGAATCGTCCTTTGTGGCCGGAGAACCACGACGGCGCCGATGCTGTTGGTGACTCTCGTACCCGTAGGCTGCGGTCAACCCGGCGATCAACCCCAGAAACAGGGCAACCGCGGCAAACCGGAACTTTCCGCCGACGAGCTCCTCCGGCGGAGTGGGATTGATCACCGGGTCGGCGCGGATGTAGGTGGACTCCGGGGCTTCCAGCGCCTCCTGCCGGGTGCGCAGCTCCTCGCGCGCGCGATCCAGCACCTGGGTCACCGTGCGGGTGGCGCCCTCCGGGGTCGGGCTGGTGGCCACCACCACGATGAACGGCCCGGACAGCTGGCCGTTGCCCACCTCGTAGCTGACCGCGTCCTCGCCGTCACCGGTGAACTGCTCGGCGGTGGCCGGGTCCTGCAGGGTCTCGATGAGGATCTGCGCGCTGGTGGTAAGGCTGGCGTCGAAGGCCAGCAGCGGGTTGATCTTCTCCGCGGGGGTGGGCTCGCCGACGGTGACCCGCGCGCCGGAGGAGGGTGCGGTGAGCACGATCGTGCCGGTGGACTCGTACTGCGGGTCCACCGAGACGTACGCCACGCCGGCGAGGCCGAGCGCCGCCGCGAACACCGGAACCGCGACGTACCACCGGCGCAACAGGATGCGCAGCGTGCTCCAGAAATCCAACGACGCTACTCCGATCAGTGCAAGGTTGCGGCTGCGGTTCACGAGGTTCGCCCCTCGGCAAGGCAATCGGCGAGTCGGCCGAATCGTTACGCCCTGTTGCCAAGATGAGGTAACGCCGACCGCAGTACGGCGATACCGTCTCCACGGGCACACCGTGGCCCGCCGAAGCCAGTGAAGGGGCCAGCCGAATGTACCTGACCCGCGCGAGGCCGGACACCGCCCAGCAGCGCAGCGGGAGCGGAAAACTGCCGGGCACGGTGTTCGCGTTGGGCACGGTCAGCCTGCTCACCGACATTTCCGCCGAGATGATCACGGCGTTCATGCCGGTTTACCTGATCTACACCCTGCAGCTTTCCTATGTCCAATTCGGATTCCTGGACGGGCTGTACAACGGCGCCACGGCCATGCTGCGGCTGGTCGGCGGCTACGTCGCCGACCGGTCGCGCAGGCCCAAGCTGGTGGCACTGACCGGTTACGGTACGTCGACCCTGACCAAGCTGGCGTTCCCCATGGTCGGTGCCTCCGGTTTCGGGATCGGCGCGGTGCTCGCCACCGACCGCGCGGGCAAGGGCCTGCGGACCGCACCGCGGGACGCGCTCATCTCGCTGGCCACCCCGCCGGACCGGCTCGGCAGGGCGTTCGGCGTGCACCGGTCGATGGACACGGTGGGCGCACTGCTTGGCCCGTTGGTCACTTTCTGGATCCTGCACGAACTCGGCAGCGGCTCATCCCCGGTGTTCGTGGTCAGTTTCTGCTTCGCCCTGCTGGGCCTGATCGTGCTGGCCGCCTTCGTCCGGGAACGGGATCCGGGCCCGCGGCGCACCGAGGCTCCGGTGTCCCTGCGCGCCTGTGCCGGCCTGCTGGCCGACCGCAGGATCCGGCGGATCACCCTCGCGGCGGGGCTACTGGGCCTGGTGACCGTGAGCGACGCCTTCGTCTACCTGGTGCTGCAACGCACCACTGGCGTGCCGTTCGAGGTACTCCCGCTGCTGCCGCTTGGCACCGCGCTGGTGTTCCTGCTCGCGGCGACACCGGTGGGCCTGCTGGCCGACCGGATCGGCCGGTGGCCGGTGTTCTTCGCCGGGCATGTCGCGCTGCTCGGCGTCTACCTGCTGCTGCTTCCGGACGGCGGCGGCTACCCGATGCTGGCGGCCGCGCTGGTGCTGCACGGCCTGTTCTACGCCGCGACCGACGGGGTGCTGATGGCCTACGCGGGCCCGCTGGTACCGCAGCGGTTGCGGGCCAGCGGGCTCGCCGTGGTGCAGACCGGGCAGGCGGTGGCCCGGCTGCTGTCCTCGGTGCTGTTCGGCCTGCTGCTCGCCGCCGTCTCGATGGGCTCGGCGGTGCTGATCGTGCTCACCGCCTTCGTGCTCGCACTCACCGGCGCCGCGGTGCTGGTCGGCCGAAAGGGTGATTCTTGAGGGACTGGTTGGCGGCACACCGGATCGCGCTGGGCGTGCTGGCGATCGTGCTCGTCGTGCTGGCAGGCGGGGGTTACGTGGTCGGCGCCGCGCTGGACGGGCCGGCGGAACAGGGCCCGGCCGGCCCGATCGCGCGCGGCGATCTGCTGTACATCGACCTCGCGGGCGGCCAGGATCAGGTCCGCAAGACCCGGCTCGACCGGCCGGACACGCCCGCGGCCGCGACCGGGTTGCGCTGTCAGCGGGTGTACTCGGCAGGCGGGACGACGGTGTGCCTGCGCCTGGCCGGGCCGGGACCGAGTTACGAGGCCGCGGTGCTCGACTCCGGAAACCGGGTGATCCGCACGGTCGGGCTGCCGGGAGTTCCCAACCGCGCCCGCGTCTCGGAGTCCGGCAACATCGTTTCCTGGACGACGTTCGTGACCGGTGACTCCTACCTGACCCCTGGCGGCTTCTCCACCCGGACCGGGGTGCTGGATCTGCGCACCGGGACGCTGGTGGAGTCGCTGGAGGAGTTCGCCACGACGGTGGCCGGTGAACCAATGGTGGCCGTGGACCGAAATTTCTGGGGCGTCACAGTGGCGGCGGACGACCGGACGTTCTACGCGACGCTTGCTTCCCAGAATCGGACCTGGTTGGTAAAAGGCGATCTGACGGCAAGGACGATGCACGACGTGTGGCAGGGGGCCGAATGTCCTTCCCTTTCACCCGATGGCGGTAGAATTGCCTACAAGAAACGGACCAGCAGGCTCGGCCCCTGGGCGCTGGCGGTACTGGACCTGCGCACACGGCAGGAACGGGTGTTGCAGGGCACCGCGGGAATCGACGACCAGGCGGCGTGGTTGAATGCCGATAACCTGGCGTACGGGGGCACACCCGATTCGGGTAAGAAATCAACGATATTCACCGTGCCCGCGGACGGATCGGCACCGCCGGAGGTACTGATCGAGGAAGCCGCGTCACCGGTTCCCCTCCGTTAGGAGCAAATAGCCGGGCGCGGTCACTGTAACGTTTGCGGGCACACTACGACATTTTCACGGGTGGGCATCGCCGCCCCGGGATCGCACAGCGCGCTTTCGCAGCGGACTCAAGACTGAACGAGGCTGTTACGTCGGACCGAGGGGACATCATGAGCGAGGACAGATCGGTGGTGGCGATGGTGCAGGAGGCCCCCTGCCCACCGTGCGGGTGGGCCCGATCGAGGTGGTGCCGCTGCCCGAGGCCGCGGTGGTCCAGCTGGTCGAGCGGGCCTGGTCCAGCCACACCGGTGGCTGGATCGCCACCGCGAACGTGGACATCGCGCGGGCCGCGACCAGGGACGCCGAGGCGGCGGCACTGCTGGCCGAGGCGGATCTCGTGGTCCCAGACGGCATGCCGATCGTGTGGGCCGCCCGGCTGGCGGGCCATCGGGTGCCGGAACGGGTCACCGGGTCCTCGCTGGTGTTCTCCCTCGCCGAGGCGGCCGCCAGGACCCGGCGCTCGGTCTATCTGCTCGGCGGCGAGCCCGGGGTTCCCGAGGCCGCGGCCAAGGCGCTCACCGAACGCTACCCCGGCCTGCTGATCGCGGGCACGGACTCGCCCCCGGTCGGTTTCGACCGCACCGCGGACGGTATGGCCGATGTGGTGCACAAGGTCGTCGAGGCGCAACCGGACCTGGTGCTGGCCGGGCTCGGTTTCCCCAAGCAGGAACGCACCATCCGGCGGCTGCGGGCGAAGCTGCCCGATGCGTGGTACGTGGGCTGCGGCGCCGGTATCCCGATGGCGGCGGGGCAGTTCCGGCGCGCGCCCGAGTTGGCGCAGCGTGTGGGCGCGGAATGGGTGCACCGGCTCGCGCTCGAACCGCGCAGGCTCGCCGGACGCTACCTGCGCGACGACGCCCCGTTCGCGGCCCGGCTGCTCACCGGGGCACTGCTGCGCCGCGCCGCCGCCCATGTCGATCCGAAACCGGCCCGCTTCCGCCGCCTGAAATCCGTACCTTCCGTACAGGAGTCGTGAACCGCCCGATGCCAGACAGCTCCGCCCGCCCGCTCGCCGTCGTGATCGTCACGCACAACAGTGCGGGGGTGATCGAGGACTGCCTGCGTTCCGTGCTCGCGGCCACCGGGCCACGCCTGGCGCGCCTGCTGGTGGTGGACAACGCCTCCACGGACGACACGCTCGCGGTGGTCGCGGGCACCGACCCGGAGGCGATGGTCATCTCCACCGGTGGCAACGCCGGGTTCGCGGCGGGGGTGAACGCCGGGATCGATGCGGCGCCGGGCTGCGACGTGCTGGTGCTCAACCCGGATATCCGGCTGAAGCCGGGCAGCGTCGCCGCGTTGCGGGCGGCGCTGGCACAACCCGGCACCGGGATCGCGGTGCCCCGGCTGCTGGACGCCGACGGCAACCGGCAGCCGTCCCTGCGCAGGCGGCCCACCACGATGCGGGCGGTCGGCGAGGCCGTACTGGGTGGCCACCGGGCAGGCCGCGTCCCCGCGCTGGGCGAGCTGGTGGTGGACGAGCGCCACTACGCCCGGCCGGGCGTAGTGGACTGGGCGACCGGCGCGGCCTGGCTGATCTCCAGGGACTGCATCGAAACCATCGGCCTGCTGGACGAGCGCTACTTCCTGTACTCGGAGGAAACCGAGTACATGCTGCGCGCGGGCGATGCCGGTTTCCAGGTCCGGTACGAGCCCGCCGCCACCGCCGTGCACCTCGGCGGGGAGCAGGCCAGCTCGGCGCGGCTGTGGGCACTGGCCGCGACCAATCGGGTGCGGCTGCGCCGGGAACGGGACGGCAGGCTCGCCGGGTTCACCATGTGGTGCGCCGTGCTGCTGAACGAGCTGCCGCGCGCCCTGCTGCGCCGCGGGCAGTCCGGGCGGCGGCACCGGCGGGCGCTGGGCGCGTTGCTGTTCCCGCGCCGCTGGCCCATCCCGCCCGGCGGCGACCAGGGCTACCTGTGCTTCTCCGCGCAGGACTGGTGGTATCACAACCGGGCGCATTCGGATTTCCAGCTGATGCGCTCGATCGCGCGGCGGCGCCCGGTGCTGGTGGTGAACAGCATCGGGATGCGGATGCCGGTGCCCGGCCGCAGCACCCAGGTGCTCCGCCGGATCCTGCGCAAGCTGCGCAGCGTGGCCATGCTGGTCCGCCGTCCGCTGCCGGAGCTGCCGAACTTCCACGTGATGTCCCCGCTGCCGTTGCCGTTCTACGGCTCCCCATGGCTGCGCCGGGTGAACGCGGTCCTGATCAGGACCCAGGTGCGGCTGGTGTGCGCCCTGCTCCGGCTCGGCAGGCCAGTGATCATGGTGACCATCCCGACGGCATGGGACGTGGTCCGGCCGATGCCGCGCCGGTGCCTGGTGTTCAACCGCTCCGACCGGCATTCCGACTTCCCCGAGTCCGACCGCGCCACCATCGAGAATCTGGAGCGGGACCTGCTCCGCAACGCCGACCGGGTGCTGTACGTCAGCCATGCCCTGCTGGCCGAGGAGCGCGAGCTGACCGGGGAGCGGGCGCATTTCCTCGACCACGGGGTGGACCTGGAGCATTTCCGGCCCGGTGCCGAGCCGCCCGCGGAGCTGCGGCGGATCCCGGGGCCGCGGATCGGCTTCTTCGGCGCGCTGGACGACTACCTCGTGGACTTCGACCTGTTGGAACGGATCGCGGCGGAACTGCCGGAGGCCGCGCTGGTGCTGATCGGTGACTCAACGCATCCGATGGACCGGTTCGACAAGTACCCGAACGTGCACTGGCTCGGATTCCGCCCGTACGAGACGATTCCGGCATACGGTTCCGGATTCGACGTAGCGATCATGCCATGGCTGAACAATTCCTGGATACGGCATTCCAACCCGATCAAGCTCAAGGAGTACCTTGCGCTCGGGCTGCCGGTGGTGAGCACGGAGTTCGCCGAACTGTCCGGCTACCGCGACCGGGTCCGCTCGGCGACCGGGCACGCCGAGTTCGTCGAGGCCATCCGGCTCAGCCTGGCAGGCGGCGGGCCCGCCACCCCCGAACAGCTGCGGGCTTCCGTACTGCCGTTCTCCTGGACCTCGCGGGCCGCCGAGCTGATGACGCTGGCCGAGCAGGCGGAATGAACCGGCGCAGGCTGTCCCTCCTGCTCGGTGCGCTGCTGGCCGTGCTGGTGCTGGCCGGTGCGCTGGTGCTGGAGCACGACACCACGGCGGACCGGCAGGCGACGGCCATCCAGCAGCCGGTGGCTGAGCTGGACCGGGTGCCGTGGGAGGGCGGGCCGGCCTACTACGAAGGCTTTCCGGCCGCCGCGGCCGCGGGGTGGACCGATCCCGGTTTCTTCCCCATCGGGGTCTGGTTCGAGGCGGTCACCTCCCAGCAGGACGTCGACCTGGACAAGGCCGCGGGGCTGAACACCTACTTCGAGCTGACCGCATCGAGCGATCCCGCGCTGATCCGGGAGAACGGTATGTTCGCGTTGCCGAGTGCGCAGCTGCCGGGGTACGGCGAGGAGACCGTCGGCTGGACGCTGACCGACGAGGTGGACCTGTGGGCCCACGAAGGCGATGCCCCGTGGACAGGGAACTCGCCGGGGCAGGGCCAGATCTGCATCCCGGAGTCCGCGCTGTGCGGCTACACCGTGCTGGACACGCTGCGCAAGCGGTTCCCGCCGGACGACGGGAGGCTGCGGTACGCCAACTTCGGCTTCGGGATGAGCTTCTTCATCAAGGACCACCTCGCGGCCCGCTTCCTCGACTACACCGATGCCTCCTCATTGGACGTCTACTGGTACACCGACGAGGGCATGTGCGAGCTGTCCAGCACCCCGGAGGACATCTGCCGGTTCGCGGCCTCCTATGGGGCCACAGTGGACCGGATCAGGCACCTGGACGGGATGGACGGGCGGCGGCAGCCGGTCTACGCCTTCGTCGAGGTCGGGCTTCCGTTCGAGAAGTTCGACACCCACATCCAGCCCGCCGAGCTGGCCGGTGCGGTGATGAACTCGCTGATCCACGAGGCCAGGGGCGTCATCTACTTCAACCACAACTTCGGCGGGGACTGCATCAGCCAGCATGTGCTGCGCGACCCGTGCGGCGCGCGGATCCGGCCAGCAGTGACCGAGGTGAACCGCCGGATCACCGAGCTGGCCCCGGTGCTCAACACCCAGTCCTTCCGGCACGAGTTCGCCCCGGGCATGGACACCATGCTCAAGCGGCATGCCGGGGCCTACTACGTGTTCGCCATGGTGGGCAGGGGCACTTCGGCGGGCACACACACCCTGCGGCTGCCGGCCGGGCTGGACGCCGGGAAGGCCGAGGTGCTGTTCGAGAACCGCACCGTCGACATCGTGGACGGCACGCTCACCGACGGCTTCGATGCCGAGCACACCTACCACATCTACCGGATCACCCGCGCCTGAGCCATCTGCTGGATCGGCGGGTTGGTGTTGCCAGTGCGCTGCGCGCCGGGCAGCATGGGGTGCGACGTCCACGGCGGGCCGCACTGCGCTGGAATGTCGGGCACTGGAGAGTCCGAGTGCTGGGAGAAGTCCGAGGTGACCGGTCAGGTTGAACGCCGGGTACTCGTCGTCGATGACGACGAGCGGGTCCGCACGGTCGTGCGCTGGCGGTTGGAGGCCGACGGTTTCCTGGTCACCCAGGCCGAGAACGGCCGGGCCGCCGCGGCCGAGATCGCCGGGTGCACGCCCGATCTCGTCGTGCTCGACCTTTCGCTGCCCGGGTTGGACGGTCTGGACGTGCTGCGCCTGGTGCGCCAGGACGATCTGCTGCGGCGGGCCCGGTTGCCGGTGCTCGTGCTGAGCGGCAGGGACGGCGAAGAAGAACGGATCACCGGGCTCGAACTCGGCGCGGACGACTACCTGGTGAAGCCGTTCTCCCCGGAGGAACTGGCCGCCAGGGTCCGGTCGGTGCTGCGGCGCAGTTCCCCGCCCCCGGTGGCCCCCGGGCTACGGCTGGACGCCACCCACCATCGGGTCACCGTCAACGGGCGGACGGTCGAGCTCACCGGCAAGGAGTTCGACCTGCTCGCCTTCTTCGCCCGGCACCCGCGCCAGGTGTTCACCCGCGAACAGTTGCTGCGTGCCGTGTGGCAAGCCCCGCCGGGGATGCAGTCCGAGGCCACGGTCACCGAGCATGTGCATCGCCTGCGGCACAAGGTACGGGCCGATCCGGCGCGCCCGCACTGGCTACGCACGGTGCGCGGGGTCGGCTACAGCTGGGAACCGGCCGGATGAGCGAAACCGTGCCGAGGGGCGAGCAGGAGCTGGAACTCGGCGACAGCCTGGGGCTGCTGGAGCGGCAGACCAGGGTCCTGGACCTGCTCGCCTCCAGCGCCGGGCTCGATGAGGTGCTGCGGGCTGTCACCGTGGCGCTGGACGAGCTGCTGCCCGGCGCCCGCAGCTCGATCCTGCTGCTGGACCCGAAACGCGGCACCCTGCACCACGGCGCAGCCGAAGGGCTGCCCACCCGCTACCTGGCATCCATCGACAGCATCGCGATCGGACCCGAAGCCGGGTCCTGTGGCGCGGCCGCCTATCTCGGCAGCCGGGTGGTGGTGGCGGACATCGCGACCGACGCGCTCTGGGACGGCATCCGCGACCTCGCCCTGCGGGACGGGCTGCGGTCCTGCTGGTCCCAGCCGATCTTCGGCCGGGATGGTTCGGTGCTGGGAACCTTCGCGGTCTACCACGACGAGCCGTACCGGCCACCGGAACGGGAGACCCGGCTGGTCGACCGGTTCGCCCATCTCGCCTCGGTGGCCATCGAGCACGCCAACCTGTACGGCGCACTGACCGAGAGCGAAGCCCGGTTCCGGCGGGCCTTCGAGGACAACGCGGTCGGCATGGCACTTGCCGACCTCGACGGCAGGCTCACCAAGGTCAACCGGGCGCTGCGGCAGCTACTTCGGATGTCCGAAAAGGACCTGCTCGGGGCGGCGGTCACCCAGCTGGTGCGCGCGGACAAAGTGGACGAGGCCACCAGCGCCCTGCACGGGCTGGTCCGCGGCGGCTGTGAGCACGTCCAGTTCGAGACCGTGTGCACGGCGGGCGACGGCACCGAGCTCGTGGTGGCCGCCACCGCCTCGGTGGTGCACGAGGCCGGCGGCGAGCCGATGTACCTGAGCCTCAACCTGCTCGACCTCACCCAGCGGCGCGCGGCGGAGGCGGAGCGCAGGGCGCGCAGGGAAGCCGAGGTCGCCCGGCACGCCGCCGAGGCGTCCAGCCGCGCGAAGTCGGAGTTCCTCTCCTCGCTCTCACACGAGATCCGCACCCCGCTGCAGGCGATCACCGGCTTCGCCGAACTGCTGGGCAGCCTCGACCTGACCGAGCAGCGGCGGCAGGAGGCGCTGCACCAGATCACTGAGGCTGGCGGGCATATCCTCGCGCTGGTCGACGATGTGCTGGACATCGCGAAGATGGAAGCAGGTGCCCTCGAAGTACGGCCGGAGCGGGTCCGGCTGCGGCCACTGGTCGAGGAGGTCGTGGCCCTGCTGGAACCGCTGGCGAACCAGCGGGTCGAACTGGGGCTGCGCGGGCCCGATGCCGAGGTGCTCGCCGACCGGCGCAGGCTGCGCCAGGTGCTGATCAACCTGGTGACCAACGCGATCCGGCACAACCGGCCCGGTGGCTGGGTGCTGGTGCGCACGGTCTGCGGCACGGACAAGGTCCTCCTCCAGGTGCTGGACGGCGGCCCCGGAATCGACCGCGAGCACCAGCAGCAGCTGTTCGTCCCGTTCCAGCGGCTGGACGCGGACCGTCGCGGCGTCCCGGGCGCGGGCCTCGGCCTCCCGCTGGCCCGCACGCTGACCGAGGCGATGGGCGGGCGACTGCGGATCCGCAGCAGCGAGGGCATGGGAACCACCGCGGAAGTCGAGCTCCCGAACTAGACAATTTGCGCGGATTGGTCTAGACAATACGGGAAGAGCGCGGTGTCCCCCTGCCCATCGCCTCGGGAGGCCGGCATGTCCCACGTCCTCGCTCGCCGCCTTGTGGCCTGCCTCGCGGCCGCACTGCTCGGCTTCGCCTTCCTGACCCCCGCGGCCCATGCCGCCGGGGAGACCGCGACCTTCGCCAAGGTCTCCGAATGGGGCTCCAGCTGGGAAGGCAAGTACACGATCACCAACGACGGCACGAGCACGATCACCGGCTGGCGGGTCGAGTTCGACCTGCCGGCGAACACCAGCATCGGGAGCCACTGGGACTCCCTGCGCAGCAGCGAAGGCAACCACCACGCCTTCACCAACCGGGAGTACAACGGCACCATCGCCCCGGGTGCCTCGGTCACCTTCGGGTTCCTCGGCACCGGGCCGGGCAGCCCCACCGGTTGCCTGCTGAACGGGGCGGACTGCGACGGTGGCGGTGGCGATCCCGGTGAGCCCGGCGCACCGGACGCGCCCGGCTCACCCCGGGTCACCGCAACCACCTCCGGCAGCATCACCCTCGCCTGGGACTCCCCCGGCGGCACGGTCACCGGCTACCGCGTCTACCAGCAGGAGTCGGTCCAGGCGACCACCACCGGCACCTCGGTGACCCTGGAAGGGCTGCCGTCCTGCACCACCCGCACCTTCACCGTGACCGCCTACAACGAGGCAGGGGAGTCCGCCCGCAGCGCCCCGGTCACCGCGACCACCACGGGGTGCCCGGACACCGGGCTGCCCCGGCATGCGCTGATCGGGTACCTGCACGCCAGCTTCGCCAATGGTTCCGGCTACCTGCGGATGGCCGATGTGCCGGACTCCTGGGACATCATCAACCTGGCGTTCGGCGAGCCGACCTCGGTGACCTCCGGCGACATCCGGTTCGACCGCTGCCCGGTGGCGGAATGCCCGAACGTGGAGTCCGAGGCCGAGTTCATCTCGGCGATCCGGGCCAAGCAGGCACAGGGCAAGAAGGTGCTGCTTTCCATCGGCGGGCAGAACGGCCAGGTGCAGCTCACCACCGCGGCCGCGCGGGACAGGTTCGTCAGCTCGGTGTCCGCGATCATCGACCGCTACGGGCTGGACGGGCTCGACGTGGACTTCGAGGGACACTCGCTCTACCTGGAGCGGGGTGATACCGACTTCCGCAACCCGACCACGCCGGTGATCGTCAACCTGATCTCGGCGCTGCGCACCCTCACCGACCGCTACGGCGAGGACTTCGTGCTGACCATGGCACCGGAGACCTTCTTCGTGCAGGTCGGCTACCAGTTCTACGGCGGGGCGGGTGCCGGGGACAACCGCACCGGCTCCTACCTGCCGGTGATCCACGCGCTGCGGGACGAGCTCACCGTGCTGCACGTCCAGGACTACAACTCCGGCCCGGTGATGGGCCTGGACAACCAGTACCACAACATGGGCGACGCCACGTTCCACATCGCGATGACCGATATGGTCAAGGCCGGGTTCGCGGTGGCGGACACGGGGCACACCTTCCCCGGCCTGCGGGCCGACCAGATCGGGTTCGGCCTGCCTGCGGCGGTCAGCGCGGGTAACGGCTACACCCCGCCCGCGCAGGTGCACCAGGCGCTGAACTGCCTCACCCGGGGGCAGAGCTGTGCCGGCTACAGCCTGCGCGGCGGCACCTCACCGGCCCTCCGTGGCCTGATGACCTGGTCGATCAACTGGGACCACTACTACGACTGGGAGTTCCAGAACAGCCACCGCCCCTTCCTCGACGGCCTGCCGTAGCCGGCGTACTGACGGCGAGGCGCATTGCTGCAAGGATCACGTCATGCAGGACGTGACGGTGATCGAGGATCCGGCGGCCGCCGAGGTGTCACTGGATCCGGTACGGGCCCGGCTGCTGGCGGAGCTGGCCGAACCGGGGTCGGCAAGCACCCTGGCCGTGAAGGTCGGCCTGCCGAGGCAGAAGGTGAACTACCACCTGCGCACGCTGGAGCGGCACGGCCTGGTGGAGCTGGCCGAGGAACGCCGCAGGGGCAACGTCACCGAACGGATCATGCGCGCCACGGCGGCGTCCTATGTGATCTCGCCCGCCGCGCTGAGCGCCGTGCAGCCGGACCCGGACCGCGCCCCGGACCGGCTCTCGGCCCGCTGGTTGCTGGCGCTGGCCGCCAGGATGGTGCGCGAGGTCGGGGCGTTGCTCAGCGGCGCGGCCAAGGCGCGCAAGAAGGTCGCCACCTTCGGGATGGACGGTGCGGTGCGGTTCGCCTCCGCCGCCGACCGCGCGGCCTTCGCCGAGGAACTGGCCGGCGCCGTCGCCACGCTGGTGAGCAAGTACCACGACGAGCACGCCGAGCACGGCCGCGAGCACCGGGTGATCGTCGCGGTGCACCCGAGCGTGCGGAACCCGGAGCGGGCGGGGTCCTGAGCCGAGCCGCCAAGGCCATCGTGCCGTACGGAAGGAGCTGCCCACGAAGTTCACCGCCACCGTCGTCCGCAGCGGCAAGACCGCCACCGGCATCCCGGTGCCGCCGGAGATCGTTGAACGGCTGGGCGCGGGCAAACGGCCTGCCGTCCGGGTCACGCTCGGCGCGCACAGCTACCGCACCACCGTGGCCCCGATGGGCGGGCAGTTCTGGATCCCGCTCAGCGCGGAGAACCGGGAGCGGGCCGGGCTGGCCGCCGAGGACGAGGTCGAGGTCGGCATCGAACTCGACACCGAGCCCCGCGAACTGGCCGTGCCACCGGACCTGGCCGAGGCGCTGGAGCGGGAGCCGGCAGCCAAGCGGTTCTTCGAAGGACTGTCCTACAGCAACCGGCGCTGGCACGTCCTCCAGGTGGAGGGTGCGAAAACGGCGGCGACCCGGCAGCGGCGTATCGACAAGTCGGTCGAGCTGCTCCGGGATGGCCGCGCCCGCTGAGCGCTACGGCGCCCTACAGCAACGTGCTCCAGTAGTTCCAGAAGCGGATCAGGATCAGCACCACGATGATCAGGAACCACAGCACCAGCAGCAGGCTGTGGAACCGGGCGAGCCCAGTCGCGGCGGGCCTGCCAGCCGAGAAGTGGCCATGGGTGAGGTTGTGCAGCGTGGTGTACCAGAAGATCGGGATGGTCACGGCCCACACCACCATGCAGTAGGGGCACAACGCCCCGATCTGGTACAGGCTGGCATAGATCAGCCAGTGCACGAAGACCACGCCGAAGGTGGTGCCCAGCTGCATACCGAGCCAGAACCAGCGCGGGGCCCGGAAACCGGCCAGCGACACCACGCCGACCGTGACCACCACCGCGAAGGCGGCGATCCCGATCAGCGGGTTGGGGAAGCCGAAGGCGGAGGCCTGCTGGCTGTCCATCACGTCGCCGCAGGTGAGCACCGGGTTGAACGAGCAGCTCGGGATGTACTCCGGGTCACCGAGCTTGGCGATCTTCTCGATGGTCAGCGCGGCCGATGCGACCAGGCCGATCGCGCCAGCGATCAGGTAGAGCCAGCTCAGGCCGCGGGTGCTCGGTGCGGGTTCGGCGCTGGTCATGAGCCGAGCGCTTCGTCCAGTTCGCTACGCAACTGCTTGTCGACCTCTTCGTAGGACTGGGCGGTCGGCTCGAACTTGGAGCCGTTGACGAACAGCGTGGGAGTGGACTCCACCCCGGCCTCGGCGCCGTCCGCCATGTCCTTCTCGATCCGCTGCTGCACGGCCTGGGAGTCCATGTCCTGGTGGAACTGCTCCAGGTCGAGCCCGATCTGCTCGGCGAAGCCGTCGAACTGGCTCTGCGCGCGTTGCAGGTCGGAGCTCGTCTGGCCGGACTGGTCCAGCGCCCAGGACTGGTAGTTGTCGAACAGGGCGTGGTACATCTCGTTGAACTTGCCCTGCATGGCCGCGGCCTCCGCCGCCCGTGCGGCAGGCTTGGCGAGCGGATGCATGTCCAGCGGGAAGTTGCGCACCACGAAGGTGACGCGGTCGGCGTAGTCCTGCTCGATCTGCTTGGTGATGTTCTGGTAGTACTGCGCGCAGGCAGGGCACTGGTAGTCGAGGAACTCCACCATGGTGACCTTGCTGTCCTGCACCTCGGTCAGCGTGTGGCTGTCCGCGGGGTGCAGCACCTCCGGCGGGACGTTGCCCTTGGCCGCCCCGGAGTCGCCGTCCTTGAACAACAGCACGCCACCGATCACGACCACAGCCACGACGAGCACGATGGCGGTCATGACGGTGTTGCTCGACAACCCGCGCTTGGCCAGCGGGTTCTTGTTCGTCTTCGGCATCGGGACGAGCTTACTACCGGTCCCGTGGGATCACGGTTAGCGGTGCTCGACCGCCGGTCCCCCGGCGGGCTCGCGGGCGGCAGGCGGCAGCTCCCGCTCCTCGGCCACCGGCCAGGCGGCAGGCTCCGGGCCGAGCCGGTCCAGCTCCTCGACCTGCCAGCGGCACCATGGCGAGACCTCGGCCCGCCCGCCCAGCACCTCGGCGGCGAAGGTGCCCCATTCCGCCCAGCGGGTGTCCACCACCTCGGCCGGGTCGGGGTCGGCGGGCCCGCCATCCGTGGTGGCGCGGAACACCGGGCACAGCTCGTTCTCCACCACCCCGTTGTCCATCACGGCCCGGTAACGAAATCCGGGCAGGATGAGGTCCAGCCGGTCCACGGCGAGTCCGAGTTCCTCGGCCAGCCGCCTGCGCACGGCCTCCGGCAGCGGTTCGGCGGGGCCGGGATGCCCGCAGCAGCTGTTGGTCCACACCCCCGGCCAGGTGCGCTTACCGTGCGCCCGCTGGGTCAGCAGCAGCCGCCCGGCCTGGTCGAAGACATAGCAGGAGAAGGCAAGGTGCAGCGGGGTCCGCGCGGTGTGCACCGCCGCCTTGGCCGCGGTGCCCGCGTACCTGCCCTCCTCATCCACCAGCACCACTCGTTCCTCGCTCACCGGCGAACCTCCCAATATGCGACCGGACCGTTCCGGGCGGCGGGCGTCAGCAGCCGGGATTCTGCCCGCCGTCCACCGCCTGCCGTATGTCCCCGCTCCCGGTTTCATGCAGTCGGACCAGTCCCCGGCGGCGCATCCCGCGCGCCGCCACGGCGGATCCGGTGAGTGCGGTCAGCCCGCCGAGCGACCAGGCCAGCGCGGGGCCGAAGAGAACGGCGAGCACCACCACGGTACCCAGCACCAGCAGGCACAGCGGGTAGACGATGACCATCAGCCGCAAGGTGGTGGACCATGCCCCCAGCACGGTCCACGCCAGCTGCAGGGCATTGTCCGGCGGTGGGCCGGGATCCCCTCCCGCGCGGCCGGACGTTCTGTTCTCGGATGTTCCGGTCACGGTGCCGTTCCTCCCCCGAGCAGCGGCATGTCGATATCTGCGTGTCGGTGCGCGCCTCGGCTCACTGTGACCCGCGCTTCGCCGACCTCACTAGAGAGCATGCGCCGAACTACGCTCAGTGGTTCTGCCCGTGCGCCGAGCGGGCGGCGAACGCCGGGT
Source organism: Amycolatopsis aidingensis (assembly GCF_018885265.1). Taxonomy (GTDB): domain Bacteria; phylum Actinomycetota; class Actinomycetes; order Mycobacteriales; family Pseudonocardiaceae; genus Amycolatopsis; species Amycolatopsis aidingensis. The sequence goes on from NZ_CP076538.1 coordinate 5,293,897, forward strand.
GGCCTCACCCGGATGGCGGTTGCTCTACTCACGGTCTCGGCGCTCGCCGGGCGACACGCCGGACCGGGGGCTGCGCTTTACCGGCAAGTAGGCGCCAGTAAGCTGATGCCACGGTGACCTCAACCATGGTTCAGGTGGACTGCGGAGGATCGGAGCGCGGGGGTATGGAAACGCCGAAGTGGAACCAGGCCGAGCTCACCGTGGGGCAGCTCGCCACGCGCAGCGGCGTCGCGGTGTCGGCCTTGCACTTCTACGAACGGCAGGGGCTGATCAGCAGCAGGCGCACGGCCGGGAACCAGCGACGGTACCGACGGGACATGCTGCGCAGGGTGGCATTGATCCGGATCGCGCAGCGGGTGGGCATCCCGCTGGCCGATATCCGGTCCGCACTGGACGAGCTGCCGGACGGCCGGACCCCGAGCAGGCGGGACTGGGAACAGCTCTCCCAGCGCTGGCGGACCGAGCTCGACCAGCGGATCCACCGGCTACAGCAACTGCGCGACGAGTTCAGCGACTGCATCGGCTGCGGCTGCCTCTCCATCGACCGCTGCCGGCTGGCCAACCCGCACGACACGCTCGGCGACGGCGGCTCGGGCCCCCGCAGGCTGATGGAGTCCTAGGCGCGAGATTGAAACACTCGCGGGACGGACGCAGGATTGTCGCGTGCCCACCAAACGCAGACGGCCCGTGCTGGACGAACTGGACGGATTACTGCTCGCCGAGTTGCAGCGGGACTCGTCCAGGACCCTGCGCGAGCTCGGCGAGGTCGTCGGCCTCTCCCCCAGCGCCGTCCAGCGGCGGATCGACCGCTATCGCACCAGCGGCCTGATCACCCGCGAGGTGGCAGTGCTGGACGCCAGCCTGAACGCCACGACGGTGCTGACGATCTGCCTGGTCACCCTGCGGTACGAGTCCGACGAGCACCATGCCGAGGTGCGCAGCAGGCTGCTCGCCGCCCCCGAGGTGCAGCAAGTGTACGCGGTGTCCGGGGACTACGACTACGTGGTGGTGCTGGCCACGGCGGGCATGGCCGAGTACCGGGAGGCTGGCAGGCGGCTGTTCCAGAACGCGCCGAACATCCAGCGGTACACCACCCTGATCGTGTTCGATCCGATCAAGACCTCAACCGCGCTCCCGGTCACCATCGGCTGAGCTCACCGCGTACAGCCTGACGTCGGCAGGAACCCCCTTTGCCCGGAACCACAGCCGCCTGCGCAGCCGGAACCGGGCGCCGTCCAGCCGCCCCGCGGCGGCGGTGGAGATCAGCACCTCGCCCGGCCCGGCCGCGGCGGTGACCCGCGCGGCGATGTTCACGTCCTGGCCGAAGTAGTCGGCGCCGAGCCTGCGCGGGGCGCCGACATGCACCCCAGCCCGCAGGCGCAGCCGGTGGCCGTCCACCACCACGGCGTCCACGGCGTCCCGCGCGGCCAGCACCGCGGCCACGGCGGCCTCCGGATCGTGGAACACGGCCATCAGCCCGTCGCCGAGCCGCTTGACGATCCGCCCGTGCGCGGTGATCAGCGGCTCGGCCACGGCGCCGACCCTGCGCAGCAGCTCAACGGCGGTCTCGTCGCCCGCCCGCAGCGTCCAGTCGGAGAACCCGGCCAGGTCGGTGAACACCACCGCGACCTCGGCGGGCGGGAGCCTGCTCGGCTGCCCGCCCGCCTGCCACACCTGCAACGCGGTCAGGCCGAGCTCGCGCAACGCACTCGGCTGCTCGGCGGCCACCGCGGCCAGCCGTGCCCCGATCCGGTCCACCGGGTCGGGACCGGCGACCGAAAGCGGGTCGCCGTACCGGGCGTCGCCCGGCAGCCTGCGCCGCACCCGTCGCAGCAGCGCGACCAGCGGCTGGCTGCCGTCCACCCGCCCGGCCAGCGAGCGCGCCCCGCCTCCGGTGCGCCGCAACCACGCACGCCAGCCGGCCCGGTCTCGGTCCACCGCGGTCATCGCCCCACCTGCCTCGGTACCTGTTACCCGAAGTAACAGTACCGCACCGTCAGGGGGCCGGGTGGATCGTGCCGGTGACCTCGCCGAAACCGATGGTGCAGCCCTCACCGGGGGCGGTGGCGCGAATGGTGACGGTATCGCCGTCCTCGAGGAAGCTACGGGTCTCACCACCATCCAGCCGGACCGGCTCCGCACCGTTCCAGGACAGTTCGATCAGTGAGCCGCGCTGCTCGCGCTCCGGACCGGACACCGTGCCGGAGGCGTACAGGTCCCCGGTGCGCAGGCTCGCGCCGTTCACGGTCAGGTGGGCCAGCATCTGCGCGGGCGACCAGTACATCGAGGAGAACGGTGGGTGCGCGATCGGCTTGCCGTTCAGCTCGACGGTCAGGCTGAGGTCCAGCCCCCACGGATCGGTCTCGCGCAGGTACGGCAGCGGTTCCGGGTCCTGGACGGGGGTGGGCACCCTGGCCGCGGACAGCGCGTCCAGCGGGACGACCCATGGCGAGACCGAGGTCGCGAAGGACTTGCCGAGGAAGGGGCCGAGGGGCACGTACTCCCAGGCCTGGATGTCCCGCGCCGACCAGTCGTTGACCAGGCAGACGCCGAACACGTGCCGGGAGAAGTCGGTCAGCGGCACGGCGGAGCCGAGCGGGCTCGGGGTGCCGACGACGAAGCCGACCTCGGCCTCGATGTCCAGCCTGCGGGAGGGCCCGAAGCTCGGCGTGTCCTCGGCAGGCGGCTTGCGCTGGCCGTTCGGCCGGACGATCGGGGTGCCGGAGACCACCACGGTGCCCGCCCGGCCGTGGTAGCCGACCGGGAGGTGCTTCCAGTTCGGCAGCAGGGGAGCCGCGTCCGGGCGGAACATCCGGCCGATGTTGCTCGCGTGGTGCTCGCTGGCGTAGAAGTCCACATAGTCCGCGACCGTGCAGGGCAGGTGCAGCTCCACCTCCCCTACCGGGTACAGCGCCGGTTCCACGGCGGGCCGGTTGGCCTCGTCGGTGAGCAACCGGGTGATCTCGGCCCGCACCCGCTGCCAGCGCTGCGGGCCGGCGGCCATGAACTCGTTCAGGCTGGGGCTGGAGAACACCGGGTCGCCCAGCGCCGCGGCCAGGTCGAGCACGTGGTCGCCGATGCGCACGCCCACCCTGGGGGCGGCCTCCGGTGGGGAGAACACCCCGTAGGGCAGGTTCCGCACACCGAACCCGGACTCGGGCGGGATGCTCAACCAGGTTTCGCTCACGGAGCAGGTCCTTTCTCGTTCGGTTCCGGCGCGCTAGCTCGCGTTGTGCCACAGGCCGAGCGCGCCCGCTTCTTCCACCGGGACCCGGGTGCTGCACGAGCCGTAGCTGGTGAGCACCCGCCTGGTGGCCGCGACGGTGGCCGCGTCCAGCCCGGCGGCCCGGCCCGCCAGCGCCGCGGGGTCGGTGATCCGCAGCGTCGCGGCCACCGTATCCGGACCGGCACCGAGGACCGCGTCGGCGACCGCCACGAGCAGGTTCAGGTAGCCGTGGTGGGTGAACCCGGTCGAACGGTCGGTGTAGCGCACCGCGTAATGCAGCCCGGCGGTCGCCTTCATCGGCAGCCCGGCGGACACCACCGTCACCAGGAACCGGGCCAGCTCCTCGGCACCGGGGAACAACTCGGCACGGACCCCGCCACAGCGGGCCTTCAGCCCGGCCATACGGGCTGGCTCCCGTGTGGTCAGCTCCGCGCATACCGCCCCGGCGTCGGCGAAGGCCGCAGGCTCGAGGAACAGTGGCACCTCCCCCGGCACCTCGACCACGGCGCGCAGCGCGGCGGCCACCGCCTCCTCCGGTTGCTGTTCGCGGGTCCCTGCCAGCGGGAACTCCAGCCCGGCCAGCCGCAGCCGCGAATCCGCCCCCAGCTCGCGCAGGGCGGCCGGCAGCCCTTCCGGCCCGGTGTCGGCGATCAGGCCGAGGTCCATCCGGTCGGTGCCGGCCAGTTCGCCACGCAGCTCGCCCAGCCGGGAAGCGGGGCAGAGGAACCGATGGGTGAGCACCCCGTGCCCGGCGGCGCGGTCGGCACGGTGCCGCGCCACCGCGTCCGGCATGGCCAGCGCGGTCGGCGGGAACAGGCCCGCGTCGTCCACCAGCCCGGCGAGCAGGCCGTTGCTGGCGGGCGAGTCAGTCGGCATGGCGGTTCTCCTTTCCGGCCGCCACACGCCCGAGGGCACGGCGCAGGGCGGTCGCGATCTCCTCCGTGGTCGGTTCCGGCAGCACCGCGGCGATATGCGCGTCCGGGCGCAGTATCCAGACCTCGCCGGGTTCCGGGGACAGCGCCGCGGCCAGCTCACCGGTGATGTCGATCTGCTCCATGCGCAGCACGCGCACCGGCGCGCCCGGCACCGGCACCGCATCGGCCGCTGCCGCGGCGGCGTCCCCGGCGGCCAGCAGCAGGAAACCCGCGCGGGCAAGCCGTCGTAGCCGCGTGGGTGCCCCGTCCACGGACACCGCGACATCCGGAGCCAGCACGCCCGGTGCCACCGCGGGGGTCGCACCCCGTGCGGGACGACCGCCGCTGGGCCGTCCGGCCGAGGGGGTGGTGAGCGGCGAGGCCGCGTACCAGAACGGTTCGGCCAGCCGACCGGAGTCCACTTCGGACCATGCTGCCGGGTCGCTCACGGCTCTGTCGAGTATGGACTCCCGGCGGACTCGGTCGGTCTCGTCGCCGGGCACAAGGAACCGCATGGTGCTGCTGGTGACGTCCAGATTCTCCACCGCGGCGGCGTGCCGCTCGGCGTGGTAGCTCTCCAGCAGTGCCTCCCCCGCCCAGCCGGACAGCACGAAAGCCAGTTTCCACGCGGCGTTCTCCGCGTCCTGCACCCCGGAGTTGAGCCCGCGCGCCCCGAACGGCGCCACCAGATGCGCGCAGTCCCCAGCCAGCAGCACCCTGCCCACCCGCATCCGGTCGGCCAGCCGCTCGTGGAAGCGGTACACCGAGCGCCACAGCAGCCGGTAGTCGCGCTGCCCGATGACGGTCCGGATCCGGCGGTCCAGCGCACCCTCGGCCTCCTCGGCCGCCAGGTCGTAGCCGGGCGGGACCTGCCAGTCGATCCGGTAGCTGGAGCCGGGGCACGGGTGGATCAGCACCTGGCGGCCGGGGTTCCAGCCGGGGTCGAAGTGGAACCGCCGCTCGGTCGCGTACCCGGGAAGGTCGGCGCGGATATCGCAGATCAGAAAGAGATCGTCGAAGGACTGCCCTGGGAAGGACACGCCAAGCGCCCGCCGGATGTCCTCGGCACGGGCCCCGGTGCAGGCCACCGCGTAGTCCGCCGTGACCGTGCGCGGGCCGCTGGCGGTCGCGCAGTCCAGAGCAACCTCGGTGGAGTCCTGGCTGATCCCGGTGACCCGGTGGTCCCAGCGCAGGTCGATCAGCGGTTCGGCGGCGATCCGCTCGTCCAGGATCTCCTCGGTGCGGGCCTGGGAGAGGTTGACGAACGGCGGGAAGGGCGAGTGGCCGGGATCCGGTAGGTCATAGGCGAACAGCTCGCGGTCGCGGTAGAAGGTGCGGGCGGTCAGCCAGGTGACGCCCTCCGCGGCGATCCGCTCCCCCGCGCCGACCGCGTCCCAGATGTCCAGCACGTCCCGCTGCTGGCAGATCGACCGGGAACCGACCAGGTCCCGCTCCGGCCGCTGGTCCAGCAGCACGGTGGGCACGCCCCAGCGGGCCAGCAGCAGTGCCGTGGTCTGCCCGACCGGGCCTGCGCCCAGCACGGCCACGCGCGCGTTCGGCGGCACGGTGCTCAGCCCTGCAGCTGGGCCCACACCGCGCGGTCCCGCTCGGCGGTCCAGATCACCGGGCGCTCGATACCGGCGAGCTCGTCCCACAACCGGGAGACGTCGAAGGGGAGGCAGTGCTCGAAGATCGGCCAGTGCCCGTAGTCGTCCACCAGTGCCGCATGCGCGGCGGTGAAGGCATCGGCGAGGGTGCCGCCCCGCTCGCGCACCGCGGTGACCTCCCGGATCATCACCCGCAGGAAGTGCCGGGTCTGCGCGATCGCGGCCCGCACCGCCTCTTGACCCCTGCTGACCGCCCCGCGCCCGCCGACGAGGGCCTCGGCCCCGATCGCGGCCACGGCGTCCAATGTGGAGCTCGCCCACTCGTGGTGGAAGGCGTCCCCGGTGTACAGCGCGGCCTGCGCCTCGACCAGGTCACCGGCGAACAGCACCCGCTGCCGGGGCAGCCAGGCCACGATATCGCCCTCGGTGTGCCCCCGCCCGCAGTAGCGCAGCTCCAGCTCGCCCCGGTCCCCGCCGAGGTCGATGGTGAGCCGGTCGGAGAAGGTGAGGGTGGGCCAGGTCAGGCCGGGAACGGAGGCTGCGTCCTTGGCCAGCCGCGGCATTCTGGCGAACTCCGACTCCCAGTCCGCGAGCCCGCGCTCGGCCACCAGTGCCCTGGTGTTCTCGTGCGCCACGATCACCTCGGCGTCGAAGGCGCTCGCGCCCAGCACACGCACCGCGTGGTAGTGCGAGAGCACCAGGTAGCGCACCGGCTTGTCGGTGTACTCGCGCAGCCGCGCCAGCCATTCGGCCGCGGCGACCGGGGTGGCCATCGCCTCGAAGCAGACCAGGAAGTCCTCGCCCTCGATGGCGCCGACATTGGGATCACCCTCCGCGGTGAGCGCGTACACGCCGTCCGCGAGGACCTCCAGTGTCTGCTCCTTCTCGGTCAGGTCGGACGATGATGCGAATGGCTTCGCCGGCATTCGCGGCCTCCGTCGGTCGAAGCGATTTAGTCAAAGCTTTGATTACCTGTACGGAGAAGCCTACGCGCTTCGGCGGGCACGCGAAAGCCCTGACCTACGCTGGCCCGCATGGCAACTGACCCCGCCGAGCCCGGCAGGCTCGACTACGTCTCGTTCGTCGACTACGCGATCGAGCGGGTGCTCGACGAGCTTCCCGGGGTCGACCCGCTGGCCATGCGGTTCGTGCTGACCCTGCACCGGGCCACCAGCGCCCTGGTGTACGACCTGGAGTCCGCTGTGCACCGGCCGCGCGGCTGGAGCTGGCCGGGGTTCCGGGTGCTGTTCGCGCTCTGGCTGGCCGGGCCGCTTGAGGGCAAACGGGTGGCCGAGCTGACCGGGATGAGCCGGGCAGCGGTATCCGCGCTGGCCAACACCCTGCAGCGGGACGGCCTGGTGGCCCGCGGCCCCGCGGAGCAGGACCGCAGGGTGGTGCTGCTGGAGATCACCCCGGCCGGGCACGAGGCGATCAGCAGCGCCTTCGCCGCGCACAACGACCGGGAGCGGGCCTGGGCGGCCAGCCTCAGCGAGGAGGAACTGCGCACCCTGATCGGCCTGCTGGAGAAGCTGATGACCGGCTCGGCCGCCGCCGACGTCAAGCGGCGGTTCTAGCCGTCCTCGGGCTGAGGACGCTGCTCCCGAAGCCGGAGCGCGGGCGTCTCGTCGAGCTTCAGCAGTTCGACGGCCGTACGGTTGATCTCGGCGCCGTTGGCGACCGAATGAAGCAGACCGTTGTAGAAGAGATCCCAGATACGGCGGTCCCGCTGGAGGTCACCAACCTGCCGGTCGGCGCCTCGGCCCTCATGGTCCTCGAAGCGGATATGCAGCATCCCACCGGCGAAGTAACCCTCTATCCGGGTGAGCTCGTATATCTTCAGGTGGTTGGACCTGGCCCGGCGCTGGTACCACCGCTTGTTGTAGTCCCACTTGATCCAGTCCGCCCCCGCCGAGGTCGTCTGGTAATCCAACGGACCGGAGGCCAGATAAGCGAAAACGAGGATGATGATCCATATTTGCCAATAGCCGAGACCGCCGAGATCACCTTCGAACAGAAACATCACGAACGCGCCGCCGAACATGAGCCCTAGCGCCACGAAGAACCCGCGGATATTGGAACGGCGGCTGTGCCGGTGCCAGGCAAGCGCCGGTCCCGCTCCCTCCAACGGGGGCGGCTTGTGGGAAAGCTTGGTGGAACGGCTGCGATCGTGCTCGGGTGCGACGCCTTTATCGTTCCTGAATCCCGGAGCATGGGGAGGGAACGGTTCACCAGTCTCCGGGTCAGGCCGTGGCGGCAGTTCCGGAAACTCGCACCAGGTACGGCCGCGTTCGGGTTCGCGATGTCGTCCAGCCATCAGTACCTGCGCTTACTCGGGAACAAGGAAGCAGCACGATCGCTTGACGATCTGGCCGACGACATGGTTGATCGTCCACCGCAAGCTTCCCCCTCTTGCCTGTGCCAAGTACTCGGCGTCCCCGAACGATTACTCTATTCGATTGGCCCGTTCCGAGGTAGTGCGGCACAGTCGGGGCAACGTGGCCACGCAGCAGGTGGCTCCGTGTAAGCAACCCACGCCAGGACACCACAGACGGTGATGACGACGGTACGGCCGTCGAGCACGGATGCCAGCGGCTTGCCGGGTATGCGGTGCACGAGTTGCGTCTCGCGCAGACCGAGCGCCGGGGCTCCCGCGATGGCGGGCACCGGTGCTGCCTGCGGAGGAGTCTGGTCACGGCGGTACGGGGTCGGCCAAGCCGGAGTCCGCTGCCTCGCCGATAGGTCCACGGCGGCCAGGCAGTCGGTACAGGGCGCCCCGCCAAGTGCGGGAAGATTCTCCAACTGACCCGGACGGAAGGACGCACCGCAGAGCGCGGTCAACCTCACCGGCAAAGTCCCGTCGGTCGGGAGCCGGATGAGATGGACTACCCGCTCCGACTCGCCATGTGCGTGCTCCGGCAGCAGCCTCGCGTAGATGAGTGTCATCGCCGGTCCGCTACGGGCTGACACTTGACCTGGAACCACCGATCGGCGACGGCCATGAGCACCTTCGAGTCGTGCCAGAGGTGGGCTGGAGGCGCCTTCACCGCGGCGACCACCGCGCACCGCCCGAGAAGCACTTCCTCATCCGGATGCCGTTCACCTACAACGAAGAGCCGCTGACGCGCGTTGGCGACATGCCCACGTTGAACCGCTATCCACTCGTCACCCGGCACCCAACTGAAGGTGTACCCATGCCGGTAGGTCGTCGCCCTGATCCTGCTGTCATAGGGATGGGTGAGCCCTGGTGGTAAATGCTCCGACAACCGATCTCCTCGCACCACACAACGCGAATATCTGACCAGCACGCTATCCGCTACCGATGAATAGTTCATCTTTGTTTCCAAGTTTCCAAGAAAAACAAACAATGGAAACACGGGAACTGGAAACCAGCCGGTCAGACATGCGGGAGGGGTCACTATGCTGTGTTTCATGGCCGGTAACAAACAGCTGGATACCAGGGTCACCGAAGGGCTCCGCGCCGCCAGGCGTGCCGCGAAGCTGAACGTTCGGCAACTCTCGGCGAAGACCGGCCTCAGTACAGCGACCATCTCGCGGTTCGAGAACGCGATACGTCGCCCAGAGGTCGATCAGGTCAGGGCCTGGATGGTCGCCTGCCAAGCTCCGCCGGAGCAGACAAGTCACTTGCTCGAACTGACCGAGCGATCCGAACGGTTCCCATGGGTCGCTACGACACTTCCAGATCACCGCAAGCAGACGGCTGCGCTGATCCGAGCCGAACGAACCGCGACGTCGATCGTGGAATGGTCAACGCATGTCGTCCCAGGTCTGCTCCAGACCAGCGAGTACGCCAGGGCCATGATGGCCCGCGCCAGGTTGACCGAGGACGAGATCGAGAACAGGGTCGCGATGCGCATTGGTCGGCAGGTCGTGCTCACCGGGCCCCACCCAGCTCAGTTCACCACGTTGATCGCGGAGGGCGTGCTGAACCAGTTGATCGGCGGGCCTGCCGTGATGGTCGCGCAACTTCGCAGACTGCTCGACGCATCGGCCATGCCGCATGTCGAGGTCCGGGTCGTACCGCAACGTACGGACTGGCATCGTGGGATGGACGGCGACTTCGTGCTGATCAAGGGTAAGATCGGCGCCTTAGCCCATGTGGGTATCCCCAGATCCGCACTGATCTTCGATCGACAGCCGGATATCAACCTGTTCGAGGGGGCAGTCGACGAAATTCTGAAGGTCGCGATGACTCCGGTCGAATCGTCAGCAGCTATCCAGGACGTGATCAGCCGCGTGGACGCGCAGCTTGAGGATGATTAGCCAGGCCAGGCTACTGCACTTCCGGCGGGTTGACGGTTCGGTCCCAGAATGGTCGGCGTTCGTCACGAGAGTGAAAGAGCTTGCACGGCACGGGGATAGCCGACGTAGACAGCCAAGTAATGGTGTCAATAGCGCGGATAGCGCTGATGGGTCGAGACCATGCTGACCGGCCAGGCGCAGGCGGTCATTCCGCATCCGCGTAGAACGCCCGCGCGGCGAACCCGATCCACTCGGGGCGTTCCCAGGTGCTCCAGCGGGCACGCGCGGCCTTGTCGATCGTCGCCGCCGCCTCCTCGGCAGGGACACCCGCCGCCCGCAGGCGGGCGGCCTCGTCCCGGACCCAGGCGAGGTAGTCGCGAACATCGTGCAGCAGGGATACGTCGGTGACCTCGCCGTGGCCGGGGACGACGACGTCAGGTTCCAGCCCGGCGAGCTCGTCCAGCAGGCGGATCCACCGGCCCCGTCGACCCCGGTGTCGTGCGGCGGGAAGTACGGGGCGATCGGGAAGATGCGGGTCTCGAACAGGTCCCGCCGAACAGGACGTGGCCGTCGATGAGGACGATCTGGTCGGAAGCGGTGTGCGCGGGGCCAACGGCCCGCAGCATCGCGGTGCGGCCGCCGAGGTCCAGCTCGACCTCACCCGCGTAGACGATGTCCGGGTCGACCAGCTCGACGTCGGCCAGCTCCGCGGCGACGGCCTCGCCGAGCCCGGAGAACATCCGCAGGTAGCCCGCGCCCTTGCGGTGCAGCTCGGCGCGCTGCCCGCCGTTGTAGATGATCGTCGCCGCCCCGCGGAACGCCTGTGCCCCGAAGCCGTGCTCGGGGTGGAAATGGGTCACGGTCAGGTACAGGCGCCGGTCACCGGCCAGCCGACGTGCCCGCTCGAGGACGTAGGCGCCGTTGCGCGGGCCGATACCGGTGTCGATCACGAGCGCGGCGGACTCCCCGAGCACGATGCCGACATTCGGAACGAGCTCCACGCGGTTGTCCGGGATGACGTACACGCCCTCGGCCACCGGCACCGGCTCACCGCGCACGATCGGCGGCGGGCCACCGCGCACATCCGGCGCGGTGGCCTGACCGGTTGACGGGGTAACGGACGGGGTAGTGCCGGTAGCGCACACGACGAACCCAATCTGACTAATGTTCAGATGCCGCCACCACGGTAACAGAGAATCTGAGCAGTGTTAAGATTCGGCATGGCCAAGGCGTACCACCACGGAGACCTGCACAACGCACTGCTGGACGCCGCCGAGTCACTCGTCCGGGAGCGGGGCGCGCACGGCTGGTCCCTGCGCGAGGCATCGAGCAGGCTGGGGGTCAGCCCGAGCGCGGCCTACCATCACTTCGCCTCGCGCGAGATGCTCGTGCGGTCCCTGTCGGCACGGGTGCTGGCCGGGCTCGGCCGGTTGCTGACCGACGCGGTCGACAACGCCCCCGGCCGGGACGCCGACCCGCTCGCCCGGCTCAGCGCGTGGAGCGTCGGTTACGTCCGCTGGGCGGTCACGGACCCCGCGGTGGCGCAGCTCGCGCTGGGCGCCCCAGGAGACCGCCCCGCGGTCAGTCCCCATCCTCATGACGTACTCGCCGCCGAGCTGGACCGGCTGGTGGAGGTGGGCCACCTGCCCGCGCGGAACCGCCCCGGAGCCGAGTTCCTGGTCTGGTCGTCCGTGCACGGCTTCGTGATGCTGATCCTCGATGGCCTGATCCGGGTCGAGGACGATGCCGACATCGACGTCCACTGCGACCGGATCGCCAGGGCCGTCCTCAACGGGGTCTCCGTCGAGCGGGTCGCAGCCAGGCCGGTGCTGCGGTCGGCGCACACGGAACGACTCGCCCGGCCCGGGACCGGCGGGAACGTGAAAGAGGCCCCGGCGGACGAGCGGTGACGCCCGTCCGCCGAGGCCGGTTCGGATCGGTTATGGCGTGTTCACGCCGAGGGTGTAGCTACCGGAGCCGCTGTAGGCATGCACCTGGTAGCGGTAGTAACCGGCGCTGCCGTTGTAGCTGGTCTGCTCGTCCGGCCCTGGGCTGGTCGACTCCTCGACCGTGCTCCACGAGCTGCCGTTCCACCGTTGCAGGTAGAGGTCGAAGTCGGTGCCGTCCGGCGCGTCCAGGCAGCCCTCGTGGGTGCCGGAGCCGCTGCTGTAGTACCAGCGGCCGTCCGGCTGGTACTCGCGGCCGTTCGAGGACAGCGAGCCGGTGTAGGTGGACTCGTAGTCGTCGCACCGGTCACCGGGCGGGTCCGGCGGGCCACCGTTGTCGTCGGTCACCAGGGTGAGGCCGTAGACGTCCAGGATCTCCGGCACCGGCTGGAAGTACGTGGTGCCGCCGGAGCTGCAGTTCCCGGAACCACCGGAGGTGACGCCCTGGGCGTGCGCGTTGTTGCGGTCCGCGGTGACCAGCGAGCCACCGGAGTCGCCGGGCTCGGCGCAGACCGTGGTGCGGATCAGCCCGTTCACCGTGCCCTGCGGGTAGCTCACCGAGGCGTTGCGCGCGGTGATCCGGCCGCAGTGCCAGCCGGTGGTGGAGCCGGAACGGCACACCGAGGAGTTGACCGGGGCCTCGTCGGAGCCCTTGACCACCACGTCACTGCCGGAGGAGTACCCGTTCACGGTGGGGGTCGGGGTCCAGTTCGAGTTCACCCGCACCCAGGCGTAGTCGTTGCCGGGGAAGGAGGAACCCTGGAAGCTGCCCTGCGAGACCCGGTTGTGTCCCGAGGTGGAGGTGCCGCGGTTGCCGCAGTGCCCTGCGGTGACATACCCGCCTTCCACGGAGAAACCGATCGAGCAGCGGGAGGAACCGGTGTAGTAGGCGTCCCCGCCCACCACGTCGTACAGCGGGCGCGGCCGCTCGGCGGTGACCTCGACCCGCACGGCAGCGGCGTCCGCCCCACTGGCCGCGACGAACGCGTGTGCCGCGCCGACCGCGTGCTCATGCGCCAGGACGACCACCCGGTTCGTGGTCACGTCCACGTACCAGGAGGGCAGCGAATCCGGTGCCGCGGCGGCATTCGCGTCCAGTTTGGCCTGCACCGCGGCCAGCTTCGCGCCGCTGTGCGCGACCACGGTGGGCTCGGCTCCCGCGGCGCGCACCGTGCGGGCGTCGGCCGGATCGGTGATCGCCACCACCAGCTTCGAACCCGCTTCGTTCATCCAGGCGCCGGTGTAGCCGGAACCGAGCTGCTTGCGCAGTCGCTTGTCGGCGGTCACCCCGCGATGCTCGGCCGCCAGCCGGGCCCTGGCCTGCTCGGCGGTCAGGTTCAGGTCGCGCTGTAGCGCGGCGAACATGCCGGGTGCGGCCGCGCTGATCGCGTCGGCGGCGGCGTCTGCGGTAGCGTCCGATGCGGCCGGTCCGGCCGGGACGAACGCCGATGCCGGTACGGCCATCGCGGCGACCAGTGCCGCGGCGGGCACGGCCACGGAGGCGAATCGCAACAGTCTTCGTTGCATGCCGGTTCTCTCCTTCACAGAGGCAGGGATGTGTGGGAGTACCGCGACCCCGTTCCCGAGGTGTGGGACGGCGCCGCGGCGTCCTCACGCTAGATCGACGTTTCGCCGGCACGCCAGATAACATTTACCCCATACTTCTGGTGATTCCACCGGCCGGCGCACGACTTTCTTCGGTCCGTTCCGGAAACGCGCCGGCCGGTCACTCCACGGAGGCGATACCGAATCCCGGCTGGCGCTCCAGCCAGGCGGCGTACGGCCGGTTCCTGCGCACGGCGGCGTCGAAGGCCTCCGTGGCGTACCGGGTCATCCGCTCGGACAGCAACGCTGCGGGGCTCTCCTCGTGCCAGCCGAGCAGATGCTGCCAGCGCAGGGGCGCCCCCGCGAACGGCAGCGCCCGCAGCCCGGGAATCGGCAGCAGGCTCGGCTTGCACAGCACCACCGCGTCTCCGGCCTGCGCCAGGTCGAGGCAGCTGACCACATCGGTCTCGTAGATCGTGTGCGGGGCGAAACCGGCCCTGGCGCAGGCCGTGGCGAAGCATTCGGCGAAGCAGCCCTCTCCCCTGGTGGCCGCCCACCTGGTGAGCGCGAGCTCGGGCAGTGCGACCTCGCCCGCGTTGCCCGTGGTCAGCGGGTGGGTTTCCGGGAGCAGCGCACCGACCGCGTCCAGCCCCACCGAACGCCAGACCACGCCCTGCCCGGATGGTGGCGAGGTGGTGCCGCAGACGCCGATCAGCGCGTAGTCCAGCCTGCCCGCGACGATCATGTCCATCAGCTCGGACACCGACCAGGAGGTATGGGTCATCACATGTGCCTGCGGGTAGTCGGCGGCGAACCGGTGCACCAGGCCGCTGAGGATCGGCGAGTTGATCGCGCCGATCCGGCAGTGGTCAAGGCTGCCCTCGATACAGGCCAACCGGGTGACCTCGTCCTGTAGCCCCTTCACGGCAGGCAGCAGCACCCGCGCCCTGGCCAGCACCACCTCACCGAGCGCCGTGGGCCGCGCCCCACGCCAGTCCCGCTCGAACAGGGATCCGCCGAGGGCATGCTCGATGCGGTGCAGCTGAGCCGTCAGCGCGGGCTGCGCCAGCCCGAGTAAGGACGCCGCCTTGGTGACACTGCCGGCTTCCGCGATGGCGCAGACGGCTTTCAGGTGGCGCAGCTCGAGGTCCATAGCACGAAATTAGGTCCGCCGGCTGCCGAGGGGTACCACCGAGTAGTCCCCGCCGTTCGTAGGCCGCCCGCCGGGCACGATTAGCCCCGGTGCCGCGGGGGTACCGGTAAGGCATGACATCGCACGGCGCGACAACCGGCGAGCCGGTACGGCGGGCGAGCCTGGCGGACACCGTACTGGTCGGCACCCGCGTCGCACTACCACTGCTCGCGAACGGGCTGATCAAGCGCAGGCCACGGATGCAGGCCATGGCCGGGCGGCTGGGGTTGGACCGGCAGTCGGTGGCGCTGCTGCGCAGGCTACGCGCGCGGTACGGCCCGGGGCCGCTGCGGCTGCGCGTGCCCGGCCGCACGGTGGTCCTACCGCTGGGCGGGCCCGATGTGGCCAGGCTGCTGGAGTCGGCCTCGGCACCGTTCACCCCGGCCAGCAGGGAGAAACGGGCCGCCCTCGCGCATTTCCAACCACACGGGGTGCTGCTCTCGCGCGGTGCCGCACGGGCGCGGCGGCGGGAGCTCAACGAAGCCGTGCTGGAGACGCACCGGCCAGTGCACGGCCTCGCGGAGCAGATCACCACCAGGATCGACGAGGAGGCCACCGACCTGCTCGGCAGCACCGGCACCGAGCTCACCTGGGACCGGTTCGCCTGCTGCTGGTGGCGGACGGTGCGGCGGATCGTGCTCGGCGACACCGCCCGCACGGACGACACCGTCACCGGCCTGCTCGACCGGTTGCGCCTGGACGCCAACTGGGCCTACCTCGGACCCCGTCGTGCCCGCACCTTCGCCGAACTGAGCCGCCGCCTGGACGGCTACCTCGGCCGTGCGGAGCAGGGCAGCCTGGCCGCGCTGCTTGCCGGGCAGCGGGAGGAGACGGGGGCGGGCGCGCGCGACCAGATGGCGCACTGGCTGTTCGCCTTCGACGCGGCGGGCATGGTGACCTTGCGGACGCTCGCCCTGCTGGCCACCCATCCCGAGCAGGCGGCCGCGGCAGCCGCCGAACTGCCCGATGGCGCGGTCCGGGCGGCCCGGTCATTGCCGTACCTGCGGGCCTGCGTACTGGACACGGTCCGGCTCTGGCCCACCACCCCGGTTCTGCTCAGGGACAGCACCGAGGACACGAGCTGGGGCGGCACCAGGCTTCCGGCCGGGAGCACCTTCCTGGTGGTCACGCCGTTCTTCCACCGGGACCCGGACACCCTCCCGCAGGCTGACCGGTTCGAACCGGAGAGCTGGCTGGACGGGCGCGCCGAGGCGGAGCCCGGTCTCGTCCCGTTCAGTGCGGGGCCTGCCCGCTGCCCCGGCGAGAACCTGGTACTGCTCACCGCCAGTACCATGCTCGGCTGCCTGTTCGCGCGCCGTCGCTACGTGCTGGAGTCCCCCACCGGTCTGGACCCGGGCCGGCCGCTGCCCGCCACGCTGGACAACTTCGGCCTCCGCTTCCGGCTCGGCGCCCGCTGACGGTCAGTCCTTGCCCTCCTGCGCATCCGTCGCGGTCTCCGCTGGCGTGCGGGGCTGGTGTGCCCTGCCGAGCGCGGAGATGTGGCTCTCCTCCCGGATGCGCTCGACCATGCCGGGATAGTGCAGCTCGAACGCGGGGCGCTCGGACCGGATCCGGGGCAGTTCGGTGAAGTTGTGCCGGGGCGGCGGGCTGCTCGTCGCCCATTCCAGTGAGTTGCCGTGGCCCCATGGGTCGTCGCCCGGCGCGGGATCGCCGTAGCGGTAGCTGCGGAACACGTTCCACAGGAAAGGCAGCACCGAAAGCCCCAGCACGAAGGCCCCGATCGTGGAGATCGTGTTCAGCACGGTGAAGCCGTCCGATGGCAGGTAGTCGGCGTAGCGCCGCGGCATGCCCTCGGCACCGAGCCAGTGGTGCACGAGAAAAGTCAGGTGGAAGCCGATGAAGGTGGACCAGAAATGCAGTTTCCCCAGCGGTTCGTCCATCATCCGGCCGGTGATCTTGGGGAACCAGAAGTAGATCCCTGCGAAGGTGGCGAACACGATCGTGCCGAACAGCACGTAGTGGAAATGGCCGACCACGAAGTAGGTGTCGGTGACGTGGAAGTCGATCGCGGGCGCGGCCAGCAGCACCCCGGAGAGCCCGCCGAACAGGAAGGTCACCATGAACCCGATCGACCACAGCATCGGCGTCTCGAAGGTGAGCTGCCCCTTCCACATGGTGCCGATCCAGTTGAAGAACTTGATCCCGGTGGGCACCGCGATCAGGAAGGAAAGGAAGGAGAAGAACGGCAGCAGCACCGCGCCGGTGGCGAACATGTGGTGCGCCCACACCGAGAACGAAAGCCCTGTGATCGCCACCGTGGCCCAGACCAGCGCCTTGTATCCGAACAGTGGTTTGCGGCTGAACACCGGAACGATCTCGCTGACGATCCCGAAGTACGGTAGCGCCACGATATAGACCTCCGGATGGCCGAAGAACCAGAACAGGTGCTGCCACAGGATCGCGCCCCCGTTGGCGGGGTCGAACACGTGCGCGCCGAGATGCCGGTCGGCGAGCAGGCCGAACAGGGCCGCGGTCAGGATCGGGAAGGCCGCCAGGATCAGCACGCTGGTGAACAGGATGTTCCACACGAAGATCGGCATCCGCCACATGGTCATCCCCGGTCCGCGCAGGCAGACCACCGTGGTGATCATGTTGACCGCGGCGAGGATGGTGCCGAGCCCGGACACGATCAGGCCGGTGATCCACAGGTCGGCACCCACGCCTGGGGAGAACATCTCCCTGGACAGCGGGGTGTAGGCGAACCAGCCGAAGTCGGCCGCCCCGCCGGGAGTGACGAAGCCGCTGATCACGGTCAGCCCGCCGAACAGGAACAGCCAGTAGGAGAACGCGTTCAGCCGCGGGAAGGCGACATCCGGCGAACCGATCTGCAACGGCAGCACGAAGTTGGCGAAGCCGAACACGTTCGGGGTGGCATACAGCAGCAGCATCACCGCGCCGTGCATGGTGAACAGCTGGTTGTACTGCTCCTTGGAAAGGAACTGCATCCCCGGCTGGCCGAGCTCGCCCCGCATCAGCAGGGCGAGCGCGCCGCCCACCATGAAGAAGCCGAACGAGGTGACCAGGTAGAGCACCCCGATCTCCTTGTGGTCGGTGGTGCGTAGCAGCCGCAGCAGGGTCTGCCCGCGCCTGCTGGTGCGGCGTGGTCGCTGCGGCACCGGAGTCGGCCGGATCTGCTCCTGCTGACTGATCGCATCCACCACGGTGGTGCCCCTCCTGCCTCGGCGGCTACCCGGACTGCCGAGCCTGGGTACCCACTGCTCCGCCGGGCTATTCCCGCCTGCCCCGTTTAGTTGTCCGCGGCCCGGGTAGCCGGAGCGGGCGTGGAGATCGCGTCCGGAGGAGGGTGTGATGACGACCCGGTCCGCCTTGGAAGTGTGGCCACGCCTGCTCGCCGGGGTACTCGGCCTCGGCTACCTGACGCTGGGCGTGCTCGGCTACCTGCTGGCCGACGGCAGCGTGCTGGAACGCGCGCCGGGCAACACCGTGTGGGTCTTCGGCGCCAGTGCCGTGCTGAACATCGTGCACCTCGCGGTCGGGGTGCTCGGGCTCGCGGCGGCGGCGAAGGTCACCGGCGCCCAGTTCTACGGCTGGGCGCTGTTCGCAGGCTTCGCCGGGCTCACCGCCTATGGGGTGCTGGTCGCCGCCACCGGGAGCGAGCACGACATCCTGAACCTCAACTGGGAGGTCAACCTGCTGCACGGGGCCACCGCCGTACTCGGTTTCCTGCTGGGTTACCTGCCGTCGGCCCTGGCTACCCGAGGACCTCGAAGGTGAGCTCGTCCGCAGCCTTCCCTCCGGACTCACCGGACTTCTCGCTGCCGCGCACCCGCACCCGGGAGCCGGAGCGCAGGTCGCCCCGCAGCAGCATCCGGGACAGCTCGTTGTCCACCGCGCGCTGGATGGTGCGCTGCAACGGCCGCGCGCCGAACTCCGGCTGGTAACCGGCCTCGCTGAGCCAGCGCACCGCGCTCTGGTCGAACTCCACCTGCACGTCCTGCGCGTGTGCCTTGCGGATGGTGTCGTCCAGCAACAGCTCGGTGATCTGGTTCAGCTGCTCGGTCTCCAGCCTGCGGAAGACGATGATCTCGTCCACCCGGTTCAGGAACTCCGGCCGGAAGGACTCACGCAGCTTGCGCAGCAGCCGCTCACGCAGTGGCCGCTCGGTGTCCTCCTCCCTGGCGGGGACGAAGCCGAGCGCACCCTGGGTGCCGCTGACCACCAGCTCCGAACCGAGGTTGCTGGTCATGATCAGCACGGTGTTGCTGAAGTTCACCGTGCGGCCCCTGCCGTCGGTGAGCCTGCCGTCGTCCAGCACCTGCAGCAGCAGGTTGAACACATCCGGATGCGCCTTCTCGATCTCGTCCAGCAGCACCACGGAGTACGGCTTGCGCCGCACCGCCTCGGTGAGCTGGCCGGCGTCGTCGTAGCCGACATAGCCGGGCGGGGCGCCGATCAGCCTGCTCACGGTGTGCCGCTCGCCGTACTCGCTCATGTCCACCCTGATCATCCGGTCCTCGTGACCGAAAAGGGCCTCGGCCAGCGCCCGGGCCAGCTCGGTCTTGCCGACCCCGGTGGGGCCGAGGAACAGGAAGCTGCCCGATGGCCGGTCCGGTTCGGCGAGCCCGGCCCTGGACCGGCGCACCGCCTCGGCGACCGCGCGCACCGCCTCGTCCTGGCCGACCACCCGGCCGTGCAGGTGTTCCTCCAGGTTCAGCAGCCGCTCACGCTCCTCCTGGGTGAGCTGGCTGACCGGGATGCCGGTGAGCCGGGAGACCACCTCCGCGACGTCCTCCGGGGTGACCTCGGTGGCCGGGGCGCCCCGGCCGTCAGCCCGCTCCCGGTCGGCCCGCTCGCGCAGTTCGGTGAGCTCGTCGCGCAGCGCGGAGGCCCGCTCGTAGTTCTCCTCACTGACGGCGTGGTCCCGGTCCCTGGCCAGCTGCTCGATCCGCGCCTCCAGCTCGCGTAGCCGGGCCGGTTGCCTGCCGGAGCGCACCCGGACCCTGGCGCCGGCCTGGTCGAGCAGGTCGATGGCCTTGTCCGGGAGGAACCGGTCGGTCAGGTAGCGATCGGCGAGGGTGGTCGCCGCCAGCAGCGTCTGCTCCCCGAAGCGGACCTGGTGGTGCGCCTCGTACCGGTCCCGCAGGCCACGCAGGATGGCCAAGGTCTCGTCCACGTCCGTCTCGGGCACCAGCACGGGCTGGAACCGGCGCTCCAGCGCGGGGTCGGACTCCACCCCGGAGCGGTACTCCTCCAGGGTGGTGGCACCGATGACGTGCAGCTCACCGCGAGACAGCGCGGGTTTGAGCATGTTGCCCGCGGTCATCGAGGAAGCGTCGGCCGCGCTGCCGCCCGCGCCGACCACGGTGTGCAGCTCGTCGATGAAGATGATCAGCTCGTCCCGGTGCTCGCGGATCTCGCCGAGCAGTTTGGTCATCCGCTCCTCGAAGTCGCCCCGGTAACGGGTTCCCGCGACCATGGCGGTGAGGTCCAGCTGCATCACCCTGCGGCCGGTGAGGCTGTCCGGTACCTCGCCATCGGCGATCCGCTGCGCCAGCCCCTCGGCGATCGCGGTCTTGCCCACCCCGGCCTCGCCGATCAGCACCGGGTTGTTCTTGGTGCGCCGGGACAGGATCTCCACGGTCTGCTCGATTTCCTCGGCCCTGCCGACAACCGGGTCCAGTTCACCGTCCCGGGCCAGCGCGGTCAGGTCACGACCGTACTGGTCCAGGGTCTCGGTCGCGGAAGGACCGGCCGCGGCACCGCCCCCGGCGAAGCCGCCCTTGGCAGGCTTGCCGCGGCGCATGGCTTCCGGGGTCACCCCGTGCGCACCGAGAATGCGGCCCGCGGAGGCGCTGGGGTTGGCCGTCATCGCCAGCAGCAGGTGTTCCGGCCCGATGTAGGTCGAGCCGAGTCCGCGGGAGACCTGATGGGCATCCAGCAACGTCCGTTTGGCGCCCGGGGTCAGCGTGCCGGGCATCTCGGCCGGATCGCCCGCGGCGGCGGCCTTGTCGATCTCGGTGGCCAGCGCGTCCGGATCGGTACCGGACCGCTCCAGCAGCTCCCTGCTGCCCTGCGCCTTGGTGGCCGCCCACAGCAGGTGCTCGGTGCCCAGCTCCAGACTGCCCCGCTCGCCCGCGTGCCGCGCGGCCTCGGCGACCAGCTCGCGCGCGGGCGCGTTCAGCAGCTGGGTGATGTCCACCGAGTACGGGCGGCGGCCCGGTGCGGCACCACCGAAGAACTGCGCGAGAAACTGCTCGAACGGGCTGCCCCCGGATCCGGGACCAGGGAAGCCGGTCATTCTGCCTCCTCTAACGAAGAAGTCCGGGAATCGCTGGAATCAGGCGGGTTTCAGCGGGTCGTGGCCGAGTGACATCAGCCGGTGCCGCCAGTTCGCCTGGCCCGCGGTGGGTTCCAGGTCCTCCCTGCGCTCGGCGTGTACCCGGTCGACCACCTTGCGCATCACCCGGACGTCCTCGGCGTCCAGATCGACCTTGCGCTTGCGCAGGATCGACAGCACCTGCTGCCCGGTCGGCGTTCCCGCCCGCTCCGGCAGTTCCTCGTCCTCCGGATCGGCCGAGCGGGTACGCAGCCACTCGCCGAGCTCCCGCGAGGTCATGTTCACCACGCGGTGGAACTCGTCCCACAGCTGCGGGTCCACCTGGGTCTCCGATGCCACCAGACCACCCCCTTGCGGTCTCTGCCTTTCGTGCCTGCCCGGCCGTCAGTGCCTGTTTCTAAACTCGCCGGACGCGGTCGGCTCGGCCGGGCTCGGACACGGCCACGATCGTCACCATCGCAAGTCATGCGCCCGGCCTCGCCGCCGCGGGCTCCGCCGCGCGAGTTCCTCCGCTCGCTGTGAGCAGGAAAAGCTCAGTTTCGAAACAGGCCGTCAGTGCCTGGCCTTGCGGCGGCGGATACCCCGCACCACCAGCAGCAACACCAGGGCGCCCGCGAACGCGGGCAGCAGCGGCCGCACCTGCTCGGTGGCCGTGCCGGCCCTCTCCTTCGCGCGGGCCGGCAGGTTCGCCTTCTGCGCCAGCTCGTGCACGGTGTTGCCAAGTTCGGCGCGGGTCAGTTCCAGGTCGGTGCGCGCTTCCCTGGCGTCCTGGGGAAAGTCCGAGCCCCGCTGTCCGTGCTTGCTCATCGGCGAGCCCCTTCCCTTGCGGCCTCGACGTCCTTGCGCATCCCGGCCATCGCCTCCTCGGGCACCGGTGGCGCGGCCCGCTTGAGCAGCGGCGCGCCCGCCGCCGCCAGGATGCCCGCCACCAGCAGCAGTCCGCCGCCGACGATCAGCGCCGCAGCCCACCCCGGCAGTACCAGGGCGAGGGCGAGCACCGCCGCGGCTATCAGCGTGGCCCCGCCGAGGAGCGCGGTGATCCCGGCCGCGCCGGTGAGGCCCGCGCCGGCGCCTGCCCGCTTGCCCTTGCTCTTCAGCTCCGCCGTCGCCAGCCACAGCTCGTCCCGCACCAGCCTGCTCACCTGTTCCGACAGGTCCTGCACGAGCTGGGTGGTGGAACGTTCCTGGCTCCCGGCCTGGTTCGGCGCGGAGACGGACTCACGCACATCGTTGGTCATCGTCACCTGTCACCTCCTGGGTGTCTGGTCCGGGACTACCCACGCCGGGCGGCAGTCAACCGCCCCGCGTGTAGCGGACCCGGACGCGGGGTAGGTAAGCGGTGACGATGACGGTGACAAGGGAGTCAGGATGACAGCGGACGCACACGATCACCCGCGGGCGGAAGGGCCGGCCGTGGTGATCGAGGGACCGGACGGCGGCCCCACGATCCTGGTGCTGGACCCCGGCGGCGCGGCGAAACACGCCGAGCTGCCCGCGACCTGGCGGGAGTTCGCCGAGCGCAGGCAGGTGGCCTGGTGCCGGCTGCCAGCCGACGGCTCGCTCAGCGATGCCGAGGAACTGCTCGCCGACGTCGGCCAGCTCGGTTCCCCTGTGGACCTGGTCACCAGCGGCTCGGCCACAGCCACCGTGCTGGACCTCGCCTGTCGGCACGCCGGGAACGTGCGCGCGCTGCTGCTGGTCGACCCGCCCACCGCCGAGGAGGCCGCGAGCGCGACCAACCCGCAGGCGCGGGCCGTGGCGGTGCGCTACCAGGAACTGGAGCAGGCGGGCGTGGCGGTGGAAACGGTGGCCCGCAGTCCCGGTGGGCCGAGGGACCGGGTGGATCCCCCGCTGCCACTGGGACATCCGGATGTGGCGGATGCGGTGGACCGGGCGGTTTCCGCGCTGGACTGGCGGACCTGACGGCCGGTCCAGCCCGGTCACCAGGCGCCGCGCCCGGTGTTGCGGTTCTCGATGCCGGGACTGACCTTCGGATCGCGGCCGTGCTGCCCGGGCACCGGCGCCACCACCGGATCGGTGGTCGGCGCACCGGGGGTGGCGGCGCGGCTCGCGGTGACCGATTCGCTGAGCTGTTGCTCCCGCATCCTGGTCAACATCGCGATGGCTCCCGCATGCACCAGCCCGAGCACCAGCAGCAGTACCCCGAGCCTGCCCACAACCATTTGCACCGGCGGCCCGCCGAAGATGTCCACAAGGGACAGCAGGGCGAGCAGGCCGAGCGCGACAAGATGGAACAGCACGGTGACCATGCGGATCATCGAGGTGCTCGCGGCCGGATCGTCGTCCGAGCCCGCCAGGTAGCGTCGGCCGCTGCGGTAGATGACCTGACCATCGACCAGCACCATCAGCGCGCCGAACGCGAGAAAGACCAGGTAGGTCGTGGTATCCACGTCGAATCCCCTTTCCGGCCCCTTTTCTCCGGTGAGTTCCGGTGTGTCGGCGCCGTCATGACACCTCTGTCGGTTACCCGGAAGGCGAGCGGGGAAACCGCCTGCCAAGATCGCACGTAGGCTCGGTAAAACGGAATGACCCGCCGGGGAGCGCGAAGGCAGGTGACGGTGACAAGCGACGAGGCGGTACAGGTGGGCACCCCGGCCGCCATGCGCCGGATCAACCAGCGTGCCGTACTCGACCTGCTGCGCCGGGGCGGACCTTCCACCCGTCCGCAGGTGGCAAGGGAGACCGGGCTGTCCAAGCCGACCGTGGGCCAGGCGCTGCTCGGACTGGTCGAGGCGGGCCTGGTGCGCACGACCGGCCGCACCTCCTCCGGGCCGGGGCGTTCCGCCGTGGTGTACGAGGCCGACCCCACCGCGGGCTACGTGCTGGGCATCGACATCGGGCGCAAACGCATCCGGGTGGCCGTGGCCGATCTTGCGGGCGAGGTCGTTGCCAGGGACGAGCAACGCAACACCAGCCGCACCGCGCGCGGCCTCGTGTCGGCGGTCGGCCAGCTGACCGGCAGCACCGTGGCGGAGGCCGGGCTGACCGCACAGGACGTGGTGGTGCGCGTGCTGGGCGGTCCCGGGGTCGCCGATGAGCAGGCCCGCTGCTTCCGGCACGCGGCCAACCTGCCCGCCTTCGAGCAGCCGGGGGTACTGGACGAGCTGGCCGCGGCCGTCGGCCCGGATCTGATCGTGGAGAACGACGCCAACCTCGCCGCGGTCGGTGAGCGGGAGCGCGGCGCAGCCAGGGACGCCGACGTGTTCGCCTGCATCACGGTCGGCACCGGCGTCGGCATGGGGCTGGTGGTGGACGGGCAGCTGTTCCGCGGGGCCAGTGGCGCGGCAGGCGAGATCGGCTACCTGCCCTACGGCCAGCTGGGCGAAACGGGGGCGGGCGCCCCGCCACGCGGGCACCTCGAGGAGGCCACCGGGGCGGAGTCGGTGGTGCATGCCGCCCAGCGCGCCGGACTGACCAGTGCACGTTCGGCACGGCAGGTGTTCCGCCTCGCCCGGCAGGGTGACGAGGCCGCGCTGCGGGCGGTACAGGCGGTGGCGACCAGGCTGGCCTTTGTCGTGGCCTCGGTCGCCGCGGTGGTCGACCCCCGGCTGGTGGTGCTCAGCGGGGGTATCGCCACCAACGCCGACCTGCTGCGGGAGCCGATGGACCGGGCGCTGCGAGCGTTCACCCCGCTGGCGCCGCGGATCGTGCAGGGCGAGCTCGGCGAGGACGCGGTGCTGACCGGCGCGATCGCCACCGGGCTGCGGGCCGGCGAGGGAATGGTGTTCGACCGGCGGCTCAGCGAACCGGCCCAGGGCGCACGGGCACAATCCGGAACCCACTGAGGAGGGGCTGACCCATCGGTACCGCGATCGCATTGTTCACCAGGGACCTGCGGGTGCACGACAACCCGGTGCTGCATGCGGCGGCCGCGGCCGCCGAGACGGTGATCCCGCTGTTCGTGCTGGACGAGACCATCGGCCGCAGCGGCTTCAACCGGCCGAACCGGGCCGCGTTCCTCGCCGACTGCCTGCACGACCTGGACCGTGGCCTGCGCGGCCTCGGCGCGCGGCTGGTGGTGCGCGGCGGGGAGCCCGCCGAGGAGGTGGCCCGGCTCGCCGCGGAACACGATGTGGCCGAGGTGCATGTGGCGGCGGACGTGAGCGGCTACGCCCTGCGCAGGGAACGGGCGCTGCGCGAGCGGCTGGCCTCGGCGCGCAGGCAGCTGCGGGTGCACGAGACGGTGACCACCGTGGTGCCGCCGGGGGCGGTCACGCCGAGCGGTGGCGACCACTTCGCCGTGTTCACCCCGTACCACCGGCACTGGTCCGCCGCGCCGAAACGGCAGGTGCTGGCGCCGCCCGAGCGGCTTCGGCTGCCCAGGGTGCAGGCGGGAAGGCTGCCGTCCGGGGAGGAGATCTGCCCTGGCCCGGCCGCGCCGGACCTGCCGCGTGGCGGGGAGAGCCTGGCCAGGCAGCTGCTGGCCGCCTGGGCGGAGGGTCCCGCGGCGGACTACGCCGACCGGCACGACGACCTCGCCGCGGACGGCACCTCCCGGCTCTCGCCGCACCTGCATTTCGGCACCCTCTCGCCAACCGAGCTGTGCTGGCGGACCTGGCGGCAGTCGCCGGAGTTCGTCCGCCAGGTGGCCTGGCGCGACTTCCACCACCAGGTGCTGGCCGCCCGGCCGCGGTGCGCGGTCGAGGACTACCGCACCAAACACGACCGGTGGCGCGGGGACGCCGGGGAGCTGGCGGCCTGGCGGGAGGGGCGGACCGGCTACCCGATCGTGGACGCGGGCATGCGGCAGCTGCGGCGCGAGGGCTGGATGCACAACCGGGCGCGGATGATCGTGGCCAGCTTCCTCACCAAGACCCTGTACCACGACTGGCGGGAAGGGGCCCGGCACTTCACCGACCTGCTGGTGGACGCCGATGTGGCGAACAACCAGCTGAACTGGCAGTGGGTGGCCGGAACCGGGACCGACAGCAGGCCCAACCGGGTGCTGAACCCGCTGCTGCAGGCCGAGCGCTACGACCCGCGCGGCGAGTACGTGCGGCGCTACCTGCCGGAACTCGCTGACGTGCCGGGACCGCAGGCCCACCGGCCGTGGACCCTGCCCGCGGACCAACGTCGTGCCCTTGACTACCCGGAGCCGATCGTGGACCTGCGTGCGGGCGCGGACCGCTTCCTGACCGCCCGCGGAAAGCGGTGACAGGTTCGGCACGCACAGTTGTGTGATCCAGCCAACAGTCCTACCGTTGAGGGGAGGAGGTCGCCGGAAGGGTTCTTCAGGACCGGCCCAGCGATCGCGGGCCGCTCGCCGGAGGTGGCGAAGTGAAGCCTTGTGTCCTCGTCGCCGGTGTCGGGAACAGCCTGCTCGGCGACGACGGTTTCGGGATGGAAGTGGTCCAGCACCTGGAGGGTGCCTGCCTGCCCGGCTGGGTGCAGATCGCCGACTACGAGATCGGGGGCCGGATCACCTGTGACCTGGTCGGTGGGTACGACACCACGATCCTGATCGACGCGACGCCCCGGGGCGAGCGACCGGGAACCGTGTCCGTGCTGGAGATCGACGCGGGCGCCACCGCCGTGCCCTCCTTCACCGCGGGCCACGGGATGCGGCCGGACGCGGTGTTCCAGTTGCTGGAGCTGCTCGGCTGCGACGCGGGGCGGGTGCTGCTGGTGAGCTGCGAGCCGCTGCGGGTCGACGGTGGAATCGGGCTGAGCCCGCCGGTGCACCAGGCGGTGCGGGTGGCCGTGCGCGTGGTCACCGACCTGGCCTGGGGCGCCAGCCCCCGGCTGGAGCAGGCGGAGACGTGAGAGCTCGCCCCATGCGTGGCAGCGGGCCGCCGACACTACTACCGTTCCGGGCATGATCGGACTGCCCGACGGGATCACCGCCTGCCTTTTCGACCTGGACGGGGTGTTGACCGGAACGGCCGCCCTGCACCGGGAGGCGTGGAAGCGAACCTTCGACACCTTCCTTTCCGAACGCGAGGGTCCCGGGTTCGAACAGTTCACAGCCGAGGACTACGCGAACCACGTTGACGGCAGACCACGCGCCGACGGCGTGCGGGAGTTCCTCACCTCCCGCGGGATCGACCTGCCGGAGGGCGATCCGGACGACTCGCCGAAGGTGAACACGATCAACGGTGTCGGCAACCGGAAGAACGAGCTGCTGCAACGCATCCTCGCCGAGCGCGGGGTCACCCCCTTTCCCGGTTCGGTGCGCTACCTGCGGGCGGCACAGCAGGCCGGGCTGGCCATCGGGGTGGTCACCTCCTCGGCCAACGGCGCCGCCGTGCTGGACGGCGCCGGGCTCACCCCCTTCGTGCGGGCCAGGATCGACGGGCTGGTCATCGCGCGGGAGGGGCTACGCGGCAAGCCGGCGCCGGACTCCTTCCTCGCCGGAGCCACCGAGCTGGGCGTGGCCCCGGAACGCGCCGCCGTGTTCGAGGACTCGCTTTCCGGGGTACAGGCGGGCAAGGCGGGCGGGTTCGGCTACGTGGTCGGGGTCAACCGTGCCCGCCAGGCCGGTCGGCTGCGCGAGTACGGGGCCGACGTCGTGGTGGACGATCTGGCCGACCTGCTGGAGGGAGGCGGATGACCGGCCCGCGGCGGGGCTTCGACTGCGCCCCGTGGGAACTGCGCTGGCGCGGCCTTGACGTGGACGAGCTGCAGCGCACCGAGTCCACCTTCGCGCTGTCCAACGGGCATATCGGCATGCGCGCCACCCTGGAGGAGGGCGAGCCGCGCGGGCTGCCGGGCACCTACCTGAACGGCTTCTACGAGCAGCATGCGCTGCCCTACGCCGAGAGCGGCTACGGCTACCCGGAAGCGGGCCAGACCGTGGTCAACGTGACCGACGGGAAGATCATCCGGCTGCTGGTGCAGGACGAGCCGCTGGACATGCGGTACGGCAGCGCCACCACCCATGAGCGGGTGCTGGACTTCCGGGCAGGCACGCTACGGCGCAGCACGGACTGGATCTCGCCGACCGGCCGCAAGGTGCGGGTGACCACCGAACGGCTGGTGTCCTTCACCCAGCGCGCGGTGGCCGCGATCCGGTACGAGGTCGAGCCGCTGGACGACGACGTGCAGCTGGTGGTCCAGTCCGACCTGCTGGCGAACGAGCCGGTCGACTCCGAGTCGAAGGACCCGCGAGCGGCGGCGGCGCTGAAGTCCCCGCTGAACGCCGAGTTCTCCTGGGCTGAGGACTACCGGGCGGTGCTGGTGCACCGCACCGCGGTGTCCGGCCTGCGGATGGCGGCCGCGATGGACCACGAGATCGAGACTCCTTCCGGCCTGCGCACCCGGATCCGGGTCGAGGACGACCTGGCCCGGCTGACCGCGGCGGTGGACGTGCCGAAGGGGCAGCGGCTGCGGCTCACCAAGTACCTCGGCTACGGCTGGTCGGCCCAGCGCTCGGCGCCCGCGGTGCGCGCGCAGGTGGAGGCGGCGCTGGCCGGGGCGTTGCAGACCGGCTGGGACGGCCTGCTGGCCGAGCAGCGCGAGTTCCTCGACCGGTTCTGGGAAAGCGCCGATGTCGAGATCGAGGGCGACCCGGAACTACAGCAGGCCGTGCGGTTCGCGCTGTTCCACATCCTGCAGGCCGGTGCCCGCGGGGAGAGCAGGGCCATCCCCGGCAAAGGGCTGACCGGGCCGGGCTACGACGGGCACGCCTTCTGGGACACCGAGGCATTCGTGCTGCCCGTGCTCACCTACACCATGCCGGGGGCGGCAAGGGACGCACTGCTCTGGCGACACTCCACAATAGACAAAGCGAAGGCAAGGGCGCAGCAGCTCGGGCTGCGTGGCTCGGCTTTTCCCTGGCGGTCGATCAACGGGGCGGAGTGCTCGGCGTACTGGCCTGCCGGGACGGCTGCCTTCCACGTCGGCGCGGCCATCGCCGACGCCACCGTCCGCTACCTCGCAGCCAGTGGCGACACCGAGTTCGACCGGCTGCACGGCACCGAGTTGCTGCTGGAGACGGCGCGGCTGTGGGCCTCGCTGGGACATTACGACCAGCACGACGGTTTCCGCATCGACGGGGTGACCGGACCCGACGAGTACTCCGCGGTGAGCGACAACAACGTCTACACCAACCTGATGGCGCGGCGGAACCTGCGGGAGGCCGCGGCCGCCTGCGAGCGGAACCCGGACGTGGCCGCGATGTTCGGGGTGGACACCACCGAGATCGAGGAGTGGCGGGCCGCGGCGGACGCGATGGCCGTGCCCTACGACGAGCTGCTCGGTGTGCATCCGCAGTCCGAGGGCTTCACCTCGCACGCGGCATGGGATTTCGCGAGCACCCCGGCGGCGAACTACCCGCTGCTGCTGAACTACCCGTACTTCGACCTCTATCGCAAGCAGGTGGTGAAGCAGGCCGACCTGGTACTGGCGATGCACCTGTGCGGGAACGAGTTCACCGCCGAGCAGAAGGCAAGGAACTTCGGCTACTACGAGGGCCTGACCGTGCGGGACTCCTCCCTTTCCGCCGGAACGCAGGCGGTGCTCGCCGCCGAGGTCGGCCACCTGGATCTTGCCTACGATTACCTCGGCGAAGCCGCCCTTACCGACCTGCACGACCTGCATCACAACGTGCGCAACGGCCTGCACATGGCCTCACTGGCCGGGGCCTGGACCGCGATGGTCGCCGGATTCGGCGGCATGCGCGACCACGGCGGCGAGCTCAGGTTCGCCCCCCGGCTGCCCGGCGAGCTGGACCGGATCGCCTTCCGGATGTGCTGCCGCGACTCCCGGTTCGAGGTCGAGATCCGCCCCGACGAGGCCCGCTACCGGCTGTTGTCCGGCGATCCGCTGCGGCTCATCCACCATGGCAAGCCGTTCGAGCTGGGCACCGAGGTGGTACGGCTGCCGATCCCGGAGATCACCGCACCACCCCGGCCGGAGCAGCCAGCCGGCCGGTCCCCGGTCCGGCGGCACCCGGAGCAGGTCCGCCGCAACCTGGGCCAGCAGGGTTCCTGATACCGCCACGGCGGTACCGGCGCGGCCACCCGGCGTCAGCGCCGGGTTTCGATCCTCAGGTCACCTTTCGTCACGTTGCGCATGTGGTCACTGACGAGCAGGTCGTGCGGGTAGCCGAGGTCGATCGCGCTGGCCTCGTCGAGCCTGGCCAGCTGGTCGGCGGTGAGGTCGACCTCCAGCGCGCGCAGGTTGCCCTCCAGTTGCTCGGTGGTACGGGCGCCGATGATCGGTGCGGTCACGCCCGGGTTCTGCAGGGTCCAGGCCAGTCCGACCTGGGCGGGCGTGCAGCCCAGCTCCGCGGCGACCTCCTTCCCGGCATCGGCGATCGCGAGGTTTCGTTCGCTGATCATGCCAACGTCGGCGTTGAAGCTCTTGCGGGTGCTCTCCCCGGATCCGGTATGCGCCGCGGTCAGGTCGGCGCGGCTGTACTTGCCGGTGAGCAGGCCGCCCGCCAGTGGTGAGTACGGGGTCACGCCAAGGCCCATCGCTCGGGCCATGGGGATCAGATCACGTTCCGCGGCCCGGTTGATGAGGTTGTACTCGATCTGCAGCCCGACCAGCGGCGACCATCCGCGCAGGTCGGCGATCGCCTGCATGCGCGAGATCTCCCAGGCCGGGGCGTTGGAGATCGCCACGTACAGGACCTTGCCCTGCCGCACCAGGTCGTCCATACCGCGCAGAATCTCCTCGACCGGCGTGGTGAAGTCCCACACGTGCAGATAGAGCAGATCGAGGTAGTCGGTGTGCAACCGCCGCAGGCTGGTTTCCACCGACGCGAACATGCTCTTGCGGTGACTTCCCGCGGAGTTCGGGTCGCCGGGCCGGCGCAGCGTCGTGTACTTCGTGGCCAGCACGAGGCTCTCGCGATTGTCCCTGGTGAACTCACCCAGCTGACGCTCGGAGCTGCCATCGGTATAGGTGTTGGCGGTGTCGATGAAGTTTCCGCCGCGCTCGACGTAGGTGTCGAACAACTTGCGTGCTTCGTCCTTCTCGGCGCCCCAGCCCCACTCGGTGCCGAAGGTCGCCGTGCCGAGCGCCAGCGGTGATACCCGTAGCCCGGAGCGGCCCAGCAGCCGGTAGCTGTCCAGGGTGAGCGACATCCTGTCCTCCTGCGATGGTGATCCATTGTCGACAGCCAGTCTGTGACCGCGGCGAGCCAGGGATAAGGGAAAGAAGATCCTGGGAACATCAGTCCCACCCTGGCTGTTGCAGCGATCATGACGACCTCGACGGTGGATCGGACCCAGGAGCTGGCCGCGTTCCTGCGAACCCGGCGGGAACGCCTGGATCCGCGGGATCTCGGGCTACCGGATCGCAGGCAGACCCGGCGGACCCCGGGTCTGCGTCGCGAAGAGGTCGCCGAA
The DNA here is from genome assembly GCF_018885265.1 of Amycolatopsis aidingensis. Classification (GTDB taxonomy): domain Bacteria; phylum Actinomycetota; class Actinomycetes; order Mycobacteriales; family Pseudonocardiaceae; genus Amycolatopsis; species Amycolatopsis aidingensis. The sequence continues at coordinate 5,325,222 of NZ_CP076538.1, forward strand.
CTGGCCGGGATCAGCATCGACTACGTCGTGCGGTTGGAGCAGGCGCGTGCGCTGCGGCCTTCGGCTGAGGTGGTGGAGGCGCTGGCCCGGGCGCTGCACCTGGCTCCCGATGAGCGCGCCTACCTCTTCGACCTGGCCCGGCAGCGACCCCGCGATGCCGACAAGCTCGTCACCACCGCGACGCCGCCGCTGGCCAGGCTGGTCACCGACCTGTCACCGCTGCCGGCCATGCTGCTGAACCACCGCTACGACATCCTGGCCTGGAACGCCGAAATGGCGAGGCTACTGGTGGATCTGGACACCCTGCCGCCCTCGCAGCGCAATTCGATGTGGTTGTGCCTGATGCACCCGAAGGTCCGCGAGTTCTACCTCGATCGCGAACGCGTCGTAAGGGAAGGGATCGCCCACTTGCGCGCCGCCTGGGCCGCGCACCCGGATGACCGGGCGCTGACCGACCTCATCGCCCAGTTCACCGCGGGCAATGAGGACTTCGCGCGCTTGTGGGCCGAGCGGGACGTCAAGGTCAGCGGCCGCGGGCGCAAGGAAATGCGGCACCCCGAGGCCGGTGTGCTCGCCGTGCAGTTCGAAACGCTCCGGCCACTTCAGGACCCGGACCAGCTGCTGGTGATCTACCGTGCCGCGGACGCCGCGAGCCAGGCGGCCCTGGACCGGTTGCGCCGCTCCTAGTCTGTGTTCAAGAAGGCGCGCGGTCGCATCACCTCGATCGACCTCCTCTGAACAGCTCCTAGTCCGGTGGTTCCGGGGTGACCTCGTCATCGCTGAGGTCCTCGGCGTGCTTGACCTCGTCCTTGTTCATCGGCTCGGGAACGTCACGGGTGCCGCCGCCGATGTCCCGGTCGGGCGGGACCGGGACGTTGTCCGGTTCGCTGCCCGGTTCGCCGTCCCAACGCTGGCTGCGGTCGTTCATACCCCAGGTGTACCCCATTCCGCCGGAACCAGTCAGGTACGCCGGTCATGCCGCCCACCGGCCACCGGAGGGGTCGGACTCGTGCCGGTCCAGCAGGGTGAGCAGCAAACCGTGCGTGGTCGACCAGGGGCAGATCGCCGCCGGCCCGCCGAACACCGTGAGCAGTGCCTCGGCGACCACGGCCCCGGCCAGCGCCTGCCGCGCCCGGCCCCGGGATATCCCTGGCAGCTCGGCCCGGCGTTCGGGCGGCAGCTTCGCCAGTCGGGGCACCCAGATCCGCAGGTCCTCCAGGTGCAGGTCGCGGGCGGTTCCGCGCTGCGGGCGGGCACCGGCCAGCCGGGCCAGCTGGCGCAGCACCTTGGAGCAGCCGACCGTGCGATAGTCCGGCAGCGGCCGCTCCAGGTCGCCGAGCACCTGACGTACCCGGTCGATGGCGTACTCGCGCAGTTCCGCGATCCGTTCCGGGCTCGGCCGGGCGGTGTCGAACCAGGCCCTGGTCATCTCCCGCGCACCGAGCCGCAGCGATCTCGCGCAGCTCGCCCGCTCGCCATCCCCCGCGGCCAGCTCGACCGTGCCGCCACCGATGTCCACCACCATCAGCGGCCCCGCCGAGGCTCCGTACCAGCGGCGGGCCGCGAGGTAACCCAGTTCGGCCTCCCGTTTGCCGGGCAGCGGACGGAGCCGGACCCCGGTCGCCCTGTGCACCGTGCCGAGCACGGCCTCGGCATTGCGGGCGTCCCGGATCGAGGAGGTGGCCAGCGGGTATACCTCGCGCACCCCGCGTTCCCGCGCCATCCGCTGAGCTGTGCGAACGCCGTCCACCACCTCGGCGACGCCGTGCGCGGCGAGCCGCCCGGTGGAATCCAGCGCGCGGTCCAGCCGCAGCCGGGTCTTGTGGTCGAGCTCGGGGCGCAGCGGGGTACCGCCACGGCGCACCGCCAGCAGGCGAGCACTGAACGCACCGACGTCCAGCACACCTACCAGCGATCCGGCCTGCCCACCGACCCCCACGTCCGGTACCTCCGTGTCCCGTGCCATACCGGGTGATACCCAGCCCGCACCACGTCAAACGCCGGCGGTCAGCTTTGCGAGTTTCTCACTTTCCGTGCGAGTAAGTGGCCGAACTGTCACCTCATAGTGACCCGAAAGAGTGATGAAAGCCAATCTGCCATTCGGAGCAGTAACGCTACGTCGGTCACTGAACGATCACAGATCAGACATCCTGAACGTTACGCAATCCTCGCCAGGGGTGGGAGCAAGGGATGACATCGGCCGGTGGCAAGCAGCGTCACGACGATCTCCGCAGGCTCACCGCGGTCGCCGTGGCGGTCGTTGTCGTGCTCGCCACCGTGCTGACCGGGATCAACGTGCTGTTCGACCCCACGGACGGCAAGGTGGACACCGCCGCGGTGAGCCAGCGTGAGCCGACCTCCGGCACCCAGGCGGTGCATGGCCGCTCCGGTGACCGGCCGAGCGCGCTGGCACCCTCGGCTCCCGCCGCGCTGACCATTCCGGCCATCGGGGTGGCGACCAGCGCGCTGATCGACCTCGGGCTCACCCATACCGGAGCCATCGAGATCCCGGGCGAGGCCCACACCGTGGGCTGGCTCAGCTCCACGCCCACCCCCGGTGAGCGGGGTGCCGCGGTGCTCGTGGGCAACGCCGAGTTCGGCTACCAGCGCGGTGCCTTCTTCCGGCTGCACGAACTCGGTCGCGGCGACACCATCATCGTCAACCGCCGGGACGGCGTGGCCGCCGTCTTCACCGTGTACCGGGTGGGCTCCCGGCCCCGGCACGGCGACCACGAGCAGCTCACCCGCCCCAGCGACGGCCCCGAGGTACGGCTGACCACCTGCGGTGGCCACTTCGACGACGGCGCCACGGCGCATTCCGAGGACGTGGTCGTGTACGCCAGGCTGACCGCCACCCGCTGACGCCCCGTCAGCTCGCGGTGCGTCCGCCGACCCAATCGGTGACCACCGAGGCGAGCACGGACAGCGGCAGGTGCCCGTTACCCAGCACCACGTCGTGGAAGTCCCGGATGTCGAACTCCGGGCCCAGCGCCGCCTCCGCCTCGGCCCGGATCCGCTGGATTTCCAGCCTGCCAACCATGTACGACAACGCCTGCCCCGGCACGGCCACGTAGCGATTCACCTCGGCCTCGATCTCCACCCGGCCCAGCGGCACGTTCTCCAGCAGGTAGTCCACCGCCTGCTGCCTGCTCCAGCCGAGTGCGTGCATCCCCGTGTCCACCACCAGCCTGCCGGCTCGCATCGAGTCCTGGGCCAGCATGCCGAGCCGGGCGACGTCTCCGGAGTACAGGCCCATCTCGTCGGCGAGCCGTTCGGCGTACAGGCCCCAGCCCTCGATGTAGGCGTTCACATCGGCGATCCGGCGCAGCAGCGGCAGCTCGGTCAGTCCGATCGAGGTGGACAGCTGGAAGTGATGCCCTGGCACCGCCTCGTGGAAGGCGATCGCCTCGCTGACGTGCCGGGACCGCTCGTGCGCGCGGTCGGTGTTGGCGTAGTAGACACCGGGCCGGGACCCGTCCATGGCAGGCTCGATGTAGTACGCGATGGTGCCGCCGTCGGCCTCGGTCTCCGGCACCGCACGCACCTCGCAGCGCTGCGACGGTACCGACCTGAACCACAGCGGGGCGACCGCCTCGGTGCGGGCGATCGCGGCGCGGGCGGCCTCGAGCAGTTCCTCGCCGTCCCGCCAGCGCAGCTCCGGATCGGTACGCAGCCTGCGGAAGATCTCGCCGAGGTCACCGGTGCCGAACACCCGCTTGCCGAGTTCGGCGTACTCGTCCGCCAGTCGCTCGATCAGCCTCAGGCCGGTGTCGTGCAGGTCCTGCGCCGTGCGTTCGGTGGTGGTGTGTGCCCGGACCAGGCCGGCGTACCGGCGTTCGCCATCGGGCAGCCAGCACAGGCCCGGCCGGTCGGCAGGCAGGCCGCGTGGGGCGAGCTCCCCGGCGAGGAACTCGCGGTAGCGCCGGTACGCGGGCCGCACGACCTCGGCCAGCAGCCGTTCCTGTTCCTCGGCATAGCCCGCGACCTCGACCTGCGGCCGGATCCGCAGCGGGTCGGTCCCGGTGCCAGCGAGGTAACGGTCGACATAGGCGATACCGGCCTCGACCAGGAACCCCGGCGGCAGGTTGCCCTCGGCGGCGCCAGCCCGCTGCCGCTCGGTGATGGTGTCCAGATAGGACGACATGGCGCCGAGTCGCTTCAGGTGGCCGCGCGCCGCATCCTCGGTAGGGAGGGTGATCATCGCAAAGGCGGTCATCGGCAGCAGCGCTGGTGCGCTCAGCCCGTCGCTGACGACCACATCCGGCAGCCGCGCGTCGATCAGGTCCACCGCGGCCCTGGCCTGCTGGATCACCACCTGGCGGGTCAGCGCATCCTGCGCGGACAGCGTGTCCGGCGGGATCGCCTCCGCCCGCACGGCGAGGTCGGCAAGGGCTGCCCGTTGCCGCCACTCGGCGTCGGCGCTGTGGTCCGCAAGGCGAGCGTCGTGCTCGCCGCGTATCCCGAGTGCCGAGGCGAACAGCGGGTTCGCCGTGAAGTACAGGTCGATGTACTCGTCCGCCAGCCGGTCGACCTCGCTCATGCTCGCGCCCCTTTTTCGTTGCTTCGTGCCCATTCCCGCACCATCCCGTCGAGCACCGGCAGCGGAACGGAACCACCGCCGAGTACGACGTCGTGGAACTCGCGGATGTCGAACTCCGGGCCCAGCGCCCGCTCCGCCTCCGCCCTGATCCGCTGGATCTCCAGCCTGCCAACCATGTACGACAGCGCCTGCCCCGGCCACGCGATGTAGCGGTCCACTTCGGACTCGATTTCCACCCGGCCCATCGGGGTGTTGCGCACCAGGAAGTCCACCGCCTGCTCGCGGCTCCAGCCCTTGGCATGCAGCCCGGTGTCCACCACCAGCCGCCCGGCACGCAGGGAGTCGATGGACAGCATCCCGAGCAGCGCCACATCCCCGGAGTACAGGTCCATCTCGCGGGCCAGTCGCTCGGTGTACAGGCCCCAGCCCTCGTTGTACGCGGGGAAGCTGCTCACCCTGCGCAGCAACGGCAGGTCGTCCAGCCGCAGGGCGATGCAGGACTGGAAGTGGTGCCCGGGAATCACCTCGTGGAACGCGGTGGCCTCACAGGTGTGCCGGAACCGTTCGGTCACCTGGTAGGTGTTCGCGAAGTACGTACCGGGGCGACTGCCGTCCGCGGACGGCCAGAAATAGTAGGCCAGCGGCGCGTTCGGGCCGTCGGCCTCCGGCACCGGGCGGACCACCCAGGGGTCGGGCGGGATCCGGCCGAACCAGTCCGGCGCTGCGCGTTCCGCCCTGCTGATCGCCTCCCGCGCCCCGTCCAGCAACTCCCGCTCGTCCTTCCAGCGCAGGGCCGGGTCGGTCCGCAGCCGGCGGAAGATTTCGCCGAGGTCGGAGGTGCCGAACACGCGGCCGCCGATCTCCGCGTACTCCTCGGCCAGCTCCGCGACCAGCCGCAGCCCGGTCTCGTGCAGCCGCGCCGGATCCACCTCCACCGAGGTCCGTGCCCTGGCCAGGGTGGCGTAGATCCGCTCGCCGTCCGGCAGCCAGCAGGCGCCCGGCCGCTCCGGCGGCCTGCCGTGGGCGGCGATCTCGGCCACCACCCCGTCCCGGTACCGCCGGAATGCCGGCCGCACCGTCCGCTCGAGGAGTTCCGCGCGCCGCCGCTCGAACCCGGCACTCGGGGCCTGCTGACGCAGCAGCGGGTCGGCGGCGGGCTCGGCGAGGTACTGGTCGATCCGCCGCACCGCAGCCTCGACCTGATGGCCGACCGGGACCAGACCGGCCGCCACGCCCGCGCGATGCCGTTCCAGCGCCTGCTCCAGGTAACCAGGGATGCTCGCCAGCCGGTCCAGCTGGGCGCGTTCCTCGTCGGCCCCGTTGATCGCGAGTAGCGGCAGCCTGGTGAGCAGGTCCGCGGCCGGGGAGACGAACAGGTCGCTGACCGCGAACTCGACGAACCTGCTGTCGATATCGTCGATGCCGACGCCTGCCATGGCGATCGCCACCTCGCGGGTGATCCGGTCCTGCGCGGCCAGCCCCTCCGGCTCGATGGCCTCGGCGCGGGCACGCAACGCCGCGAGATCCGCGCGCAGCGCCGCCTCGGCCTCCGCGCTGAGCTCGCCAAGGCCCGGCCGGGACTGCTCGAGCCCCAGTACCGCAGGCCACAGCGGCTCGGCCCGGAACAGGGTGTCGACCAGCTCATCGGCGAGCGAGACCACGTCAGTCATCAGGAATCCCCAGTGTTCGAGCGATGCTGTCCGCCGAGCCTAGATCGAGCCGGGCACTTTTCGCCAAGGTTGGCCCCGGCCCCTGGGCGCCGGAGCGCGCGGACCGCAGGGCTACGCTCGAAGCCGTGGCCGTAACCGATCCCGTCGACGCCCGACTGCTCGCCGCCCTGGCCGAGGTCGGCAAGGCCGCCGTGCACGAACTGGCCGCCAGGGTCGGGATGGACCCGAAGGAGGTCGCCTACCGGCTGGTCGGTTTGTCCGCGACCGGGTTGCCCCTGCTCGTCGGGGTGGAGAGCGACCCGCAGGGGCTGCGCGCCGCGCTCGCCGCCTCCGGCGGCAGGCCCCCCGCGCCACCACATCCGGGCACCCCGCCGTACCAGGGACCACCGCCCACCCAGGGTGCGCCCTCCGGGGCCTACCCGGTGCACGGCACGCCCAGCGGCCAGCATCCGGTACCCGGCGCGCCGCACCAGGCGTATGGCACGCCATCCGGGCGGTATCCGGTACACGGGACCCCGTCCGGGCAGTTCCAGCCGCCACCGCCGCCCCAGCAACAGCCCGCACCACCCATGCGGCAGCCGCAACCCGCTCCCCCGGCCCCTGCCGCCCCCGGCGATCCGTTGATGAGCACCTGGGGGCCGCCGCAGAGTGCTTCCTGGGCCAGGGGCGACCAGCAGGCCCCTGCCGCCGCCTCACCCCAGCCCTCGGCCGCGGGGCCGCGCAGCGGGCGCACCGGGGACACCCTGGAGACGCAGGGGCTGGAGGGCGAACGGCTGGCCGTACAGCTGCTGGAGGTGCAGGACCCTGCCGACTACCTGTTCGGCGCCGCGGGCTACCGGCTCGAGGAGGGTGAGCGCTCGATCGTGGTGCACACCGAGATGTCCAACCGCGGGCAGGTGCCGTTCGCCGCGCTGCCGGACAACTACCTGGAACTGCTCACCGAGGACGGCAAGGCCGTGGGCAAGGCGCCGGTGTCGCTGTCCTCCCGCCAGCCGTACAAGATCGGCGTGCAGCCGGGGGAAACGGCGGGTGGGCACACCGTGTACGTGCTGCCCGAGGCGACCAGGGTGGTCGCCGTACGGTGGAGCCCGCGTCCGGAACCCGACGAGCGCACCCTCACCTGGTCCCTCGAGGACTGAATTTCGATCGCCTCCCCTGTCCGGTGCCTGCTAGACAGGCGCCATGCCCGATCAGCTGTTCACCGACCCCGGCCTTGCCGCCCTGTACGACCTGTTCAATCCCTGGCGGGCGACCGGGGACCTGGGGTTCTACCTGCCGAAGGTGCTGGCAGCCGAGGCGGTGCTGGACGTCGGCTGCGGGACCGGGATGCTGCTGCACGCCGCCAGGCAGGCCGGGCACACCGGGCGGCTGTGCGGGCTGGACCCCGCGGCCGGGATGCTGGAGCAGGCGCGCAGGCGGACCGATATCGAATGGATCCATGGCGACCTGGGCTCGGTCGCGTTCGACCGGGAGTTCGACCTGGTGGTGATGAGCGGACACGCCTTCCAGGTGTTCGTCACCGACGAGGAGTTGCGCCACGCGCTGGCCGCCATCCGCTCGGCACTGACCGGGCACGGCCGGTTCGCCTTCGAGACCCGTAACCCCGCGGCCAGACCCTGGGAGCGCTGGACGGCGGAGCACGTCAGGGAGGTCACCGACGCCTCCGGGGCGGCGGTACGGATGTGGCACGAGGTGGACGTCCCGGTCAGCGGGGAGATCGTCCGGTTCACGACCACGTTCACCAGCACGGCATGGGACGCTCCGCGAACCAGCCGGAGCACCCTGCGTTTCCTGGACGCCGCCGGGTTGTCGGCCTTCCTCACCGGGGCCGGACTGGTGACCGAGGAGCAGTTCGGGGACTGGGCCGGCAATCCGCTCACCGACTCCAGCCCGGAGATCATCACCATCGCACGCCGCGCATAACCACCCGATCGTGTATCGAACATGTGGTCGATAGCACGGTAATCTGGGGTTGTGACCAGGACCTTCGGCATCGACACCTCCCGCACGAGCGAGGAGGAACTCCTGACCGCGCTGGGCGACCTCGAACAGCAGCGGCGAGCTCTGTATGCCCGGGAGCTGGCGGTCCTGGCCGAACTCGACGGCCGCGGCACCGCCAGCCAGAAGGGCTACCGCGACCTGCCGACCTTGACCCGGGAGATCCTGCGGGTCAACCCGTATGACGCCCGCCAGCGCGTCGCCCACGCCCGGGCGGTGGTGCGGCGGCACGGCCCGGGCGGCATACCTTTGGAACCCGACCTGCCCGAAGTCGGCGCCGCCGCGGCCGAAGGCGCGATCGGGCCGGAACACATCGAGACCATCCGCGCCACCATCACCCGCTTCCCCCAGCCGGTCAGCCTGCCCGACCGCGAGCATGCCGAAGCGCTGCTGACCAAGGCGGCGCGGGAGTACGAACCCCACACCGTCACCACCCTGGGCCGGGAGATCCTGGCCCGCCTGGATCAAGACGGGAATCCACCGAGCGAGGAGGAACTGGCCCGGCCGGAACGGCACCTGGACTGGCGACAAACCCGGGGTGGGCGATTGCGGGGCACCTTTGATCTGGATGCGGAGACCGCCGCAGTGTTGACCGGGCTGATCGAACCGAGAGCGAAACCCGCCAGCACCAAAGACGAACCGGACCGGCGCAGCAAGTACCAGCGCCAGGGGGACGCCTTCGCCGACGTGCTGCGGGTCGCGGCCGGGTGCCCGGAGGAGGGGCCCACCGAGGCGGGCGAACCCTTCACCGTCATGGTGACCATCACCCTCGACGACCTCAAGCACGGCACCGGATACGGGCTACTGCACGGGCAGGAGTCCTACTCCGCCGCCCAAATCCGCCGCATGGCCTGCGACGCGTATGTCGTGCCCGCGGTCCTGGGCGGCAAGGGCGAGATCCTCGACATCGGACAGCGCACGCGTGCGGTGCCGCTGGCTATTCGCAGGGCGCTGATCCTGCGGGACCGGGGATGCACCTTCCCCGGCTGCCGGAAAAAGCCCAAGCAATGTGACGCGCATCATGTGGTGTTCGTGCGCCATGAGGCGCGTGTTTGTCCGATCGGAGGTGAGAGACCTCCGGCGCTGGACCGTCACAGTGGTTCGGTGAAGCTGAGGGCAGCCTGATTCACGGGAATGGGTGGATTGAGGTGGCAAGCGGCCCTGACAAAGTCGAGTCGTGCCAGCACTGCCAGATGGTGCGGGCTCGGTGAGCGAGACGAGAAGGTATACGAATAGGAATCAGTGTCTGAGGCCTCGTTATGTGGAGCCGACTCGAAACCTGGCGGATCTGAGTCGGTATCGCAGTGCGCGTGAACCAAGTGAAGGGTGTAGCGCCCGCCTGGGATTGTATTCCTGGGTAGTCTGTGGAGAAAGTCTGTGGCGTATTCACAGGGGCTGCCGGGGTAAAGCTGAGTGCCTCACTCGTCGATCGGGAACACGTGAACATGGGAACCACCGCGAGCTTTCCATGCCTGGGCGCAATCCGGTGTCCCAGATGTGGATAGGTGCATTGCCCGCCGAGGGGCTCTGTGGTGGGGCGGAGTCGCCGTAGTACTCCGAGGGCGGGAAAACCGTCCGCATGGGGAAGGGCGACAGCGAATCGAGCAGGGAAGTTGGGGTAATGCCAGAAGAGGCCTCACCGGTGAACATCGGTGATCTGCTGCTGGTGCCGTTCACGGCAGGGCAGCGGGTACTGGGAATGCAGACGAAACTGCACCGTTGGGCGGCGGCCGATCCCGGTCGCCGGTTTGATGATCTCTACAACCTCGTGGCCGACCCCGCGTTCCTCGCCGTGGCGTGGGAGCGGGTGTCAGGGAACACCGGAGCACGCAGCGCGGGCGTCGATCGCCGAACGGTGCGGTCGATCACCGACTCGGCGCTGGGTGTGGTCGGGTTGTTGGAGGAAATCCGCGCCGATCTGAAAGCGCGGACGTTCCGTCCGCTCCCGGTCCGGGAACGACACATCCCCAAAGCCGGTGGGAAGACCCGTCGGCTGGGGATACCGACCGTGACCGATCGGGTCGTTCAAGCCTCGCTGAAGCTGGTCCTGGAACCGATCTTCGAGGCCGGGTTCCAGTCCTCCAGCTATGGTTTCCGGCCCAGGCGCCGGGCCCAGGATGCCATCGAAGAAATCCGCAAACATGCCCGTGAGGGCTACGAATGGGTCTTCGAGGGCGACATCACCGCCTGCTTCGACGAGATCGACCACACCGCCCTGATGGGTTTGGTGCGGCGACGCGTCAAGGACAAGCGGATTCTGGAACTCATCAAGGCGTTCCTGCACGCCGGAATCCTCAGCGAGGATGGTCCTGACCGGGACACCCATACCGGAACCCCGCAGGGCGGCATCCTGTCGCCTCTGCTGGCCAACATCGCCCTCTCCGAGCTGGACGACTATTTCCACCAGTTGTGGGAGAACCACAAGAACGCCACCAACCGGCAACGGCACCGTGAACGCGGCGGTGCGACGTTCCGCCTGACCCGATACGCCGACGACTTCGTCGTCATGGTCAACGGAACCCGGGAACACACGGAATCCTTGTGGGGCGAGATCGAGGCGATCCTGGCCGGGATCGGGCTACGGCTCGCACCCGAGAAAACCGGAATCGCCCACATCGACGAGGGGTTCGACTTCCTCGGGTTCCGCATCCAGCGGTATCGCCAATATGGAAGCGATCGGCGACTGATCTACACCCTCCCCTCGAAGAAGTCGATGACTTCGATCAAGCGGAAGATCAAGACAGTTACCAAACGGATCACCCATCAGGACGCGGACCAACTGTTCCGGCAACTCGGAACGATGACCCGCGGATGGGCCCAGTACTTCCGGCACGGCTCTTCCAGCAAGGCCTACCACCACCTGCAAGACTACCTGTGGTGGCGGGTCTGGGAATGGCTGAAGAACAAACACCCCCGTACCAGTAAACGGGACATCATAAACCGTTACTACAACCGGTGGTGGCCGGAATATAACGGTGTCGAACTATGGAGACCCACAACGATGACCATCCAACGTTATCGCTACCGAGGAAACCAAATCTCGACACCCTGGGACAAACCAGCCATAACGGCAACCTAACGGCGACTCGTGGAGAGCCGGATGCGGTGAAAGCCGCACGTCCGGTTCGGGGGAGCGGCATGGGGAAACGGCCCGGCGAAATCCGGACACCGCGCCCCATGCCGACTCCCACTGGGCCCTCGGAGGACCCACCGCCCTGCACAACCTCACCCTGCTGTGCTGGTACCACCACAACCTCATCCACCACACCGACTGGCAAGTCAGAATGCGCAACGGACTACCCGAGTTCATCCCACCAGCGTTTCTGGACCCGGAGCGAAGACCCAGACGCAACCTCCTCCACCGCCAAGGAAAGGAGGACGCGTGATGAGATCAGGATTCGGCACGCAGGGTGTCGACGGCGGCCGCGAGGTCGGCAGGGTACTCGCTGGTGAACTCCACCCAGCGGCCGTCGGCGGGATGGGCGAACCCCAGTTTCCTGGCGTGCAGCCACTGGCGGCTGAGGTTCAGCTTGCGGGCCAGCACGGGATCGGCACCGTAGGTCAGGTCGCCGACGCAGGGGTGGCGCAGCGCGGAGAAATGCACCCTGATCTGGTGCGTACGACCGGTCTCCAGCTTGACGTCCACCAGGGAGGCCGCCCGGAAGGCCTCGATGACCTCGTAGTGGGTGATGCTGGGCCTGCCGCCCGCGACCACGGCGAACTTGTGGTCCTGCCGGGGATGGCGGTCGATCGGCGCGTCGATCGTGCCGCGGGTCGGGTCCGGATGCCCCTGCACCAGCGCGTGGTAGCCCTTGTCCACGGTGCGTTCCTTGAACGCGCGTTTCAGCGTGGTGTACGCCTGCTCGCTGGCGGCGACCACCATCACGCCGGTGGTACCCGCGTCCAGCCGGTGCACCACGCCCTGCCGCTCGGCCGCGCCGGAGGTGGATATCCGCAGTCCCGCGGCGGCGAGCCCGCCGACCACGGTGGGGCCGGTCCAGCCGGGGCTCGGGTGCACGGCAACGCCGACCGGTTTGTCCACCACCACGATGTCCTCGTCGGTGTGCAGGATCCGCATCCCCTCGACCGGCTCGGCGACCACGGACAGCGGCTGCTCCGGCTCCGGCAGCGTCACCTCCAGCAGCCCGCCCGCGGTGAGCCGGTCCGACTTGCCCGCCTGCCTGCCGTCCAGGCGCACCTCGCCGGACTCCGCCAACTCGGCGACCACCGTGCGGGACAGGCCCAGCAGCTTCGCCAGCCCGGCATCCACCCGCATCCCGTCCAGGCCGTCCGGGACCGGCAACATCCGCGCGGTCACGGCTCGTCCCGTTCCGCGGCGGCCTGGGACTTCCCCTGCTTCCGGGTGGAGGTGCCGTCATAGTCCCTGCCGAGCAGGGACATCAGCACGATCAGCACGGCGCCGATCGAGATCGCCGAGTCGGCCACGTTGAACACCGGGAAGAAGTCGCCGTTCGGGGCGAACACGGACACGAAGTCGACCACATGGCCCTGCAACGGGCCGGGGGCACGGAAGATCCGGTCGGCAAGGTTGCCCAGCGCGCCACCGAGCACGAGGCCGAGGCCGATCGCCCAGCCGACCGACCGCAGCCGCCGGGCCAGCCAGATGATCGCGATGACCACGCCGATCGCGACCAGGGCGAGCACCCAGGTCATCCCGGTGGCCATCGAGAACGCCGCGCCGGGGTTGCGCACCAGTTGCAGGTACACGGCCCCGCCGAGGATGCGGACCGGGGCGCTGCCCTCCAGGTTCGCCGTGACGAGCACCTTGGTGATCAGGTCAAGGGCGAACACCAGGGGCGCGATTGCCGCGACCAGGCCGATCCGCCGCGGCGGCAGCGGCTGCTGTGCGCCGGAATCGGCGGGCTCCTGCCCGTCCCCGGGTTGCTGCTCGTGATCGGTGCTCACCGGACCATTGTCCACGGCAGGTCCCGCGGCCGGTCAGCGTGGTGACCCCTCGGCACCGTGCGGACCGGCCGCGAGGAACGAGGGCAGCGGGCGGGGGTCGGGGCTGGGGACCCACCTGCCGTCCTGCTGGGCATAGCTCCACCGCGCCCCGCGGGTCACCAGCCCGCGCAGCGCGCACACCAGCCGGTCCACATGGTCGACCGTGGTACCGAGGCCGAGACTCACCCGCAGCGCCTGCCGGGCGGGCACGCCCGTGCGGGCGATCAGCCCGCGGGTGGCGAGATGGGCGCAGAACGCCCCGTCGCGCACCCCGATCCCGTGCTCGGCGGACAACACCGCGGCCAGCCAGCCCGGTTCGAACCCGTCCACCACCAGGCTCAGCGTGCCCACCTGGTCGGCGGGCGCCGTGGTGTCGGTGAACAGCCGCAGTTCGGTGCTGCCGGGCACGCTGGCCAGGCCACGCCGGAGCCGGGCGTGCAGCCGCCGCTCGTGTTCGGCCACGGCGTCCCAGCGCCGCGCGAGTTCCGTACAGGCCACGCTCAGCGCGTGCACCCCTACGGTGTTCGGCGAACCGGCCTCGTGCCGTTGCGGGCCGGTGTTCCACACCACCCCGAGCGCATCGCCCTGCCGCCTGACCACCTTGCTCGCACCGCCGCCAGCCAGGTACGGCGGCGCCGCGCGCAGCCAGTCGGCCCGGCCGATGAGCGCGCCCGCACCGAACGGGGCATACAGCTTGTGCCCGGACAGCGCGAGGTAGTCCACGTCCAGCTCGCGGATCGAGATCCGCCGGTGCGGGGCCAGTTGCGCGGCGTCCAGGGCGATCCGCGCGCCGTGCCGCCTGGCGACGGCGGCCAGCTCGGCGACAGGGAACACCTCGCCGGTCACGTTGGACGCCCCGGTGACCACGAGCAGGCGGGGCCCCTCCTCGCAGGCGGTCAACGCACTGTCCACGGCGGACACGGCCGCCGCACGGGTGGGCGGGGTGCTGATCCGGTGCACCCGCGGCCCGCGCCACGGCAGCAGGGCGGCATGGTGCTCGGTGTCGAACACCACCACCGAGGTGTCCTTCGGCAGGCTGCGCGCCAGCAGGTTGAGCGCGTCGGTGGTGTTGCGGGTGAAGACCACCTCGTCCCTGGCGCGGGCGCCCACGAACTCGCGCAGGGTCTGCCTGGCCTGCTCGTAGACCCGGGTACAGACCTGGGAGGCGAATCCCGCGCCCCGGTGCACGCTGGCGTACCAGGGCAGCAGCTCGTCCACCGCGTCCTGGACCGTCGCCAGGCAGGGGGCGCTGGCCGCGTGGTCGAGGTTGGCGTAGCCGATTCGTTCCCCCGTCACCAGCGGCACCCGCAGCCCGGCGCCTGCCACGGCAGGGAGCCCGGGATGGGCCGGGTCGGCAACGGTGGTGGCGGGAAGAACGTCGATGGCGAGTGTCATGGCTGCCCTCCTCGGGTCGGGGACCCGGCGAGGGTCCGCGCTTGCCAGCCGCGGACGCGACCGGCCAGGTCCTCACCCGGAGCACCCCACCGCGGAAGGAGGGTTGCCGGCCAGCAAGCCGGGGCTTGACGCTGGCACTCATGACCTGCCGGAGAAGTTAGCGGAAACTTCGGTGCCGAGGCGAGCGGGTATCGCCCGGTGAGACGACCGTCACCCGCCGAGCTCGCCCTTCCACCTGGCCAGCCTGCCCGCCCGGTCCACGGCACGCAGTCTGCGTTCGGCCGCCGCCCGCGACTCCTCGGTGGCGACCACCAGCAGCTGGTCCCGCTCCTGCAACCGGCTGGCGCCGTCCGGGGTGAAACCCTTGCCGCCCCGCACGATCAGGCTCACCGTCGCGCCGGTCGGCAACCGCAGCTCGTCCAGGTGCACGCCGTGCAGCCGGGAGCCGGGCCGGATGTGCACCTGCAGCAGCTCGGCGGCGAGCTCGTCCAGCGGGGCCGAGTCCACCTGGATCTCCCTCGGTTCCCCGTCCGCGGACAGCTTCAGCACCCTGGCCAGCGGGCCGAGGGTGGCGCCCTGCAGCAGGGTCAGCACGAACACCAGCACGAACACCGCGTCCACCAGCCGCTGCGCCCCCGGTATGCCCTCGGCCAGCGGGATACTGGCGAGCACGATGGGCACCGCGCCACGCAGGCCTGCCCAGGAAAGGAAGGCCTGTTCACGCCAGGGCAGGCGGAACGGGGTGGCCGTGAGCAGCACCGACAGCGGCCGGGCGAGCAGCAGCACCACCGCGCCCGCCACCAGGCCGGGCACCAGGCTGTCCAGCAGCCGCTCCGGCGAGGCGAACAGCCCGAGCAGCACGAACAGGCCGATCTGGGCGAGCCAGCCCAGCCCCTCGGCGAAGGAAAGGGTGTCCGAGCGGTGCGGCAGCCGGGAGTTGCCGAGCACCACCCCGGCCGCGTAGGTGGCCAGCAGGCCGGAGGCCTCCAGCAGCTGGCCGCAGGAGTACGCGATGAGGCAGACCGCCACGGTGGCCAGCGGGTAGAGGCCGGTGGCGGGCAGGGCCGCCCTGCGCAGCGCCTGCGCGCCGAGCCAGCCGAACGCCAGGCCGACCAGCAGGCCTGCCACCAGCTGGTAACCGATCATCAGCGGCAGCGTCCAGTCCACGGTGGTGCCGGTGGCCAGCACCACCACGGCGATGTAGGCCGGGGCGTCGTTCAGCCCGGACTCGAGCTCGACGGTCCCGGCCAGCCGCTTGCTCACCCCGACGCCGCGCAGCACGGAGAACACCGCCGCGGCGTCGGTCGAGGCCAGCACCGCGCCCCAGAGCAGCGCCATCCGCCAGTCCAGGCCCAGCAGCCAGTGCAACGCGGTCCCGGTGATCGCGATGCTCATCCAGACGGCCACAGTGGACAGAGCGAGCCCTGGCCCGAGCGCGGGCTTCACCGCGGACCAGCGGGTGGTGAGACCCCCTTCGGTGAGAATCATCACCAGCGCCGCGATGCCGAGCGCCTGGGTGAGGATGGCGTCGTCGAACTCGATACCGAGGCCGCTCTCCCCCAGCAGCACCCCGATGCCGAGGTAGAGCAGCAGCGAGGGGAGTCCTAACCGGATCGAGACGCGGACGGCGAGTACAGCGGCCAGCAGCGCGGCCGCGCCGATACCGAGGATGACCGGGAGTTGCTCCATCACGCCTCCCGTCCACATCCGATCTTCTGGCTAACAGAATAAGGAACGCAGCCGCTCGCGCGCGCCGGGTGGTGCGTCCGGTAACTCGATCAGCTTGTCCCTGGCGCGTTCTCCTTGCACCACAACGACATCGCGCGGACGCACCGCCAGTGCACCCGCCAGTGCCTTGCGCACGGCCTCGTTCGCCTTGCCGCCGACGGCAGGCGCCCTGACCGCGACGATCAGCGCCGCGCCGAGCGCGCCCTCCCAGCGGCCACCGACCGCCTCCCGCTTCGCGCCCGGTTTCACCCGGACGGCGAACCGGATCGTCTCTCCCATGTGGACACGCTAGCCGGGCTCAGCGGTCGCCGAGGAAGGTCCCGGCCACGTCCAGGGCGGGGTCCGAGGTGCCCGCACCGCTCACCATCACGGCGAAGGCGATGTCGCCCTGGTACCCCGCGAACCAGCCGTGTGCCTGGTTGCGGTCCCGCGCCAGCTGCGCGGTGCCGGTCTTGCCCCGCAGGTCGCCGAACCCGCGCAGTGCCGTGCCGGTGCCGGTGGTGACGACCTCCCGCATCATCCCGCCGATGGTGCGCAGCACCGAACGGGACGGCGCCCGGTAACCGTCGTTCACCGTGGTGTCCTGGCCGCGCCACAGCCTCGGGGTCACGGCCTCGCCCGCGGCGACCGTCGCCGCCATCAGGGCGACGCCGAACGGGCTGGCCTGCACCCGGCCCTGGCCGATGCCGTCCTCCAGCCGCTGCACCGGGTCGGCCGCGGCCACCACCTTACCGGCCTCGGTGGTGATGCCGGGGATGGCGAAGTCGGCGTTCAGCCCGAACTGGCTCGCGGCCCGTTCCAGGCCATCGGCGGGCAGGTCGGCGGCCAGCTGGGCGAAGGTGGTGTTGCAGGAGTGCGCGAAGGCCTCGTGCAACGGGACCGCGCCGAGGTCGAACTCGCCGTCGTTCGGGATGGTCCTGGTGCCGATCCGGGCTGTGCCGGGGCAGGGCAGCACGGCGTCGGCGGACACGCCGCCCTGCAGCGCGGCGGCCACGGTGGCGATCTTGAAGGTCGACCCGGGGGCGTACAGGCCGGAAAGGGCGTTCGGCACGTCCCCGGCCGCCGCGTTCTGCGCCACGGCCAGGATGTCCCCGGTCGAGGGCTGGATGGCGACCAGCATGGTGGGCGCGCCTGCCGAGTCCACCGCGGCCTGCGCCGCGCGCTGGGTGGCCGCGCTCACCGTGGCGGTGAGCGGCTCGGCCTCGGCACTCTCCTCGCCGTACACCGTACGCACGTCGGTGCCGTCGGCGGCGACGATCGCCACCGAAAGGCTGTCCGCGGCCTGCTCGGTGGCCAGCCTGCTCATCCCGTCCAGCAGCAACGGAGCGAGCGCGTTCTCGGTGGCCTTGGCACCGCCCTGGCGCCAGACCAGCAGTGGTGCGCCGTCCCGGTCGAGTACGGCCGGGCTGCCGATCCGGCTGCGCGCGGCCAAGCGCTGGCCATCGGCCAGCCGAGGATGGATCAGGGTGGGACTCCAGTGCACCGTCCAGCCTTCCGCGGCGCGGTCCAGCCGGATCGGGTTCTCGTACTGCCACACCCGCTCCGGGCCCAGGGTCCACTTGATCCGGAAACTGCCCTCCACCGTGTTCGTGCCCTCGGCGGGCGGGGGTACCGACACCGGGTACGCGCTGACCTGCTTGGCATTCACCCCGGAACGGGAGTCGGCGAGCATCGCGGCCGCTGTGGCCGGGTCGTCGGTGAGGTTCGCGGCCCGCTGGAGGTCTCCCGCGGCGAAGGCTTCGAGGTAGCCCGCGACGACCTCGGCGGGGGCGGGTACGTCCGGTTCGGCCTGCTCACCAGGTGCCTCGCCGGCGGACTCCCCGCGCAGCACCAGGATCCCGGCCGCGACGATGGCGACCACGGACAGGCCCGCGATACCCAGCACCCAGCGCTTGGTCCGCGCGTTCACCCGCACCCCCATCCTCGCCCGGCTCACCCGGTCAATCGGTGACCGGACGCGTTCGTTACCCGTCCAGCCCTCACGGTGACCCTGCTCACTCGCAGCGGCGCTCAGGCGAGGCGGTAGCCCATTCCGCGGATGGTGCGGATCCGGTCCGGGCCGAGCTTGCGGCGCAGGGTGCGCACGTAGACGTCCACCACGTTCGACCCGGGATCGAAGTCGTAGCCCCACACGTGGGAGAGGATCTGCTCCCGGGAGAGCACCTGCCCCGGATGCCGCAGGAACAGCTCCAGCAGGGAGAACTCCCGAGCGGTCAGGTCCACCGTGCTGTCCTCGGTGCTCACCCGCCGGGTGCGCAGGTCCAGCGAGAGCGAGCCGTTGCGCAGCACGGTCACCTCGGGGACGCGGTCCCCGGACTTCAGCCGCAGCCGCACCCTGGCCAGCAGTTCCTCGAACCGGAAGGGCTTGGTCATGTAGTCGTCGGCGCCACCCTCCAGCCCGGCAACGGTGTCCCGCACCGAGTCCCTTGCGGTCAGGATGATCACCGGGGTGGTCACCTTCGCGTCCCGCATCGCCTGCAGCACGGTGAACCCGTCCATCCCCGGCAGCCCGAGGTCGAGCACCACCAGATCGTGTCCACCGGAGATCACGCTGCGCAGCGCGGCGTCCCCGTCGGCGACCACGGTGGTCACGAAGCCGTTGGCGCGCAGCCCTTTCTCCACAAAGGACGCGATGCGTTCCTCGTCCTCGACGATCAGAATGCGGCTCATTGCTGCTCCTCCCCGGGTTGCGGCCGGCAGGGCAGTTCGATGCCGAAGGTGGCACCCCGCCCGGATTCCGACAGCACGTGCGCGCTGCCGTGATGCGCCTCGGCGATGGCTTTCACGATGGCGAGGCCGAGCCCGGCGCCGGTCCGTTCCGCCGTCCCCGCGGCCCCGCGGGCGAACCGTTCGAAGATCCGGTGCGCGTCCTCCGCCTGCACGCCGGGACCGGTGTCGGTCACCCAGAACGACACCTGGCCGTGCCGCACCGCCGAGCCGATCCGGATCACCGTGCCCGGTTCGGTGTACTGCACGGCGTTCTGGGCCAGCTGTAGCACCGCCTGGGTCACCCGCTGCGGGTCAACGAACACCTCGCCCTCACCCAGCGCCTCCAGCGTCCACTCCCGTGGCGCGATCGCCCTGGCCTTGGCGTCGATATCGGTGGTGAGCTCGGGCAGGGAGGTCCACTCCGGGCGCAGGAAGTCCGGGCGCTGCGCCTTGGCCAGCAGCAGCAGGTCGTCCACGATCCGGGCCATCCGGTCGAGTTCGTCGGTGCACAGCCGGACCACCTCGGCCCGCTCGGCTGGATCCTCACCCATCACCTCGAGGTGCCCGCGCACGATGGTGATCGGGGTGCGCAGCTCGTGGCCCGCGTCGTCAAGGAACTGCCGGTGCGTGCCGAAGGCGGTCTCCAGCCGGTCCAGCATCGCGTTGAACTGCTCGGCGAGGGCGGCGATGTCGTCCCGCCCGCGCACCGGGATGCGGTGGGTGAGGTCGTGTTCGGTGAGCCGGGCCGCGGCGTGCCGCACGGTGCGCACCGGGGCCAGGATCTGGCCCGCGACCAGCCAGGAGACCCCCGCGCCCAGCACCAGTGCGACCAGGCTGACCACGACCAGGGTGCGCACGGTGTTGTCCGCCTCCGCCTCGGCGGGGCCGGTGAAGTACCCGGCGACGAACCAGGCCCTTGGCCGGGTGTCCACGTCCACCCGCAGCCAGCGCATCTCGCCCGCCGCGGTCGGCACCGCACCGGAGCCCTGGTCCGCGAACACGATCCGGCGCAGCAGCGGCTCCTCCAGCGGGACCTCGCGCAGCCGTTCCCCGGTCTGCCGGACCACGCCCAGCCTGCCGCCCTGCTCGGTGATACCCAGCAGCAGCTCGGCCTGGTCGGTGTACTGGGCTTCCAGGTGCCGCAGGAACAGCACCCCGGGGTCGGTGATCGGCCGCCCGGTCGCCGGATCGACCCCGGCGGCGGCGAAGGTGCGGAACTCGGCCGCGTCCTGTTCCAGGCTGCGGTTGACCCGGTCGGTCACCGCGTCGTACTCGAACTCCACCACCAGCAGGACCACGGTGGCCAGGCCGGCGGTCATCACCAGCACCAGCCAGCACATGATCTGCGCCCGCGCCGGGATGCGGGTGCCCCGCACCCGTTGCTCAGCCATCCTCGTCCTCGTCGGCGTCGTCCGGGTCGGCCCCGTCGTCGCCACCGTCATCGTCGTCATCACTCACCGGCGGTGGCGGTGGTAGCTGGGTCTGTTCGGGCGCACGGGACGAGGTCTCCGGGGCCTGCGGGGAGCCCGACACGGTGGCGGGTGGCGACTCACCGATCCGCACGATCTCCGGGACCCGCGGCGGGTCCGGCTCGCTGACCAGGAACAAGCTCGCGAGCACGACACCGGCCGGCAGCGCGATCACGGCGACCAGCGCGAGGAGCCGGGGCACTCTGCTCATGCCCCCAGGGTCGTCGGCCCCGGGGAAGGCAGGGTGAGACGAAGATGAGCTTTCCTTCATCTCACCGGTCATGCCCGGCTATCCGGTGCCGTCGGTCCTGGCCACCGCGACCGTGACCTTGACCCCCTCGCCCACGGTGCCGGGGAAACCGTCCTCGACCCGCTCGTAGCGCACACCGGCGGCCAGGGTCTCACCCGCGAGGAACCCCTCGTGTGCGCGGGCCGCGGCCACGGCCTCCTCCGGCGCGTCCACGGTGAGGGTGATCCGGTCGGCGACGTCCAGCTCGGCCTCCCGCCGGGCCTGCTGCACCACCCGGACCAGGTCGCGGGCGAGCCCTTCGGCGGCCAGCTCGGGGGTCAGCTCGGTGTCCAGCAGTACCAGGCCGGAACCGCCGGGCAGTTCCGCGGCCGCGCCGGAGTCCTTGGCGACCAGCCTGCGCTCGTACTCGCCCTCGGCCAGCTCGATCCCGGCGGCGACCACGGCCCCCTCCGGCGAGGTGGTCCACTCCCCCGCCTTGACCGCCTTGATCACCTTCTGCACGTCCTTGCCCAGCCGCGGGCCCGCGGCGCGGGCGTTCACCGCGACCTCGAACCCGCCGTGCGCGGCGACATCGGTGGTCAGCTCGACCGCCTTGACGTTCACCTCCTCGGCGATGATGTCGGTGAACTCGCGCAGCAGCTCGGCATCCTCGGCGGCCACCAGCAGCCGGGACAGCGGCAGCCGTACCCGCAGCTTGTTCGCCTTGCGCAGGGACAGCGCCGAGGAGCACACCTGGCGCACCCGGTCCATGGCGGTGACCAGCTTGGGGTCGGCGGGCAGGCAGGTGCTGCCCGGCCAGTCGGTGAGGTGCACCGAACGGCCGCCGGTCAGGCCGCGCCACACCGCCTCGGTGGTCAGCGGCAGCAGCGGGGCCGCCGTGCGGCAGGTGAGCTCCAGCACGGTGTGCAGGGTGTCGATCGCGTCCTGCTCCCCGGCCCAGAACCGGTCCCTGGACCGGCGCACGTACCAGTTGGTCAGCACCTCGAGGAAGTCACGGACGCGTGCGCAGGCACCGGCGACGTCGTAGCTGTCCATGGCGTGCTGCACATCGGTCACCAGCTCGTGCGTCTTGGCCAGCACGTAGCGGTCGAGCACGTGACCGGAGTCCGTGCGGAAGCGGCCCTCCACACCCTCTGCGTTGGCGTACAACGCCAGGAAGTACCAGGAGTTCCACAGCGGCAGCACGGCCTGGCGGACGGCGTCCCGGATGCCCTTCTCGGTGACCACGAGGTTGCCGCCGCGCAGGATCGGGCTGGCCATCAGGTACCAGCGCATGGCGTCCGAGCCGTCCCGGTCGAACACCTCGGTCACGTCCGGGTAGTTGCGCAGCGACTTGGACATCTTCTGCCCGTCCGAGCCGAGCACGATGCCGTGCGAGACGCAGGTACGGAACGCCGGCCGGTCGAACAGCGCGGTGGCCAGCACGTGCAGGGTGTAGAACCAGCCGCGGGTCTGCCCGATGTACTCCACGATGAAGTCGCCGGGGTAGTGGTGCTCGAACCAGTCCGCGTTCGCGAACGGGTAGTGCACCTGGGCGAACGGCATCGACCCGGAGTCGAACCACACGTCCAGCACATCCGGCACCCGGCGCATGGTGGAGTTGCCGGTCGGGTCGTCCGGGTTGGGCCGGGTCAGCTCGTCGATGAACGGCCGGTGCAGGTCGTCCAGCCGGACGCCGAAGTCCCGCTCCAGCTCGTCCAGCGAGCCGTAGACATCGGTGCGCGGGTGCTCCGGGTCGTCCGAGACCCACACTGGGATCGGGGTACCCCAGTACCGGTTGCGGGAGATCGACCAGTCACGGGCGTTCTCCAGCCACTTGCCGAACTGCCCATCCTTGACGTGCTCGGGGTACCAGGTGATCTGCTGGTTCAGCTCGACCATCCGGTCCTTGAACTGGGTGACCGCGACGAACCATGAGGACACGGCCCGGTAGATCAGCGGGTTGCGGCAGCGCCAGCAGTGCGGATAGGGGTGCTCGTAGGTCTCGTGCCGCAGCAGCACCGCGCCCTGGCTGCCGGCCGAACCGGTGCCGTTCTTCAGGTCCTTGATGATGTTCGGGTTGGCCTCGAACACGTTCTGGCCCGCGTAGTCCGGCACCGAGGAGTCGAACCGGCCCTTGGCGTCCACCGGGGTGACCGGGGTGATCCCCGCCGCGTCGGTGACGACCTTGTCCTCCTCACCGTAGGCGGGCGCGATGTGCACGATGCCGGTGCCGTCCTCGGTGGTGACGTAGTCGGCGGCGAGGACCTGGTGCGCGTTCTCCTGGCCGGTGAAGTACGGGAACGGCGGGGCGTAGCGGGTGCCGAGCAGGTCGGTACCGCGGTAGCGGGCCAGTACCTCCGGCTCCTCGCCGAGCTCCCTGGCATAGGCGGCCACTCTGGCCTCGGCGAGCAGGAACCGCCTGCCGCCAGCCTCGACGAGCACGTACTCCACCTCGGGGTGCACGGCGGTGGCCAGGTTGGAGGGCACGGTCCACGGGGTGGTGGTCCAGATCAGCAGGTAGGCACCGTCGAGTTCGGAACCGTTGCCCTCGATCCGGTAGCCGATGGTGACCGCGGGGTCCTGCCTGCTCTGGTAGACGTCGTCGTCCATCCGCAGCTCGTGGTTGGACAGCGGGGTCTCGTCCCGCCAGCAGTAGGGCAGCACCCGGTAGCCCTCGTAGACGAGGCCCTTGTCCCACAGCTGCTTGAACGCCCAGAGCACCGACTCCATGAAGGTGACGTTGAGCGTCTTGTAGTCGTTGTCGAAGTCCACCCAGCGGGCCTGGCGGGTGACGTACTCCTGCCACTCGGCGGTGTAGCGCAGCACCGACTCCCGGCATGCCTGGTTGAACGCGGCGATGCCCATCTCGTCGATCTGTGCCTTGTCGGTGATGCCGAGCTGCCGCTCTGCCTCCAGCTCGGCCGGAAGGCCATGGGTGTCCCAGCCGAACCTGCGCTCCACCCGCTTGCCGCGCATGGTCTGGTAGCGCGGCACGATGTCCTTGACGTACCCGGTGAGCAGGTGGCCGTAGTGCGGCAGGCCGTTGGCGAACGGTGGGCCGTCGTAGAAGACGTACTCGTTCGAGCCGTCGGTGCCGGGCTCGCGCGCCTCGACGGTGGCAATGAAGGTGCGATCGGTCTCCCAGTAGGCCAGCACGTCCCGTTCCAGTGCCGGGAAGGACGGCTGGGACGGGACCTGGCCTGCGGGCTGGTCGCCGAGTCGGCCCTTGGGGTACATCCGGTGCGCTCCTCGCGGTTCGTCTCTCCTGCTGCCACCGGTTGCCCGGAGGCGGCCGGGGACGAAGACGCCGCCGCCGTGGCGGACGTTCCGCGGTACCACCCCGCTTGCCCGCGCCAGGCGCGCGGGCCACTTCATTTCGGCGGCTGTCACGGGCCGCACCCGTCCGGTTCTACTGAGGCCGCACCGGCCCGTTCTTCCGGAGGCTCCCCGGTGATGGCCGGATCAACGCCGTGTTGTGTCCAGCGTAACGACCCGTGCCAACCCCTTTACCGCAGGGGCAGCCCGGAGGTCAGTCGAACTCGCCCGCCTTCACACCCTGGATGAAGGCGTGCCACTCGGCGGGGGTGAAGTAATGCGCGGGGCGGGTGCGGTCCTTGGTATCCCGGACGTACCGGCCACCCTCGGGTGCCTCGGCCACCTCCACGCACTGGCCGCCGTTGCCACCGCTGAAACTCGATGTCCGCCAGACGAGCTGGCCCGGGTCGGAGGGCATGGCTCCGCGCCCCTTTCCACATGTGCTCACAGTTCCTGCCGGACATTATCCAGCAGGCGCAGCGAGTCGGCGGGCGGCAGTGCCGCGGCGGAGAGCGCATTGAAGGTGATCTCGTAGACCTTCAGTTCCTGCGGCCGGTCCCGGTCCAGGTAGGAGGCGCCGGTGAGGTGCTCGAGGTAGGCGATATCCGCGCCGTCGTCGTCCGGGAACCGCAGCAGGCTGAAGTTGAAGCCGGTCGAGGGGTGCGCCCCGGCGGCGAACGGCACCACCTGGATGGTGATATGCGGCTGCCCGCCCAGCTCGGCCAGGTACTCCAGCTGCGCGGTCATCACCCCGCGCCCGCCGACCATCCTGCGCACGGCGCCCTCGCTCATCACAGCCCAGACCCGGATCGGCTCGTCCCCGGTGATCAGCCGCTGCCGGGCCTCGCGCGCGGCCAGCACCCGGTCGATCTCCTCCGGCCGGTGCAGCGGGGTGGCCTCGATCAGCGCGCGGGCGTAGTCACGGGTCTGCAACAGCCCGGTGACCAGCTCGCTGTCGTAGGCCCGGATCTCCGAGGCGACTTCCTCCAGGTTCACGAACTTGCGGAACCAGTCCGGGATCGCCGAGCCGTAGGTGGTACGCGGGCGGCGTTGCCGGGCCAGCCTGGCCAGTTCCTCCACCCTGCCGCGCTCGTCCTTGCCCACCCCGTACAGGTCCAGCAGTTCGCGCAGCTCGATCGGCCGCACGCCGACGTCACCGTGCTCGATCCGGCTGATCTTGGACAGCGAGCACTCCAGCGCGGCCGCCGCGTCCTCCCTGGTCTTACCGGCCTGCTGGCGCAGGTCGGCCAGCGCGAGGCCGAGCTGCCGCTTGCGCACGGTGGGGCTGCTGCTGCCCACGCGGCCACCTCCTGTTCTCGGGTGTGCATTCTGCACCACCGGCTACCGATGCCGTCGACATGACACTCCGCTTGTAACTCTGCATGTGCAGTGTTACGTTATCACTGCGTGGGGTGGTCAAATGTTGACACTCCGCGTACCCGTCCCGGCCGCTCACAGTTCCTGGCCGGGGCGGGTTCCATCACCAATCGCCGTAAGGACCGGGCCATGAACAGGACCCCGCGGAGCAGCAGGCCGGACCGGGCCGCTTACCCGGCGCGCCGAGTCCACTGCCAGGACGAGAGAGGCCGGCACGGGGTGCTGACCGTCACCGTGATCGGTGGCCAGGTCGTCCTGATCGGGCCGGGAGACGTCGCGACCGTGCTGAGGCCGTTGCAGGCAGGCCGGTTACGCGCGGCGCTACGGGACGTGGTCACCGGGGGTGCGTCATGAACGAGGAACGCAGGCGGTTCGTCGTGCTGCTGCGCGCGGTCGGCTGGCAGCTGCACGACGTGGCCTTCGCGACCATGCGCGGGAACTGCCCGCAGCAGGCGCGGGACGAGTTGGCGGACGCGTTGTCCGACCTGATCCCGCTCCTACGTCAGGACCCACCAACGGTGATCGACCAGGACCACTTACAGCGGTAGGTCAGGTGGTGGACTGCCGGTGGGCGGCGGCGAGGGTGGCGTCGGGGGTGCAGCGGGCGCAGGGGGTGAAGCCGAGTTCGCGGGCCTCGGCGAGCTCGATCGGGATGGTGTCCCGTTCGCCCAGCCAGCCGCAGCCGGGCAGGTGGTAACGCGGGTGCTCGTCGACCACCACGACCTCGACGTCGAGTTCGGCGACCACGAGGGCGTCCGCGGCGTCGGTCTCCTCGACCCCGGGTTCGGGGTCCTCGGGATCCTTGGCGGCGGCCTTCGGTTCCTCGGTTTCGGCGGCATCCGCGACGTCGACGGTGTCGGTGCCGTCGGCGACGCCACCACCGGACAGCTCACCGGCGGCGGGCAGCAGGGCGGTCTGTTCCGGTTGCTCGTCGGCTGCGGTTTCGGTGGGTTCGGTGGTCTCGGCGGGTTCCTCGGAGCCCGCGGAATCCTCGGCGGGCCGCTGTGCCTTCGACCCCTTCGACCGCCTGCGCAGCGCCTCGACCAGCAACACGACCCCGGCGCACACGGACACGCCGACGGAGACCCATGCCCAGAGCGATTCGGCGGTGATGAGCGCCGTGACCAGCGCACCGAGGGCGGCCAGCACCAGGATCAGGACAACGTAGAGCACAGTGAATTACACCACGTAACGGGGAACGTAGTGCACCGGCATGGTTCCGGCGCTCCGCCATTGGAGTCGCCGGAACCGGCGAGGGACCACGGAAATGCGTTGGATCAGTACTTCAGCCCGGGCCGGGGCCGGTCGCTAGCCCGCCTCGGCCCGGGGTCCGAAGGAGTAGCCTTGGCCGCTACCACCCCCGGAGTTGCCGCTGCCGGACTGGTTGGAGTTGCCCGAGGCCGTGGACGGGGCCGCCGATGCGCGGTCGTCCAGCTCGCGCAGCTGCGACTCGAGGAAGCCACGCAGCCGGGTCCGGTACTCACGCTCTATCGTGCGCAGCTCCTCGATGCGCTTGTTCAGCGCACCCTTCTCGGTGTTCATGTTGTTCATGGTCTCGGTGTACTTGCGCTGTGCCTCGCGCTCCAGCGTGGTCGCCTTGTCGCGGGCCTGCCGCTCCAGAGTCTCCGCCCTGGTCCGCGCGTCGTTCAGCATGGTCTCGGCACGCGTGCGGGCCTCGTTGACCATCGAGTCGGACTTCGCCCGCGCGTCGGAGAGCAGCTGCTCGGACTTGGTACGCGCCTCGGCCAGCATGCCGTCCGACTCGGTCTTGGCCTCGGCGGTGAGCCGGTCGGCCATCTCCTGCGCGAGGCCGAGCACCTTCGCGGCCTGCACGTTCGGCTCGCCGTTGTCGCCCATCAGGCCGGCGTGCGCCTGCGTCTGCTCCATCGACGAGGGCGGCGGAACCGGGGCCAGCCTGCGCGAGGGCTCCTCGCGCATCGGCGGAGCCTGCTGCGGGGCGCCGCCGCCACCACCGCCGTTCGCCTTGGCGGTCTCCAGCTCACCACGGGTTGATTCCAACTCCGCATCCAGCTGTTCGACCTGCTGGCGCAGCTCGTTATTGTCCTCAATCAACCGGGCAAGCTCGGTCTCCACCAGGTCGAGGAAGGCATCCACCTCGTCCTCGTTATAGCCCCGCTTGCCGATGGGAGGCTTGCTGAACGCGACGTTATGCACGTCAGCAGGGGTCAACGACATCAGATCACCTCACGCACTCCATGGCCTGCCGGACATCCCCGGGTTCCCCGTTACCCGGGATATGCCAGTTGCATCAGTATGAACACAACCAACAGCAGCACCATAATCGATAAGTCCAGTCCGACGCCGCCAATCCGCACCATCGGGATGATCCGCCGAACCACGCGGACCGGCGGGTCCGTAACTGTGTAGATGGTCTCCAGCGTCACCGCAACCCCTCCGGCGGGACGCCACTCACGTGCGAACGCTCTCACGAGCTCCACCACGATCCGCGCCGTCAGCAGCAGCCAGAAGGCGAAGAGCAGGTAGTAGAAGACCAGCAGGACCGCATTCACGCCACTCACTCTGCCACAAGAGCCGTTCAGTACGTACGGTCGGAGTGGCGAAGGAACAGACCCCCCTCGGCGATCCGCCTGCGGTCCTCGGCCGTGACCTCGATGTCCGGGGGTGAGAGCAAGAACACCTTGTTCGTCACCTTGTCCATCGAACCGCGCAGCGCGAACGCGAGCCCGGCCGCGAAGTCCACCAGCCGCTTGGCGTCCGCGTTCTCCATCTCGGTCAGGTTCATGATCACCGGGGTGCCCTCACGGTAGGCCTCGCCGATCGCCCTCGCCTCGGCGTAGCTGGTGGGGTGCAGGGTGGTGATCCGGCTCAACGGGTCGCGGGCCGGCTGGCGGGCGGACTCCTGCACGGGGCGCAACCGGGCCACCGGCTCGGACTGCCGCTCCACGGCCAGCGCCCCCTGCACCGCGGGCTCCGGTGGCGGCGCGCTCCGCCCCCGCGGGCGCGGCGGCGGGTCGTAGTCGTACTCGTCGGCCGGGCGGTAACGGCCGTGTCCGCGCCGGGCCGGCGGCTCGTCATAGCCGCCGTAGGCACCGTGGTCGGCGTAGTCGTCGTCGGGGTAGGCGTGGCGGTAGTCGTCGGAGTACTCGTCGTGGTAACCGTCATACTCGTCGTCGGCCGGCACCATGCCGAAGTAGGCCTTCAGCTTCTGTAGCGCGCTCATGCCTGCTCCTCCGCCCTCGCCGGAAACGACCCACCCCTGACGCTGTGTCACGTTCGCCGACGCCGCTGGGTGACTCCCTAGGGCGAGGCTAGACCGCGGCCACCGAGCAATGCGGTTCCGACACGCACACACGTGGAGCCGTAAGCGACGGCGGTCTCCAGGTCGCCGCTCATGCCCACGGACAGCTCAGCGGCCTCGGGGTGCTCCGCGCGCAGCGCCTCCGCCGCCCCGGCGAGCCGGGCGAAGGCGGGCTCGGGATCGGTGTCCAAGGGGGCGACCGCCATCAGCCCGCGCAACCGCAGCTCACCCGATCGAGCTACCTGCGCGGCGAGCTGGTTAAGATCATCCAGTCGGCAGCCACCACGAGCGGGGTCGTCATCGAGGCTGGCCTGCAACAGGACGTCGAGCGGCCGATCCCGCTCCCCGGCGTCGCGGGCCAGCCGTGCTGCCTTGGCCAGCGCATCGGCCAGCCGGACCGAGTCCACCGACTGGACCTCGTCCGCCCATCTGGTCACCGAGCGGGCCTTGTTCCGCTGCAACCGCCCGACCATGTGCCAGCGCACCCCGGCATCGGGCCGCAGGCCGGTGAACTCCCTTACCTTGCCTGCCGCCTCCTGGTCCCGGTTCTCGGCGAGATCCGTCACACCGAGGTCGGCCAGCAGGGCGGCGTCGGTGGCGGGGAAGGTCTTGGTCACCGCGAGCAGCCGGACCTCGCCGGGCGAGCGGCCAACCGCCGCGCAGGCCTTGTCGATCCGGGCCCGCACCGCGGCCAGTGCCTCGGCCAGCTCGGCCTTTCGCGGGCCGGTCACGGCTCCACCCAGGTCACCGCGGCGAGCCTGCCGGTCGCGCCGTCCCGCCGGTAGCTGAACAGCGTTTTGTCCTCCACCGTGCAGCGCGGGTCCACCCCGATCCGGCCGATTCCGGCGTCGGCGAGCTGGCGCCACAGCCCGGAGCGCAGGTCCAGCGCGGCGGTTCCGGAGCGGCTGCGGCAGGAGCTGCCCGGCAGGTGCCGCTCCACGTCCTCGGCCATCTCGGCGGGCACCTCATAACAGTCGCCGCAGATCGCCGGCCCCAGCAGGGCCTCGGTGCGGTGCGGCTGCGCCCCCGCGGCGCGCATGGCCGCCAGCGCGGCGGGCAGCACGCCGACCCTGGCACCGACCCGCCCGGCGTGCACCGCGGCCACCACCCCGGCCTCCGGATCGCCGAGCAGCACCGGGACGCAATCGGCGACCAGCGCCACCACCGCCACCCCTGGCGTGGCCGTGACCAGCGCATCGGTGGCCTCTGCCGGTTCACCCGCCGTCCAGCCGGGGCCGCCGACCAGGGTCGCGGTCCGCCCGTGCACCTGTTCCATCCAGGCCAGCCGGTCCGGCCCGAGGCCGAGTTCGGTGGCAAGGCGCTTGCGGTTGGCCGCCACCGCGGCCGGATCGTCGCCGACGTGATCGCCGAGGTTGAAGGTGTCGTACGGCGCCAGGGAGGCACCGCCCGCCCTGGTCGTCACCACGCGACGAATGCGCAAGATTGGGAACCCTCCGCTCGGCCTACCGCTAGGTAATCGAGCCTATCGAACCTGTCTCGACGGCCTGGCCGGCCAGCGCGCTATCGCCGCATGAACGGGGGGACGTCCACCTCGTCATCGGAGGGATCGTCGGTGACCGGAACGGCCCGCCCCGGCAACCCGCCCTGGTTGCCCTGGCCACCCTGGCCACTGCGCGGGGCGGGGTAGCCACCGCGGCCGCCGCCGGGTTGCGGCAGCGAGCCGGACTGCGAGCCGTGCCCCGCGGGTGGCACCGGCTGCTGGCCGTGCTGGCCAGACTGACCGGACTGGCTGCCTGCCGCGGGGTACCCGTTGCCGGTCTGCGCGGCGGGCTGGGCGCCGTTGTGCTGCCCGGCCGGGGCGCCCGCGTTGCCGCCGACCTGCCCGGCCTCGGCGGTGGCGGTGGAGGACTGGCGGGAGCCGAACGCGGACGGGTCCAGCTTCTTGTGCGTGGGCGCGCCCGCGTCGAACCCGGCCGCGATCACCGTCACCCGGACCTCGTCGCCGAGCGAGTCGTCGATGATCGTGCCGAAGATGATGTTCGCCTCCGGGTGCGCGGACTCCTGCACCAGTGAAGCGGCCTCGTTGATCTCGAAAAGTCCCAGGTCGGAGCCGCCCGCGATGGACAGCAGCGCGCCATGCGCCCCGTCCATCGACGCCTCGAGCAGCGGGGAGTTGATCGCCTTCTCCGCTGCCTGCACGGCCCGGCCCTCACCACGCGCCGAGCCGATGCCCATCAGCGCGCTACCCGCGCCGGACATCACGCTCTTCACATCGGCGAAGTCCAGGTTGATCAGCCCGGGCGTGGTGATCAGGTCGGTGATGCCCTGCACACCGGAAAGCAGCACCTCGTCGGCCGAGCGGAACGCGTCCATCAGGCTGACCCCGATGTCACCGAGCTGCAGCAGCCGGTCATTCGGGATGACGATCAGGGTGTCGCACTCGTTGCGCAGCTGCTGGATGCCGTCCTCGGCCTGCTTGCCGCGCCGCTTGCCCTCGAAGGAGAACGGGCGGGTGACCACGCCGATGGTCAGCGCGCCGAGCTTGCGGGCGATCTGCGCGACGACCGGCGCGCCGCCGGTCCCCGTGCCGCCACCCTCGCCCGCGGTGACGAACACCATGTCGGCGCCCTTGAGTACCTCTTCGATCTCCTCGCGGTGGTCCTCGGCGGCACGCTGGCCCACCTCGGGGGCCGCGCCGGCACCGAGGCCGCGGGTCAGCTCGCGGCCGATGTCCAGCTTGACATCGGCATCGGACATCAGCAGGGCCTGCGCGTCGGTGTTCACCGCGATGAACTCGACGCCTTTGAGGCCGACCTCGATCATGCGATTCACGGCGTTCACGCCGCCGCCGCCGATACCGACGACCTTGATCACCGCGAGGTAGTTGTGCGGGGGCGTCATCGGATCCGCCTTCCTGCTTCCTGATCGTGGTTGCTCGTGCTGCTGGTTGGCGGTGACCGGATCGGCGAGCTGAGTCCCCGACAAACCCTCAACCTCAACTTGAGGCTTAGAGTTATGTCAACTACCAACGTCGTTCAGGACGGTAGGCATCAAAATGGCGCGAATCCAGCAGCCACGCCGCGTGTCACCAAATGTCTTTCCACGCAAGGCGTTTCCACCCGCTCCGGTGATCCTTTCCGGACGGTGGCGGTGATCACCCGTTCAGTTCGCCGAGCGGGTCGCCGGTATGGAACCGGGGCGCTCCCCTGCGGAGCAGCCCAAGGCCGCGCCACCGGATCAGCCAGGCGACCCGGAGCGGCTCCAGCGGCCTGCACAGCAGGATACGCAGCAGGAAGCGGTTGCGCGGGGAGCGACGCACCCCCCGTACGGTGACCCGCAGCGCCATGCCGCGGTCCCGGTGGTGCACCAGCACCGTGGTGTTGAGGAGCGAACCAGGGCGCGGGACATGCGCCCGGTACTCCAGGTCGAGGCCGAGGAAGGGCGAGACGTAGAACTCCTTGTCCACCTCGGCACTGCCGGCCTCATCCGGCCACAGCAGGTAGGCGTGCCGCCCGCCGTAGGTGTTGTGCACCTCGGCGACCACGCAGTGCGGCTCGCCATCCGGCCGGTGACACCAGTACAGGGTGATCGGGTTGAAGGTGTAGCCGAAGGTCCGCGCCTGCCCCAGCATCAGCACCCGGCCGCCTGCCAGGTCGACCCCGCGGGTGGCCAGCCAGTCGTCCAGCTTCTCCCTGATGCCGCGCGGATCATCCGCCGCGAAATGGTCGCTGGGGTCGAAGGAGGCCAGCGGCCGCAGCGGCAGGGGTAGCCTGGGCAGCTCGTCCAGATCCACCAGCCACAGGTACATCCGGCTGGCGAAGGTGGCGGGCGGGTCCGTGGCGCGCACGTGGCCCACGGTGGTCTCGTACACGCACGGCACGGTCACCAGTGCACTCCGAACGCGGCGGCGGCGCGCACCCCGGAGGCGCAGCCGTCCTCGTGGAAACCCCAGCCGTGATAGGCGCCCGCGTAGGCCACCACATCGTCGTTCAGTCCGGGCAGCCTGCGTTGCGCGGCAACCGACTCGGGCGTGTAGACCGGATGCTCGTACACCATCCTGGCCAGTATCGCCTCGGCAGGCGGCGGTGTGACCGGATTGAGGGACACCACATAGTCGATCGGCTCGTCCAGGCACATCAACCGGTTCATGTCGTAGCTGACCTGAACCCCGCCGTCCTCGGCACCGCACCCGGCAGCGGTGTAGTTCCACGAAGCCCGCCCGCTCGACCGCGCAGGCAGCGCCCCGGCGTCGGTGTGCAGCCAGACCTCGTTGCGCGAGTAGCGGAACGCGCCGAGCACCTCCCGCTCGGCGGCCCGAGGCGCAGGCAGCATCCGCAGCGCCTGATCCGGGTGGGTGGCGATGACCACCCGGTCCACCGTGCGCACCGTGTCCGCGTCGTCCCGCACCCGCACCCCCTCGGTGGTGCGCCGCACCTCCCGCACCGGGGTGGAGAGGTGCACGGCGGTGAGCTGTTTCACGGCACGCTCCACGTACTGCCGCGAACCGCCGACCACGGTGCGCCAGCGCGGCGAGCCGGAGACGGCGAGCATGCCGTGGTTGTCCAGGAACTCGAACAGATAGCGCGCCGGATAGCGCAGCGTGTTGCTCCGGTCGGCGGACCATACGGTGGACACCAGCGGGAGCATGAAGTGGTCGGCGAAATAGTCGGTATAGCCGCCATCGGCGAGGAAGCCACCGATGGTCGTGCCGTCCGAAACCGGTTCCGCGAGCAGGCGCCGCGCCTGCCGGTGGAACCGTTTCACCTGGCCGAGCATCCGCAGATACGCGCCGCTGCGCAGGTTCCTCGCCTGCGGGAACAGGCCGCGCAGGCCCTGGCCCCCTGCGTAGCGCAGGCCGCACCCGCGGCACCCGATGCTCATCGACATCTCGGTTTCCTGGGTGTGCACGCCGAGCTCGCCGAACAGCCGGAGCAGGAAGGGGTAGGTGCGCTCGTTGTGCACGATGAAGCCGGAGTCGACCCCGATCGTGCCGCCGCGGGCACTGGGTACGTCGTGCGTGTGCGCATGCCCACCGAGCCGGTCGTCCGCCTCGAACAGCAGCACCTCGTAACGGCGTTGCAGCAGGTAGGCCGCGGTCAGGCCGGCGATTCCGCCGCCGATGACGGCGACCCGTTCGGGATTGGTGTGCACGCCCGATATTCGGTGCCGGATGGGAACCGGATTGCCCGCGGGGCAGGAACTGTGACCGCACGCACAGCGTCCGTCCCGTTGCCTGTCCCTTCGCGTGTCCCGTGACCACCCCGATTCCGAACTCCGCACATATCCATCATCCGGGTTGCCGGAGTGGCCCGCTGCGGCGGAAAGTCTGCCGAATGCCGTGTCACCAGTGCGGTCGGTCACCACATTCACCCCAACACTGGCAAACGGGTGAAGGCGGCTGACCCAACTGGCGGGGCCCGGGCAAAGCCACCGAAAGCGCCGTGGCCGGACGGCTACGGTAGGTCGCCGGGACGGGCCTTGAATGCGCGGTATGGGGCTTGTTCAGTGGTTTCCGGCTCGGGGAACAGCCCTCACTGCCCGGTGAACCCGTCGGTCAGCTCGCGCAGCAGGTCGATGTGCCCGGCATGGCGGGCGGTCTCCTCGATCATGTGGATCAGCACCCAGCGCGGGTTGATCCGGCGGCCCCGGAACGGGAGCTCCGCGGCGAGGTCGAGCTTCGCCACGATCTCGTCACTGGCCGCGCACTGCCGCCGGTAGTCCTCGATCAGGGTGGACATCGGCTCGGTGAGGCCGGGCCGGAACTCCGCGTCCTTGTCCGCGCGCAGGGCCTCCTCCCAGCTGTCCGGCTGCCCGTCGAGCACCACCTCGAACCAGTAGTGCTCCACCCAGCGCAGGTGCGCCAGCAGGGTGGCGATCGTGGTCAGCTCGCTGGGCACCAGCTGCCTGCGTGCCTGCTCCTCGGTGAGCCCCGAGCACTTCCACACCACGGTGCCGCGCTGGTGGTTCAGGAAGTCGACGAGCTGGTCCCGCTCGCCCCCTGCGAGGTCCGGTTCGGGACGCATCGGCGCCTCGGTCATGGTGGGTTCCCCTCAGTGGAAGTCAGGAAATGGTGGGTAGTTCGGGGCTGGAAACGTCGTAGGTGGTGCCTTCCCTTGTCATCAGGGCCGCCAGCACCTTGGCCTTGCGTTCCGGCTGCTCGGCATCGCCCCAACGGATGATCTTGCCATCGGCCAGGGTGAGCTCCACGCTCGCCGGGCTGCCCGCCCGTACCGAGACCACCCGCTCGGCCAGTTGCCGCGGCAGCTGCCCGAGCACCGTGGTCACCGCCCTGGTGACCGGATCGTCCGGGGCCACCCTGGCCAGTTTCAGCTCGGGCAGGTCCGGCGGCGGCTCAGCCACCTTCCGGAACACCACCCCCTCGCCGTCGACGAGGCGGAGTTCCTCGCCGGTGTCGAAGAACCCGACCGCGGTCCGCTCGGTCACGGTGATCTCGATGGTGGCAGGCCAGGACCGGGACACGTCGACCTCGGCCACCCCTGGCA
Source organism: Amycolatopsis aidingensis (assembly GCF_018885265.1). GTDB lineage: Bacteria > Actinomycetota > Actinomycetes > Mycobacteriales > Pseudonocardiaceae > Amycolatopsis > Amycolatopsis aidingensis. The sequence continues at coordinate 5,360,364 of NZ_CP076538.1, forward strand.
GCCGGAGTACCCTGCCGGCGATCTCGCCGGTGTCCAGCCGCAGCATCGCCCTGCTGTCCGGCACGTCCGCGGCCTGCCGCACCTGCTCCGCGGTGAGGTTGCCGGTGCCGTACACCTCCACCGCGCGCACCCCGAGCAGGGAGGTGAACAGCAGCACGTACCCCAGCCCGAGCACGGTGAGCACGGAAAGCACCGCGATCCAGCGCCTGCGCAGTGCCTTGCTCCGGCTGGGCCGGGTGCCGGTGCGCTCGCGGGCCTCGGCCGGCCTGCGGCCCCGGCTGCTGCGCACCCGTGCCCCGGCCGGGGCGCGGCGCGAGCGCACGCCGGGCCTGCGGCCGGCCGCCCGGTCCGCCGGTGTGCGCCGCCTGGTCCTGGCCATGGCGTGTCCCCGGCCTATCCCCGCGGGTCCCGCCGGTCGAGCTCGGCGAGGATCTCCGGGCCGAGCTGGGTGACGTCCCCGGCGCCCATGGTGACCAGCAGGTCACCTGGCCCCACCAGATCCACGGCCAGCGCCGCGGCACGGTCGAACGCGGGCTCGTAATGCGCCTTGGCGTCCACGATCCGCTCGGCCACCAGCGCGCCGGTGACCCCGGGTTCCGGCTCCTCGCGCGCGCCGTAGACGTCCAGCACCACCACCTCATCGGCGAGGCCAAGCGCCTCGGCGAACTCGGCGGCGAAGGCCTTGGTGCGCGAGTAGAGGTGCGGCTGGAACACCACGACCACGCGGCCCTCGCCCGCCGCGTAGCGCACGGCCCGCAGCTGGGCGGCCACCTCGGTGGGGTGGTGCGCGTAGTCGTCGTAGACCCGCACGTCCGCCGCGCGGCCCTTGAACTCGAACCGCCTGCGCACCCCGCCGAAGGCGGCCAGCCCCTCGGCGAGGCATTCCGCCTGCGCGCCGAGTTCGACCCCGGCCAGCAGCGCGGCGACCGCGTTCAGCGCCATGTGCTCCCCCGGCACCGCCACGCCGACCTCGAGTGGCCGGCCGCCGATGGACAGCCGCACCGTGCCGCCCTCGGGGCCCGGGGTGTAGTCCAGCACCCGCGCGTCCTCCGGCCCGGTCGCGGAGCGGCCGTACCGGCGCACCCGGATCCCCGCCGCCTCGGCGCGGGCGGCCAGTTCGGCTGCCGGGGGGTCGTCGGCATAACTGATCAGCACCCCGCCGGGGGCGATCCGCCGGACGAACTCGCCGAACACCGCCACATAGGCCTCGACGGTGCCGTGATGGTCGAGGTGATCCGGCTCCACATTGGTCACCACAGCCACCGAAGGCGTGTAGCTGAGGAAGGACCCGTCGCTCTCGTCGGCCTCGGCGACGAACATCCCGCCCTCGCCGTGGTGCGCGTTGGCCCCGGACTCGTTCAGGTCGCCGCCGATGGCGAAGGAAGGGTCGAGCCTGCAGTGCTGCAACGCGACGGTGAGCATCGAGGTGGTCGAGGTCTTGCCGTGGGTGCCCGCGATGCAGGCCACCCGGTGCCCAGCCATCAGCAGGGCCAGCGCCTCGGCCCGGTGCAGCACGGTGATCCCGCGCTGCCTGGCCGCGGCCAGTTCCGGGTTGGTCTCCTTGATCGCGGTGGACACCACCACGGCGGACGGCCCGCCGTCGAAGGCGTCCAGGTTCTCCGCCCGCTGCCCGATCGCGATCTCGGCGCCCTGCGCGCGCAGGGTGGAGAACGCGCGGGAGTCCTTGGCGTCCGACCCGGACACCCGCGCACCCCTTGCCAGCAGGATGCGGGCGATCCCGCTCATCCCGGCGCCGCCGACGCCGACCAGGTGCGCGCGGCGCAGCACCTCGGGAACCTCGGTCATTTACTCCCCACCCCCGCTGCTTCCAGGACCATCGTGGCCAGTACCTCGTCGGCCTCCCCGTGCCCGAGTCCGACCGCGGCGGCGCTCATCTTCGCGATCCGGTCCGGGTCGGCGACCAGCGGTACGACCCGCTCGGCGACGGTGGCCGGGGTCAGCGCGGAGTCCTCGATCAGCAGGGCGGCGCCCGCGTCCACCGCGGGCCGCGCGTTCAGCGCCTGCTCCCCGTTGCCGTGCGGCAGCGGAACGAACACCGCTGGCAGGCCCACCGCCGACACCTCGGCGACGGTCATCGCGCCGGACCGGCACAGCACCGCGTCCGCGGCGGCGTAGGCAAGGTCCATCCGTTCCAGGTAGGGCACCGGAAGGTAGCAGGGCTTACCGGGGAACTCCTGCACCACCAGGGTGTTCTTCGGGCCATGCGCGTGCAGCACGCCGACCCCGGCCTCGGCGAACTCCCTCGCCGCTCCGGAGACCGCGGTGTTGATCGACTGGGCGCCCTGGGAACCGCCGAACACCAGCAGGGTCGGCGCATCGGGATCCAGCCCGAAATGCCTGCGTGCCTCGGCCCGCAGCGCGGCCCGGTCCAGGGTCGTGATCGAGCGGCGCAGCGGGATGCCGACCACCCGCGCTCCTGGCAGCGGGGTTCCGGGCACCGCGACCGCGACCCCGCGGGCGAACCGCGCCCCGACCCTGTTGGCCAGCCCGGCGTGCTGGTTCGCCTCGTGCACCACGATCGGCACCCGGCCACGGGCGGCGAGATAGGCAGGCAGCGCGACGTAGCCGCCGAAGCCGACCACCACATCGGCCCCGACCCGCTCCAGCACCTGCCTGGTGCGCTTCACCGAGTCCCGCACCTTCAGCGGCAGCCGCAACAGGTCGGCCGTCGGCTTGCGCGGCAGCGGCACCGGCGGGATCAGTTCCAGCTGGTAGCCCCGCTCCGGAACCAGCTTGGTCTCCAGCCCCCTGCTGGTGCCCAGCGCCACCACGGAGGCCTCCGGGCACAGCCTGCGCACCGCGTCGGCCAGCGCCAGCGCGGGCTCGATATGGCCCGCCGTGCCGCCACCGGCGACGACCACGGTCGGTCTGCCCTGCTTCCCGCCCCGGACCTCCTGGCTGGAACCCTGCCCAGCTCCCGGCTCGCTCACCTACGTCCTCTCCGTGTCGAAGTTCCGCGTGCCGGCGCCGCCCGCGTCGCGGAGCGCCTGCCATGCTCGGGTGCGGCCCGCCTGCGGTCCGCCACGGCCGCCGACCGTGCGCCCCGCGGGCGGGGGCGTTCCCCGCCCTTGGCGGTGCCGGTCCGGCCCGCGGTCCGGCGTTTGGCCGGTGGCCGGTACGGCTCGGGTGCCGGCAGCCGCATCAGGCGGCCGAATTTACCCGGCCCCTGGGTGCGTAGTGCGGCCACCGCCTCCGGTTCGTGCCGCGCGCAGTTGGCCAGTAACCCGAACAGCCCCATCGTCACCACCAGTGAGGTACCGCCGTAGGAGATCAGCGGCAGGGTCACCCCGGTGACCGGCAGCAGGCTCACCACGTAGCCGATGTTGATCGCGGCCTGCATGACGATGGAGGCGGTGAGGGTCGCCGAGACGATCCGGATCCACGGGTCCAGGTTGCGCACCGCGATCCGCATACCCACCACGGCGAGCAGGCCGAACAGGCCGATCACGGCGGCGCAGCCGACCAGTCCGAGCTCCTCGCCGATCAGCGCGAAGATGAAGTCGTGCTCGATATTGGGCAGGTAACGCCATTTCGACTGGCCCTGGCCGAGGCCCTTGCCGAACAGCGAGCCCTCGGCGAGCGCGTACAGCGCCTGGTTGGCCTGCAACCCCTTGCCCAGCGGGTCGGAGCCGGGGTTCAGGAAGGTCATCACCCGGTCCAGCCGGTAGTCGGCGATCAGCGCCAGCACCACGAACCCACCGAGCGCGCCGGCGAGGATCACCGCGAACAGGCGTTTCGGCGCGCCGGCGAACCACAGCAGGGCCAGCAGGATCACCCCGAGCGGCAGGGTGCCGCCGAGGTCGGGCTGGGCCATCACCAGCGCGCACATCAGCAACGCCCCTGGCACCAACGGCACCAGCAGGTGCCGCCACTGGCCGAGCAGGTTGTACTTGGTGACCAGGATGTGCGCCCCCCACAGGGCGAGGGCGACCTTGGCCAGCTCCACCGGCTGCAGGGAAAGCGGCCCGACGATGAACCAGCCCTGCGAGCCGTTGATATCCGTGCCGAGCGGGGTGAGCACCAGCGCGAGCAGCCCGAGCGAAAGCACCATCGCGGTGGAGGACAGCGCCCGGATCCGACGCAGTGGCACTCGCAGGGCGATCCAGAACGCCAGCACGCCGATGGCAAGGAACATCAGGTGCTTCTGGAACTGGGCGTACACCGACTCCCCGGACTCCGGGTCGTAGGAGGCGACCGAGGAGGCGGAAAGCACCATCACCACGCCGATCGTGGCGAGCAGCCCGCAGACGGCGAGCACCAGGTGGAAGGAGGCCAGCGGCCGGGACAGCCACGCGGTGAGCGCGCTGATCGCGGCGGGGACGCCGCGGAGCGGACGTTCCCGGCTGCGGCGCGCGCGGGTGTCGTCCTGTCCCTTGGGGTCCCGGTCAACCACCGTCATGTCGACGTCCAGCGGCGGGCCCGGCGAGTGCGTGCACCGCGGCCACGAAGGCCTCGCCGCGCTGCGCGTAGTCGCGGAACAGGTCCAGCGAGGCGGCAGCGGGCGCCAGCAGCACGACATCACCAGGACGCGCCATCGCGCTGGCCGCACTCACCGCCGCAGTCATGGGATCATCGTCACCCGGCGGGAGGCGCTGGACCGGTACATCCGGCGCGTGTCGCGCAAGAGCGGCGCCGATCACGTCCGCGTCCACCCCGAGCAGCACGGCGCCACGCAGCCTGCCTGCCACCTCGGCGACCAGCTCGTCCACCGAGGCGCCCTTCAGCTGCCCGCCCGCGATCCACACCACGCCGGGATAGGCACGCAGCGAACCAGCCGCGGCGTGTGGGTTGGTCGCCTTGGAGTCGTTCACGTAGCGGACTCCGCCGATCTCGGCCACTTCCACCGCGCGGTGCGCGGCGGGCTGGTAGCCGGCCAGCCCGCGGCCGACCGCATCGGCCGGCACCCCGTAGGCCCTTGCCAGCGCGGCGGCGGCGAGCGCGTTGGCCACGTTGTGCGGGCCGGGCGGGCGGATGTCGGCGAGCGTGCCCAGTTGTTCGGCCGTGGTCGCAGGGTCGGCCACGAAGGCGCGGTCGACCAGCAGGTCCTCCACCACGCCGAGCTCCCCCGGCCGGGGGGTGCCGGTGCCGAAGCCGACCCTGGCGGCGCCGGGCGGGGCGTGCTCATCGGCCAGCCGGGTGGAGGCCGCCTCGGCCACGTTGTGCACCACGGTGCCGGAGCGCTCGTGAATGGCGCCCTTGGCCTCGGCGTAGGCCGCGAGGGAGCCGTGCCAGTCCAGGTGGTCCTCGGCGAGGTTGAGCACCACGGAGGCGTGCGGGGCGAGCGTGCTCGACCAGTACAGCTGGTAGCTGGACAGTTCCACGGCCAGCACCCGGTGCCCGGCGAGCACGGCGTCCAGTACTGCGAATCCGACGTTTCCGCAGGCCACGGCGTCCGCACCGGCCGCGCGCAGTATCCCGGCGAGCATGCCGACGGTGGTGGTCTTGCCGTTGGTGCCGGTCACGGCCAGCCAGACCGGGGGCTGGGGCAGGGTGTTGCCGATCCGCCAGGCCAGCTCCACATCGCCGATCACCTCGATACCCGCCTCGGCGGCGCGGGCCAGCAGCGGGGCGGTGGGCTTCCAGCCGGGGCTGGTGACCACCAGCGAGGTGCCCTCCGGCGGGGTGTCCAGCCCGGCGGCCAGCCGCACGCCGAGCGGCTCCAGTTCGGCCAGCCGCTGCGCGTTGCCGTCGGTCACCGTGACCTCGGCGCCCATGGCGGCCAGGGCACCGGCGACCGACCTGCCGGTCACCCCGGCACCGGCGACCAGCACGCGGCGTCCGGACAGGTCCATGGCCGCTAGATCCCCGCGACGCTGAGCTGTTCGCTGTAGAACAGCCCGAGGCCGAACAGGCAGCAGATCGCGGCCAGCAGCCAGAACCGGATGATGACCGTGGTCTCCGCCCAGCCTGCCAGCTCGAAGTGGTGGTGGAACGGGGCCATCCGGAACAGCCTGCGCCGGGTGGTGCGGAAGACCGCGATCTGCGCGACCACGGACATCCCCTCGACCACGAACAGCCCGCCGATCACGATGGCGAGCAGCTCGGTGCGGGTGGTCATGGCCAGCCCGGCCACCAGCCCGCCCAGCGCCAGCGACCCGGTGTCCCCCATGAAGATCTTCGCCGGGGCGGCGTTCCACCACAGGAAGCCGACACAGCCCGCGGCCGCGGCCGCGGCCACCACGGCGAGGTCGAGCGGGTCCCGCACCTGGTAGCAGGCGGCCTGCGGGGTCTCAGCGCAGCTCAGCCTCGCCTGCCAGAAGGAGATCACCACATAGGTGGCCAGCACCATCGCGGCGGCGCCACCGGCGAGACCGTCCAGGCCGTCGGTGAAGTTGACGACGTTCGACCAGGCCGAGATCACCACCACGGAGAAGATGATGAACACCGGCAGCGGGAAGTAGATCAGCGCGAGGTCCCGGACGTAGGACAGGTTCTGCGAGGCAGGGGTGAGCCCGTTGGTGTCGGGGAACTGCACCACCAGCACCGCGAAGGTGATCCCGACGACCAGCTGGCCCACGGTTTTCGCGGTCTTGTTCAGCCCGAGGTTGCGCTGCTTGCGGATCTTGATGAAGTCGTCGAGGAAACCGACGATGCCCAGCGCGACCGCGAGGAACAGGACCAGCAGGCCGGATGCGGTGGGGCCGTCGTTGGTCGAGCCGCGCAGCCAGTCCACGATATGCGCGACGAAGTAGCCGACCACCATCGCGATGATGATCGCGACCCCGCCCATGGTCGGGGTGCCGCGCTTGGACCGGTGCCCCTGCGGGCCCTCCTCGCGGATCTCCTGCCCGAAACCCTGCCGGGAGAACAGCCGGATCAGGTACGGGGTGAACAGGATGGAGACGACGAGGCCGACCGAGGCGGCGATCAGGATGCTGATCACGCGGCACCGCCCGACACCGCCGTGCCACCGGCGAGGACCGCGTCCGCGACCCGCCACAGCTGCGCGACCTTGGAGGCCTTCACCAGCACCACGTCACCCGCGCGCAGCTCATCGCGCAGCAACGCGATCGCGGCGTCGGCGTCGGGTACCAGCACCGACTCCTCACCCCAAGAACCCTCATGGCTTGCGCCCTGATGCATGGCGGCAGCGTCCTCTCCGACGACCACGAGCCTGTTGATGTTCAGTCGCACGGCGAGACGGCCGATCTCGTCGTGCGCGTGCACGCTATCGGCCCCCAGTTCGCCCATCACACCGAGGACCGCCCAAGATCGCCTGCCGCTGCTCATCGAGGCGAGCGCCTTCAGCCCGGCCCGCACGGACTCCGGGTTGGCGTTGTAGGAGTCGTTCAGCACGGTGATCCCGTCCGGGCTGGTGCCGACCTCCATCCGCCGCTGCGAGCGGCGCTGCACGGCGCTCAGCCTCGCGGCCACCTCGTGCACGCCGGAACCGAGCTCCAGCGCGACCGCGGCCGCGGCGAGCGCGTTGCCGATCTGGTGCTCACCATGCAGCGGCAGCCGCACCGCGGCCTCCCCCTGGGGGGTCACCAGCCGGAAGGCGGGGCGGGCCTGCTCGTCCAGGGTGACCTCCGCGGCGCGCACCTGCGCGTCCGGATGCTCGCCGACCCCGACCACCCTGGCGCGGGTGCGGCCTGCCATGGCGGCGACCAGCGGGTCGTCCAGGTTCAGCACGGCCAGCCCTTCGGGTGGCAGCGCTTCCACCAGCTCGCCTTTGGTCCTGGCGATGCCCTCGCGGGAGCCGAACTCACCGACATGCGCGCTGCCGACGTTGAGCACGACCCCGATCCGCGGCGGGGCGACGGCGGCCAGCTGGGCGATATGCCCCGGCCCGCGCGCGGACAGCTCCAGCACGAGGTGACGGGTCTGCGCGTCGGCCCGCAGCGCCGTCCAGGGGTGCCCGAGCTCGTTGTTGAACGATCCCGGCGGGGCGACCGTCGGGCCGAGCGGTTCGAGCAGCTGCGCGATCAGGTCCTTGGTGGAGGTCTTGCCGGAGGAACCGGTCACGCCGATCACGGTCAGCTCGCCCGCGGACAGCTCGGTGACCACATGCCGGGCCAGCTTGCCGAGCGCGGCCAGCACGGCGGCCCCGGAACCGTCGGTGTCCCCGGTGAGGGCGACCGAGCGGGCGTGCGCCTCACCCTCGGCCGGCGGCGGCACCAGCACCGCGGGTGCGTCCACCGCGCGGGCGGCCAGCACCCCGGCCGCGCCCGCCCGCACCGCCTGCGCGGCGAAGGAGTGCCCGTCCACCCGTTCGCCAGGCAGCGCGACGAACAGCCCGCCATCGGCGAGCTTGCGGGAGTCGAACTCCACCCCGGCCCGCACCGTCTCGGTGCCCTTGGCATGGTGCAGCCTGCCCCCGACGATCTCGGCGATCTCGGCCAACGTCAGCGCGATCACGCGTCGGCTCCCAACCTGTCGCGGATGGCGGCCTCCAGTTCGTCCCGGTCGGAGAAGGGATGCACGATCCCGCCGACCTCCTGCCCCGTCTCGTGTCCCTTGCCCGCGACCAGCACCACGTCCCCTGGGCGGGCCCGCTCGACCGCCGCCGTGATGGCTTCCCTGCGGTCCCCGATCTCGATGATCTCGCCCCCGGCGGCCGGGCTGACCGTGCGGGCCCCGGCGAGCATGGCGGCCCTGATCGAGGCCGGGTCCTCGCTGCGCGGGTTGTCGTCGGTGACGATCACCAGGTCGCTGCCGCGCACGGCGGCCTCGCCCATCATCGGCCGCTTGCCGGTGTCCCGGTCCCCGCCGCAGCCGAGCACGGTGATCAGCCTGCCCTCGGTGCCCGCCCGCAGCGCCTGCAGTGCCAGGGTGACCGCGGCGGGCTTGTGCGCGTAGTCGACCACGGCGGTGAACGGCTGGCCGAGGTAGACCCGCTCCATCCGCCCGGGGACCTCCACGGCGGCGAGGCCGTCCACGATGTGCTCGATCGGCACCCCCGCCGCGTCCAGCACGGCCGCGGCGAGCACCGCGTTGGCGACGTTGAAGGCGCCGGGAAGGGGGATGGTGGCCGGTACCTGCAGCCCTTCCGGACCGTGCAGCATGAAGGCCTGCTTGCCCGCGGTCGCGTACCGCATCTCGGTGGCGTACCAGCTGGCGTGCGCGTCCGGCTCGGTGGCCACGGTGATGGTGTGCGGGGTGACCAGCGCCTGGCCCCACGCTCCGTCCACGACCACCACCTCCGCGGTGGACCGGCCGTCGAACAGCAGGGACTTGGCCGCGAAGTAGTCCTCCATGTCCCGGTGGAAGTCCAGGTGGTCCTGGGAAAGGTTGGTGAACGCCCCGACCGCGAACCGGGTGCCGTTCACCCTGCCAAGGGACAGCGCGTGGCTGGAGACCTCCATCGGCACATGCGTGACGCCCTGCTCGACCATCACCGCGAACAGCGCCTGCAGGTCCGGCGCCTCCGGGGTGGTGAAGGCGCTGGTCAGCCGCTCACCGCCGATCCTGGTCTCCACAGTGCCGATCAGCCCGGTGAGGTGGCCCGCGGCCCGCAGCCCGGACTCGATCAGGTAGACCGTGGTGGTCTTGCCCGAGGTCCCGGTCACGCCGAGCACGTTCAGCTGGAGCGAGGGTTCCCCGTAGATCCAGGCCGCCACCGAGCCGAGCACGCCGCGGGGGTCGGGGTGTACCAGCACCGGAACCGGGGCGTCCCGCAGCGCGGCCCGCTCGGCGCCCGCCTCGTCGGTGAGCACCGCGGCGGCCCCCGCGGCGATCGCCTCGGCCGCGAAGTCCGCGCCGTGCGCCCGCGCCCCTGGCAGGGCGGCGAAGAGGTCACCGGGAAGCACATGCTGGGCACGCAGGGTCGCGCCGGTCACGGTGGTCTCGACCGGCGCGGCGGCCTGGGCGTCCGGGATGAGCCGGGCGTCCGCACGGGCGACCAGCGTGGTCAGCGGGACCGGTTCGATCCGGTCCGGTCGTGGCGGCGCGAACACGGCCTTCACCGGGGTGTCCGGAACCTGTCCCCCGGACGCGGTGGGCCCATCGCTGTTGACAGACACAGGGCGGAAGGTTACCGGCGAGCCCTTCCGGCGATGGCAACCGGTGCAACGTCTTCGCCCACCCGCCATCCCCCATCCTGTACGGTTCCCGCCCACTCACCAGAAAGCCCTGAACGTGCCGTTTGCGACGTTAGGCGTCGCGAACGGCATGTTCGGGCCATCTGACGTCCGGAAAGCCACGTTCAGGGCATTTCAGCGGGTCACAGGGCGGTGAGGCTGGCGATCTTCCAGCGGCCGTCCACGTGCCTGGCGAGGATGTCCAGGTGCGCGGTGGTGGGATCCTCCCGGTTGTCGCCATCGCGCAACGCCTGCTGATCCAGGAACACCAGCACGCGGGCCTGGTCGCCACGCAGTTCCCGGACGCCGATGGCGCGGATCGTGGTGCTGCGCACCAGTTGCTGGTCGGTGGCCTGTTTCCGCGCGGCGGCGAAGGAGGCCCGGTACTGCTCGACGGCCTCACCCACCAGCACCCGCTCGGCGGCCCGCTCGGTGCGGGCGAGGTTGTTGTAGTCATAGGAGAAGATCGCCTTGACGCCGGCGCCGATCTGCTCGGTGACCTCCTCGGTCGCCGCCACGTCCACCAGCGCGGTGTTGGCCTCCGGATCGCCGGAGCGCAGGGCCGCCGCCTCCAGCGCGAACCACACCGCGCCGCCCGCGGCCAGCACCAGTGCGGCGGCGAGCGCGGCGAGCAGGCTCGCGCGGGACTCCGGTTTCGCGAGCCTCATCAGCCTGCCGCCTGCACGGTACTCACCTTCCAGCCCCGCTCGGTCCGCTTCGCCTCGGCGATGAGCCTGCTGCGCTGTTGCTGCTCGGGCTGGTCCTCGGTACGCACGGTCACCTCCAGCACCGCGATCAGCCGGGCGGTGCCCGCGGCCCGGTCCAGTTCGGTCACCGCGGAACGCAGGACCCTGGCCGAGGACACGGTCTTCGTCCCCGCAGCCCGGTCCAGCTGCAGCTGCCGGTCACCGGAAAGGTCCTCGTGCAGCCTGCCGGTGGTCACCTGGATCCACTGCTCGACATCGCGCTCGGCCTGCCGGTGGTCGATCGTGTTCAGGGTGACCAGGCCGTGCACCACCGCGGCCCGCACCGTGTCCCGTGCGCGCGCCGTGGCGAGTCCCTCGTCCCTGGCCGCGCTCCACCACGCCCAGCCGAACCAGGCCGCCGCCAGCAGGGCCACCGCGACCAGCCCGGCCAGCATCTTCAGCGCCCGCGGGGTGGTCATCGGGGCAACCCGAGCAGCTTTCCCAGCCCTGGCAGCGGGCCGCCACGGGCCAGGTCGAGCAGGCCGGGTAGCGCGTCCTCCCGTGGGCCGCCGTGCGGCGATGGCTTGCGCGGCTGGTCCGGCACCTGCACCGGCTTGCCCGCGTACGGCGCGTTCTGCGCACCCCGCACCCCGGTCGCGCTGCCCGGCGGCTCCGCGCAGTAGGCCTGGGTGTTCGGCGGGGCGTCCGAGGTGTCGCTGGCCGGGCGCTGGTTCGTGCCCTCGTAGCCCTTGGTGCAGGAGAACGGGTCGAACAGGTTGAACACCAGCCCGAGATGCCCCTCCCCGCCGGAGGTCACCGACTTGCTGAACGCCGAGATCACCGGGTAGGCCACCAGCAGTTGCTCGATGGCGTCGGTCCGCACCTTGGTGATCCGCGCCGTGGTGAGCAGGTTCGCCAGCACCACCCCGAGATCGGTGCCCGAGGTGGCCAGCACCTCGCTGACCTGCCTGCCGAGTTTCGGCGCCTCGTCGATCACCGCGCGCAGGTCCGGATCGGAGGTCTTCAGCTGCGCGGCGATCTCGCGCAGTCCGCTCGCCAGCTCGGTGATGTTGGCCGCCTGCCGTTGCTGGGTGTCCAGCACGATCCGGCCGTCGGCCAGCAGTGCCCTGGTCTGCGGCAGGTGCTCGGTGGCGGCCGCGGTGAACGAGCCCGCGCTGTCCAGCAGCTGCTGTAGATCCGGACCCGCGTCGGCGAAGGCGTCGTAGGTCTCGTCCACAACCGTGCGCAGCGACTGTGGGTCCACACTGGATACCAGCCGGTCCAGGTTGCCGAGCACAGTGTCCGGGGACGGCGGGATCGAGGTGCGCGCGGCCGGGATCACCGAGCCGTCGGTCAGGTACGGGCCGTTCTCGTGCCGCGGGCGCAGATCCACGTACTGCTCCCCGACCGCGGACCGGTTGGCCACCGCGGCCCTGGTGTCGGCGGGAATGGGCGGGGCTTCGGATTCGATGTCCATGGAGACCGCGACGCCCTCCTCGGTCAGGTGCATCGCCGTCACCTTGCCCACCGCGACCCCGCGATAGGTGACCTCCGCGTTCACGAAGATCCCACCGGAGTCCTCCAGCTGCGCGGTGACGAGGTAGCCGCGCGTGCCGAGCAACCGGTCCAGGCCCGCGTAGTTCACCCCGGCGTAGGTCACCGCCACCGCGGCGATGACCACGAAGGCCAGCAGCTGGATCCGGTTCTTGCGCGCCAGCATCACGCACCTCCCAGCAAGGTGCCCAGCAGCCCGCCGAGCAGGCCGGGATCCTGCCGCTCCGGGCCGGACTCCTGCCCGCCGGTGGCGGGGGGTTCGGTGCGCGGCAGCGGTAACGCCGGTGCCTGCGGGTCCTCGGCGGGCGGCGCCTGGCCGGTGCCCGGCCCGGTGCCGGGCAGCTGCAACGGCGGCTGCGAGGAGTCGGTGAAGTTCTGGAAGATCGAGTCCAGGTTCAGGTCCAGCCTGGCCCGCACGTTGGCGTAGTCCCCCTTGACCACGGCCCCTGCCGCGGACGGCAGCGGGTAGGTCGGCAGGATCTTCAACGCGACCGGCAGGTTCCGCCCGGCCTCGGCGAGCTTGGTCAGCGTGGGCCGCAGGGCACGCAGGTTCTGCACCAGCTGCCGCTTGCTCTGCCGCACCGTGTCCACCGCGACCCCGGACAGCTCGTCGAGGGACTGCAGCATGCCGACCAGCTGGTCCCGCTGCTCGGCGACGACCCGCAGGCCGGGCGCGAGGTTGTCCAGCGCGTCGGTGAGGTGTCCCGTCTGCTGCACCATGGTGCTGGACAGCCGGTTCAGGCCCTCGATCGCCCTGATGATCTCGCCCTTGTGCCCGTCAAGCTCGGTGGCCAGGGTATCCACATGGGACAGCAGCGCGCGGATCTCGGCCTCGTTTCCGGAGAGTGCCTTGTTCAGCTCCCGTGCGATGTTCTGGAACTGCTCGATCCCGCCACCGTTCAGCAGCAGGGACAGCGCGCCGAGCACCTCCTCCACCTCGGGGTTGCGGTTCGTCCGCGCCAGCGGGATGTGCGCGCCCTCGCCCAGCCGCCCGTGCGCCCGCTCGCCGCCGGGCGCACGCAGCTCGACGAACTTCTCCCCGAGCAGGCTGGACTGGCGCAGCTCGGCGGCGGCATTCGCCGGCAACTCCACCTTCCCGTGCACCGCCATGGTCACGATCGCCGACTTCGTGTCCGGCGCCAGCTCGATCTTCTCCACCCGGCCCACCGGCACGTCGTTCACCTTCACCCCTGCCTGCGGCACCAGGTCGAGCACATCGGCGAACTGGGCGGTGATCCGGTACGGGTGCTCGCCGAGGTCCGCCCCGCCGGGCAGCGGGGTGTTGTACAGCCCGGAGAAACCGGACTCCCCGCACCCGCCGAGCGCGAGCAGCAGGACGGTCACCACGCCGATCCTGGCAAGTCTGCTCATTGGCCACCTCCGCCGAAGTCCCTGCTGAACGCGTCGGCAAGCGGCAGCGGTAGCGGGGGCAGCTCACCGCGCTGGATCGCGGCGAGCATGTCCGAGAGCGAGGGTACGTCCAGCGCGCCCTCCACCACCTTGGCGATGGTGTCGCACAGCGAGCCGAGCGCGTCCGGCAGCTGCTCCGGGGTGCCCGCGCTGACCAGGCGGCACAGCGTGGTGAGCAGCGGGTGGGTGATCTCGTTCGGGTTGTACCGGATCTGGATGCTGCCGGAGGCCGCGTCGTAGGAGTTGATGAAGTTCGTCATCCCGGTCGGCCCGACATCGAGCACCTCGGCCAGCGCGGCCCGCTGGTCCACCAGCACCCCTGTGATGCCGGCCAGTTTGTCCACATTAGAGGAAAGTGCCTCGCGGTTCTCCGCGACGAACCCGTGCACCTCGTTCAACGAGGTGGCCAGCGCGGAAAGGGCGGAGCCCACGTCGTCGGAGTCCTCCGCGAGGAAACCACCGACATCGGCCAGCCGCTCGTAGAACTCGCCAAGCTGCTTGTCGCTGCGGGCGAGCATGGTGGTGAACGACTGCAGGTTCCGCACGGTGGCGAACAGGTCGCCTTCGGAGTTCTCCAGGGTCTTGGACAGCTCGGCCAGCCGGTGCGCGGTGTCGCCGAGGCTCTTGCCGTTGCCGTCCAGGTTCGCGGCCAGGGTGTCCAGCGCGCCGGACAGCGCACCGTCGGAGTTGGCCCCGTCCGGACCGAGGCTGGTGGACAGCTCGTTCAGGCTGCGGTACAGCTCGTCCAGCTCGGCTGGAGTCTCGGTGCGCTCACGCGGGATCACGGTGCCGCCTGGCATCGCGGGCCCGCCGTCGTAGGCCGGGGTCAGCTGCACGTAGCGGTCGCTGACCAGGCTCGGGGACACCACCACGGCACCGGCGTTCTCCGGGACCTGCACGCCGTCGTCCACCAGCAGGTCCACCCGGACCTGCCCGCCCTCCGGGGTGACCGCGGTGATCTCGCCGACCGGAACGCCGAGCACCCGCACCGAGGAACCGGCGTAGAGCCCGACGGCCTTGTCGAAGTACGCGGACAGCCGGGTGCCGCCGGAGTCGCGTACCAGCCACCACATTCCGGTCGCCAGCACCAGCGCGATCACGCAGCCGATCGCCAGCCAGGAGTACAGGGTGCGCCCGGTGCGGGTCTCGATCGCCATCAGCCACCTCCCTGTCCGGTGACGCCCTGGTCCGGTGCGGCCAGCGGCGGGGTGCAGCCCTCGCGGTTGATCTGGGCGGCGCCCGCGTTGATCACCGGGGGCAGCAGGCCGCAGATGTAGCCCTCGAACCAGCGTCCGTTTCCGGTCGCGTTGGCGCCGAGCCTGGTGAACGGCGCCAGCAGCTCGAGACTGCGGTTCAGGTTGTCCTGGTTGCGTTGCAGCACGTCGGTGACCGTGCCCAGCTTCTCCAGCGCGGGCCGCAGCTGCTGCCGGTTGTCCGCGACCAGCCCGGACAGCTGCTGCGCCAGCCGCTGGGTGCCGGTGAGCAGCCGGTGGATCGCGTCCCTGCGGTTCTGCAGCTCGGTGAGCAACAGGTTGCCGTCCTTGATCACCTTCTCCAGCTGCTCGTTGCGCCCGGCGAGGGTCTGCGAGAAGCGGCTGGTGTTGGCCAGCAGCATGCGTAGTTCCTCGTCCCTCGAGGACACCGTCTCGGACAGCGCGGACAGGCCGTGCAGGGCGTCCCGCAGGTGCGGTGGGGTGTCCCGCAGGGTCTCGGAGAGCACGTCGAAGCTCTGCGCGAGCCTGCCGGTGTCGATCTCCCCGACCGTGCCGGACAGCTCCTTGAAAGCGTCCTGGAGCTCGAAGGGGGTGCGGGTGCGCTCGACCGGGATCGGCTCGGCCGGGTCCTGCGGCCGCTCGCCCCGCGGCCGCACAGCGAGGTACTTCTCCCCCAGCAGGGTCTTGATCTCGATCGAGGCGGTGGAGTCCGCGCCGACCCTGGTACCGGTGACGGTGAACTCCACCCGCACCCGCTTGCCGTCCAGCGCGACCTCGTCCACCTCGCCGACCTGCACCCCGGCCACCTGGACCTCGTTGTCCACGGCCAGGCCTGCGGACTCGGCGAAGTAGGCCGAGTAGGTGGTGCCGTTGTCGAAAAGCGGCAGGTCCTCTGCGGAGTACACGGTGATCACGATGAGCCCCAGCAACACCAGGGTCACCCCGCCCACCGCGGACTGGTTGCGTTCACGCAGACGTTTCATGACGGCTTGCACCTTTCCGGCTGCTCGGTCGCCGGGAGCGGCAGGATGGGCACGGTGAGGTTCAGCGAGGAGATGCCGATGGTGCCGGAGAGCCCGCAGAGGTAGTAGTTGTACCAGCTGCCGTAGCTCAGCGTCCTGGTGAACTTCTCCAGGTTGCCCGGCATGATCTGGAGCAGGTGGTCGAGCAGTTCCTCGGAGTCGGCCAGGTTCCCTGACAGCTCCCCGAGCGCGGCGATGTCCTCCTTCAGGTGTGGCCGGGCCTCGGTGACCAGCCCGGCGGTCGCGTCGGTCAGCTCACCCAGCGCGGACACCGCCTGCCCGATCGGTTCGCGCTGCTGCGCCAGCCCGGTGACCAGGTTCTGCGTGACCTGGACCAGGTTCTCGAACTGCGGGGTGCGCTGGTTGACCGTGTCCAGCACGGTGTTCAGGTTGCCGATCACCTCGCCGATCAGCTCGTCCTTCTCGGCGATAGTGGAGGTCAGCGAGGCGATATGGGAGAGCAGGCTGCGGAGTGTGCCGCCCTGTCCCTGGAAGACCCGGACGATCTCGTGCGAGAGCGCGTTGACCTCCTTCGGGTCCAGCGCGGTGAACAGCGGCTTGAACCCGTTGAACAGCACGGTCAGGTTCAGTGCCGGTTCGGTGCGTTCCAGCGGGATCGTCTCCCCCGCGGTCAGTACGTCCGCGCCGGGCACGTCGGTGTTCAGCGAGAGGTAGCGCTGGCCGATCAGGTTGCGGTACTTGATCGTCGCGGTCACCGAGGCCGGCAGCTCGCGCACCGACTCCACGGTGAAGTCCACCTCGGCCTGGTTGCCCTCGCTCACCGCGATGCTCTCCACCTGGCCGACCTTGACCCCGGCGATCCGCACGTCGTCGCCGGCCTTCAGGCCCGAGGCCTCGGTGAACCGGGCGGTGTAGCCGGAGGTCTCACCGAAGTTGGTGTTCGCGATGGTGGCGCCGAGCACGGCGGTGAGCAGCACCGTGACCGCGGCGAAAATCAGGATCTTGATCAGCGAGGGGACGAAGCTGCGCATTACTCGACGGTCACCTCCGCTCCGCGGTACAGCGGGCCGACCAGCAGGCTGGTCCAGCCGGGTATCTCGGCAGGGGACACCCCGAGTTGTCCCGCCCGCAGCCCGGCGATCAGCCGCCGTTCGGCCGGCGAGTTGGCAAGGGACTGGGCAGCGGGCGTGCCACCGCCACCGCCGGTGGTCTCCTCGAACCCGCGCGGGGAGTTCGGCGGGGCGGGTTTGCTCGCGCCGTCCTTGATCGGCCCCTCCGGCGGGTACTGCGGCCACCGGCCCGGCGCGGGCGCCTGCGGGTAGCAGCGGGGGCCGCGTTTGTCGTTGTACTCCGGCTCGTCCACGCCCGGCAGGTACTTGCCGCGGCTGGCGGTGAACCGGATGGTCACGTGGTTCATCTCGTCGGTGCCCTTGCCGAAGGCCGCCTCGGCGGCGGGAATCGAGTCGGCGAGCTGCTTGAGCATGCACGGGTACTCGGGGGCGTACTTCGCCAGCACGTCCAGGGTGGGCTGCACGGTGCGGGTGAGGTCGATCAGGTTGTCCTTGTTCACCTCGAGGAAGCTGCCGAGATCGGCGGATGCGGTGCTGACCGTGGCGTACAGGTCGGTGAGTTGGTCCCGTTTTTCCAGCAGGGTCCGGCTGGTGGTGGTGAGATCGGACAGTGCGGTGAGGAAGTCCGGCGCGGCCTCGGCGTAGGTGCCTGCGGTGTCGGCCAGCCCGGTGAGGTCGGCCTTGAGGTCCGGTAGCGAGGGGTTGATCCGTTCCAGGTAGTCGCCGAGCGCGACCAGGGTGTCGCCGAGCTGCTCGCCGCGGCCCTCCAGCGCGGTGGACACCGCGTTCAGCGTGCTGGCGAGCTTCTGCGGCTGCACCGACTGCAGCAGCGGCAGCACGTTACCGAGCACCCGCTCCAGCTCGATCGCGGTGCTGCTGCGGTCCTGCCCGATCACCGCGCCCGCGGCCAGCGGCTCCGGCGCGGGCTCCGCCGGGATCTGCAACGCCACGTAGCGCTCACCGAACAGGGTCTTCGGCAGCAGCCGGGCGCTGACGTTGGCCGGGATCAGGTCCACCTTCTCCGGTTCCAGTGCGAGTTCGAGGGCGGCGTGCTCGCCGCCGGTCTCGATGGTGCGGACCTCCCCGACGACCATGCCGCGGATCTTCACGTCCGCGCCCTCGCGCATCTGGTTGCCGACATGCCCGGTCTCCAGCCGGACCCCGACGTAGTCCACGAAGGCCTTGTTGTAGATGGCGACCGTGGTCACGAAGAACAACGCGACCACGACCAGGAACACCAGCCCCAGCACCTGATGCCGCAGGCGGCGCAGCAGCATGGCCCTACGTACGCTCATCCGTTCCTCCTCCGCGATCCCGCGCGCATCCGCGATCGTGTCGACGGGCCGTGACTCACGGAGTACCGGCACGTGGAGGAGGTACGCGGCCCGCCGCCCCGATAGCGGGCCTGACGGCAGGTGCGCGCTCTCTGGTCACCTGGAGTGCCGCGACTCAGTATGGAGCTACTCATCCCGAGATCCTCACCGTTGTGGTGGCGCCCCAGATCGCCAGGCTGAGGAAGAAGTCCAGCACCGCGATCAGCACGATCGAGGTGCGCACAGCCCGCCCCACCGCGATACCGACCCCGGCCGGACCACCGCGTGCGGTGTAGCCGTAGTAGCAGTGTGAGAGCACCACCAGCACGCTGAAGATGATCACCTTGCCGAAGGACCACAGCACGTCCTCCGGCGGCAGGAACAGGTTGAAGTAGTGGTCGTAGGTGCCCGCCGACTGCCCGTAGACCCAGATGGTGATCTGCCGGGACGCCAGGTACGAGGACAGCAGGCCCACCGCGTACAGCGGGATCACCGCGGCCACCCCGGCCAGCACCCTGGTGGTGACCAGGTACGGCAGGCTGGGCACCCCCATCACCTCCAGCGCGTCGATCTCCTCGGAGATCCGCATCGCGCCGAGCTGCGCGGTGAACCCGCAGCCCACCGTGGCCGAAAGGGCCAGCCCCGCGGACAGCGGCGCCACCTCACGGGTGTTGAAGTAGGCCGAGATGAACCCGGTGAGCGCGGCGGTGCCGAGCTGGTTCAGCGCGGAGTAGCCCTGCAGCCCCACCACCAGGCCGGTGAACAGGGTCATCCCGATCATCACGCCGAGGGTCCCGCCGATCACCGCCAGCGCCCCGGTTCCGAAGGAGACCTCGGTCAGCAGGCGCGCGGTCTCCCTGCCGTAGCGCCGCAGCGTGCGCGGGGCCCAGGCCAGTGCCCTGGCGTAGAAGGAGAGCTGGCTGCCGAACCCCTCCAGCATCGCGCCGGGGCGCGCGATGATCTCCAGGGTGCGGTCCACCCGTTCCGAATCGTCCGCCCGCGTCGTCATCTACAACGCCTTCGGGGGAACGATCTGCAGGTAGATCGCGGTGAGCACGACGTTGATCAGGAACAGCAGCAGGAAGGTGATCACCACAGCCTGGTTCACCGCGTCCCCGACGCCCTTCGGCCCGCCTGCCGGGTTCAGCCCGCGGAAGGCGGCAACCACCCCGGCGACGAACCCGTACAGGAACGCCTTGATCTCACTGATCCACAGGTCCGGCAGCTGCGCCAGTGCGTTGAAGCTGGCCAGGTAGGCGCCAGGGGTCCCGCCCTGCATGACCACGTTGAAGAAGTAGCCACCGAGCACCCCGACCACGCTGACCAGGCCGTTCAGCAGCACCGACACCACGATCGCGGCGAGCACCCTCGGCACGATCAGGCGCTGGATCGGGTTGACCCCGAGCACCTCCATGGCGTCGATCTCCTCGCGGATCTTGCGTGCCCCGATATCCGCGCAGACCGCGCTGCCGCCCGCTCCGGCCACCAGCAACGCGGTGATCAGCGGGCTGGCCTGCTGCACGATGGCCAGCGCGCTGGCCGCACCGGTGAAGGACTGCGCCCCGATCTGCTGGGTCAGCGAACCCAGCTGCAAGGCGATCACCGCGCCGAACGGGATCGCCACCAGCGCGGTCGGCAGGATGGTGACGCTGGCGAAGAACCAGCACTGCTGGATCCATTCCCGGAACTGGAACGGCCTGCGCGGAATGGCCCGCAGCACCTCGGCCGAGAGCGTGGCCAGCCGCCCCACCTGGGCGAGCGCGGCGGCGCCGGGGATCGTGCTCCCCGCGGGTCGAGCACCCATCACGCCTCCGCATTCGCCGTTGAACAGGGGTCAGATCTTGAGCGCGTGTGTCGCCGTCGCGCCTCCGTCCGCGACGAACTCGCCGCCGGTGCAGTACGAGCTCTCGTCGCTGGCCAGGAAGAGTGCCAGCCCGGCGATCTCCTCGGGCTGACCGACGCGCCGCAGCGCGAGTTTCTTGCCGACCCTGGACAGATCAACCTCGGCGCCCCCGGCTGCGTCCTGCACCATCCGGGTGTCGATCATCCCGGGGTGCAGCGAATTCACCCGGATGCCGCGGCCGCCGAGCTCCAGCGCGGCCACCTTGGTCATCCCCCGGATGGCGAACTTGCTCGCGGTGTAGGCGACCAGGAACGGCATACCGGCCAGTCCCTCCACAGAGGACACGTTGACGATGGAACCACCACCCGCGGCGGTCATCGGTTCAACGACCGAACGCATGCCGAGAAACGTGCCGATCTGGTTCACCCGCAGTACCCGCTCGTAGTCGGCGAGGCTGGTGCTGGCCAGCTCGGAGAAGTGCAGGATGCCCGCGTTGTTCACCAGCACGTCCAGCCCGCCGAACTCGGCGACGGCCCGCTGCACGGCCAGTTCCCATTCGTCCTCGGCCCCGACGTCGAGGTGCTGGTAGCCTGCCGCCGCGCCGAGCTCGTCGGCGAGCTGCTTACCCGCGTCGTCGGCCACATCGGCCAGCAGCACGCGGGCACCCTCGGCGACGAAGCGCCGGGCCGCGGCGGCGCCCTGGCCACGGGCCGCGCCGGTGATCAGCGCGACCTTGCCCGCCAGCCTGCCTTCCGTGGTCAGTGTTTGTTTTGAAACGCGCGACACGATCGGCTCGGCGGGGCTCGGACTCTGGCCCCGATCGTCACCACCGCGAGTCATGCGCCCCGCCTCCCCGCTCGTGGGCTGTCGCCGCGCGCGTTCTTCCACTCACCACTCGCAATCCAATCCGGCTCCACGGCGGTCACTTACATCATCTCCTCGGTCAGCGGCAGCATCACGGTCTTCAGCTCGGTGTAGGCCTCGAAGGCGGACCGGCCGCCCTCCCTGCCGAGCCCGGACTGCTTGAACCCGCCGAAGGGCAGATGCGGTTCCACCTGGAACCCGTTGATCCCGATCGTTCCGGCCCGCAGCCTGCGGGACACCCGGAAGGCGCGCTGCACGTCGGAGGTGAACAGCCCGGCGCCGAGCCCGTACTCGGTGTCGTTGGCCAGCGCGACCGCCTCCTCCTCGTCGTCGAAGGGGACCACCGCGAGTACCGGGCCGAAGATCTCCTCCTGCGCGATGGTGGCCGCGTTGTCCACATCGGCGAAGATGGTCGGGGCGACGAAGTTGCCCGCGGCGAGGTCGCCCTCCAGCCGCTCCCCGCCGCAGACCAGCCTGGCCTCGCGCTTGCCGGTGTCGATGTAGCCGAGCACACGCTCCAGCTGGCGCTCGTTGATCAGCGGGCTGGAGATCACGCCGGGGTCGAACGGGTCACCGTAGGTGATGCCCGCGGTCATGCCCTGCGCGGCCGCGATGAATTCCTCGTAGACCTCCCGCTGCACCAGTGCCCTGGTGTTGGCCACGCAGGCCTGCCCGGAAAGGCCCATGGTGACCGCGCCGGTGACGGTCGCGGCGGCCAGTCCCACGTTCGGCGCGTCCCCGAACACGATCGCCGGGCTCTTCCCGCCGAGCTCCAGCGACACCCGTTTCAAGGTGCCTGCCGAGGCCTCCACGATGCGCTTGCCGACCGCCCTGCTGCCGGTGAAGCTGACCTTGTCCACGCCGGCGTGGGTGATCAGCGGTTCACCGACGGCCGCGCCGGTGCCGGTGACCACGTTCAGCACCCCGGCAGGCAGCCCGGCCTCGGCCAGCAGCTCCACCATCCGCAGCACCGCGAAAGTGGCGTACTCCGACGGCTTCAGCACCACGGTGCAGCCTGCCGCGAGCGCGGGCGCGACCTTCTGCGCGAACAGCAGGAAGGGCGCGTTCCACGGCAGGATCGCGGCGACCACGCCGATCGGCTCACGGAAGGTGGCCGCGAGGTGGTCGCCACCCTGGTACGGCGGAAGGGTCTGCCCGCCCACCTTGTCCACCCAGCCCGCGTGGTGGTCGAACACGTCGGCTGCGGCGCCGACCGAGGTGGCGTAGATGCCGCCGAAGGAAAGCGGCACGGAGTTGTCCAGTGCCTGCAGGGCACGCAGTTCGTCGGCGTGCTCGCGCAGCAGGTTCGCGTAGCGGTGCAGCAACCCGATGCGCACGCTCGCTCTGGAGTTGGACCACTCGCCGGAGTCGAAGGCCCTGCGCGCGGCGGCCACGGCCGCGTCCACATCGGCGCGGCCCGCGGCGGCGAACTCCCCCACCTCCTCCCCGCTGGCGGGGTGCCGGTGGGTCCAGGTGGCCCCCTCCGCGGCGGGCCCCCACTGGCCGTCGAGGTAGAGCAGCCCGGTCTTCAGGCCGAGCGATTCGCGGTGCGGTTGCACGGTGAGCGGCATGAGCTGGCTCCTCGGTGTGGATGGGTTCAGGGCAGGGCGAGGATCTCGGGTGCGGCGAACATCCGCGCCGGGTCACGTTCGGCGAAGTAGCCGCCGACGGTGTCCGCGAGCTCGGCCAGGGTCCAGGTCTCGCCGGTGGTGTCGAAGCGCTGCTCCACCGACGGCGGCCGGAGCAGGGCGACCATGCCGCCGTGCACCACGAACACCTGGCCGCTGATCCGTTCGGCCGCTTCTCCGGCGAGGAAGGCGACGAACGGGGCGACGTGCTCGACCGAAAGCGGGTCGGTGCCGGTCTCGGGTGCGTCCCCGAAGACCTCGGCGGTCATCGCGGTGCGAGCACGCGGGCAGATGGCGTTGGCGCGCACCCCGTACCGGCCGAGTCCTCTGGCGGTCGCCACGGTGAGCGCGGCGATCCCGCCCTTGGCAGCGGCGTAGTTCGGCTGGCCCTCGGAACCGACGAGGAAGGCCTCGGAGGCGGTGTTCACCACCCTGCCGTACACCGGCCCGCCCTGTGCCTTGGACTGCTGCCGCCAGTAGGCGCCCGCGTTGCGCGACAGCAGGAAATGCCCGCGCAGGTGCACCCGCAGCACGGCGTCCCACTCCTCGTCGGACATGTTGAACAGCATCCGGTCGCGCACCACCCCGGCGTTGTTCACCAGGATGTGCAGGCCGCCGAGCTGTTCGGTGGCGGCGCCGATCAGCTCGTCCGCGCAGGACCGCTCCGCCACGTCCCCTGCCACGGGTAACGCGGTGCCGCCGCGGGACTCGATCTCCCCGGCCACCGCCTTGGCGGCGTCACCGAGGTCGTTGACCACCACCGCGGCGCCCGCCTCGGCCAGTGCCAGCGCCTCGGCCCTGCCGAGCCCGGCCCCGGCTCCGGTCACGATGGCGACCTTGCCCTGCAAGCCCGCCAAGCCTTCCTGGCTCAATCCAGCGTCACCACCTGACGGATCACCTCGGTGCTGCCCCGGCGCAGCAGGTCGAGGCCGTCGTTGATATCGGCGAAACCGATCCGCCGGGAGATCATCCCGTCCAGGTCGAGCAGCCCGGCCCGCCAGAACCCGAGCATCCGGCCGGTGTCCCGGTGCACATGCGCGGAGCCGTAGAAGGAGCCGAGGATCTTCTTGTCGTGCAGGAACAGCTCCTGCGCGCTGAACTCCACCATCGCGTCCGCCTTGCCCGCCCCGACGATCACCACCGAGCCGCCGCGGCGGGCGTGGTCCCAGGCCGAGCGGATCGTGCCGGGGAGGCCCACGATGTCGAAGGCGTAGTCGAAGCCTTCGCCCGCGGTGACCGACTGTTTGAGCTCCTCGAGACCCTCGGGGATGGTCGCGTGGGTGGCGCCGAACTTCTTCGCGGTCTCGTGCTTGGCCTCGACCGGGTCCACGGCCACGATCGTGGTGGCGCCTGCGATCCGGGCGCCCTGGATGACCGAGATCCCGACACCGCCGCAGCCGATGATCACCACGGTGGAGCCCGGCCGGACCTGCGCGGTGTTCAGCACGGCCCCGACCCCGGTGAGCACCCCGCAGGCGACCAGCGCGGCGGTCTCGAAGGGCACGTCCGGGTCCACCTTGACCGCCCCGGCCGCCGGGACCACCACCTCCTCGGCGAAGGTGCCGAGGCCCGCGTAGCCGAACAGCGGGTTCTCGCCGAGCCGGAAGCGGGGCGAGGTGAACGCGGCGATCGCGTGCACCGCACACAGGTTGGGCTCACCGCGCAGGCAGCTCGGGCAGGCGCCGCAGGGCGGGACGAAGGAGACGGTGACGTGGTCGCCCGGCGCGAGGTGCTCCACCGCCGAGCCCACCTGCAGGATCTCGCCCGCCCCCTCGTGACCGACCACCCCTGGCGCCAGCGCGGGCAGGGTGCCGTCCATCGCGGAAAGATCGCTGTGGCAGACGCCCGAGGCCCGCACCCGGATCCGCACCTCGTGCGGGCCGGGATCGACCGTCGTGACATCGTCCCGCAGCTCGAGCTTGTCATCGCCGATCGCGTTCAGCACGGCCGCTCTCACTCCGACTGCCCTCCCAGGGTCCACCGAACCGCCGTTGGTTCGTGTCTCAGGCCACAGACTAGAATCTGTTCTCGCCTTGGGCAAGCCCTACTTTACGGGTGTTACTCCCGTATGAGCAGGGCGTTCTTCGGGCAGGACGCAACCGCTTGCGAAACACGTTCTACTTCTTCGGCAGGCGGGTTCGGCTGAATGATCCGCAGCTCCTCGTCCTCATCCAGCTCGAAGACCGCGGGGGCGATGGCGACGCACACCTCGTTGGCCTCGCACAGTGACCGGTCGACGCTGACCTCCATGACTTCCTCCCGTCCGCATCCTGCGGTACAACTAGAACTTGTTCTACATTAGCGCGGCGGGTGGACCCGATACCAGTTCAACGCCCGAGGTGGAGGTTTGGATGCGCATCAGCTACACGCCCGAGCAGGCCCGGCTGCGCGAGGAGCTGCGGTCCTACTTCACAGGGCTGATGACCCCGGAGCGTTCCGAGGCCCTGCGCGGCGAGGGCGGCGAGTACGGCGACGGCACCGCGTACCAGGAGATCGTGCGGGAACTGGGCCGCGAGGGGCTGCTGGCGATCGGCTGGCCGAAGGCCTACGGCGGGCAGGAAAGATCCATGCTCGACCAGCTGATCTTCACCGACGAGGCGGCCGCGGCCGGGGTGCCGGTGCCGTTCCTGACGATCAACACCATCGGCCCGACGATCATGCGTTACGGCACCGAGGACCAGAAGGCGTTCTACCTGCCGCGGATCGCGGGCGGCGAGGCGCACTTCGCCATCGGCTACTCCGAGCCGGAGGCCGGCACCGACCTGGCCGCGCTGCGCACCCGCGCGGTCCGCGAGGGCGAGGAGTACGTGGTCAACGGCCAGAAGATGTGGACGAGCCTGATCGAGTACGCCGACTACGTGTGGCTGGCCGTGCGCACCGACCCGGACGCGCGCAAGCACAAAGGGCTGAGCATCCTCATCGTGCCCACCTCGGCCGAGGGCTTCTCCTGGACCAAGGTGCACACGGTCGCCGGGCCGGGCACCAGCGCGACCTACTACTCCGACGTGCGGGTGCCGGTGCAGGCCCGGATCGCCGAGGAGAACCAGGGCTGGCCGCTGATCACCAACCAGCTCAATCACGAGCGGGTCGCGCTCACCTCTGCGGCGCCGGTGACCTCGGCACTGCGGGCCGTGCGGGAGTGGGCGCAGCAGACCACCCGGCCCGACGGCAGCCGGGTCATCGATGCCGAATGGGTGCGCATGCACCTGGCCAGGGTGCATGCGCACGTGGAGTACCTGAAGCTGCGCAACTGGGAGATCGCCTGGACGGCGAGCCAGTCGACGGAGCAGCTGGGCCCCGCCGAGCCCTCGGCGACCAAGGTGTTCGGTACCGAGCTGACCATCGAGGCCTGCCGGCTGCTGATGGAGGTCCTCGGCACCGGCGCGGTGGTGCGCGAGGGCTCGCATGGCGCGGTGCTGCGCGGCCGGGTCGAGCGGCTGCACCGCTCGGCGCTGATCCTCACCTTCGGCGGGGGCACCAACGAGGTGCAACGCGACCTGGTGGCCGCCACCGCACTTGGCCTTCCGGTCAGCCGCTGATCCACCGTTCCCGAGGAGTTGCCATGGATTTCTCGCTCAGTGAAGCACAGCGCGAGCTCGCCGCGCTCACTCGCCGTATCCTGACCGACCAGCTGCCCCCGGAGTCGTTGCCCAGACACGGATCCGGCGGTTTCGACAGAGCATTGTGGACCGAACTGGGCAAGGCGGGCATCATCGACGCCGCCCTGCCATCGGCCGTGGGCGGCGGCGGGTTCGGGTTGCTGGAGCAGTGCTCGATCCTGGCCGAGCTGGGCCGGGCCGCCGCACCGGTCCCCTACCTGCCCACGGTCACCATGGCCGGGTCCGCGCTGGCCGGGTTCGGCGATGGCGAGCTGCTGGAACGCTGGCTGGTGCCACTGCTGCGCGGGGAGGCGCTGCTCACCGCTGCGCTGCCGGACGCGGACACGCCGTGCGGGTTCACCGCCGAGCGCGCCGGGAACGGTTGGCGGGTCTCCGGCACGCAGACCGTGGTGCCCTTCGCCGCCTTCGCCGACGGTTTCCTGCTGCCAGCCGCCACCGCCGACGGCGAGGTGCTGCTGCTGGTGGAGCGCGACCGGCCAGGGCTGTCCGTGCTCGGTCAGCGGGTGGTCGACCGGGGCGACGCGGGCCTGGTGGAGGCGACGGAGCTGAGCCTGCCGGCCGGGGCCGCGCTCGGCGAGCCCGGCGCGGGGCTGGCGGAATGGCTGCGGCTACGCGGCACAGTCGGCCTGGTGGCCGCGCAGTTCGGCGTGCTGGAACGCGCGCTGGAGCTGACCGCGGAGTACGCCCGCGAGCGCACCCAGTTCGACCAGGTCATCGGCGGTTTCCAGGCGGTGCGGCAGCGGCTGGCGGATGCCTACCTCGACGTGCACGCGGTCCGGCTGACCCTGTGGCAGGCCGCCTGGTGCCTCGCCGAGGGTGAACCGGCCGATTCCGCGGTGGCCACGGCGAAGTTCTGGGCCGCCGAAGCCGGGCACCGGGTGGCGCACACTGCGGTGCACATCCACGGCGGGGTCGGCATCGACGTGGACTACCCGCTGCACCAGTACTTCGTCGCGGCCAAGCGCAACGAGTTCGCCCTCGGCGGGGCCACCACGCAGCTGCGGGCGCTCGGCGACCTGCTGGCACAGGAGCCAGCGTGAGTAGCTCTGCCGCGGGCCGCAGCAGCCAAGGTGACCACGGAGCGCGCCCCTGGCCGAAGCCCCGCTGTCGGGGCGGCGGGGCGCGCACTGCCGCGACCGCAAGCTGAATCGAGAGCGGCGCCCCGTCGACACGATCGCGGACGCGCGCGGGGCCGGGAAGGAGAAGACGTGACGGTTCCCACGGTCACCGACCTGCTGCTGGCGCGCGCCGGAGACGAGCATCCCGGACTGCGTTTCGAGGAGGAGACCTGGTCCTGGCCGGAGCAGCTGCGGGCCTGCGCCCAGCACGGGGCCGCGCTGCGCAGCCTGCTGCGTCCAGGCGCACCGCCACATGCCGGGGTGCTGGCCGACAACCTGCCGGCCTGGTCCTTCCTGCTCGGCGGGGCCGCCCTCGCCGGTGCCGTGCTGGCCGGGCTGAACCCGGTACGCCGGGGCGAGGCGCTGGCCAGGGACGTGCGGCTGGCCGACTGCCAGGTGGTGCTGGCGCAGCGCGAGTACCTCCCGCTGCTGGCCGGGCTCGACCTCGGCGGGGCGGCCGTGCTCGAACTGGACGGCGCCGAGTGGCTGGAGCTGCTCGGGGCGCACCGGGAGGCCCCGCTGGACCCGGTGCCCGCCACCCCCGAGGACCTGCTGATGCTCATCTACACCTCGGGCACCAGCGGAGACCCGAAGGCGGTCCGTTGTACGCACGGCAAGATAGCCTTTCCCGGCCGGATGCTCGCCGACCGGTTCGGACTGTCCACTACGGACACTGTCTACGTCTCGATGCCGCTGTTCCACTCGAACGCGGTGCTGGCAGGCTGGTCGGTCGGACTGGCTGCGGGCGCGACGATCGCACTGCGCCGCAGGTTCTCCGCATCCGGTTTCCTTCCCGACGTTCGCCGGTTCGGGGCCACCTACGCCAACTACGTTGGTACCCCACTGTCCTATGTGCTCGCCACACCGCGCAGGCCGGACGACGCGGACAATCCGCTGCGGCTGGTGTACGGCAACGAGGGTGCCGAGGCGGATCTGGCCGCCTTCGCCGAGCGGTTCGGCTGTCAGGTGGTGGACGCCTTCGGCTCCACCGAGGGTGGTGTCGGCTTCGCGCGCACCGAGGACACGCCGCCGGGCTCGCTCGGCAGACCTGCCGAGGGCGTGCTCGTACTGCATCCGGAGACCGGCGCACCCTGCCAGCCCGCCGAGTTCGACGGCGATGGCAGGCTGCGCAACGCCGAGCAGGCGGTGGGTGAGCTGGTGAACGCCACGGGCCCCGGCTGGTTCGCGGGCTACTACCGGGACCCGGCCGCCGATGCCGAGCGGGTCCGCGGGGGCAGGTACTTCACCGGTGACCTTGCCTACCTCGACGCCGACGGTTTCTGTTACTTCGCGGGCCGGCGCGGCGACTGGTTGCGGGTTGGCGGCGAGAACCTCGGCACCGCACCGATCGAGCGGGTGCTGCTGCGCCACCCCGCCATCGCGGAGGCCGCCGTGTACGCGGTTCCGGATGAGCGGGTCGGCGACACCGTGATGGCCGCGCTGGTGCTCACCTGCGAGGCGGCACTCGGGCCGGAGGAGTTCGGCGAGTTCCTGTCCGGGCAGGCGGATCTCGGGCCACGGCAGGTGCCCCGGTATGTCCGGATCACCCGCGCACTGCCCCGCACCGCCACCTACAAGGTACTCAAGCGGGAGCTGTCCGCGCAGGGAACGCGCTGCGCGGACCCGGTGTGGCGGCTGTGCCAGGAAAACGGCCAAACAAATGCCAACCCCGAAATCAGGTACTCCCCTGGCGGCTGAACGCTGGTAGCTTGCCAGTAAAGGTGATCTTGACTGGGGAGGTATCCATGCGAAGAGCGCTGTCCGTGCTGGCCGCGCTGCTGCTGACGTTCACCCTGACCACACCGGCCGCACAGGCGGCGCCCACCCGGATCGACGCGAGCGACTTCCGGCTCAAGGCGGGCGGCTACAATCCGGTGATCAGCAGGCTGGACCGGGAGCTGCGAAATGTCTCCTTCCCCGAAGTGCTGGACAGCGCGAACCGTGCCGCGGTGACCGGAAGCGAGTGCCGTCCCGGCGCGGCCAACCAGGTGGCTTCGTTCTGCTGGAAGTCCGGCGACAACGGCACCGACGACTGGTACCCGCAGGGCATCAGCTCCACCGCGGACGCCTACGGCAGCGGTACCTACGAGGGCCGGACCGCGCTGTTCGCCAGCTGGTACTACAAGGGTTCCGGCACGAGCAAGGGTGTGCGGGTGTCCTTCGTGGACTACGCGAACCCGGACGCGCCGAAGTACCGGCACGTGCTGCTGGTCGAGCCCTACACCAACGCGGCGGGGCAGCCCGACTTCCGCGCGGTGCGCGTGCACGCGGGCGGGATCTTCGCCTACGGCTACTACCTGTACGTCGCCGACACCTGGGGCGGTTTCCGCGCCTTCGACCTGCGGCACCTCTGGCAGGTCTCCACCGGGGACAAGGGCAGGATCGGCAGGCAGGCCGACGGCTCCTACCACGCGCACAACTACCTGTTCGTGCTGCCGCAGGCACTGAAGTTCACCGCGTCCACCGTCGATGGCGCGGCCCGGCTGCGCCACTCCGCCGCCTCGCTCGACCGCACCAGCACGCCGGACAGCGTGGTGGTACCCGAGTACAGCGCGGACGGCACCGGAACCAGGGTGGTCCGCTTCCCGATCGACTACACCGACCGGATGTTCAAGGAGTCCGGCGACGGCTACACCTACGGCACCGAGGGCTACCGGGTGGACCTGCGGAGCATGCAGGGCGCCACCGCGATCAACGGTGAGTTCTTCGTCTCGGCCAGTGCGGGCGCGGGCAGCCGCGGGTCGCTGTACACCTTCACCTCCGGCAGCGGGCCACGTAAGCACGCAGGCGCGCAGCCGATCGGACCGGAGGACCTTTCCTACCGCGGCCCGGACAACCAGTTGTGGGGGCTCACCGAGTACCCGGGCAAACGGTTCGTCTACGCGGTCGACCCGCGCCGGTTCTGAGAGTCTGGCGCTTCCGCGCCTGGCGGGCGGTATGCAATACTGCGACGCCAGGCGCGGTCCCGCGCCCAACTCCCGGTTCCGGCGCTCACGCCGTCGGCTCGAGTGGGAGCAAAGGGGGCTCCAGCCCTCGGGACGCCGGTTCCTGACGCCCTTTCCGGCGGGCTTCGCGAGCGTGAGTCGCGTGGCGCCGCCCACGAGAGGAGCGCAGGATGACCAGGCGGAGTTCGTTCAAGCGGCTCGTACGCGCACGGATGGCGAAGACGGGCGAGAGCTACACGGCGGCGCGGACGCAGCTGCTTGCCGCGCGGGACCAGGAGCCGCAAAGCAGCTCGGAAGCGCAGGCCACTCCCCGGCTGGCGACCTCGGAGGAGTCGATCCGGCAGCGCACCGGGCGCGGCTGGGAGGAATGGTTCGACCTGCTCGACGAGTGGGGTGCCGCGCAGCGGTCGCATCGGGAGATCGCGCGCTGGGTGGCAGGCCAGCTGGGGATCGAACCCCTTGCCTGGAACGCCCAGGCCGTGGCCGGCAGCTACGAGCGTGCCCGCGGCCTGCGGGCGGTCGGGGAACGGGCCGACGGGTTCGCGGTGACGGCACAGAAGACCATCGCGGTGTCCGCGGACCAGCTGTTCGAGGCATTCGTCGACGAGTCGCTGCGGCGGCGCTGGCTGCCCGACGGCGAACTGCGCGAGCGCACCGCCACGAAACCGAAGTCGGCCCGGTTCGACTGGCTCGGCGGGGCGACCAGGGTCCATGTCGTCCTCGACCGCAAGGGAGAGGGCGCGACCAGGGTGGCCGTGGAGCATGCGCGACTCGCCGATGCCGATGCGGCCGAGCGGATGAAGGCCTACTGGCGGGAGCGGCTGGCCACGCTCAAGGGACGGCTCGAGCGGGGTGAGCTCGATGCCTGAGCTCAACTACCTTGCGGTCGGCGTGGCGATGGTGGCCGCGCTGCTGGTGAGCGGAACGTGGTACGCGCTGCTCGGCAGCCACCTTGCCCGGCTGCACGAGGCGTACGCGGGCGGTTCCCGGCCGGCCGCGCTCACCGTACCCGTCGAGCTGGTGCGCAACCTGGTACTGGCCACGGTGCTGGCCGGGCTGGCCGCCCAGCTCGGGATCAGCGGCTTCGGGGCCGCGCTGCTGCTCGCCATCGTCCTGTGGGTGGGCTTTCCCATGGTGCTGCTCACCGGTTCGGTGTTCCACGAGAAGGTGCCCGCCAAGCTCGCCGCGATCCATGCCGGGGACTGGCTGCTGAAGCTGCTCGTGCTCACCGTGATCGTCGGAGTATGGCGCTAGGCAGCCCATGGCGGCCGCAGCTGCGCCCGATGGCGAGCTCGGCCGGCAGCGGGCCGGCAGACGGGTCGCCCCCGCCGAGGATCCCGATCGCCCGCTCGGCCATCGCACGCAACGGCTGGCGGGTGACGGTCAGCGGCGGGGCGGTGAAGTTCGCGTCCGGGCTCCCATCGCAGCTGACCACGGCGAGCCGGTCCGGGATCCGGACGCCCTCGGCGTAGGCGGCGGCCAGCAGCCCGATCGCCTGCTCGTCGGTGGCAGCCACCAGCGCGCGAGGCAGGCGGCCTGACCGCGCCAGCGAACCGAACAGGCCGGCCGCCGCCGCGCGGGTGTAGGCACAGCGCAACGGCTCGGTGCCGCCGGTGGCCGCGCGCCAGGCCGCCACCCGGTCCCCGACCGGACCGTGGTCGGTGGGACCCGCGAGGAAGGCGATCTCCTGGTACCCGTCCTCGCGCAGATGCGCCACGGCCGCCCCGATCGCCGCCGTGTTGTCCCCGGCGACCAGGGGCGCGTCCGACCCCGGCGGGCGATGGTGCAGGTAGACGGCCGGGGTGCCGGTGGCCAGCGCGCGGGTGACGGGATCCTCCTCGCCGCCGGCCGACACCACCACCACACCCTCGACCTGGGCGGTGAGCAGCAGGTCCACCGTGCGGGACTGGCGCGGCGCGTCGTAGTCCGAGTTGGCCGTGACGGCCAGCTTGCCCGCCCCGGTCAGCGCGCGTTCCAGCTCGCGCGCGAGGGCGGCGAAGTACGGGTTCGTGGTGTCCGGCAGGACGAGACCGACCAGTCCGGAGCGGCCGGAACGCAGCGCCGCGGCGGCGCGGTTGCGGTGGTAGCCGAGCTCGCGCACGGCCTCGAGTACCCGCGCCCTGGTCCGCTCGGCCACCGGGCGCGGCCCGTCGTTGAGCACGTAGCTGACCACCGCCACCGAGGTGCCCGCCCGCCGGGCCACGTCCGCCATCGTCACTGCCACCGCTAACTCCCTTGACCGCGCTGCGCCCGTCCGATCATCCTCACTCTAAACGTTTAGATCACCGGAGGTAGCTGGCATGAGCACACGCTATGAACTGCACTGCCATCTGGACGGCTCGGTACGCCCGGACACGGTGGCCGACCTGGCCGCGGAACAGGGCATCCGGCTCGAGGGGCCGGTGCGGGAGCTGGTGGTGGCCCCGCCGGTGTGCGCGAACCTGATGGACTACCTGACCCGGATCGATGCCGTGCTGGATGTACTGCAGACCCCGGACTCCCTGCGCCGGGTCGCGCGGGAGCTGGTGGCGGACTGGCGGTCCGACCGGGTCGGCTACGGCGAGGTGCGATTCGCCCCGCAGTTGCACGGGCGCGCCGGGATGACCATGGACGAGGCGGTGGGCGCGGTCGCCGAGGGGCTCGCCGAGGGCGGCGCGGCGACCGGGGTACGGACCGGGCTGCTGCTGTGCTGCCTGCGCCAGCAGTCGCCGGAGGTCAGCGAGCAGGTGGTGGACACCGCGCTGCGGCACCGGTCCCTGGTGGCTGCGGTGGACCTGGCCGGGGACGAGAGCAGGCCGGGCACGCCGCACCGCCCGGCCTTCGACGCGGCCCATGCCGCCGGCCTGCCGGTCACCATCCACGCGGGCGAGGCGGCCGGGCCGGAGAGCGTCTGGGAGGCGCTGGAGGTGCTGGGCGCGGCGCGGATCGGGCACGGGGTGCGGGCGGCGGCCGACCCGGCGCTGGTGTCGCGGCTGCGCGCGGAGCGAATCCCGCTGGAGATGTGCCCGGTGAGCAACGTGCAGACCGGCGCCGTGCCCAGCCTGGCCGAGCACCCCGCGGACCGGTTGCTCGCGGAAGGCCTCGCGGTCACCATCAGCACCGACGCGCGCACCACCTCGGCGACCAGCATCGAGCGGGAGTTCGCCGAGCTCGGCAGGCAGTTCGGCTGGGCAGGCGAGCAGGAGCGGCGCTGCCAGGACAACGCCCGCGCCGTCGCCTTCGCGGCGAGCCCACCGGCAGCGCCTACCGCGGCCGCGCCGGGGAACCGGTGAGCTCGGGAGCCGGGTCCGGAATGGATCAGTCGGCGGGAGCGGTGATCGGGCGCAACCGGCGGGGGCCGGTGTCCGGCCGGGACGGGGGCGGGCCGAGCACGAGCCGGGCGTTGGCCACGAAGGCACCCTCGGGGGAGGCCAGGATCGGTTCCAGCGCCAGCGAGCGGACCTCGGGATTGTCCTCGGCCAGCGCGGCCACCCGCAGCACCAGGTCCTCCAGCGCGGCAAGGTCCACCGGATCATCGCCCCGGTACCCGGTGAGCAGCGGTGCCGTCCTCGGCTCGCGTACCAGAGTCGCCGCGTCCACATCGGTCAGCGGCACCGCGCGGTAGGCGGTGTCCCCGAGCAGGCTGCTGACCACCCCGGACAGGCCGAAGGACACCAACGTGCCGAAGGAGGGGTCGTCCTGCAGGCCGATCACGCAGGACATGCCCTTGGGCGCCATCCGCTGCACGTACACCTCGTCCATCCCGGACACCTCGCGCAGGTCGCGGTAGCTGGTGCGCACCGAGTCCTCCGAGGTCAGGTCCAGCCGGACCCCGATCAGGTCGGGCCTGCCGCGCAGCCGCTCGTCCACCGCCTTCAGGGTCACCGGGTACCCGAGCTCGGCCGCCGCGGCCACGGCCTCGTCCGCCCCGGCCACTACCCGGAACGGCACCACCTCGATCCCGTAGCAGTGCAGCACCCGCAGGGCGTCGGTATCCCCGAGGGAGACCGTCTTGTCCTCGGCCGCGGCGAGCACCTCGCGGACCACGGCCTGTCCCTGCTGCGGATGCGTGCCGCCCGGCCGGACCAGGTTGCCCTGCGGGCGCTGCCGCCACGCCGCGTACCGGACCACCCTGGCCAGCGCGTTCACCGCCCGCTCGGGGCTGGGGTAGGACGGGATCGAACCGCGGGTCGGCGAGCCGTCCTCGGCCCGCACCGCCAGCTCGTCGGGCACCCCCTCGGCGGCGAGGAAGGTGGAGACGATCGGTTTCTCCCCCTGCCGCCCGGTTTCCACCACGGCCTCGCGCAGCGCCCGCGCGTAACTCGTGCCGGGGATCGCCAGCGGTGGCACGAACACCACCACCAGCGCGTCGACCTCGGCCGAGGTGAGCGTCTCGGCCACGGCGGCGGCGAACTCCTCCGGGGTGGCCTGCGCCCCCACGTCCACCGGGTCGGTGCCCAGCCGCAGGCCCTGCGCCCGCGCGGTGTCCGCGGCGAGCAGGCCGATCGCGCTGGAGTTGCCGACGATCCCGATCCGGGAGCCCGCAGGCAGCGGCTGGTGGGCGAACACCAGTGCGGTGTCGAACAGCTGGGCCAGGCTGTCCACGCGGACCACGCCCGCCTGCTCGAACAAGGCCTGCACGCTGGACTCGTCCACCTCGGCCGAGGTGGCCGCGAGCTGTGGCCGCACCGCGTGTCGGCCCGACTTGACCGCCACGATCGGTTTGTTCCTGGCCAGCCTGCGCGCGAGGCGGGCGAACTTGCGCGGGTTGCCGAAGGACTCCAGGTACAGCAGCACCAGGTCGGTGTCCGGGTCACTCTCCCAGTACTGCAGCAGGTCGTTGCCGGAGACGTCGGCCCGGTTGCCCGCGGAGACGAAGGTGGAGAGGCCGAGCCCGCGGGCCTCGGCATCGGCCAGGATGGCGATGCCGAGCGCACCGGACTGGCAGAAGAACCCGGTGCGCCCCCTGGCCGGAAGCCGCGGGGCCAGGGTCGCGTTCAGCCGGACACCGGCGTCGGTGTTCAGCACGCCCAGCGCGTTCGGGCCGACCACCCGCATGCCGTGCGCCCTGGCCTCGCCGACCAGCCGCAGTTCCGCGTGCAACCCGTGCGGACCAGCCTCGGCGAAGCCGCCGGAGACGATGAGCAGGGTCTTCACGCCCTTCTCCAGCGCGCCGTCGAGCACCGACTCGACCTGGCTCGCCGGGACCGCGACGACCGCGAGATCGACCGGGTCGGGAATGTCCAGTACGGAAGGGTAGGCGCGGACCCCGCGTACCGAGCGGTGCTCGGGGTTGACCGGGTACACCGTGCCCGCGAAGTCCGCGGACAGCAGGTTGCTCAGTGCGACGTAGCCGATCTTGGTGGGATCGGTGGAGGCGCCGATCACGGCGACCGAGGTGGGATGCAGCAGGTTGTGCACGCTGCGCGCCTCGGCGGCCTGTTCCCGCGACCGGGCCACCTCCAGCGACTCCTCGGTCGGGTCGATGTCGAACTCAAGGTGCACGAGGCCCTCGTCGAACTCCCTGCTGACCTGGTATCCGGCGTCCCGGAACACCCGCACCATCTGGGAGTTCTCGGCGAGCACCTCGGCGACGAACCGGCCCAGCCCGCGCTCGGAGGCCGCGGCGGCGAGGTGCTCCAGCAGGATGGAGCCGAGCCCCCGGCCCTGGTGCGCGTCGTCCACCAGGAACGCCACCTCGGCCGAGTCTCCGTCCCCGAGCCGCTCGTACCGGCCGACGGCGACGATCTCGTCCCCGAGCAGGGCCACGAAGGCGACCCGGTCGTGGTGGTCGACGATGGTGAACCGGTCCAGGTCCCGTTGCGGGATACGCGGGTAGGCGCCGAAGTAACGCAAGTACCTGGTCCGCTCGGAAAGCCTGCCGTGCAGCGCCACGATCGCGTCGGCGTCGGCGGGCACGATCGGCCGCAGATGCACCGTTCCGCCGTCGGAAAGCAGGACGTCGGCTTCCCACCTGCGAGGGTAGTCGTAGGGGTCGCGGGACTCGTCGGTAGGCATCGCGGATCAGTCCCTCGGGTCGTCGGGGTCCAGACCGTGCAGCGGGAAGACCGCACGCCGGGTCTCCCGGATCGCGATGTCCACCGCCTCGTCGGCGCCATCGCCCCAGTGGCTGAACCCGGTATCCCGGTCGTCGGTCATCGTGGTCGGCAGCTCCACCCGGGGTGCGGTGTCCCTGACGGTGCGTACCCAGTTGGAGGGAACGGGCGTGCCGGGTGCGAGGTCCCGGTCCAGCACCGTGGCGATCAGGTGGGTCCAGGACCGCGGCACCACCCGGAACAGCTGGTATCCGCCGCCGCCGACGGCGAGCCACCGGCCGTCGGCACAGCTCTCGGCGAGGCCGCGCAGGGTCTGGTAGATGGTGCGGTGCCCGTCCACGGAGAGGGAGAGGTCGGCGAGCGGGTCCTCCTCGTGCGAGTCGACCCCGCACTGGGTCACCAGGATCTGCGGCTTGAACTGGCCCAGCAGCGAGGGAACCACCGCGTGGAAGGCGCGTAGCCAGCCGGGGTCCCTGGTGTTCGGCGGCAGCGGGATGTTCACCGCTGAACCCTCCGCGCCGGAGGTACCGATCTCGCCGGAATAACCGGTTCCGGGGAAGAGAGTGAACGGGTGCTGGTGCAGGGAGATGGTGAGCACCCTGGGGTCGTCGTAGAAGGCGGCCTGCACCCCGTCCCCGTGGTGCACATCCGTGTCCACATAGGCCACCCGGCTGAAACCGTTGTCCAGCAGCCAGGAGATCGCAACCGAACAGTCGTTGTAGACGCAGAACCCGGCCGCGCGGTCGCGCATGGCGTGGTGCAGGCCACCCGCGATGTTGACGGCGCGCTGTGCCCCGCCCTCGGCGATGGTGCGCGCGGCGAGCATGGTCGAGCCGACGACCAGCGCCGAGGACTCGTGCATATCGCTGAAGACCGGGTTGTCGGGGGTGCCGAGGCCATGCCCGACGTCATGGCCCACCATGGGTGCCTGCTTCACCGCTTCGAGGTATTCCGGCACGTGCGCGCGGTGCAGCTCGGCCTCGGTGGCCGGTTCGGGAACCAGCAAGGGCACCCCGTCGAGCACGCCGAGGCTGTTGGCGAGCCGGATGGTCAGGTCGAGCCGGATCGGGTTGAACGGATGGTCGCCACCGAGGTCGTAACCCAGCAGCGCGGAGTCCCATACGACAGCGGACGGACACATGAGGTGAGCCTAATGGTTTTCCCTGCGATCAGCCGAGATATCGGATGTCGCCGGTCACGCTCGGGCATTCACCGGTTACCCGTAACGCCTGCACTTCCTGTCAGCGGTAGCGACTACCATAGGTAACGCGGACGAAGGGGACAGCGTGAACGAGCTCATCGACACCACAGAGATGTACCTACGAACCATCTTCGAGCTCGAAGAAGAGGGTGTCGTACCACTGCGCGCGCGGATCGCCGAGCGCCTCCAGCAAAGCGGGCCCACGGTGAGCCAGACGGTCGCCAGGATGGAACGCGACGGATTGGTGGTGGTCGCCGACGACAGGCATCTGCAACTGACCGATCACGGCCGGGAGCTCGCCATTGCCGTGATGCGTAAGCACCGGCTGGCCGAACGCCTGTTGGTCGACGTGATCGGGC
This sequence comes from Amycolatopsis aidingensis, assembly GCF_018885265.1. Lineage (GTDB taxonomy): Bacteria > Actinomycetota > Actinomycetes > Mycobacteriales > Pseudonocardiaceae > Amycolatopsis > Amycolatopsis aidingensis. The sequence continues at coordinate 5,398,247 of NZ_CP076538.1, forward strand.
TGGAATGGGAACACGTGCACAACGAGGCATGCCGTTGGGAGCACGTGATGAGCGAGGCGGTGGAGCGCAAGCTCGTCAAATTGCTCGACCACCCGACCACCTCGCCGTACGGCAATCCCATCCCCGGACTGGACAAGCTCGGTGAGGGCGGCGAGCCCGCCCCGCCCGCGGAGTCCGATCTGGTCCGGCTGGACGAGTTCGCCAGGGCAGGCGGCGGCAAGGTGGAGATCCGCCGGATCGCCGAGCACGTGCAGCTGGACGAGGCCCTGATGACCGAGCTGAAGCTGGTCGGCCTCGCACCGGGTAACACCGTGCGGGTGGGCAAGGCCAACGGGGCCGGTTCCACCATCGAGGTCATCGGCGAGAACACCACCGTGCAGGTTCCGTCCTCGGTGCTGCACGCCGTACTGGCGCAGGCGCGGTGACGGCTGCCGGTCCCGAGGTGCTCGCCGCCGAGGCGTTCCGCGCCACGCACGGACGAGCACCCGATGGAGTGTGGTCCGCACCCGGCCGGGTGAACCTGATCGGTGAACACACCGACTACAACGATGGCTTCGTCCTGCCGTTCGCGCTGCCGCACCGGATCGCCGCCGCGGGCTCGGCCCGGGCCGATCAGGTGCTCACCGTGTCCACCCTCGGTTCCGATGACCGGATCCAGCAGGCGGACCCGGTGACCATCCCCGAACTGGCCCCCGGCGCGGACACCGGCTGGTCCGCCTACCCGGCCGGGGTGGCCTGGGTGCTGCGCCAGCACGGCGTGGACCGCGGCGCCGACCTCGTGCTCGCCGGTGACGTCCCCACCGGCGCCGGCCTGTCCTCCTCCGCCGCGCTCGAATGCGCCGTCGCGCTCGCCTTGCTGGGTCTCGCCGGGCACGAGGATCCGGACGGCGCGCGGCGCGCCGAGATCGCGAGATGGACCCAGCGTGCCGAGAACGAGTTCGTCGGCGTACCCACGGGGGTACTCGACCAGACCGCGTCGATGTGCTGCGTCCGTGGCCACGCGCTGTTCCTCGACGTGCGCTCCGGTGACGCCGAGCAGGTTCCCTTCGACGCGGCCGCCGCCGGCCTGAGCGTCCTGGTCATCGACACCCGCGCCAAGCACGCGCACAGCGAGTCCGGCTACGGCGACCGCAGGCGTGGCACCGAGCAGGCCGCGGACCTGCTCGGGGTGAAGGCGTTGCGCGACATCGGCCCGGAAGGGCTCGCCGCCGCCCAGCACACGCTGCCCGAGCCGCTGCGCCCGCTGGTGCGGCATGTGGTCACCGAGAACCGGCGCGTGCTCGACGCCGTGGAGCTGCTGAAGGCGGGGCAGCTCGCCGAGATCGGGCCGCTGCTCGATGCGTCGCACGACAGCCTGCGCGATGACTACCAGGTGTCCTGCCTGGAACTGGACCTCGCGGTCGACGCGGCACGCCAGGCGGGTGCGCTCGGCGCCCGGATGACCGGCGGCGGGTTCGGCGGTTCCGCCATCGCCCTGGTCAGGGAGGCCGACCGGGAGGGGATCGAGGCCGCGGTGCACACCCGGTTCGAGCAGGCCGGGCTGCGCGCTCCTCGCATGTTCGTCGGCGTCCCCTCCGCCGGGGCAGGCCGCGCGTAGGAGGTGAGCCGGCAGGCGGCGGGCACGCCGGGCAACCCCGCTCCCGCCCGGACGTCCCCGTCCATGCACACTCACAACCACACCAGGAGACCGCGGACCCGGTCCGTACTCTCCCCCACCAGCGAGAAAGGCCCGGACGAGCATGCCCACCGCGACGGAGAAGCAGAACAGGCCCCGCAAGCTGGTCGTCACCGGCGGTGCCGGCTATATCGGCAGCGTCTGTGCCGCACGCCTGGTGGAGGCGGGCCACGAGGTGGTCGTGGTGGACGACCTTTCCACCGGGCACGCGGACGCGGTTCCCGCCGGCGCGCGGTTCATCGAGGGTGATGCGGCCGAGACCGCGGAGGTCCTGCTGGCCGAGGGCTTCGACGGTGTGCTGCACTTCGCCGCGAAATCGCTCGTCGGCGAATCCATGCAGGCTCCCGGTCTGTACTGGCATGGGAACGTCCTCACTTCCTTGCGGTTGCTGGAGGCCATGCGCACGCATGGCACCCCCCGGCTGGTGTTCTCCTCCACCGCGGCGACCTACGGGGAACCGGAGCAGAGCCCGATCCCGGAGTCCGCGCCGACCCGGCCGAGCAACACCTACGGCGCCACGAAGCTGGCCATCGACCACGCGATCACCAGCTACGCCCGCGCGCACGGGCTGGCCGCGGTGAGCCTGCGGTACTTCAACGTCGCGGGTGCCTACGGCGGCTACGGTGAGCGGCACACCACCGAGACCCACCTGATCCCGCTGGTGCTCCAAGTCGCCACCGGTGACCGGGCGCAGGTGCAGATCTACGGCGACGACTACCCGACCGAGGACGGAACCGCGGTCCGCGACTACATCCACGTGAACGACCTCGCCGACGCGCACCTCCTCGCCGTCGATCATGCCCGGCCAGGCGAGCACCGGGTCTACAACCTGGGCAACGGCACCGGTTTCTCGGTGCAGCAGGTGATCGACACCTGCCGGGCGGTGACCGGCCACCCCATCCCGGCGGTACTCGCCCCGCGCCGGGCCGGAGACCCGGCCGTGCTGGTGGCCGCCAGCGACCGGGCCAGGGAGGAACTCGGCTGGAAACCGGAGCGGGCCGAGCTGTCCGAGATCGTCGCCGACGCCTGGACCTTTACCCAGAACCGCCGCGCGGCAGGATAGGCCTGCCGAACGGGCGTTCCAGGTCGAGGACGTCCTCCGCCTCGGCGAGCCGCAGCAGCCTCGCCGGTGGCATCCCCGCCCGGAGCGCGCGTACCAGCAGCCCGGACAGCACATGCTCGGGATCCGCGCGCAGTGCGCTGTCGAACGCCATGCCGGCCAGCGCGCCCTCCCCGCGCAGGTACGCGGAATAGCCGAGCAGGCAGGCCGGTTCGGCACGCTCGGGTGCGGGCGTCTCCCTGGCCAGTCGCAGCCACAGCTGCTCGGCGGCCAGCGATCGGGGGCCGCCCCGGGGCAGCACGGTGGCGAGACAGGCGTCCCGGACGCGGGTGTCGGAGAGGGCGCGTGCCAGTGCCACGACCCTGCTGTCGTCGAGTTCCAGCTCGCCACGAGCGGAGTCGGCCAGTGCGCCGCACACCTCGCGGCAGTGTCGTTCGATGGCCGCTTCCGGCGTGTCGGGCTCCTCGCAGGCCTCGGTCAGCCGTGCCGAGCGGCGGGAGAGGACGTCCTCCCCGACCGGATCCAGTAGCCGTTCCATGGCTTCCCTGCTGCCGAAGGTGACCTGGCCGCTGCTCGCCACGGCGGCGGCCGCGGCGGTGATGGCCGGTTCGGGCAGCACTCCGGTGCAGGTGGAGTCGAGGTAACAGTGATAGCGGGCTCCCTTCTCGATCCGCGGTACCCACAGGGCATGCATCGTGCGCATGCCCAGCTCACCGAGCACGGCGGACACCGTGTCCACCAACGTGCCGTGCGCGACGCGCGTAGCACCGTCTGCTGGCTCGTCCGGATGCCTGCCGACCACCACGATGGTGACGCCGACCGCGCCGTCGGCGACCAGTGGCGCGGCCAGATGCCGGACGAGGTCGTGTTCCTGGCCTGGTGGCGGTAGGTCACCGCGAAGCACCAAACCAACCCGGTCGCCCCGGGGCATGGCATGTGCGATGAGCACGAGCGAGCCCTCGGGGCGGAATCCGAGCAGCGCGGGCGTGGCCGCCAGCAACTGCGCCGGGTCCCGAAGGTTGATCTTGATCTCGGAAACTGCCGTGGTCGTGGTCATGTGCTCAGCATGCGGCGCGGCAGGCCGACGGGGCGAGCGCGAGCGAGACCTGTGGACAGTTTCGGGCCGGGTTGAACAACTCGGGCCACGGACCGGATCCGGAGCCAGGTTCTGTCGGTGCGTTGTGCTAGGGCAGGCGGATCGCGCGCCAAGAGCACAATCGAGTAGTTGACCGTCTCGTCAAGTATTCGTAGGCTCCTTGCTCGTGGGACGAACCTCGGATGCCAGGGAACGGATCGTGCGGGCGGCGGCCCGGTTGTTCCTCACCCGCAGCTATGTGTCGGTCGGGGTGGGCGAGGTGTGCGCCGCCGCGGATGTACGCAAGGGCAGCTTCTATCACTTCTTCCCAGCCAAGGCCGACCTGGCGATCGCCGTGATCGACCTGCACGCCGCCGGGTTACATGAGCGGCTCGACCGCAGCGCGCACGCCGACCCCGCGGCGGCCCTGTTCGCGATCCCGGACGCGATCGGTGAGATCCAGCTCGGTTTCGAGGGCCGGTTCGGCCAGGTGGTCGGCTGCCCCTTCGGCAACCTCGGCACCGAGCTGGCCACCTGCGAGGACGCCGTCCGCGCACACCTGTCCGCGTTGTTCACGAGCTGGGTGGGCAAACTCGCGGCGACCTGCCGCCGGGCTGCGGACGCCGGGCTGCTGCGGGCAGGCACCGATCCGGATCGGCTGGCGCACCTGCTGCTTGCCTGCGCCCAGGGCACGATCATGCTCGCGAAGGTCGATCGGTCCCCCGCTGCCGCCATCCCGGAGGCGCTGCGCGAGCTGATCAACGCGCACCTGGCCGAGGAGGTGGCGGCGTGACCGAGCCGACGGAGGTCGATGTGCACGTCGACCCGATGTGCCCGTTCGCCTATCAGGCCGCGCGCTGGCTCCGTGCGGTGCGTGCGCAGGCGCCGGTCACGCTGAACTGGCGGTTCTTCAGCCTGGAGGAGATCAACCGGGCGGAGGGCAAGAAACATCCGTGGCAACGCGAATGGTCCTACGGCTGGTCCCTGATGCGGATCGGCGCACTGCTGCGTCGCCAGGACATGGCCCTGCTGGACGCCTGGTACGACGCGGTCGGGCGAGCGCTGCACGAGCGCGGCGAGAAGCCGCACGAGCGGGACACCGCCCGGTCGCTGCTCACCGGACTGGGGCTGGACGCCGGGATCCTGGACAGGGCCATCGCCGACCCGAGCACGCACCAGGACGTGTACGCGGATCACGAGCGGGTGGTGGCGGCAGGCGGGTTCGGCGTGCCCACGTTGTTCTTCGCCGACGGTCAGTGCCTGTTCGGGCCGGTGCTGGTCGACCCGCCCACCGGGCCGGCCGCACTGCGCCTGTGGCAGGTCGTCACCGGCGCGCTGGAGTTTCCCACCTGTACGAGCTGCAGCGACCCAAGGCCAGCCGTGACCACCAGGTCATCGCCCAGACGCTCGAACCCTATCTGCGGGGCCGGGACTGGGTGAGTGTCGACCGCGGCCGGGTCGTTCCGATGCCCGGCCCTCACCAGGATGGAGAGCACCGTTGACCAGCACAGTGAGTATTCCGAAGCAACCCCTGACCGACACGCTCGACCAGCTGTGGTCGAGCTTCGCCGAGCTGCTGGCGGAGCTCTCCCCCGCCGAATGGGCCATACCCAGCGGTCTGCCGGGCTGGACCGTGCACGATGTGGTCGCGCACGTACTCGGTACCGAGTCCATGCTGAGCGGTGAGCAAACGCCGGAGGCCGATATCGACGTCGCGGAGCTGCCGCATGTGCACAACGACATGGGAGTGGCCAACGAGCGGTGGGTGCGGGCACTGCGCGAGCTCAGTCCGGAGCAGATGCGTGGCCGGTTCAACGAGGTCATCGCGGCCAGGCGCGCGGCGCTGGCCGCGATGTCGCAGGAGGACTTCGACGCGCCCAGCTGGACCCCCGCCGGGCCGGGCACCTATGCCAGCCTGATGCGCATCCGGGTGTTCGACAGCTGGATGCACGAGCAGGACATCCGGTTCGCCGTGGGCAGGCCGGGGCACGAGGGCGGAGACTGCGCCGAACTCGCCTTCGACCAGATCGAGCGGGGGCTGGGCTTCGTCATCGGGAAAAAGGCGGCCGCCCCGCAGGGAGCAACGGTCACCCTGTCGCTGACCGGGCCGGTCCGGCGAGACGTGCATGTGCGCGTGGACGAGCGCGCCGCGGTGGTCGACACCCTGCCCGGCCCCGCCACCAGCGTGCTGACACTGCCTTCTCCGCTGGCCGCCCGCCTCGTCGGTGGCCGGACCGAACCGGCCGATCACCTGGCCGAGATCGAGCTGGCCGGTGATCGGGAGCTGGGTGAAAGGATCATCCGCAACCTCGCCTTTACGATGTGAGGCCAGGCCGGACACCGGCGGCGCGATGCCGAGCCCGGCCCCGGCAGCCGAGGACGGAGGCGAGGCGATGATCACCATGCCGCACCGGGCGAAGCAACTGCTCATCGACGCGCTCGACGAGCAGTGGTCCAGTCTGGCCCGGCTGCTCGGTGAGCTCGTCGCCAGTGACTGGTCCGCCCCCAGCCCGCTGCCGGGGTGGCGGGTGCGGGACATCGTCGCGCACCTCATCGGCACCGAGGCCACCTTGAGCGGGCAACAACCGCCGACCGACCCCACGGATTACTTGGCGCGGCCGCATGTGCGCAACGAACTCGGCGAGTTCAACGAGCTCTGGGTGAACGCCATGCGCGACCTTACGCCGCAGCAACTGCTCGACAGGTTCAGCGAGGTCACCGACCGCAGGCGGGCGGCGCTGGCCGAGCTGTCCCAGGAGGACTTCGACGCACCCAGCTGGACCCCGCTGGGGCCCGGCACGTACGCGGACTTCATGCGGCTGCGCGTGTTCGACTGCTGGATGCACGAGCAGGACATCCGGTTCACGGTCGGCAAACCGGGCCACGACCGGGGCGTCTGCGCGGAACTCGTGGTCGACGTGATCGTGGACCGGCTGGGTGCCCTGGTCGGCAAGGCCGTCGGCGCGCCGCAGGGCAGCAGCATCACCCTCACGCTGACCGGCCCGGTACGGCGCCAGGCACACGTGCTGGTGGAGGGAACAGCCAACCTGGTCCCGGAACTGCCCGGTCCGGCCACCGCCAGCCTCCGGTTGTCCTCCACCCTGTGCACCCGGCTGGTCGGCGGCCGGGTCGAGCCCGACGACCACCTCGCCGACATCCGGATCGACGGCGACACCGAGCTGGGTACCCACCTGGTACGTAATCTCACGTCCACGCCGTAACCGGCGCGCGGGGGCTCCTGCTCAGAGCAGCCGCTCGTTGCCCTGCTCCACGTCCAACGGCAGGTGCGGAGCCCCGTACAGCAACAGCTTGGCGAGCTCCCAGGGCTCGTGCACGGTCGGCAACTCGTCGAAAGTGGCCTTCCGCACGTCGATCGTGAAGTTCACCAGACCTTGCTCGACGACAACCCCGGCACAGCAACGCCAGCAGCTGCGAGGTCGCCGAACACTGCCCTCCGAAGGGCCACGCCCCCCGCCTGAAGTGTGCTCGTCTCATGGAACCTCCCCTCTGCCGGAGTACGTAGCCCGCGGGAAGATGTGTACACCTACCGCACCGGCGCTGCCGAGCCCTCCAGGACACTGGAGGTGACCCGGGACGGAGTACTTGCGCCGCGCGGCCTCGGCCTGACCTCGGATTCCCGGCGGCTGTTCGCGATCACCACGCCCGCCAACGGGACCGCGCCGGGCCTGCGGTGGTCAGGTACCCGACCACCGCAGGCCCGGTTGTCCACTAAGGATTCCAGGCTTCCCGGAGCCCGGCCCAGCGGGCGTACTGTTCCCGCTGGGCCGACGGTGCCCGAGGCCGTGGCCCCGACCTGGCGGCCGATCAGAAACTGCGGCGCAGCGCCCAGGTTCCGCCCCGCACCGGAAGTTCGATCGAGGTGCGGGTGAGGTCCAGCGCCAGCCCGGTGCCGGGATCGGGCCGCAGCGTGAAGTCGTGGTCACTGGAGACCAGCACAAACTCCAGCTTGTGCCCTGGCTGCAGCAGGTAGTCGTTCGGCTGTAGCTCGAAGGAGATCCGGTAGGTCTTGCCGGTGCGGATCGGGGTGGTCCAGCCCTCGCTCCAGCGGTTCTGCGGATCGGTCCAGCCGCGGGTGATCACCTGGGAGCTGCCGTCCGGGGCGCGGTCCACCAGCACGGCGGTGACGTTGGCCGCTGGGTGGTCGAAGGCAAGGCCGAGGCTCACCTCCGGGGTTCCGCTCAGCCGCACCGGTTTCTTCGCCGGGCCGGTGGAGTACGCCAGGCGGTTGCCCGAGCGGGGCAGGTCGACCAGCTGGCCGACCGTCTTGCTCGCGTCGTCGCTCAACCGCTCCACGTTCGCCCAACCCGGCACCCGGTGCCGCAGGTCGAGCCTGCCCTTCCCGGTGCCGCCCGGCCACGGGTACACCCTGGCGTCCCTGGTTCCCGGTGCGGGCCAGTCGGCCTCGTCGGTCCAGGATCCGTCCTCCCGCTGGACGGTGGACTTCGGCTCCCGCTCGATCCCGTTGTCCACGTCGTAGAGGTAGTGCGAGTACCACTTGTTCAAAGTGGACAGCCATTCCTGCCTGCGCAGCGAGATCGGGTCGGCGTGCCCGGACTGGTGCAGCCAGATCTTGTGCTCCACGCCGTGCCTGCGCAACGCCTCGTACCAGTTGGCGACCTGGCTCACCGTGACGTTCCAGTCGCTGAGCCCGTGCACGGCCAGCACCGAGGCGCGGACCTTGTGCACATCGTCCAGGTAGTTGCGCTCGTGCCAGAACCGGCTGTAGTCGCCGGTTATCCGGTCCTGCCGCTCGGTCAGCCGGTCGATGACGGGACGGCAGATATCCCGGTCCTCGCGGGTGTAGACGTACTCGGCGAGCACGTCGGCGTCCTCGCCCTGGTACCCGCCCGGCGCCACCACGGCGCCGTTCTCCCGGTAGTAGTCGTACCAGTTGGAGATGGCGGCGATCGGCACGATCGTCTCCAGGCCCTCCACCCCGGTGCTGGCCACCGCGTTGGGCAGGGTCCCGTTGTAGGAGACGCCCATCATCGCGGTCCGGCCGGTGGTCCAGTCCGCCTCGACCGGCGAGCCGGCGGCGTCGGCCGCGGGCGCGCGCCCGTTCAGCCAGTCGACGACGGAACGGGCACCGATGGTCTCGTTCTCACCACCGGTGGTGGGGCAGCCGGTGGACTTGCCGGTGCCGAGGGACTCGGCGTACACGACCGCGAAGCCCCTGGAGGTGAAGTACTCCTCGTAGCGCCAGCCGATATCGGCCGCGCTCGGCCCGGCCAGCCCGACGGAGGACGCCGCGGCCCCCTTGCCGGGGCCGTGCCCGCGCTTGCCCGGCACGTAGAGCTCCACGTCCACGTCGTGGTTCTCGATCGGGTTACCGCCCGAGTAGTACGGGCTGGCCTGGTACACCACCGGCACGCGCAGCCCGTTCTCGGTGGCCTTCGGCCGCACCACCTCGACGTACACCTTGTCCTTCGCGCCGTCGTGGTCGCTGTCCACCGGCGCGGTGACCCACAGCTTGTCCCGCACGACCTCGCCGGGGTCGAAGACCGGCTGCGCCTCACCGTTCTCGAACACCGGCCCCCGCGGGGGGTCGGCGTGCGCGGCGAAACCGGCGGCGGAGGTCAGTGGCAGGGCCACCACGGCGGCGAGCAGCGGGACGAGGCGTGTGGCTCTCACGGGACTCCCCAGTTCGGATCACGAACGGACGGCCATAGACCTTTCCTCGCCCGCCGGGGGGTGTCAAGAAGTTCTGCGGTGGCGCCCGACGAAGGTGGGTACGGTCGGACTATGCCGACCGTCATCGATGCGCCGATCGTCGCCGTCACGGTGTACCCGCGGCACGCCAGGGTCACCCGCAGGGGCCACGCCAAGCTGGGTTCCGGAACCCGTTTCGTGGTCAGCGGCCTGCCGCTGGGCCTGGCCCCGGAGTCGGTGCGGGTCAGCGGTTCCGGACCCGCGACCGTGGCCGGGGTCGACCTCACCCCGGAGGTGCACGCGCACTCCGCCGACCCGGTGCTGGAGGAACTGCTCGAACGCGAGCGCGTGGCCCGGCAACGGCTGGACGAGGTGGTGGACGCCGAGACCGTGCAGAACACCCGCAGCACCCTGCTGGACTCCCTGGTGCGGCGGTGCGGCTCCGCCTTCGCCAAGGCGCTGTCCACCGGGGACACCGAACCCGGCCGGGTGGCCGAGGTCGGGGACGCGCTCACCGAGCAACTGGCGCAGGTGCTGGCCACGCGGCGGGAGCTGACCGAACGGCACACCCGGCTCGCCGAGGAGCTGGCCGCGGCCGGCAGGGCGGTGGAGCAGCGCCGGGCCGAGCAGGGGCCGGATCGCAACGCGGTGACCATCGAACTGGCGGCCACGGAGGGGGCTGGCGTGGCCGAGGTCGAGCTGGAGCTGTCCTATGTGGTCTCCGAAGCCGGCTGGGAGGCCGGCTACGACCTGCGGTTGCGGGAAGACACCTTGACACTCACCTGGTACGGCCTGATCACCCAGCACACCGGCGAGGACTGGCCGGAATGCGAGCTGGCGCTGTCCACCGCCCGGCCCTCGGCCACGCTCAGCGTTCCCGAGCTGGCGCCGTGGTTCCTGGACCGCGCGCGCCCCTCCGGGTTCGTGCGGGAAATGGCCGCGGGTGGGCTCGAACACTACGCGCAGCAGCCCCGCGCGGCGGCGCAGGCACAGGGATACGAGCTCGCCGCGAGCACGGCGGAGGTGCGGCACGGGATCGCGGCGGCGACCTACCGGCCGCGCCGCCCGATCGCGGTGCCCACGGACGGCGGGGCGCACCGCACCACGATCACCGAGCTGGAGCTGGGCACCCGGCTGGACCACGTCACCGCACCGTCCAGGGACGAGCACGCCTACCTGCGCGCGGTGGCCACGAACACCTCGGAGCACACGCTGCGGCCGGGCAACGCCTCGGTCTTCCACGGGACCGAGTTCATCGGCACCACCCGCCTGGAGCCGTGGGCGCCCGGCGAGGAGGTCGAGCTGGCGCTCGGGATCGACGAGCGCATCCGGGTGGAGCGGGAGCTGGTCCGCCGCTCGGCAGGCAAGGCGGGGCTGCCAGGGCTTTCCGGCGCCCGGCGCCGGGACGCGGAGTACCGGACCACGGTGCACAACCACGGGCCGCGGCAGGCAAGGGTGACGGTGCTCGATCAGGTCCCGGTGTCCAGGGACGAGGCGATCACCGTCCGGGACGTCCGCACCAGTCCGGAGCCGGTGGAGCGGACCGACCTCGGCGAGGTGCGCTGGCAGCTGGAACTACCGCCCGGCGGGAACGCGGAGCTCAGCCTCTCGTTCCGGGTGGACGTCGGCAAGGGGGTCGAGCTCACCGGCTGGCGCGAGTAGCCAAGGTGGGTCAGCGGTTGCCCGCGATGTAGGCCTCCAGCTGCTCCTGGCTGTGCTCGAGCTCGTTCATCCGGACCTTGACCACATCGCCGATGCTGACGATGCCGCGCAGTTCGCCGTCCACCAGCACCGGGATGTGCCGGATCCGGCGTTCGGTCATGACCACGCTGAGGCTGTCCACCGAGTCGTCCGGGGTGCAGGTGGCGACCACCTTGGTCATGATCGAGGAAACCGGCCGGTCGAGCAGGCCGGCACCGTGCTCGTGCAGCCTGCGCACCACGTCCCGCTCGGAGACGATGCCCTGCACGCCGTCCGGGCCGAGGACCACCATCGCCCCGACGTTGCGCTCGGCGAGGTGCCGTAGCAGCTCGGTCACCCGGGTGTCCGGCCCCACCGTCGCCACGTCCGACCCTTTGCTCCGCAACACATCGGCAATCCGCATGAGGCTCCTCCCGGCACGGTGAGCTGATTCACACCAGGCTAATGGCGACCCCGGCGGGGAGAAAGTCGCGAACGTGCCCGAATGCCTATTCCGCCTGGTCGGGCAGGCCATCGAACAGGGTACGGAGCAGGGCGAGCCCTGGCTCGATCTCACTTTCCGGGATGGCACCGTAGCCGAACACCAGGCCGGAGTGCCCTGGCCGGACCGCGAAGTCACCCAGCGTGTACAGGCCGACACCCGCACGCCGGGCACGCCGGGCCAGCTCCCGCGTGCCGTACTCGGACCAGGCGCTGAGATGCAGCCCGGCCGGGGACGGGATGGGCTCGCACACCCCTGCGAAGTCCCGCCGCAGGATCCGGGCCACCGCCTCGTGCCGCGTCCGGTACTCCCGCCGCATCCGGCGCAGGTGCCTTGCGAACCCGCCCTCCTCGACGAACCGGGCCAGCGCGGACTGGATCGGGCCGGAGGAATGCCAGTCGGCCAGATACTTGGCCTTCACCAGGGCCCGCCGGATGGATCGGGGCGCGACCAGGAAGCCCAGCCGCAGGGTGGGTGAGAGCACCTTGGAGAAGGAGCCGAGGTAGAGCACCCTGCCGTCCTCGTCCAGCCGGTACAGCGGCTCCAGCGGACGGCCGGTGAACCGGAACTCGGTGTCGTAGTCGTCCTCGACCAGCACGGCGTCGGCACGCCGGGCCCACCGGATCAGTTCCTGCCTGCGCTCGAGTGACATCGGCATGCCGAGCGGGAACTGGTGCGAGGGGGTCACGTACACCAGCCGGGTGCCCTCCGGGATCCGCGCGACGCGGATCCCCTGCTCGTCCACCGGTACCGGGCTGACCGGCACGCCGAAGCTCTCGAACAGCAGCCGCGCAGGCGGGTAGCCAGGGTCCTCCACCGCCACCCCTTGCCCTGGCCGCAGCAGCACCTTCGCGATCAGGTCCAGTGCCTGCTGGGTGCCGCCGGTGATCAGCACGCCACCGGGCTCGACCGGCAGCCCGCGGGACACCCCGAGATGCCGCGCCACGGCGGCGCGCAGCTCGGGCTGCCCTGCCGGTTCCCCGTAGTGCAGGGTGTCCGCCCGCGCGGCCCGCACCTCGTCCCCGAGCAGGCGGCGCAGCGTGTCGAAGGGGAACATCCGCGCGTCCGGCAGGCCGGCCCGGAAGTCGTAGCGCGGTGCAGGGCCCGCCATCCGTGGCGGGTCCGGCACCCGCTCCCAGACCTCGTTCGGCCGCAGCGACACCCGCGCGCCCTGCTCCGGATCGGGCGGACCACCGCTCGCCCCGGTGCGGACGAAGGTCCCGGCGCCCACCTTCCCGCTCAGGAACCCCTCGGCGCTGAGCCGGTCGTAGGCGGCGGCGACGGTGTTGCGGGCGACCGCGAGCCGCTGCGCCAGCTCCCTGCTGGGTGGCAGCGCCTCCCCCTCGCGCAACCGACCGTCCAGGATGGCGGCCCGGAGCTGCAGATAGATCTCCTCCCGCCGGCCCCGGCCCCGCTCGGTGTCGATCTGGATGTCCACCACACCGATCCTAGATTGGCCCAATCCGATTGCCCCGATTTTGGTCCTTCAGTGGAGCCTTTAACACTCATAGCGTTCCGGGTATGGATCTTCGCCAACCGAACCGGGCGGTGCTGCACCTGCACGAGCAGCTGGTCGCCACCGTTTCGACCGCCGATCTGGAACGTCCGACCCCCTGCGCCGAGTGGAACCTCGGCGCCCTGCTCCAGCACCTGATCAGCGAGAACCACGCCTTCGCCGAGGCGGCAACGCACGGCGCTGCCGCCGACTGGGACGGCGGCAGCCTCGGGGACGACCCGCACCGCGCGCTCGCCGACTCGATCGCCGCCGTGACCTCCGCATTCGACCGGGAGGGGATGCTGGAACGCGAGGTCGCGATCCGTGACTTCGGCACCTTCCCCGGAAGCACCGTGGTGGGGATGCACCTGGTGGACTCGGTGGTGCACGGCTGGGACCTGGCCAGCGCACTCGGCAGGCGCTACGAGCCGGAACCGGAAGCCGTGCGGGCGGCCCTGCGATTCATGGAAAGCGTGCCGGACGACCCGGAGGGCCGGGGCCCGGACGGCCCGTTCGACAAGGTGGTCCCGGTGCCGCAGGACGCGCCGCCCTTGCACCGGCTGCTCGGCCTGACCGGAAGGTCGCCGGACTGGGCCGCGAAGGCGGGTACGGCTACGCGCTGACCAACCCGGGGGCGGCCGCGCCGGGCGACCGGGTCACCAGCGCGCCTCGTGCCGCTCCATCACGCCGTGGCCGGTGCGCAGGGTGGTCCCGCAGGGCAGCGTGCCGGTGAAGGTCCCGAACGGCTGCCGGTAGGCGCTGTCGACCAGGATCAGCCGGTCGTGCCGGGCCCGCTCCACCTCGGTGCTGAACCGCAGGTCGCCGACCGCGGACAGGTCGGCGGCGAAGGCGGCCGGTGGGACCTCGTTGGCGATACCGTCGAGCCAGACGGTGCGCTCGGAGTGTTCCGCGGCGTCGTGCAGGCCGTCCACCAGGTTCCAGGTCACGGCATGGCCTTCGGTGCTGCTGCCGCAGCCCGCGCTCCAGGACCAGGCGGTGCGCCGGGCGTGGTGGCCGGCGGAGTCGTCCAGCAGGCCGGGAGCATCCACCTCGATGGTGCGGCCGTCGATGCTGACCCGCCCGCGTGCCCGCAGCGGGGTCTTGCGGGTCCAGATCGGGTGGGCGCCATGCCGGGAGACCACCTCGACCCGCTCCCCCGCCGGTTCCAGCCGCAGGTCCGCCCGCACGCCGCGGCCACCGAACCGGGCCGCGCCGTCCGGCAGGTCCACGGCCGCGCGCAGGGTGGTGTGCTCGCGGAAGGCACCGGCGGCCCGGTCGTGCACCGCCCAGAACGACTGCGGTGCCCCGGCGATCCGCACCAGGCCGGCGCACAGCCGCACCCGCTCGTCGTAGATCCCGACATACCGCCAGCGTTTCAACGGCCGCCGCCCGCGCAGGCGGGGCAGCCGGTCGGGGTCGATCGGGCGGTCGCCGCCGTCCGGCTCGACCGCGCGCCACGGTAGCTCCACCCGCGTCCTTCCCTTCCCGTGTACTGGCACACTGCTGCACCGTGAGTGGAACGGTAGTGATCCTCGGCGGCCGCAGCGAGATCGGGATCGCGGTCGGCCTCCGGCTGGTGCGCGGCGGTGCTCGCACGGTGGTGCTGGCCGCGCGGCGCAGCGAGGACCTTGACGAGCAGGAGGCGGCGCTGCGCGCTGCCGGTGCCACCACGGTGGAGCGGGTGGAGTTCGACGCCGACGAGGTGGCCCGTCACCGCGAGGTGCTGGATGGCATCGCCGCCCGGCACGGCCCGCTGGAGGTGGTGGTCACCGCCTTCGGCATCCTCGGCGACCAGCAGCGTGCCGAACGGGACACCGCCCACGCACTGTCCATTGTGCACACCGACTACGTCGCGCATGTCGCCGTGCTCACCGAGCTGGCGAACCTGCTGCGCGCACAGGGCCACGGCAGCCTGGTGGTGTTCTCCTCGGTGGCCGGGGTGCGGGTGCGCAGGGCCAACTACGTCTACGGTTCGGCCAAGGCCGGGCTGGACGGCTTCGCCTGTGGGCTCGCCGACGCCCTGGCCGGCAGCGGGGTGCGGCTGCTGCTGGTGCGCCCCGGGTTCGTGCTCGGGCGGATGACCGAGGGCATGAGCCCCGCGCCCTTCTCCAGCACCCCGGACCAGGTCGCCGACGCCACCGTGCGGGCACTACGGCGGGGGCGGGGTGAAGTCTGGGTGCCCGCCGTGCTGCGCCCGGTGTTCGCCCTGATGCGCCTCCTCCCCCGCCCGATCTGGCGCCGCCTCCCCCGCTGACCACCCTGCGATACCTTCGTCCGGGAGGGGACGGGCGAAGGAGGTTCGCATGGAGGACGTCGCGGCGCTGGTCGAGCAGGTCTACCCGGCGGTGGAGTCGGCGGTGGCCGCCTACGGGACCGAGGTGCTGACCAAGGCCCAGGAGGCCGCGGCCGACGGCACGGTCGGACTGGGGCAGCGCCTGCTGGCGAAGCTGTTCAGCCGAAAAGGCGTGCAGGAGAACGTCGAGCAGGCGGTCACCGACCTGGCCGGGGCGCTGGACGATCCCGACTTCCAGGCCGCACTGCGCGCCCAGCTGAAGAAGGCGCTGCGTGAGGACACCGAACTCGCCGCGGAGATCGCCGCGCTGCTGCCCGCGGCCGGGGACAAGTCGATCTCGGTGGGCGGGGACAGCAGCGGAATCAACTCCACCGGCGACAACGCGATCAACATCCAGCACCGATGACCGACCGGTCCATCGAGGTCGCGGGCGACAGCGGCGGGATCAACTCCACCGGGGACAACGCCAGGAACGTGCAGATCGGCTCGGTCGTACTGCCGCCGGAGGCCCCGCCGATCGAACGGGTACCCGCACCTCCGGGACCGATCGGGGTTCCGGTCCGGCCCGAGTTGTTCGTCGGCCGCGGGGCGGACCTTGCCCGGCTGGAAGAAGCCATGTCCACCAGCGATCCGGTGGTCGTGGCCGCCGTGCACGGACTCGGTGGCGTCGGCAAGAGCACCCTGGCCGCCCGCTACCTGGCGCTGCACCGGGACGAGCACACCCTGATCTACTGGATCACCGCCGAGCAGGCCGGGTCCGTCGAGCGGGCCCTGGCCCGGCTGGCCACGATCCTGCAACCGGAGCTGGCCGAGCTGCCCGCGGAGCTGCTACCGGAACAGGCGCTGCGCTGGCTGGCCGCGAACGAAGGCTGGCTGCTGGTACTGGACAATGTGGACGATCCGGCGGAGATCCCGCCACTGCTCGCCAGGGCCGGATCGGGCCGGGTGCTGATCACCAGCCGCCGGGCGACCGGCTGGCACGGCCTGGCCCGGCCGCTCGACCTCGACGTGCTGACCGGGGAGGAGTCGGTGGAGCTGCTGACCCGGATTGCAGCCCATGGCACGGAGGACCTGACCGGCGCGGAGGAGCTGTGCCGGGAACTGGGCGGGCTCCCGCTGGCGATCGAGCAGGCCGGTGCCTACCTCGCGCAGACCGGGATCAGCCCGGCCGACTACCACCGGCTGCTGGACCGGCATCCGGCGGCGATGTTCGACGAGGCGGCCGAGGGCGGCGACGCGCGGCGGACCGTGGCCCGCATCTGGCGGGTCACCATGGACAAGCTGGACCCGTTGGCGGGCAAGGTGCTGCGGGTGCTGTCCTGGTTCGCCCCTGAGGACATCCCTCGTTGGCTGCTGGACGACCTGGCGAGCGAACCGGAGTTGCTGCGCGCCATCGGAAAGCTCCGCGCCTACAGCATGATCAGCGTCAACGGCGAACTGCTGGCCGTGCACCGCCTGGTCCAGACGGTCACCCGCACATTCGATGAAACGTCCGAAGTGGACTCGGCGAGGCCCGCCCTGGCTGCCTTGGCCGGAGCGCTGGAGGACGCCGACCACGAAGATCCGGCCAACTGGGACGTGCACCGGACTCTGCTGCCGCACACGGAGGCGCTCGCCAGCCATTGCCCCGATGGCACCCTGCTCATCTGGTTGCTCAACAAGTTCGGGGGGTTCCTGAATGGACAAGGGCACGCGCATCATGCGATCCGGTTCCTCGAACATGCCGCCGCCGTGGCGAACCGCCTGTGGAGTCCGGACCACCCGACCATCCTCTCGATCCGACACAACCTCGGCATGGCACTGATTTCCGCCGAGCGAATCGAGGAGGCGGTCGTACTGCACGAGGCCAACCTCAGGGATACCGAGCGGGTGCTCGGCCGGGACGACCCACGCACCGCCATCGCCAGGAACTGTCTCGGATTGGCCTACCGAATGGCGGGCCGTGCCGAGGAGGCCATCACCGCACACCAGGAAAGCCTCGCGGACCAGCAACGAATCGACGGGCCCGATGATCCGGCCACCCTGCGCACCCTGAACAACCTCGCCATCGCCTACGAGGCGGCGGGATCTACCGAACGGGCCATCGAACTCTACCGGCAGGCCATAGCGGACGCCGAACGCCTGCTCGGCCGTGACCATTACGACACCATCCAGTACCGGCGGAACCTGGCCACCGCCTACCTCAATCTGGACCGGCCGGAGGAAGCGATCACCTTACTGGAGTGGACCGTCGCCGACTTCGAACGCACCTTCGGCACGGAGGCATGGCAGACCTTCTTCGCTTACGACACCCTCGCCAACGCCTACCATCTGGCAGGGCGCATCGAGGACGCCGGTGTATTGCACCGCAGCACGCTGGCGGGTCGGGAACGGGCACTCGGGCCGGACCATCCGGACACCATCGGCTCGCGGAACAATCTCGCCACTGCCTGCCGGGACGCGGGCGAGCTCGGCGAAGCCGTGCGGTTGCTGGAGCGCGCCCTTGCCGACTGTGAACGGACGCTGCCACCAGGACATCCGACTACGGAAACGGTGCGCGAGAACCTGGAGGTTGCCCATGCGGCCGTTACTGGCTCGGGCGGATGAGCTGGGGTCTGCGGGCGAGCCAGGTGTGGGGCACGCGGACGTGGTCGCCGAGGCGGAGGGTGTCGGTGGGGGCGTTGAGTGCGTGGGGTGGGGGTAGTAGGAGCAGGGTGCGGATGGCGTGGGCCGGTATTCCGGCGTAGACCCAGGCCACGGTGTCGGGGGTGAAGGGGTGTGAGTGGGGGTCGCGGTGGGCGCGGTAGGTGACGGCGTGGTCGGGGCCGGGTAGCACGACGACGTCGGCGTGGTGGGGCCACCAGAGGACGAAGGCGATGCCCAGGGGGTCGGTGGCGGTGCCGAAGGCCCATTTCTCCCAGCGGCGGTGGGCGAGTTCGTCGAGCAGGGCGTCCATGCTGATGGCGGCCAGGCGCCGTTGGTCGGTGGTCAGCGCGTGGGCGGAGTCAGCGGTGGTGTCGAACCATTCCATGGTGGGTCACCACCCCGTCGGTGCGTTCGGCTTCGATGCGCCGTTGGATGGCGGCCACGGTCCAGCGGGGGTGGGTGCGGGTTGCCGGGCGCCGCGGCCAGGCCAGGTGCAGCGCCCCGCAGGTCGCGATCACGATCAGGCATACCCCGACGATCACCCCGATCGTCTGCATGACGTCACCCCCTTCTCCGGAGCTGGGCGGACGGGGAGGCCGCGCCTGGCGCATCCCCGCCCGCTGCCGGTCGGCGGGACCCGAGCCAAGTGGGCGCCGTCCGGCACCTGAGACTCTAAAACAGCAATGCAAACAGCAGTGTGGTTCCATAGAGTGAAAGTTGCGTTGCAACCAGACTTACTACGATTGGGTGATGCGGGGATGGCAGTGCGTTCCGGCAGACTGCGCGCCATGGTTGAGGAAGACTCCACGCCGGTCATCCAGCGGCTGACCTTCGGCGAGCGCGCACGGCAGCACCGCGAGGCTGCCGGGATCGAGTTCGGCGAGGCCGCCCGGCGGCTCGGCGGCTACTCCGGGAAGCTGTCGAAGATCGAGAACGGGATCATCGCGGCCAAGCCTGCCGATGTGGAGATGATGATCGAGCTCTACAAGCTGCGTACCCGGCAGGCCGACGACTTCCGCGCGCTGGCCAAGGAGGCCCGCCGCCGCTCCGCCCCGCAACGGGTGGGCAGTTCCTCCCGGCAGTACGTGGCCCTGGAACGTGCCGCCGCCGAGATCCGCATGGTCTACAACGAGATCCCGGGACTGCTGCAAACTCAGGAGTACGCGCATGCGGCCCTGTCGGTTTCGCCGATGCTCCCGGCGGGTGAAGCACTCGGACATGCCGAGGCACGGGCACAACGCAGCGAGCGCATCGTGCACCCGGACGGCCCCGACCTGTGGATCGTGCTCGGTATGGAGGCGCTGTATCGCGAGGTCGGTGGAACGGAAGTGCTGCGGCGACAACTGGAACGGCTCCGCGAGATCGCGGACATGCCGAACGTCCGCTTCCGGGTGCTGCCCTGGTCGGCCGGTGCCAGCCCGGCGCTGAGCTGCCCGTTCACCCTGCTCTACGTCAAACCCGACCGCACCCTGGCCTATGTCGAATCGCTGACCAGGCCGGACTACATCAAGGCCACCGGCCCGCACCTGGTCGCCTTCGATCATGCCTACCGGATCGCCGCCGCCGAGGAAGAGTCCAGGGCCATACTGGAGGGGAGGATCGTGGACCTGAGCCAAGGGAGTTAGCGATCATGACGATCTCGGCCGCCGACCTGCCCGGAGCACAGTGGCGCAAAAGCAGCAAAAGCAACGGCGGTGGTGGCGCGCAGTGCGTGATGCTCACGTGGTTACCCACTGGCGGCGCCATTGCCGACAGCAAGAACATGACCGGCCCCGCACTGCGGATCAGCACCCGGGCCCTGCACGGCCTGCTGGACAGCGCGCGAACTCACCACTGACCGGGCGGCGAAGGCGGCCGCGGTCAGCGCACCTCCTCGGCATCGGCCGTCCAGGTGTTGCAGGCCGCGGTGCCCTCGCCCTCGAAACCGGCCCAGGCCCAGGCGACCTGGTTCTCCACCGAACCGTGGGTTTCGCCGCCGATGGTGTTGCGGAAGTCGGCCATCGCGGCCTCACTCAGTGAACCGGTGACCGAGCCACGCCCGGATGCGGCGGCGATGAACAGGCCGGCGAAGCAGTTCGCCTGCAGCTCCACCCGCCTGCTCATTTCCAGCTCCTCGGGGCTGCCCTCGGGCATCGCGAACGACACGTCGGCCACCGCGTACATGATTCCGCTCAGCGACTGCACATGGTGGCCATACTCGTGCGCCAGCACCGCGAGATGCGAGGCCCTGTCCACGCCGACGGTGTCCAGCAACCGGTTCTCCGGCATGTAGATGATCTCGTCCAGCGGGCAGTAGTAGGCCGTGGCCTCCGCCTCCGGCGGCGCGTCGCCGCACCGGGTGGCGGCATCCGCGGTCACCTCGAGTCCCGCCTCGAAGAACGGCTCGTTCACCTCCCGCAGCACCGGCTCCCACGCCTCGTCCAGGCAACGCATCCCGGCCTGGTAGAAGGCGAGCAGTTGCTCGGTGGAGCGGCCGATCCGCGGCAGCTCGCAGGTCACCGCTGGCAGCACCACGCCGTCGTCCAGCAGCGGGTTCGTACCCAGCTGCCGCACCGGCTGCGGCCCCTGGTCCTCGCTCGGCTCGGCGGCGAGCTTCTCGCTGAGCCCCGGCATCGCCACCGCGGTGCCCTCCACCGGATCCGGCGTCCGTCCGGCCAGCGCCACCACCAGCACCAGGCCGAGCACGATCACCAGGGTGCCGAGGATCGCGGCTGGCGAGTTGCGCGGCGGGGGCTGCGGCGCGGGGTGGCGCGGCGGTGGTGGTGGCAGGATCGCGCCCTGCCACGGATCCGGTGGCTGCTCCGGCCGCCACGAGGACGGCGGTACCTCGGCTACGACCGGCTCCTCCGGCCGGTTCGCTCGGAACGGATCATCGGCACGGTCCACTGCTCACCCTCGGTCGCTCCTGCACGGCGCGCGGACTTGCCGTGGTCCCCCAGGACGCAGAACAAGTACCCCCTCAAAGCCCGCGCGGGACAAGCGTATATGTCCGGTTCAGGACATGCGATCACAATCCGGGAACGGCCGGGGACTGTGCACGGCCACAACGGCCGGGGTAGAGACTGTGGCCATGAGCGATCCCACCTCCCCGGTCCCCGCCGCGCCCGCACCAGACGACCCGCACCTCTGGCTGGAGGAGGTCACCGGCGAGCAGGCGCTCGGCTGGGTCCGGGAGCGCAACGCCGAGACCATCGAGGAGCTGACCGGTACCGAGTCCTTCGGCGCGCTGGAGCGCGAGATCCGCGAGGTGCTGGACGCCGACGACCGGATCCCGTACGTGCGGCGGCGCGGCGAGTACCTCTACAACTTCTGGCAGGACGCCACCCATCCGCGCGGGCTGTGGCGCCGCACCACCCCGGCGGAGTACCGCAAGACGGAACCGGACTGGGATGTGCTGCTGGACGTGGACGCGCTCGCCGAGCGGGAGGGCGAGAACTGGGTCTGGCAGGGCGCCACCGTGCTGCGGCCTGGGCTGCACCGGTGCCTGGTCGAGCTGTCCCGCGGCGGCGCCGACGCCACCGTGGTGCGCGAGTTCGACCTGGAGAGCCGCGCCTTCGTCGCGGGCGGTTTCGAGCTGCCGGAGGCCAAGAGCGCGGTCTCCTGGATCGACGAGGACCGCATCTACGTCGGTACCGACTTCGGCCCCGGCTCGCTGACCAGCTCCGGCTACCCCCGGCTGGTGAAGGAATGGCGCCGGGGCACCCCCCTGGAGCAGGCGAGCCTGGTCTACGAGGGCAAACCGGACGATGTCGCGGTGTACGGCCTGCACGACCCCACCGAGGGTTTCGAGCGGGACGTGATCGTGCGCAGCACCGACTTCCACCACTCGGAGCTGTACCTGCGCACGCCGGACGGCCCGGTGAAGCTGGACGTGCCGGACGATGCGAAGGCCTCGGTGCACCGGGAGTGGCTGCTGGTGCGGACCCGGTCGCCGTGGACGGTCGGCGGCACCGAGTACCCGGCGGGGGCGCTGCTCGCCGCCGACCTGGAGGCGTACCTCGCCGGTGGGCGCGAGCTGACTCTCCTGTTCGCACCGGACGCGCACACCTCGCTGGACTCCTACAGCTGGACCCGCAACCACCTGATCCTGGACACCCTTTCGGATGTGCAGACCCGGCTGCGGGTGCTCACCCCCGGCCCGGACGGCTGGCGGGACGAGCCACTGCCCGTACCGGCCAGTGCCGCGGCCACCATCAGCATCAGCGACACCGATCCGGACGCAAGCGACGAGTACCTGGTCAACGCGAGCGGGTTCACCGAGCCCTCCACCCTCGCGCTCGGGCAGGTCGGCGGTGAGCTGGAGATCATGAAGCGGGCGCCGGCCTTCTTCGACGGCTCGGCGCACACCGTGCGGCAGCATTTCGCCACCTCGGCGGACGGCACGCGCATCCCGTACTTCGTGGTCGGCAGGCAGGACGAGCGGCCTGCGCCGACGCTGCTCACCGCGTACGGCGGCTTCGAGCTCTCGCTCACCCCTCCTACAGCGGGGTCATCGGCCGCGGCTGGCTCGCCCGCGGCGGCACCTACGTGGTGGCCAACCTGCGCGGCGGCGGGGAGTACGGCCCGGAGTGGCACACCCAGGCGGTGCAGGCGAACCGGCACCGGGTGTACGAGGACTTCGCTGCGGTGGCCGCGGACCTCACCGCGCGCGGCATCACCACCCCCGAGCTGCTGGGCATCCAGGGCGGCAGCAACGGCGGACTGCTGATGGGCGTCATGCTCACCCACTACCCGGAGCTGTTCGCCGCTGTGGTCAGCCAGGTCCCGCTGCTGGACATGCGCCGCTACCACAAGCTGCTGGCCGGAGCCTCCTGGATGGCCGAGTACGGCGACCCGGACTCCGAGGCCGACTGGGCCTACCTGAGCGAGTACTCGCCGTACCAGAACGTGGAACCGGGACTGCCCTACCCGCCGGTGCTGTTCGTAACGTCCACAAGGGACGATCGGGTGCATCCGGCGCATGCCCGCAAGATGGTGGCGCGCATGCGCGAGTACGGCTACCGGGACGTGCGGTACTACGAGAACATCGAGGGTGGTCACGGCGCGGCCGCGGACAACGCTCAGCTGGCCTTCAAATGGGCGCTGATGTTCGAGTTCCTGTGGCGCACGCTCGGCACGGGTTCATAGCCGGGTTCCGCAGCAGGCCGCGGGCGCCGCGGCACCGGAGGTCTCCGCGGCCGCCTTCTTGATCTCGGCGAGGATCTCCGTGCGCCGCTCCGGTGAGAGGTAGCGGCCGCGGTTGACCACCGAGTGGATCCGTTGCGTGTTGCGGATGTCGGCGAGCGGGTCGTCCTCCAGCACCACGAGGTCGGCGACCTTGCCGGGTGCGACGGTGCCTGCCGTGTGCTCCCGGCCGAGGTAGCGGGCGGCGTCCCTGGTGGCCAGCTGTAGTGCGCGCATCGGGGACAACCCGGCGTCCACCAGCAGCGCCAGCTCGTCGTGCAACCCGAAACCGGGATAGCAGAACGGGTTGTTCGAGTCGGTGCCCGCGATCAGCTCCACCCCGGCCTGATCCAGGTCGCGCACCATCCGCTGCTGTGCGGCGAACAACCGGCGCAGGTTCTCGATCTCCTCCGGCGTCGAGGGTGCGGTGTGGCGCAGCTGTTCCAGCCAGTACCCGGCCGTGCCGGGCGGCAGGTACTCCAGTCGCGGGTCCTGCGGGTCGAACTCCTCGATCGGCAGGGACTGGGCGTGCAGCACGTTCAAGGTCGGTGACTGCCAGGTGCCGTTGCGGCGCAGGTGGCGGAAGAAGGCGGCGGCCCGGCGCGGGCTGTGGCTGGCCAGTGACTGCCGCTCCAGCTCGCGGGCCAGCCCCATCCACTTCCACGGCTGCTCCGGGTCCACCGGGACCGAGGTGAGCTCGCGGCGCAGCTCCTCCTCCCTGGAGGAGGTGGCGAAGAACATGCCGAACAGATGCTCGAAGCAGTCCAGGCCCGCGCTGCTCGCGCTCCACCCGGAGACCCGGTCCGGAACGTGACCCGCGAACGGCAACCCGAACCGCCGGGACTCGTCGGCGAGCGCGGCGAAAGGCTCGGGGTACAGGTAGGAGTACCCCTTGATGAAGTCCGCGCCCTTGTCCACGGCGGTAGGCACGGCCGCCCTGGCCTCGGCCGCGGTTTCCACGACGGCGGCGCCGCTGGGCTGGTGGATGGAATGCGGCCCGTCGATGATGGTGCTCGCGATGACCATCCGCGGCCCGAGCAGGGACCCTTCCTCGATCCGGTCCCGCATCTCGTGCAGGGCGGGTGAGAACCCGTACATCTCGCGGATGCCGGTGACCCCGTTGACCACGTACAGCGGCGGGTAGATCTCCGGGATCGGTGAGGTGTGCACATGCATGTCCCACAGCCCGGGGATGAGGTACTTACCGTGCAGGTGCACCACGGTGGCCCCGGCGGGCACGGCGGTGTGGTCCAGTGCCCCGGCGGCGACGATCCGGTCGCCTGCCAGCACCACGGTGGCGTCCCGGCGCGGTGGGCCGCCGGTGCCGTCGATCAGGGTGGCGCCGGTGAGCACGGTGATCCGCGGAGGGTCACCCGCGGCCTGACCGGACAGCAGCGGCAGCGCCCCGCCCGCCACGGCGAGACCGGCGCCGCCCCTGGCCAGCCAGCCGAGGAACTCCCTCCGGCTCGGACCCGCCGAATGGTCCACTGTAGACAATGATTGCCCCCTTGGTCGTCGATCGCGTCCGCATGGTGACACTAGAGGCTCCCCCTGCGGGAGGGTCAACCGCCGGCGCCCGCGTGCCCGGGGACTCAGGCCAGCCGCGCCAGCACGATCCCGCCCACGATCAGGCTCAGCGCGAGGACCCTGCCCAGGCTCAGCGGGTCCTTGTGCACCAGCACGCCGAAGACGACCGCGCCGACCACCCCGATCCCGGTGAACACCGCGTAGGCGGTGCCGACCGGAAGCTGGTTCATCGCCCTGGACAGCAGGTACACGGCCAGCACACCGAGTACGACGCACAGCAGCGTGGGCAGCGGCCGGGTGAAGTTCTCGGTCGGTTTGATGCTCTGCACCCAGGCGATCTCGACCGCACCGGCGAGTAGTAGCACCAGCCAGCTCATCGCGGCACGCCCGCGAGCAGTTCGGCCAGCACGCCGTCCAGTTCGGCGACCGCGGTGTCGTAGGACTCGCGCCGCTGCCCTGCCAGCCCGGCCAGTGCGGGGTCGACCAGTGAGTTGGTCAGCTCCGCATGGACGAAGGTCGCGTGCTCCACCCCGAAATGCCCGGCGAAGAAGTCCCGCAGGAACCGCTCGTGATGGTCGTAGGGCGCCCGGGGCGCGCCGGGACGGTAGCTACCACCTCGCGCGCCGACGACCACGAACCGCTTGCCGGGCAGCGACATCCGCGGAAAGGTCACCTGGTCCAGCCAGGCCTTGAGCGCGGCGGGTACGGAGAAGTTGTACATCGGGGCGCCGATCAGCACCACATCGGCCGCGAGCAGTTCGGTCAGCAGCGGCCGGAGCACGGCCCATGCCTGCCATTGGGCGGGGGTGCGCACCGCCTCCAGGTAGCGGGCCGGGTCGGTGATCCCGGCGCGGAGCAGGTCGTCGCAGATCTCGGTCCAGCCCTGGCCGATCGGTGGCACCGGTTCGCGGGCGAGGTCCCGGTAGGTGTACTCCCCGTCCGGGTCACCGGCCCGCCATGCGGCGGCGAACCGGCCGGTGAGCTCGCGGGAGAACGAGCCGCTCCGGGCGCTGGAGTCGAGGTGCAGCAGGTGGGCCATGGGCCTGTCCCCCAATCAACAAGTGGACACCGTGTCCAGTTAACTCGAACACTAGCGGCAAGTGGACGGAGTGTCCAGTTAGTCGGTTAGGCTGCCGGCATGAGCTCCGAACGGGCCGATGCCGCGCGCAACCGGGCGCGGGTACTGGCGGCCGCCGAGCGACTGTTCGCCGAGCGCGGCGCCGCGAACGTGACCATGGACGAGATCGCGAGGGAGGCGGGCGTCGGCAGGGGGACGCTGTACCGGCGGTACCCGGACCGGGCCGCCATCGCGGTCGCCCTGCTGGACGAGCACGAGCGGGCCCTGCAGGAGCAGTTGCTGCGCGGCGAGCCGCCGCTGGGACCGGGGGCACCCCCTGCCCAGCGCCTTGCCGCCTTCTACGCGGCCATGGTCGGCCTGCTGGACCGGCACGGCCACCTGGTGCTGGGCGCCGAGGTCGGGCACTCGCGGTTCGGCACCGGCGCCTACGGGTTCTGGCGGGCGCATGTCCGCGCGCTCGCCGTGCAGGGCGGCGCGCCGGACCCCGACGCGCTGGCCGATGTGCTGCTCGCCCCGCTGGCCCCGGAGCTGTTCCGGTATCAGCGCGAGCAGGCAGGCCTTGACCTGGACCGGATCACCGCCACCCTGCGCACCCTCGCCACCCGGCTGCTGTGAGTGTCAGGGGTGGCGGTGGTGGACGTACTCGGCGAAGGTGCGGCGGCCGCGGGGTCCGTGCTCGGCCAAGTGGGCACCCTCCCGGTAACCGCGGGCGATCGCGCCGGGCACGGGTACCGGCAACAGCGGGCGCCTGCGGCCGGTCCCGCGCAGGTAGGTCCGGGCCAGCTCGGCGAACGGCTGGATCTCGGGCCCGCCGAAGTCCGGCGCGCGCCCGGCCGCCCCGCCCTCGGCGAGGTCGGCAAGGCGACCGGCCACCTCCCCTGCCTCCACCGGCTGGCAGCGGAAACCGGCGGGCAGGGGCAGCACCGGCAGCCGGGCCGCCGTCCCGAGCAGCCGGTACACCAGGTCGTGGAACTGGGTGGCCCGCAGGACCGTCCACGGCAGGCCGGAACCCTCGAACACCCGCTCGGCCGCGAGCTTGTCTCGGTAGTACCCGAGCGGAATCCGGTCCACCCCGACGATCGAGATGTAGACCAGGTGCGGCGCACCCGCCGCCAGCGCGGCGGTGGTCAGCGTGCGGGCCAGCTGGACCTCCCCGCCCCGGAAGCTGGTCGCGCAGTGCACCACCGTGCGCACGCCGTCGAGTGCGGCTGCCAGCCCCGCCGCCGTGTCGTAGTTCACGGTCGCCCAGTCCGCCGCCGCGTCCGGGAAGCCGTCCGGCTCCGGGCGTGCGCCCCGCCCGGCCACCCGCACCTCGTGGTCGCGGTCGAGCAGTTCCCGCAGAACGGCCCGGCCGAGGACGCCGGTACCGCCAGTCACCAGGATCTTCGTCATACCGTGAGGACCGGGTAGGCCGCCCGAATGTGACATCCGGAGGGACACCTGTTCGGACGCGTACCGGGGCAAGGCACACTGTCCGGGTGGGAGGTAAGCAGAGCGCGGGAATTCTCCTGTTCCGCGGGACGGGTCCGGAGGCCGAGGTGCTCCTCGGGCATATGGGCGGCCCGTTCTGGGCGAAACGAGACGAGGGCGGATGGTCCATACCCAAGGGCGAGTGCGATCCGGAGGAGGATCCGCAGGCCGCGGCGGAGCGTGAGTTCCGCGAGGAGCTGGGGGTCCCGGTACCGGACGGCGAATGGGTCGCCCTCGGCAGTGCGCGGCAGTCCGGGAGCAAGACCGTGACCATCTGGGCGGTGCACAGCGACCTGGACCCGGATCTGGTGACCCCAGGGACCTTCGAGCTGGAGTGGCCGCGCGGCTCAGGGAACGTGCAGGAGTTCCCCGAGCTGGACCAGGTCGCCTGGTTCGGCCTCGCACAGGCGGAGGAGAAGCTGGCCAAGGGGCAGCGGGTCTTCCTGAACCGCCTGGCCGAGCAGCTCGCCTGACACCCACGGGACGCGGCAGGACCGGCGTAGGCCGCGGTCCTGCTAGGGCCACGGCCCCAGTTCCGGCAACGTGCCATCCGTAGCGGTGAGCGGGCCCGTGGTACGGCGGCCCGCCATCCAGGCCGCGAGGTCGCGCAGTTCGCCGCGCACCCCGACCTGACGGCCGCCGCCCCAGACCCACCGGTGCGCGCCGTCATCCGCGGCCAGCGTGAGCCGGATCCCCTCGGGCGCCCGCGGCGCCAGGAAGTCGATCAGGTGCGCGCAGAAGGCGTCGGTCCAGTCCTGCGGGCCGTAGTCCAGTGCGAGGTCCGCGGTGTGCACCTCGACCTCGCGCCACCAGCAGTAGGCCGTGTCCAGCAGCACCCCGTCCCGGTAGCGCACCGGGCGCCGCCAGTCCTCCGGGTTCGCGCGAGCCCAGGCGTCCTCCAGCCCGGCCGCCGTCCGCAGCACCTCGGTGCGCAACTCGGCGGCCGGCCGCCCGGAACCGGCCTCGATGGCCGCGTCGCGGCCCGCGCGGCCGCCGTCGTACACCTCGGCCAGCTCGCCAACGAAGGCCAGCTCGGCCTGGCGGGTGAGCGCCGTGGCGAGCTCGGCGAGATGGGTGAGCACATGGCCACGGGACCAGCCAGGCAGCGCGGATGCGGCCCGCGCCCCGGCATCGGTCAGCCCCTCCAGCATGGCGGCCAGCCTGGTGTGCCCGGCATGCACCTCGGCACGCAGTTCGGCGGGCGTCATGGCCACAGCAGCTCCTTCGTCCAGGTGGAGCCCGTCCGGGTGTAGCGCAGCCGGGTGTGCCTGCGCCGCGGGTCACCCTGCCAGAACTCCACCTCCTCGGCTGCCACGACGTACAGTGTCCAGTCCGGGGCCACCAGCTCCGGCTCCCGCGTGATCCGGTCCTCCGCCCACTCGAGTTCGGCGGCCAGCTCGGCCAGGTCGGCCAGTGGTTCGCTCTGCCTGGCCAGCAGCGCAACCGCCCTGGCTCCGGCCGAGCGGCCCAGGTAGTCCCGCGCGCTCACCTCGGCACCGGCGGGGTGAACCGGGCCCCGTACGCGCACCTGCCTGCCCAGCGCCGCCCAGTAGCCGGTGAGCGCGGCCCACGGGGTGTTCGCCAGTTCCTTGCCCTTACGCCCGGCCGAGGTGGAGGCGAACCACCAGCCCGTGGCGTCCACGTCCTTCAGGATCAGCACGCGGGCCGATGGCAGGCCACGCGGATCCACAGTGGACAGTGTCATGGCGTGCGGCTCGGCCACCCCGGCCTCGATCGCCTCGGTCAGCCAGCGCCCGAACAGCGCCACCGGCTCGGCGGGCGCGCGGCCGGGGTCGAAGCCGGGCAGGTCCCCGGCAAGCGAGGGCAGACCGCGCAGCAGCGCCCGCAGCCCACCCGCGTCCTGACTAATGGTTGGTGACTCTTGTGACATTAGGCGACCGTAGCCAGCTCGCTCACATGGGGTCAAGCAAGAAAACCATTAGGATCGGCCCGTGGAGCATCTGGCGCTGGAGCTGGCCGCGACGATCCGGCACGACGGCCAAGGTGGGGTCGCCGACGACCTGGCCACCCTGGCGGGGTTCACCGAGTGGGTCCGGCAGCGGACCGATCGCCTGGGGGAGGACATCTCGGATGCGGATGACGAGCCGACCTGGCAACGGGTACGGGACCTGCGGCGCGCGCTGCGCGCGCTGTTCGCCAGGGCGGTGCGGCCCGGACCACCGAGCACGGCCGACGCGGGCAGGTTGCCGGACCCGGACACGGCGCTGCGGGAGGTGAACGCGGCGGCAGCGGTGCCGAGGGCGCCGCAGCTCAGCTGGCCGGAGGGCGGTGCCCCACGGGTGTGGCACCGGACCGCGGAGACGGATCCGCGTACCCGGCTGGTCGCGGCGCTGGCCAGGGCGGCCATCGACTTCCTCGGCAGCGAGCAGGTGTCCCGGCTGCGGGCCTGCCCGGCGCCGCAGTGCGTGCGCTACTTCATCAAGGAACACCCCCGGCAGACCTGGTGTAAGCCCTCCTGCGGGAACCGGGCCAGGGTCAGCCGCTACTACCAGCGGCATCGGGAGTGATGCCTGATGGAGGGTGGCGCTTCATCCTGGCCGACCGGGTCACCCCGCACGCTGTCCACGTGGTCGGTCCCCAGCACGCTGACCATCGCGGCCATGACCGCCTGCTGGGGACTGCGGGCCGGGCGCAGCAGGCCGCGGCGCGGCGGGCATGAAGCTCGGGCCTGATGCCGGAACAGGTCCGGCATCAGGCCGTGCCGCGCCCGCGGATCAGCTGCAGCCGGAGGTGGCGCCGCAACCTTCGCAGGCGTAGCAGGATCCGGCTGGACGCATCTTCGTCCCGCAGGTCATGCACAACGGCGCGTCCGCGGCCTTGCCCATGTGCAGCTCGGCCAGCTCGGCGGTGGTGTGCGGCTCCCGCACGGTTTCCCGGTCCTCCTCGGCCGGGGCACTGCGCGGGGTGTCGGCATGCACACTGCCGCGCAGCTCGTCCAGGTCCACGTTCTCCTGGTCCCCGGTGCCGTTGCCGTACTCGGACTCCACCTGCGCGGACCGCTCACCGGCGGTGAAGATGCCCAGCTGGGCCCGCTTCTCGTAGGGCAGGTAGTCCAGCGCGAGCCTGCGGAACAGGTAGTCCAGCACGCTGGTGGCGATCCGGAGGTCCGGATCGTCGGTCATGCCTGCGGGCTCGAACCGGAGGTTGGCGAACTTGGCGACGTAGAACTCCAGTGGGATGCCGTACTGCAGACCGACCGAAATGGACATCGAGAAGGCATCCATCACCCCCGCCAGAGTGGAGCCCTGCTTGCCGAGCTTGACGAAGATCTCGCCGAGCCCGTCGTCAGGGTAGGAGCCCGCGGTCAGGTACCCTTCGGCCCCGCCGACGGTGAAGGACACCGTCTGGCTCGGCCGTTTTTTCGGCAGCCGCTTGCGGACCGGGCGGTACTCCACCACGGTCTCCGGTTCCCCGGCTTCCTCGTTCTTCTTCCCGGTGGAAAGTGGTTGGCCGACCTTGCAGTTGTCGCGGTAGATCGCGAGCGCCTTCAGGCCCAGCTTCCAGCCCTGGAAGTAGATCTTCTCGACGTCGGCGACGGTCGCCTGTTCCGGCATGTTCACCGTCTTGGAGATGGCCCCGGACAGGAATGGCTGCACCGCGGCCATCATCCGCACATGCCCCATCGGGGCGATGGAACGTTCGCCGACCGCGCAGTCGAACACGTCGTAGTGCTCGGGGCGCAGTCCCGGCGCGTCCACCACATGCCCGTGCTCGGCCACGTAGTCGACGATCGCCTCGACCTGCTCGCGCTGGTAGCCCATCGAGTTCAGGGCGCGCGGCACCGTCTGGTTCACGATCTGCATGGACCCGCCGCCGACCAGCTTCTTGAACTTCACCAGCGAGAAGTCCGGCTCGATCCCGGTGGTGTCGCAGTCCATCATGAATCCGATGGTGTTGTGACTGACGAAGCCACCCGCGACATACGTGACGTTGTCCGGGACGGACAAGTCGTAGGTGGGCTGGACGCCACCGTCCTCGTTGGAGGCCACCGCCTCGAACAGGTAGTTCAGCGCATGCGCCAACCGCTCGTCCCCGGTCTCACCGAGCAACTGCCGAGCGGTCATCCTGGCTACACCGCCGGTCGTGCGCAGGGAGGCCAGCACAGCGGCACGCCGCGGATGGCCGGTCGGCACGATCTCGTCCCATACCTCACGGGGGAGATACACCCGGTCTCGTTTGGCCGACGCCATCGGCTCGAGTGCCACCATCAATCGCGACTTGCGGTCGCTGATGAAACCGATGAGTTCGTCGAAGTTCAGCGCATGGTCGACATTACGCAGGCGCACCAGATGCAGCGCCCCACCCCAACCGCTCTCGGTCACCCGGGTGGTTGTCGCCAGCCCGAGCGGCAACAACATGCTACGAACGTCGTCGGCAAACGACTCGGAAGCGGTCGACAGGCTCGGCACTCCCTCTAGCACTGAGCCATCAGCCTCGAACAAACCACGCAGGAAGGCTGCGTACACCGCCCCGTCGTTGGTCTCGCGAATGGCGGCGGGCACACGCGGCGTCCATCCCTTACCGGTGTGATCCACGCCAGGGAGGTCTTTGGCGAACCCTGCCGCAGTCCACCACTTCGCGAGCCGGACCGACTGAATACTGACCTCGTGATAGCCGGCACGCGGGGTGATCGCTGGTTCAAGTCCGAACAGCTCCTTCGACAGCACGCTCAGCCGGGCGATCACATCCAGGTCTGTGTCGGCGACACAGAGCCGGATCCCCTTGGCATGCAGGCTACCGTCACCCATGAAGTAGCCGACCAGTTCGGCGAGGTGCTCATCGACGGCCTCGGGGACCTGGACGTTCCGGTCGCCGGCGTAGTTGGCCTGGTCCAAAACGGGCAACGAAACCCGCCGTGGTTCACCGACCAGACCGTTCAGCTGAATCGGTACGACATCCGATGCCTCGATGTCGGCGAGCCGCTTCCACACCCAGGCACCGGTAACCGGGTCGACGATCTTGACCCGATGGGCGAGTGTGCCCTGAATCCGGTAACCGCCGTCGGTCACGATGCGGCGCGTCGGTTCCTCACCATTGATGAAGAACCTCGTCGCCGAGCGAGGTCCATCGTCGGTCGAGACGGTCACGTCCAGGTCCTGCCACCGGTCACCGTAAGGGTCGCCCAGTTCCGAAAGCCGGGTCAGACCCCGATCGGTAGTCACCATCGTGTCGCCGGTCAGGCAGCCGGTCGGAGCCAATACGCTGGCCTGGGCGTTGCGCCAGCCGTGCTGGCCGCCGATCTCGATGCCCCGCTGCCACTCCTTGGTGGCAAGGTCGCGCACCGCGACGTCGTTGACATGCATCGTCCGGATCTCGTCGTTGGCCGCGGCGTGCTTGCGCATGATCCGCTGATGCGCCTTGGCATTGCGGGCATAACCCTCGTACGGCCCGACGGCGGCGGCCAGCTCGGCGGACCTCCGGTAGGACACGCCGGTCATCAGCGAGGTGATGGCCGCGGCCAGCGCGCGCCCGTCCGGGGAGTCATAGGCATGCCCGGTGGCCATCAGCAGCGCACCCAGGTTCGCGTAACCGATACCGAGCTGCCGGAACTTCCGGGTGGTGTCGCCGATCTCCTCGGTCGGGAAGTCCGCGAAGCAAATGGAGATGTCCATCGCGGTGATCACGAACTCCACGGCCCTTGCGAACAGCCCGGCGTCGAACGTGCCGTCCTCGCCGAGGAACTTCATCAGGTTCAGCGAGGCGAGGTTGCAGCTGGAGTTGTCCAGATGAAGGTATTCCGAGCAGGGATTGGATGCGGTGATCCGGCCGGATTCCGGGCAGGTGTGCCAGTCGTTGATCGTGTCGTCGTACTGCAGGCCGGGGTCGGCGCACTCCCATGCCGCCTTGGCCATCGAGCGGAACAGCGGTTTGGCTTCCACCTCCTCGACGACCTCACCGGTCAGCCGGGCGCGCAGGCCGAACTTTCCCTCCGCCTCCACGGCCCGCATGAACTCATCGGAGACCCGCACCGAGTTGTTCGCGTTCTGGTACTGCACCGAGCTGATGTCCGCGCCGCTGAGGTCCATGTCGAACCCGGCGTCGCGCAGCACGCGGATCTTCTTCTCCTCGCCGGCCTTGGTCTGGATGAACTCCTCGATATCGGGATGGTCCACATCGAGCACGACCATCTTGGCCGCGCGCCGGGTGGCGCCGCCCGACTTGATGGTGCCCGCGGAGGCGTCGGCGCCGCGCATGAAGGAGACCGGCCCGGACGCGGTGCCGCCGGAGGAAAGCAGTTCCCGCGAGGAGCGGATCCGGGAAAGGTTGAGGCCAGCGCCGGAACCCCCCTTGAAGATCAGCCCCTCCTCCCGGTACCAGTTGAGGATCGACTCCATGTTGTCGTCCACGGCGAGGATGAAGCAGGCGGACACCTGTTGCTTGGACGGCGTGCCGACGTTGAACCATACCGGCGAGTTGAAGCTGAACACCTGGTGCAGCAGCATCCAGGTCAGCTCGTGCTCGAAGATCTCGGCGTCGGCCTTGGTGGCGAAGTAGCCATGCCGGTTACCTGCGTCCACATAGGTCCGCACCACGCGGTCGATCAGCTGGCGCAGGCTGTGCTCGCGCTCCGGCGTGCCGAGCGCACCACGGAAATACTTGCTCGCCACGATGTTGGTGGCGTTGACCGACCAGGACTCGGGGAACTCCACACCGTACTGCTCGAAATTCACCGTGCCGTCGCGCCAGTTCGTCATCACGACGTCCCGGCGGGCCCAGGTCACCTCGTCGTAGGGGTGCACTCCCTCGGTGGTGAACACGCGCGCCAGGCTCAGCCCGCGCTTACGACGCTTTCCACCCTTGCCTGCGGCTTCCGTTTCGGCCCCGATGGTTTCCGTCATGTCTTCTCCCCGCTCCGCGCGCGCGACTCGCGCTGCTCTGTGTCCTCCGGCTCGCCGTCCTGCGGCGCGCTGTCCGATTCGGCCGAGCCGGCAATGGCCTCGCGTAGATCCGCGATTTCCTTTTCGAAGTCCTCGATCGAGGAGAAGGAGCGGTAGACACTCGCGAAGCGCAGGTACGCGACCCCGTCGAGTTCCCGGAGCGGACCCAGAATGGCCAGCCCGACCTCGTGGCTCGGAATCTCCGCGACCCCGGCCGAGCGGATCGACTCCTCCACCCGTTGCGCGAGCTGCTGCAACGCGTCATCGTCGACCGGACGGCCCTGGCAGGCGCGACGCACTCCCCGAACCACCTTGTCCCTGCTGAACTGTTCGGTGACCCCGGAGCGTTTGACCACGGCGAGCACCATGGTCTCCGAGGTCGTGAACCGGCGCCCACACTCGGAGCAGGAGCGACGGCGCCGGATGGCCTGCCCTTCGTCGACCTCCCTGGAGTCGACGACCCGGGAGTCGGCATGGCGGCAGAACGGGCATCGCATCCGCCCATCACCTTCCTCTCCGCGTCGGACTCACGACGGGCCGCACCGGACCGGCCATTCCGCCCGGCCCGTGGCCACCCGGTGGGCAACGCGTGCAGCTGTGGACAACTACTGCAATCCTACCCCAACCTATGGACCAACTACTAAGGTGTAACTACTACATGTAGGGGTTGACCTTAAGCCGACCCTCGCGGCCGCGCAACGGCAGAACGACAGATCCCACGACCAGGTGAGGCTACCCACCCGCCAGCCGACTGCCACCGACCTCATCGACCGAACTCACCTAGCCCGCCATCGGCGAGACCGGGTTGATAGGGCACGGCGAGCGGGGTCCCCGCCGGCACCGGCGCTCCGGTGAGCCCGTTCAGTTCCTGGATCCGCCGGATGACCGCACCGAGCTCACTGTCCGGGGCGAACCGGGCCGCGACGTCCCACAACGTCTCACCCGGAGCGACGGCCACCAGCGTGGTCTCCGTGGGCACCGGGGCCGCGCCACCCACCCCCTCGGCGAGCAGCCCGAGCCCGGCCACTCCGATTCCGGTGGCAATCGCCAGCGCGACCAGCCATGGCCACCGCCGCGGCACCCTGCGCGGTGCGCAATCGGCCACCGGCGGCATCCGGCGGCCCGCCACCACGCGGGTACGGGTCGGTGGCCGCCGCGACTCGCCGCGACGGCGCCGCGCGGGCACACCGGCGCGCACCGGGCGCGCACCGACCCGGCGGCCCGGCTCGACCCGGGCGCCACCGGGGGCGACGGGTTCGTCCAGGGGCAGTACATCGTCTCGGGGTACGTCGCCCCTGGCATCCTGGGCGGCAGCACCCACGGCACCTCCTGCACGGTCCACGACCAGCGACATCACGGCCTCCTCCGGCTCTCGGTCGAGAGCTCGACCAGATCGAACACTCGTTCTATCGAACGCCCGTGCGAATGTGTACCACCTGACACCGACAAAATCGAGTAGCCGGGATCGGGGCGTCGTGTCGGCCCAGCCGAGTGGAACCGTCCCGACCAGGGAACTCGAAGGGTGGAAAACACCTGAACGACACGGCGTGTCGGTCGAACAGGTGTTTGAAATCCCCCGCTCGGGGGCTAACGTCGGAGATCAGAACGGTGGGCCCACACCGAACGAACCGGAAGGCGGTGCCGCATGGCCGAGAACAAGCGTGGCAAGGGTGGCAAGCTCCGCCCGCTGCCGGAGGTAGCCCCTCCCATTCCCGACCTGACCGAGGATCCCGATGACAGCCTGACCGTACGCCAGCAGCAGGTGCTGGAGGTGATCAGGGCCTGGGTCGACCGCTTCGGCTACCCGCCGAGCGTACGGGAGATCGGCGAGGCTGTCGGGCTGAACTCCACCTCCTCGGTGTCGCACCAGCTCCGTGCGCTGCAGCGCAAGGGCTACCTGCGGCGCGACGCCAACCGGCCGCGCGCGGTCGGCGTGCTCACCGCGCATGCGGACCCGGCGGGCGTGGTGCCGGTGGCACCCGCGCCCGCGGATGCCGAGCAACTGCCGCAGCCCGCGTTCGTGCCGCTGGTCGGGCGCATCGCGGCTGGTGGTCCGGTGCTGGCCGAGCAGGCCATCGAGGATGTCTTCCCGCTGCCGAAGGACATCGTCGGCGAGGGCGAGGTGTTCCTGCTCAGCGTCACCGGTGACTCGATGATCGACGCCGCGATCACGGATGGCGACTGGGTGGTGGTCCGGCAGCAGCCGACCGCGAACAACGGCGAGATCGTGGCCGCGATGATCGAGGGCGAGGCCACGGTCAAGACGTTCAAGCGCACGGATGAGCACGCCTGGCTGATCCCGCAGAACGAGGCCTACGAGCCGATCCCGGCCGATGACGCGACCATCCTGGGCAAGGTGGTGGCGGTGTTGCGCCGACTGTGAGCACGGACCGCCGGCGGTGACTCAGCGCCAGCGACGGCTCAGCGGCGGCGGAGCTTGTCGATGCCGAACACGAGGGCCAGTGCCACCGCGAGCGCCACGGCGACGGCGGGCAGGGTGGGCAGTCCCTCCTCGGCGTCAGGGTCCTGCTCAGCGGCCTCGGCTTCCGCGGCGGGTGCGGCGGCCGCGGTCCCGGCCGTACCGGCGGCGCCAGGGTCGGCATCGCGGGCGGTGACCAGTGCACTCGCACCGGACACGGCCTGCACCGGCTGACCGACACCCTCGCTCGCGGAGAGCAGGCTGCCCTCCGGGTCGAAGGCGATCGCCTCGCCCTGCCGTTGTTCCGGCAGCGGTATCCGCAGCGGCTCCCGCCGCAGGGCGGCGAGCACGTCGCCGTCCGGTGCCGGGTAGAGGTAGGCGTCGGTATAGGTGCGCAGGGCGTACACCGTCCCGTCCACACTCGCCGCCGCCCCCGTGACCAGGGTCGAGCCCATCGCGCCCACCGGTCCGCCCGGTGTGTCGGTGCCCTCGATCCGCAACGAGCCGACGTGCTCCAGCTTGGTGGGACCCGGGCTGGCGAGTTCTCCGGACGGCCGGTAGACCTCGGCCTTGCCCAGCACGTGCTTGGTGATCACGTGCGGGGTACCGGCGCGATCCAGCAGCAGGGCCTCGGCGTCGTGCTGCCCATCCGGGTAGGTCAGCCGGTACAGGGTGGCGCCACCCTCCGGCGAGACCGCGTGCAGCGCGATCGTCTCCCTGCGCTTGTCGTTGTCCCCGGTGTCGGACAGCCACAAGGTGCCATCGGCCGCGCGCGCCATGTCCTCGACGTCGAAGGGGTCGGTCGGGTCGGTGATCACCCGCTGTACCCGGCAGTCATGGCCGAGCACGAACACCTCGATCCGGGTGCCGCCGTCGTTGACGGCGTACCAGTGGTCCTGGTCGGCGGCCAGCCCGGACAGCTCGGCCAGCCGCTGGTCCCGGATCGTGCACAGGGTCTCGGTCCCCGGCACCGCCGCCGTCGCGGCGGGCGTGAACATCATCGTGCCGATGCCCACCGCCATCGCACCCACCATCGCGCCAAGCCGCCCGTGCCGTTCCACGGGCATCACCGTACTCATCACGGGCGCCGAGCCGGTGCGGACCCGCGGGCACGGCCGTGGGTTATCCCGGTACGCCGCCCGCCTCGTACTCCCGCAGCGCCGCGGCCAGGTCGGGGTGCACCCTGGCCCGCAACCTGGTGCCCTCGGGCGTGTGCTCCTCGGCGAGCACCTCACCATCGGCGTGTGCGCGGGCCACCAGCTCGCCACGCGCGTACGGCACGACCACATCCACCATCGCCTCGGGCCGGGGCAGCCGGTCGGCGACAGCCTCGACCAGGGCCTCGATACCCAGTCCGGAGCGGGCGGAGACGATCAGCGCGCCTGGGAGCTGATGCCGCAGCCTGGCCAGGGTGAGCTGGTCGGCCGCATCCGCCTTGTTGATCACCAGCAGTTCCGGGGGCAACGGCTCCACCCGGCTGGCGGTGATCTCGCCGAGCACCGCACGCACGGCGTTCACCTGCTCCTCAGGGGCCGGGTCCGAGCCGTCCACCACATGCAGCAGCAGGTCGGCGTCGGCCGCCTCCTCCAGCGTGGAGCGGAAGGCGTCCACCAGCTGGTGTGGCAGGTGCCGGACGAAGCCGACCGTGTCGGTCAGCGTGTAGGTGCGCCCGTCCGGCGTCGCCGCCTTGCGGGTGGTCGGGTCCAGGGTGGCGAACAACGCGTCCTCCACCAGCACGCCGGCGCCGGTGATCGCGTTCAGCAGGCTCGACTTGCCCGCGTTGGTGTACCCGACGATGGCGACGCTTGGCACCTCGTTGGCCAGCCGCCTGCCGCGCTTGGTCTCCCTGATGGTGTCCATCGAGGCGATCTCGCGGCGCAGCTTGGCCACCCGTTTGTTGATCCGCCTGCGGTCGGTCTCCAGCTTCGTCTCACCTGGTCCGCGCAGGCCCACGCCGCCGTTGCCGCCACCGGCGCGGCCACCGGCCTGCCGGGACAGCGAGGTACCCCAGCCGCGCAGGCGCGGGATCAGGTACTGCAGCTGGGCCAGCTCGACCTGCGCCTTGCCCTCACGGGAACGCGCGTGCTGGGCGAAGATGTCCAGGATCAGGGCGGTCCGGTCGATCACCTTGACCTTGAGCTTCGCCTCGAGCTGCCGCAGCTGGCCGGGGGAGAGCTCACCGTCGCAGATCACCGTGTCCGCCCCGGTGGACAGCACCACATCCGCCAGCTCGCGCACCTTGCCCGAGCCGACGTAGGTAGCCGGGTCCGGCCGGTTCCGGCGCTGCACCAAGCCTTCGAGTACCTCCGAGCCCGCGGTCTCGGCCAGCCTGGCCAGTTCGGCGAGGGAGGCCTCCGACTGCGCGGCGGTGCCCTCGGTCCATACCCCCACGAGCACGACTCGCTCCAGTTGGAGTTTGCGGTACTCGACTTCGGTGACGTCGTCGAGTTCGGTGGAGAGCCCGGCGACACGGCGCAGCGAAGCGCGATCCTCGAGTTCCAGCTCGCCTGCGGACGGCTCGCTCTCGGACAGGTCTCTGTGTGTCAGTTCCGTCATCGTGCTTTCATCGTCCCACGATTTCCGGGAATCGCCGAGCCAGTTATTGCGCCGGACACCGAACGGCCACGGGAATGTCACGTAGCGTGACCATGAAGGGCGGCGAGGGCCCGCTCAGTGCGCGGCCCACCACGCCTCGTCCAGCTCTCCCCTGGCGACCATCTCGGCTGGCCCGGTGAGCGTCGCGACCCCGGTCTCGACGGCCACCTCGACCACCCCGCCGGGTACCTCGACCGTGCAGCGCCCGGTATCGGTGCCGCGCAGGTGCAGGGCCGCCGCCACCACGGCCACGGTCCCGGTGCCGCAGGACCGGGTCTCGCCCACACCACGCTCGTACACCCGCATCCGCAGCATGCCCTCGCCCACCGAGTTGACGAACTCCAGGTTCACCCCTTCGGGGAAGAAGTCCCGGTCGAACACCGGTTGCTCGCGCAGGTCCAGCCCGGCGACCTCGGTGTCCATGAACGACACCAGATGCGGGTTCCCGACATCCACCGCGACACCGGAGAACTCGTTGTCGCCGACCGCGGTGACCGAACTGCCCACGATCCGCGACTCTCCCATATGGACGGTAACCGACCGGTCCGGGTGCACCAGCACCCGCCGGTCGCCTGCCCTGCTGCCCACCACGAACTCGGTCGCGGTGACCAGCCCGGCGTCCACCAGGTAGCGCGCGAACACCCGCACGCCGTTGCCACACATCTCGGCGAGGGAACCATCGGCGTTGCGGTAGTCCATGAACCACTCCCCCGCGGACTCCACACCCAGCGCCGCGGGACGGGTCACCCTGAGCACGCCATCGGCACCGAGTCCCTGCCTGCGGTCACACAGCGCCGCGACCCGCGTCGGCGTCAGGTCCAACCGTCCGGCCGCGTCCGGCAGCACCACGAAGTCGTTCTGCGTGCCATGCCCTTTGCGGAACTCGATGCCACCCATGCGAACAGATTACGGGCCGAGCGCCGCGCGCACCCGCTCGGCCAGGTCCGGTTCCGCCCCGTCGAACCAGTGGATCCGCCGGTCCCGCCGGAACCAGGAACGCTGCTTGCGCACGAACCGCCGGGTGGCGGTCACCGTCGCCGCGGCAGCGGCCGCGAAGTCACCCTCCCCGTCCAGCTCGGCCAGTACCTGCTGGTACCCGAGCGCCCTGGAGGCCGTGCGACCGGACCGCAGCCCCCGCGCCTCCAGCGTGCGCACCTCGGCCACGAGACCCTGCTCGAACATCCGCCGCACCCGCTGCTCCACCCGGTTGTCCAGCTCGGTCACGCCCCGGTCGACGCCGATCATGCGGGTGCCGTACCGGGGCTCCCCCGGGCGGGGGAGATTCGCGGAGAAGGGTCGGCCGGTGAGTTCGATGACCTCCAGCGCTCGCACGACCCGGCGAATGTTGGAAGGCAGGATGGCGGCCGCCGCGTCCGGGTCCAGCCGGGCCAGCCTTTCGTGCAGCACCCCGGCGCCGGCCTCGGCAGCCTCGGCCTCCAGTGCGGCGCGTACCTCCGGGTCGGTGCCGGGGAACCGCAGGTCGTCGAGGACGGCCTGGATGTACAGCCCGGAGCCGCCGACCAGCACCGGCACCCTGTCCGCGGCCAGCAGCCGCTCGATCTCGGCGCGGGCCTGCCGCTGGTAGGCGGCCACCGAGGCGGTCTCGGTCACCTCCAGCACGTCCAGCAGGTGGTGTGGCACTCCGCGGCGTTCCAGCGGGGTGGCCTTGGCGGTGCCGATGTCCATCCCCCGGTACAGCTGCATGGCGTCGGCGTTGATCACCTCCCCGCCGAGGTCGAGCGCGAGCCGCACGCCGAGGTCGGTCTTGCCGGTCGCGGTGGGCCCCACGACGGCGATCGGGCGGCTCATCGGCGCTCCCAGGTGGCCACGTGGTAGCCCACCCCGAACGGGGCGCCGGAGTAGAGCAGCTCGCTCCGCCACCGCGCGCCCTCTGCGAAGGCGGCGAGCACCTGCCATGGCACCCTGCCCTGGGCACCCAGCTCGGCGGCAAGGCCGGGGTCGATCGCGAGCAGGGTCGCGATGTCCGCCGTGCCGAGTGCGCGGGCCGCTACCTCGTCGAAACCGGCGGCCCGATCGTCCTGGCCACCGGGTGAACGTGGCCCGTGCCGGTGGGAACCGTCGCCGAGCACCAGCAGCCCGAGTTCCCCTTCCGCCTCGGCCAGCCGGGCCAGCTCGGCGCCGGCCCGCGCGCAGTCCTCGGCCCCGGCGTCGGCGGCCAGCAGCCGCACCTCGACCGCGGTGGCCGCCGCCCGCTCCCGCAGCCACCCGGCGATCAGCGCGGGCAGCGGCAACTCGGCAGGGTCCTCCTCGGCGACGTCGGAAAGCGCCACCCGCACATCGACCCCGTAGCCGCCGAACCGGCCGCGCGCACCGGGCCGCACGGTCGTCGGCGTGGTCACGGCCGGGTCAGCGCCGATCGCGACCCAGTGCCGGGCCCGCTCGGCGAGGAAGCCTGCCGCGGCGAGGCAGGCCGTACGCACCGGAGCGGTCGATTCCACCGAACCGGGCACCAGTTCGGGTACCAAGAGGGGAGGATGGGGTACCACGACAGCACGCGCGATCACGCTCGCCGACGTTACCCGGCGGCTCGACCGGCACACTGGACGACGGCGGGAACTCCGTTCGGAGTACCGCGAACGGCACTGACCTGTTTGAATGCCGCCAGGGACTGCTCGTCCCGCGGCACGATGACAGAGCGCATGCAGGACCCGGCCCCACAGGTGTGGGGCGCCCGCCCCGGCGGGCCGACAGGCAAGAAGGAGCCGGCCATGGCCGATCACAACACACCCGAGGGCACGGGAGTCCCGGCACCACATCAGGTGCCCCGTTCAGCCGCCGGGACAGGGCCCGCCGCGCCCACGGTGCCGCCTGCGGAGCCGAGCCCGGCTCGCTGGGGCCGGATCGACGACGAGGGCAAGGTGTACCTGCACGACCAGGACGGCGAGCGGGTGATCGGCGTCTGGCAGGCGGGCACCGCCGAGGAGGGCCTGCTGCACTTCGCCCGCCGGTTCGACGACCTGCGGACCGAGGTGGAGCTGCTGGAGACCAGGCTGTCCTCCGGCGCCGGTGACCCCAAGCAGGCGCTGACCAGCGCCACCCAGCTGCGGGACGGGCTGCCGGACGCTGCCGTGGTCGGGGACATCGCCTCGCTGCGGGCGCTGATCGAGCACGTGATCACGCACGCGGAGCGCGCGCAGGCCGCGGCGAAGGAGGAGCGCGAGCAGGCGCGGGCCGAGGCGGTAGCCCGTAAGCAGGCACTGGCCGAGGAGGCCGAGCAGATCGCGGCCGAGTCCACCCAGTGGAAGTCGGCCGGGGACCGGCTGCGGACGATCCTGGACGAGTGGAAGACCATCAAGGGCGTCGACCGCAAGACCGACGACGAGCTGTGGAAGCGGTTCTCCAAGGCGCGGGAGTCGTTCAACCGGCGACGGGGTTCGCACTTCGCCGAGCTGGACAAGCAGCGGGCCGCGGCCAAGGCCCGCAAGGAGGAGCTGATCGCCGAGGCGGAGTCGCTTTCCGACTCCGAGGACTGGGGCCCCACCGCCGGGCGGTACAAGGAGCTGATGGCCGAGTGGAAGGCGGCCGGGCGCGCCCCCAAGGACAGTGACGAGGCGCTCTGGCAGCGGTTCCGCGCCGCGCAGGACAAGTTCTTCGCCCGCAGGTCGGCGGTGTTCTCCGAGCGGGACGCCGAGTTCGCCGCGAACGCCACGCGGAAGGAGGAGCTGCTCGCCGAGGCCGAGAAGATCGACCCCGCGGCGAACCTGGACAGCGCCAAGGCCCAGCTGCGCAAGATCCAGGACGCCTGGGACGAGATCGGGAAGGTGCCGCGGGAACGCATCCGCGAGCTGGACGGCAGGCTCAAGGCCGTGCAGGACCGGGTGCGGGGTGCCGAGGACAGCAAGTGGCGGCGCACCGACCCGGAGGCGCAGGCCCGCGCCGCCCAGTTCCGCGAGCGAGTGGAGCAGTTCGAGTCGCAGGCGGCGAAGGCGCGGGCGAACGGCGACGAGCGCAGGGCGAAGAAGGCCGAGGAACAGGCCGCCCAATGGCGGGAGTGGATGGAGGCCGCCGAGAGGGCCGTCGCCGACCGCTGACGACAACTGCTGCGAGTGGCCCTCCCACCCGTCTCCCACCACCGCCCAGACGGAGGCGCTGACGCGCCACTGTGTTCGCTGCGAAAATGCAGGGAACGGGCCACTCACAACAGGTGGTCAGGTGGGTGGGTAGAGGGTGTACGAGGGGAAGTGGCCGTAGAGACGCTCGCCGGGCTGGCCGACCGTGACCGCCTGCACCAGCAGCTCACCGCCGACG
This sequence comes from Amycolatopsis aidingensis, assembly GCF_018885265.1. Taxonomy (GTDB): domain Bacteria; phylum Actinomycetota; class Actinomycetes; order Mycobacteriales; family Pseudonocardiaceae; genus Amycolatopsis; species Amycolatopsis aidingensis. The sequence goes on from NZ_CP076538.1 coordinate 5,441,742, forward strand.
AAGGCGCCGCGCCAGGACGCGCCCCTGCCGCCGAACACCTCGGCCCGGTCACCGCGCGAGCGGGGCCGGTTGATGCCGACCTTGAACGCCTGCACCTCGCCGGCGATCCGCCGCGCGGTGGCCTCGTCATCGCAGGCCAGCGACGACACCAGGGCCCCGTTGCTGGCGTTCATCGCGGCGAGCAGCTCCGCCTCGGTGTCCACCAGCACGATGCTGTCCACCGGGCCGAAGGGCTCGGCGTGGTGCAGTGGCGAGGAGGGCGGTGGCTCCAGGATGCACACCGGGGCGAAGTAGGCGGAGGTTTCCTGCCCTGGCAGGAAACGGCCATCGGCCAGGTCACCACGGTGGATCGGCACCCCGCCCCTGCCGATCGCCTCGTCCACCGTGTCCCGCAGTTCCTTCGCCTTGGTATCGCTGATCAACGGCCCGAAGTCGAGCGCGGGCAACGGATCTTCTGGCGCGGCCACCGCGAGCGGATGGCCGAAGGACAGGCCCTGCACCGCGGGCAGGTAGGCGGCGAGGAACTCGTCGAAAAGGCTGCGCTGCACGACATAGCGCGGATACGCGGTGCACCGCTGCTTGCCGTACTCGAAAGAGGTACGAATGTGCGCCGCCAGCGCGGGCCAGTCGCTGAACTCCCACACGCCCCAGCAGTTCAGCCCTTCCTGCTCCAGGATGTGCCGCTTGCCGGAGTCGACGAGGTTGGCGGCGACCGCACCGCCGGTGCCGCGGCCGCCGACGAAGGAAAGGCAGCCGATCATCGGGGAGCGCACCAGCGCATCGGACAGCTCCGACCCGTTGCCGCTGACCAGCGTCAACGGCAGCCCGTGCCGGGCGGCCAGCGCGGTGGCCAGGGTCAGGCAGTGCACGCCCCCGTCCGTCGGCGCCTTCGCGATCGCCGCATTGCCCGCGAGTACCTGCACCAGCATGGCGTGCATCAGCACGCTCATCGGGTAGTTCCAGCTGGCGATGTTGCTGACCGGCCCCTCCAGTGGCCTGCGCCCGGCGAGCATGCCGTCGATCTCCGCGCAGTACCACCGGACCCCGTCCAGGCACCGGTCCACGTCCGCGGTCGCCGACTTCCAGGTCTTGCCGATCTCCCAGACCAGCAGCAGGGCGAGCAGGTCGCGCTGTGCGGCGAGTTCGTCCACGGCGGCAAGCACTCGCTGCCTGCGTTCCGCGAGCGAGGCCGTGGACCAGGTGCGGTGCTCGTTCAGGCCGGCCCGCACCGCCCTGGTCGCGTCCGGCGCGGACAGTTTCGGCGGGCCGGGGATGGCGCGCCGGTCCAGCGGTGAGGTGGCCTGGCCCGGGGTCCCTTCCGCACGCCACCGTCCGCCCCAGTAGTTGAACAGCCGCTCGGAGTCGAACGCCTCCGGAGCGACCGCCCGAGCGCGGCCGTACACCTCAGCCCACGAGGTGCCGGGCTTGCCTACCAAGGTCATCGGTTCCTCCCCATCGCTCGGTTCAACCTCCGGTGTTGCCGTCCTCGAGCAAGCCGGCCAGCGCGTTCACCACGCGCAGCGTGGGCACCGGGACCCCGGTCAGGCCGGCCAGTTCGACCACGGCGGCGAGGATGGCCTCGAGTTCGAGCGGCTTCCCACGTTCCAGGGACTGCAGGGTGGATGTCTTGTGCTCGCCGACCCGCTCCGCACCGGCCAGCCGCCGCTCGATCGAGACGTCCGGGTGCACGTCGAATGCCGCCGCCACCGCGAGCGTTTCCCGCATCATGTCCACCACGAGCTCCCTGGTACCGCCGTGCCGGCAGATGCCGGCCATGGTGGCCCTGGTGAGCGCGCTGATCGGGTTGAAGGCGATATTGCCCATCAGCTTGATCCAGATGTCCCGGCGCAGGTCCGGCTCGACCGGGCACTTCAGACCTCCGGCGACCATGGCGTCAGCGAACTCGTTGCAGCGCGCGGAGTCGGTGCCGTCCGGTTCCCCAATGGACAGCCGGGTGCCCTCGAGGTGCCGGATCTGCCCCGGCGCGACGATCTCGGTCGCGGCGTACACCACGCAGCCGATCGCCCGGTGCAGCGGCAGCGCGGCGCTCACCACACCGCCCGGGTCCACACTTTCCACCCTGCGCCCCTGGAACGGGCCGGGCAGCTGATGGAAGTACCACCACGGGATCCCGTTCTGCGCCGCGATGAGCGTGGTCCGCTCGTGCAACAGCGGCGCGACCAGCGGCCCCGCCTGCGCGTACTGGTTGGCTTTCAGACCGAGGAAGACATGGTCCACCGGACCGACCTCGTGCGGGTCGTCGGTGGCCAGCGGCCTGCTTTCGAAGTCACCACGTGGGCTGTGCACCCGCACGCCCGACTCGCGGATCGCCTGTAGATGTGCGCCACGCGCGATGAGGAAGACCTCGACTCCCGCGCGACAGAGGCTGGCGCCGACATAGGCACCGATGGCGCCGGCACCGAGAACAGCGACTCTCACGGCAGCTCCGTCCCTGTGCGTTCAACGGCCCCCTTGTGCCACGTCTTGCGTGGCTTGATGTATTCAGTATACAGTATGAGACTATTCGGTCAATGCCGCCGATGCCGTTCGCAGCGGGAGGACAGGATGAACGCACTCGCGGAATGGACCTCGGCGGCATGCTCCGACCTCGGGCTGACCGAGGAGCCCGACCGCATGCTGATCGCGGATATCGCGCGGCACGCGAGCCGGGCGGTCTCCGCCCCGGCCGCGCCGGTGACCGCATACCTGTTCGGCCTCGCGGTCGGGCGCGGGCTGCCGCCCGCGGACGCCGCCCGGCGGCTCACCGCACTGGCCGCACGGTGGCGCGGAATCGACTGGCGCGACTGAGGAAACCGACTCTTCGAAGATCACCCCTGGACAAGCGGGCAAGGGCGGAGCAGTATAAGTACATATCGTATGCAGTATTCGGTAGCCACAATGCGTGAGGAGATGAGGACGCACATGGCAGTCGACGGCGAACCAGAGCTGATCTCCGGCGGCCACCTGGTGGCGAAGGCACTGAAGGCCGAGGGCGTCGAGGTCGTCTTCACCCTCTGCGGCGGGCACATCATCGACATCTACGACGGCTGCGTCGACGAAGGCATCGACGTGATCGACGTACGGCACGAGCAGGTGGCGGCGCATGCGGCCGATGGCTACGCGCGGATCACCGGCAGGCCCGGCTGCGCCGTGGTCACCGCGGGCCCTGGCACCACGGACGCGGTCACCGGGGTGGCGAACGCGCTGCGCGCGGAAAGCCCGATGTTGCTGATCGGCGGGCAGGGGGCCCTGACCCAGCACAAGATGGGCTCGCTACAGGACCTGCCGCATGTGGACATGATGAACCCGATCACCAAGTTCGCCGCCACGGTGCCCGCCACCGAGCGGGTCGCGGACCTCGTGTCGATGGCCTTCCGGGAGTGCTACCACGGTGCGCCGGGTCCCTCCTTCCTGGAGATCCCGCGGGACGTGCTGGACGCGGAGGTACCGGCCGCGTCGGCACGGGTGCCCGCAGCAGGGCACTACCGTGCCTCGACCCGCAGTGCGGGTGACCCGGAGGCAATCGAGCGGCTGGCCGATCTGGTGGTGCAGGCGGAGAAGCCTTGCGTGCTGCTGGGCAGCCAGGTGTGGACCTGCCGGGGCACCGAGGCCGCCATCGAGTTCGTCCGCAAACTCAACGTGCCCGCCTTCATGAACGGCTCGGGCCGCGGAACCCTCGCCCCAGGGGACCCGCATCACCTGCAACTCGCGCGCAGGTATGCCTTCCAGAACTCGGACCTGATCATCATCGTCGGCACCCCCTTCGACTTCCGGATGGGCTACGGTCGCAGGCTCTCCAGCGCGGCCACGGTGGTGCAGGTCGACCTCGACTACCGCACGGTGGGCAAGAACCGGGACATCGACCTCGGCATCGTTGGCGACGCCGGACTGGTGCTGTCCGCGGTGACCCAGGCCGCCTCCGGCCGGGTGGACAACGGTGCCGTGGCGCGCAAGGCTTGGCTGGACGAACTGCGCGGGGTGGAGACCCAGGCCTACGAGAAGCGGCTGCCCCGGCAGCTGTCCGGCTCCTCCCCGATCGACCCGTACCGGCTGGTGCACGAGATCAACGAGTTCCTCACCCCCGACTCGATCTACGTCGGGGACGGCGGGGACATCGTGACCTTCTCCGGTCAGGTGGTGCAACCGAAGGCGCCGGGTCACTGGATGGATCCCGGTCCACTCGGGACACTCGGGGTCGGTGTCCCCTTCGTGCTGGCCGCCAAGTACGCCAGGCCGGAGAAGGAGATCGTCTGCCTGTTCGGTGACGGGGCGTTCAGCCTCACCGGCTGGGACTTCGAGACGCTGGTGCGGTTCAACCTTCCGTTCATCGGCATCATCGGCAACAACTCCTCGATGAACCAGATCCGCTACGGGCAGATCCAGAAGTACGGCGCGGACCGCGGCAGGGTGGGCAACACCCTCGGCGATGTCCCCTACGGCGAGTTCGCCCGGATGCTGGGCGGCTACGGCGAGGAAGTGACCGATCCCGCCGGCATCCGGCCCGCGCTGGAACGGGCCCGCGAGTCCGGCAAACCGTCCCTGATCAACGTCTGGGTCGATCCCGAGGTCTACGCCCCGGGAACGATGAACCAGACCATGTACAAGTAACGGCTCGAGGGGAGAACCGCCATGCGAAAGGCACTCGAGGGTGTTCGTGTTCTCGACATGACGCATGTCCAGTCCGGGCCGTCCTGCACGCAGATCCTGGCCTGGCTGGGCGCGGATGTGGTCAAACTGGAGGCGCCCACCGGGGACATCACCCGCAAGCAGCTGCGCGATCTGCCCGATGTGGACAGTCTCTACTTCACGATGCTGAACTGCAACAAGCGCAGCATCACGCTGAACATGAAGAGCGACCGGGGCAAGGAACTGTTCACCGAGCTGGTCTCCCGGTTCGACATCCTGGCCGAGAACTTCGGTCCCGGCGCGGTGGACCGGATGGGCTTCAGCTGGGAGCGGCTGCAGGAGATCAACCCGCGACTGATCTACGCCTCGATCAAGGGTTTCGGCGAGGGGCCGTACACCCATTTCAAGGCCTACGAGGTGGTGGCACAGGCGATGGGCGGCTCGATGAGCACAACCGGTTTCGAGGATGGCCCCCCGCTGGCAACCGGCGCCCAGATCGGGGACTCCGGCACCGGCATCCACACCGTGGCCGGCATCCTCGCGGCGCTGTACCAGCGCGAGCACACCGGCAAGGGCCAGCGGGTCACGGTGGCCATGCAGCACGCGGTGCTCAACCTCTGCCGGGTGAAGCTGCGCGACCAGCAACGGCTCACCCACGGGCCGCTCGCGGAGTACCCGAACGAGGAGTTCGGCGAGGAGGTCCCGCGTTCCGGCAATGCCTCGGGTGGCGGTCAACCGGGCTGGGCGGTCAGGTGTGCGCCGGGCGGACCCAACGACTACATCTACGTGATCGTCCAGCCCGCGGGCTGGGAGCCGATCAGCAGGCTGATCGGCAGGCCGGAGCTCGCCGACGACCCGGAGTGGAACACCCCGGAGGCCCGACTATCCAAACTGGACAAGATGTTTCAGATGATCGAGGAGTGGAGCAGCGGGCACGGCAAGTGGGAGGTGCTGGCGAAGCTCAACGAGCACAACATCCCGTGCGGTCCGATCCTGTCCACCAAGGAGATCATCGAGGACGAGTCGCTGGCCGCCAACGAGATGGTCGTGCGGGTCCCGCACCCCGAGCGCGGCGAGTTCGCCACGGTGGGATGCCCGATCAAGCTGTCCGAATCCTCGGTCGACGTCACGCCATCCCCGCTGCTCGGCGAGCACAACGAGGACGTCTACCTGCATGAGCTCGGCCTCGCCCCCGGCAGGCTCGCGGAGCTCGAAGCGAACGGAGTGATCTGATCGATGACCGCGGACAACAGTGACACCGCCGCCGTACGGGCGGTCCTCGACCAGGCCCGCGCCGAGGGAAGGCAGGCCCTGACCGCCCCCGAGGGCAGGCGGATCTGCCAGGCCTACGGCATCCCCACCCCGGCCGAGGGGCTGGCCACCACGGCGGAGGAGGCGGCAGGCCTTGCCGAGGAGATCGGCGGACCGGTGGCCTGCAAGATCGTGTCCCCGGAGATCCTGCACAAGACCGAGGCGGGCGGCGTGCTCGTCGGGGTCGAGGGCGCGGCAGCGGCCCGCGAGGCCTTCGAGACGATCGTGGCGAACGCCCGGCACTACGACTCCGCGGCCACGATCACCGGGGTCCAGGTGCAGCAACTGCTCGGCGATGGCCAAGAGGTCATCATCGGCGCCACCACCGATCCCACCTTTGGCAAGATCGTGGTCTTCGGGCTCGGCGGGGTGCTGGTCGAGGTACTCAAGGACGTCACCTTCCGGCTCGCCCCACTCCAGCCCGAGGAGGCGCGGGCCATGGTGGAGGACATCGAGGCCGCCGAGGTGCTACGCGGGGCCCGTGGTGCCGACCCGGTCGACCTCGACGCGCTGGCCGAGCTGGTCCGCACGGTGTCGGAGCTGGTCACCGACTTCCCGGAGATCAAGGAGATCGACCTGAACCCGGTGTTCGCCACGGCGGGCGGAGCGAGCGCGGCCGACATCCGGATCCTGGTCGAGACCGGCGAGATCGTCCAGCCGGTGCGCTACTCACGGGAGGAGATCCTGCGGGTGCTGGACCGCATGATGAACCCCCGCTCGGTGGCGGTCATCGGGGCGTCCGCCGAGGAGGGCAAGATCGGCAACTCGGTGCTGAAGAACCTGATCAACGGCGGGTACGCGGGCGAGATCTACCCGATCAACCCCAAGGCCGACGACATTCTCGGCCGCAAGGCATACCCCTCCATCGCCGAGGTGCCAGGGGAGGTGGACGTGGCGGTGTTCGCCGTGCCGGCGAAGTTCGTGCCGGACACCCTGGAGGCCTGCGGGCAGAAGGGGGTGCCTGCCGCGGTGCTGATCCCTTCCGGGTTCGCCGAGACCGGCGATGTGGAACTGCAGCACCGGGTGGTGGAGATCGCCCGCAGGAACGGGACCAGGCTGCTCGGCCCGAACATCTATGGCTACTACTACACACCGCAGAACCTGTGCGCGACCTTCTGCACACCGTACGATGTGCGCGGCGGAGTGGCACTGACCTCGCAGAGCGGTGGCATCGGGATGGCGATTCTCGGCTTCAGCCGCACCACCAAGATGGGCGTCTCGGCCATCGTGGGGCTCGGCAATAAGTCCGATGTGGACGAAGATGACCTGCTCACCTACTTCGAGCAGGATGAGAACACCCAGTGCGTGGCGATGCACCTTGAGGACCTCAAGGACGGCAGGGCCTTCGTCGACGCGGCCAAGCGGATCACGAAGAAGAAGCCGGTGGTGGTGCTGAAGGCTGGCCGAACCGCGCTGGGGGCACGGGCGGCCGGCTCGCATACCGGCGCGCTGGCCGGTGATGACCGGGTGTACGACGACATCCTGCGCCAGGCCGGGGTGGTCCGCGCGCCCGGCCTGAACGAGATGCTCGAGTACGCCAGGGGCCTGCCGATGCTGCCCACCCCGCAGGGTGAGAACGTCGTGATCATCACCGGAGCGGGTGGCTCCGGGGTACTGCTCTCCGACGCCTGCGTGGACAACGGCCTGTCCCTGATGGACATACCGCCGGATCTGGACGAGTCGTTCCGGCGGTTCATCCCGCCGTTCGGCGCGGCGGGCAACCCGATCGACATCACCGGCGGGGAGCCGCCGTCGACCTACGAGGCGACGATCCGGTTGGGGCTGGAGGACCCACGGATCCATGCCCTGATCCTCGGGTACTGGCACACGATCGTCACCCCGCCGATGGTGTTCGCCGAGCTGACCGCCAGGGTCGTCGAACAGGCGCGGGCGCAGGGAATCGACAAGCCGGTTGTCGCCTCGCTCGCCGGGGACACCGAGGTGGAGAAGGCCTGCGAGTACCTGTTCGACCACGGGATCGTGGCCTACCCGTACACCACGGAACGACCGGTGGCCGTGCTCGGCGCGAAGTACCAGTGGGCCCGCTCGGCCGGGCTGCTCGGCGGCTGAGAAACCGGCTGCTCCCAGCGGCCGGCCCGCCCGCCGGCGAGGAAGAACGCGAGACGTAGGGGTCCCCACGCGCACATGCATGAGTCCTACGATCAGGAGGTCCAATGGTGGATTCCTCGAACGCCCCTGCCGCGGGCTCGTCCAGAAGTGGTTCCGAGAACGACGCGGCCACCGGGGTAGCGCCGGACAAGGACGAGTCCGCACGGGTGTGGCGAGCGGGCCGGCTCGACCCGATGCCCATCCGTAAACTTCCCGAGGCCCCGCCCGCCATTCACCTGCTCGGCCCCACGGTCTTCCTGGTCGCGCTGGGTGTCGGGATGGGCGAGTCCTACATGTGGCCGAGACTCGTGCTGGTCTTCGGCCCCGAGATCCGCTGGTTGTTCCTCGTCGGCGTGACCCTCCAGGCCTTCGTGATGCTGGAGATGGCGCGTTACGCGATGGCCACCGGGGAGAGCATCTTCACCGGCGCGGCGAGGGTGTTCAAACCGATCATGTGGTTCTTCTTCGTGGTGGCGATACTGGTCTATATCTGGCCAGGCCACCTATCCGCGGGAGCCGCCGCGCTGGAGGAGATCACCGGTATCCCCTGGGTGGTCAGTGCCTGTGTCGGGCTGGTTCTGGTCGGCATCGTGTTCAGCCTGGCCAGGGTGATCTACAACCTGCTGGAGAACGTGCTGTCCATCCTGATCGGGACGCTCGTGGTCGGCACCGCGGTGGTCGCCTCGCTGGTCGGCAGCTGGGGCGACCTGGCGAGCACGCTCAGCGGCATGTTCCACTTCGGATACTTCCCTTCCGAGGCATTGTCCAGCGCGTGGTTCCCGATCCTGGTCGGTTCCGTCGCCTTCGCCGGCCCCTCCGGCATGCAGCAGATGTGGTACACCCTGCACCTGCGGGACAGCGGTGCCGGGATGGGTGCGCACATTCCACGGGTGCGCGGGCTGCGGCACGCCGGTGAGGAAGAGGCGATGCCCTCCCGCGGTTTCATGTTCGACACCGAGGACCCCAAGGAGATGGCCAAGTGGCGGGGCTGGCGCCGCTGGGTCACCTTCGACGCGCTGCTGCTGTTCTGGGGAATCACGATGCTGGTGACGGTCTCGTTCACCGTGCTCGCCCAGGCGGCGAACCGGGAGAACCCGAACGTCAAGGCACTGATCGAGGGCGGCGACCGGGACGCCGCGCTGGGTGCGATGTCGGACGCGTTCGCCTCGGTCGGCGGTCCGGTGCTCGGCGGGGTGTTCTTCGGGTTCATCGCGCTGATCGGGATCAACGCCACTCTCGGGCTGTTCGACTCCTTCTCCCGCGGGCAGGCGGACATGACGTACTTCTTCGTGCCCGGCGCACGCAAGTTCAAGATGTCGCACCTCTACGCAGGGTTCCTCTGGGGCGTGATCGTCTTCGGCATCCTGATCCTGTTGTTCGGGCCTGCCGACGGGCCGAGCGGCGTGCTGGACATCCTGGCGTTCCTTTCCACCTTTGCGATGGGCGCGTACTGCGTCGTGCTGCTGCTGGTGAACAACCGGATGTTGCCGAAACCGATCCGGCCGAGGTGGTGGGCCAACGTGATCATCGGCTTCGGCGCGGTGTTCTACCTCGGCATGCTGTTCTACAGCCTGGTCCGGTTCGGCGTCGTGGTGAGTTGAGGTGACCATGCACAGCACACGACCGCAGCAGACCCGGTTGCGCCGCAACGCCGAACTCGCACTGCCCGGTGGCACCGTCGGTCTGGTCGCCGGGGTGGCGGCCGGTGGGCTGGCCGCGCTCGTCGGCCAGCCCACCGGGTGGGCGCTGGTCACCGCCCTGTCACTCGGTGTCCCGCTCGCACTGCTCGGCGGAGGCTACGGACTGCTGATCGCCTACGGCAGGGTCCGGCTCGGCGGCTTCGCGCCGGCGGCGTTGTTCTGGCTGGTGGGTTTCCCGCTGGCCAGGCTCGCGCACGAGCTGCTCACGCACCTCGTGCTGACCGGGCGCCCCGAGCTGCCACCCGACCTGCTCGGTTTCCTCGCCTACCAGGGCCTGGTAAGCGCCGGCTTCGCAATCGGGTTCCTCTGGCTACACGAGCGGATCGCGCCCCGGTGGTGGTTGCGGATCGCCCCGCACAACCCGTACGCCGAGCGGATCCTGGCGGCCTACGCCGCACACGCCAAGGCACTGCACGACGCGAAGCAGGCCAGGCGGCGCGCGAAGGTCTCCTGACCACCTGCCCACCGTCCCCCGTCACCACGCGCCCGGAGCCGGGCGCGTGGTGACCCGATCCTGCCGAGGTGAGCATGAACGTTCCCGTCTGGTTGTGGCTGGCCACCGTCGCCGGCCTGTGCGCCGTCATCGGTTTCGACTTCTATCTGGTCTCCCGCAAACCGCGGGAGCCGTCGATGCGGGAGTGCACCGCCTGGGTATGCGGTTACGTGAGCCTGGCCGTCCTGTTCGGACTCGGCGTGCTGCTCACCGCGGGAGCCCGGCGCGGCGGCGAGTTCTTCGCAGGCTGGATCACCGAGTACTCGCTGTCGGTGGACAACCTGTTCGTTTTCGTGATCATCATGAGCACCTTCACGGTACCGCGGGTCTACCGGCAGCAGGTGCTGCTGATCGGTATCGTGCTGGCGCTGCTGATGCGCGGCGCCTTCATCGCGATCGGCGCGCAGGCGATCGCCCGGTTCGACTGGCTGTTCTACCTTTTCGGTGCCTTCCTCATCTACACCGCGTGGAAGCTGATCCGGCACAAGGACTCCGAGGAGGAGGAGTTCTCGGAGAACGCCGTGCTCCGCACCGTCAAACGGGTGTTACCCGCCACCGAGACCTACCACGGCACCTCGCTGGTCACGAAGCTGGACGGACGCCGTGTGGTGACCCCGATGCTGATTGTGATGGTGGCGATCGGCACTACGGACCTGTTGTTCGCGCTGGACTCCATTCCGGCGATCTTCGGATTGACCAAGGAGCCCTACCTGGTCTTCACCGCGAACGCCTTCGCCTTGATGGGCCTGCGGCAACTGTTCTTCCTGATCGGCGGGCTGCTGGACCGGCTGGTGTACCTCAGCATCGGCCTCGCCGTGGTACTGGGCTTCATCGGCGTCAAGCTGATCCTCGAGGCCCTGCACCACGATGGTGTGGGCTGGGCGCCGGAGATTCCGATCCTCGGCTCCCTTGCCGTGATCCTCGGAACCCTCGCCATCACCACCGTGGCGAGCCTGGTGAAGGGCCGGCGCGAGCGCGGCCGCGATCGGGATCAGGACGATGCGGTCGTGTGAACGTCACCGCGGTTCTCGCGGGCCCGCCTGCGCAGGAAGTCCTCGACATCCGCGGTGGGATTCCGCCGCTGTTGTTCCAGCGCGGTGGCGAGGCCGAGGCCGAGCCTTCTGCCGTCGGCACTGGCACCCCGCGGCGCGCGGGTCAGCCAGGCACGGAACTCACTCCAGGTACGCATTTCGCTGTCACCTCCCTTTCTTCAGGCACAACCATGTTCAGGACATCACCGGGTAGCCGGGCGCCGCCACTCGGCGCCGGCGAAAATGCCGGGATACTTACGCTTGCGGGCCGATACGCCTGCGCCGGGTGCGGACCTGCGCAGGCTGTTCCTCGGCAGCGCGGTTCGCCCGCTGCTCGAGGTAGGACTGCCGGGTTCGCTCGGTGTGCTCGCGCATGGTCTGCGCCGCCGCTTCGGAGTCGCCCCGCTCGATGGCCTCGACCAGCTTCTCGTGCTCTTCCCAGGACGCCTGACCACGATGACGGGCAATCGGGGTGTAGTACCAGCGCACCCTGCGATCGACCTGGTTCACGAAGTCGATCAGGACCCCGTTTCCGGACAGTTCGGTGACCGCCCGGTGCAGCTCGGCGTTGGCCGCCACCATGGCGTCGACGTCGTCGTCAGCCACCGCGGCCTCGCCCCGGGTACAGATCTCCTTCAACAGCCGCACCCCTTCGGAACCCGCCTGCTGCGCCGCCAGGCGCGCCGACTCCCCTTCGAGCACGGAGCGCACCGCCAGCAGCTCGTCGACCTCGGCATCGGTGGGCGCGTGGACGAAGGCCCCATAGCCTGGCCGCAGGTCCACCCATCCCTCCGAGTTCAGCAGCTGCAGGGCCTCACGGATCGGCTGGCGGGACACGCCCAGCGTCTCCGCCAGCTCGCTCTCCACCAGATGCTGCCCCGGGGCGAGCTGACGAGAGATGATCATCTCCTGTATCGCCTGGTAGACGCGCTCACGCAAGGGAGCAGGCCGGTTGATCCGGTGTGCCGACATATCCTGTGGCAACTCACTCGGGGGCATTGCGAACTCCAAGAACTCGCGACGGGACCCGGCTCTGCCGGGAACGAAGTCCAGTCGACCACTGCGTCGACTGCCTACAGCATACAATGAACTCATTGTACGGAATGTGCACTTCGGGTGATGTCCACCACCCCTCGTAATTGTTCACCCTTCTGGGTAGTCGCCATGGACTCCATACTGCATACAGTCTACACTAGGCTATATGGACCTCTACGAGTATCAGGCGAAGGATCTCTTCGCTGCCCATGGAGTGCCGGTGTTGCCGGGTTCTGTGGCGGAGACTGCCGAGCAGGCTCGGGTTGTGGCCGAGGGGGTTGGTGGTCCGGTGGTGGTGAAGGCTCAGGTGAAGACCGGGGGTCGGGGTAAGGCCGGTGGGGTGAAGCTGGCTGGGGATCCTGGGGAGGCTGAGGCGAGGGCTGCGGGGATTTTGGGGATGGATATCAAGGGGCACCGGGTGTATCGGGTGCTGGTGGCTGAGGCGTCGGAGATCGCGGAGGAGTATTACTTCTCGTTCCTGTTGGATCGGGCGAATCGGACGTTTTTGGCGATGGCCTCGGCTGAGGGTGGGGTGGAGATCGAGCAGTTGGCTGTTGAGCGTCCGGAGGCGCTGGCGCGGGTGCCGGTGGATCCGCTGGCCGGGGTGGATCTGGAGCGGGCGCGGGAGATCGTGCGGTTGGCGCGGTTCCCGGAGGTGGTTCAGGAGGCGGCCGCCGAGGTGGTGGTGCGGCTGTGGGAGACGTTCGTGGCCGAGGATGCCACGTTGGTGGAGGTGAATCCGCTGGTGCGGGATCCGCAGGATCGGATCATCGCGCTGGATGGCAAGGTCACCGTGGATGACAATGCCGCGTTCCGGCAGCCCGGGCATGCGGGGCTGGTGGATGAGCGGGCGGAGGACCCGCTGGAGGCCAAGGCCAAGGCCAAGGACCTGAACTATGTGAAGCTGGACGGGCAGGTCGGGATCATCGGGAATGGTGCCGGGCTGGTGATGTCCACCCTGGATGTGGTTGCTTACGCGGGTGAGCGGCATGGTGGGGTCAGGCCGGCGAACTTCCTGGATATCGGGGGTGGCGCCTCGGCGGAGGTGATGGCCGCGGGGCTGGATGTGATCCTGGGTGATCCGGATGTGCGCAGTGTGTTCGTGAACGTGTTCGGCGGGATCACCGCCTGTGACGCGGTCGCCACCGGGATCGTGGAAGCGCTGCGGATCCTCGGGGACGAGGCCGCCAAGCCGCTGGTGGTGCGGCTGGACGGCAACAATGTCGAGCAGGGCCGGGCGATCCTGGCCGAGGCGAACCACCCGCTGGTCACGGTGGTGGACACGATGGACAACGCGGCGGACAAGGCCGCCGAGCTGGCAGCGGCAGGAGCCTGAGCACCATGGCGATTTTTCTCAACAGTGACAGCAAGGTGATCGTGCAGGGCCTGACCGGGTCGGAGGGCATGAAGCACGCCACCAAGATGCTGGCCTCCGGCACCACGATCGTGGGCGGGGTCAACGCCCGCAAGGCCGGGCAGAGTGTGACCATCCACGACCAGGAGCTGACCGTGTACGGCACGGTGGCCGAGGCCATGGCCGCCACCGGCGCCGACGTCAGCGTGATCTTCGTGCCGCCGAAGTTCGCCAAGGACGCCGTGATCGAGGCCATCGACGCGGGCATCGGGCTGGCCGTGGTCATCACCGAGGGCATCCCCGTGCACGACGCGGCCGCCTTCTGGGCCCACGCCGTGGCCACCGGCAACCGCACCCGCATCATCGGCCCCAACTGCCCCGGGATCATCTCCCCCGGACAGTCCAACGCCGGCATCATCCCCGCCACCATCACCGACACCGGCCGCATCGGCCTCGTCTCCAAATCGGGCACCCTGACCTATCAGATGATGTACGAACTGCGGGACATCGGGTTCTCCACCGCCATCGGCATCGGCGGCGACCCCATCATCGGCACCACCCACATCGACGCCCTGGCCGCCTTCGAAGCCGACCCCGACACCGACGTCATCGTCATGATCGGCGAAATCGGCGGCGACGCCGAAGAACGCGCCGCCGACTACATCCACCACCACATCAGCAAACCCGTCGTCGGCTACGTCGCCGGCTTCACCGCCCCCGAAGGCAAAACCATGGGCCACGCCGGCGCCATCGTCTCCGGCTCCAGCGGCACCGCCCAAGCCAAAAAACAAGCCCTCGAAACCGCAGGCGTCAAAGTCGGCAAAACCCCCACCGAAACCGCCGAACACGCCCGCGAGCTCTACAAGAGCCGAACGGCTCACCGCGACCACTAGGTATATCCCGGATCGGCACCCCGACGGCACGGATTGCTGACCGTCACGCCCACGGTGAGACTGGAATCCGGGTACGGGAGATCCCCGGACCACGGTGGCGTGAAGGAGCGGCAATGCAGCTCGCCCGTCGGATGAACCGCCTCGGAACGGAGTCGGCCTTCGAGGTACTGGCCAAGGCAAAGGCACTGGAAAAGGACGGCAGGGAGATCATTCACCTGGAGATCGGGGAACCTGATTTCGATACGCCGGGCCATATCGTCGCGGCCGCGCAGCAGGCATTGAGCGAGGGACACACCCACTACGTTCCCGCTCCCGGTATTCCGGAACTGCGGAACGCGGTCACCGACTTCCTGACCCGCAACGAAAGGCTGGCGGCCTCGCCCGAACAGGTGGTGGTGACCCCCGGCGCCAAGCCGATCATGTTCTTCACCATCCTCGCGCTGTGCGAGGAGGGCGACGAGGTGCTGTACCCCGATCCGGGGTTTCCCATGTATGCCTCGATAACCCGCTTCGCAGGCGCCACACCGGTCGCGGTACCGCTGCGCGAGTCCAATGGCTTCACCATCGACCCCGGTGAGCTGGACTCGCTCGTCACCGACCGCACGAAACTGCTGATCCTGAACTCCCCGCACAACCCCTGTGGCAGTTCACTGACCAAGGAGCAGGTCGAGGCCATCGCCGAGATCGCGCTCCGACGTGACCTGCTCGTCCTCTCCGACGAGGTGTACTGGGCACTTCGTTATGGCGGTGAGCAGCACAGCGTGCTCGACGTCCCGGGGATGGCCGAGCGGACCATCCTGCTCGACGGCTGGTCGAAGACCTTCGCGATGACCGGCTGGCGCCTGGGATTCGGGGTGTTCCCCACGCCGCTGGTGGAACCGGTCACCAGGCTCGCGATCAACTCCGTGTCCTGCACCTCGGCCTTCAGCCAGCATGCAGCGATCGCGGCGTTGACCGGACCATGGGAGGAGGTGGAACGGATGCGGTCGGCATTCGCCGAGCGGTGCGAGGTGATCACCTCCGGCCTGAACGCCATTCCCGGGGTCTCCTGCGTACGCCCCGGCGGTGCGTTCTACGCCTTCGCCAACATCACCGAACTCGGGCGGACGGCCGCGGAGCTGTCCGATCTGTTGCTGGAACGGGCCGGGGTAGCGGTCACTCCGGGGACCGCGTTCGGCGGGTACGGCGAGGGGTACATCCGGTTCTCCTACGCCAATTCCACCGAGAACATCACGGCCGCGCTCGCCGCTGTCGAGCGGGTGGTGCGGGATGAGCTGTCGTAGACGGGTTCGGCGACCGCGCGCCTTCTTCAACACAGCCTAGAAAGAGGGTGATGGCGGCAGCACGGTCGGCATCCCCGGCCGCCGGAGCGTCCGGACGAGTACCGCGCCGACCAGGCTCAGCACCGCCACGATCGGGAGGGCCATGACCGTTCCCGCGGGGTAGGCGAAGATCATCGCCAGGCCGATGCCGATCAGGCCACCGGAAGCCTTCGCCCCGTAGAACAGGCTGAAGATGGGCAAACCCGGGTGCTCACCGAAATGCGCCTCGGCCAGACCGGGCAGCACCGCATAGCAGGTACCCGCGCTCGCGCCCGCCACGAAGGCACCGGCCAGCAGCAGCCACCACAGGCCGTGCAACCCGGCGAACAGCAGCACCAGCTGGGCCGCGGCCCCCGCCGCCAGTGCCCGCCGCACCAGCCGAGTTCGGCCCAACCGGTCCCCCGCCCAGCCTGCGGCCAGCCGCGCCAGCCCGCTCGCGCCTGCCAGCACCCCGACGGCGGCGGCCGCCATCGCCGGCCCCGCGCCGTCCCGCGTGGCCAGCAGCGCCAGGTAGGCAAGGTCGAACAGGGAGACCGCGGCGGCACAGGCCACCGCGAGATAGAGCAGGGCGGACATCCGGGTGCGCAGTACCTCGCCGGGCGCATACCGGCGCACTGCGGGCTTGTTGTTCCGCAGGCCGGGGTTGATCGATTTGTCGACCGCCCACCGTCGCGGGTCGATATGCGCGGGCCACCAGCCCTCCGGCGGATCGCGCAGCACGGCGGCGGCCGCACCGGCCACCAGCAGCACCGCTCCCCCGGACAGCACGAGCAGCAGGTCGACCCCGCCCGTGCCGGCGAGCCAGCCAGCCAGCACGAGGAACGGAATCGCGCCGTAGGCGAACGCCCCGCTCACGAACGAGGTCCGCGCCGGTCGCTCCGGGTACCACTGGGCGACGACACCGAGCGCCGTCCCGTAGATCAGCCCGGCCCCGAGGCCGCCGAGCACGGCGTGGTTCAGCAGCGCCACCAGGAAGCTGCCCGAGGCGCCGAGAGTGATCAGGCCGTTCGCGGTGAGCACCGCACCCGCCGCCATCGGCACGACCGGCGCCAGCCGCAACCGGTGTCGCAGCCGGGCCACGGGATACACGGTGAGGCTCTGGCAGCAGGTCCAGATCGCGAGCACGGCCAGCGCCTCGGTGACCGTCCAACCGTGCAGCTCACCGAGGACCGGGATCAGCGCGCCGTAGCCGTACTGCCCGAGGCTTGCCACCAGCATCGCCGCCCAGGCCGCCCACAGCATCCAGCCCCGGGACCGCCCGAGCAGTTCCCGATCGCTCACGCCGACGCGATGCCGCCTGCCATAGAAGTCACGTACCTCGTGCGGGACGGAGGGAAAGCCGGAGCCACGCATGGGACCACCTCGTGAATTTGTATACTGTATCCAGCACCTTGTATACCACTGTGATCCAGCACACGCCAGCCCTTCGATCCGGCAACCCGAACGTGAACCGGCCCGGCGATCACTGCCGCCGGGCCGGTTCACATGGTTCGGTCAGCCTGTTCGGTCAGTCGTAGTGCACGGTGGTCTGACCGGTCTCCTTGTTGTGCTCGATCCGGCCGCCCTGGAACCGCTGAGTCAGCACGCCCTGGGACTCGCTCTGCTCGGCCACCGGGTAGCCCAGCCGCGACGTCGCCCGGCCCAGAGCGGACCACTTGTCGCGGATCTCGCCCCACACCGCGTGCGCTCCGCTGTTCGGGGACCAGTAGATCGAGCCACCATCCGGGCGGTCGAAGTCGTTGTACCGGCCCACGCCATCAGAAGCCGTCAGCATATCGGTGATCGGATAGCCGAGGATGCCTTTCTCCCAGCCAAGGTCGGCCCACTTTTTCCTGATCGCCCCTTGAATCAGGTGCGCACCGGTGTCCGGGGACCAATAGATCGACGTGTCGTACTTGCTGAAATGGTTGTACCGGCCGATACCGTCAGGCGTGGTCCGATGATCGGTTTCCGGAACCCCGAATCCGCCCTTGTGCCCACCGAGCTCCAAGTACTTCTCCAGAACCGATGCGGCGATCTGCCTCGCTCCGGTCTCGCTGGTCCAGTACATCCGGCCACGTTCGTACACACGCCAACGGACATCGCCGTCGGCCTGCTCGACATCTTGCGGCCCGCCGAGACGTTCCCGAATCGCGGTGTCATTGAGCCATCGCAGCAGAATCCCGGTAGAGACAGGGTTCGCACCCATGACCCGCCATGAAGCATCCGCTTCGTAGTACGCCGACTTGTCGAACCAATGTTCACCGCTGTCGTTCGCGACCCACACCTGCCCATCGATGTGCCGCAAGAATCGACCAGGTTCGCTGAAAGCCTCGAGACTGACGCCGCCACCATGCAGGCCAGTCCGCGAACACCAAGTGGCATTCGCGCGGAACTGGTCACTACCGTCGCTGGGCAACGCCTTGACTCGCAGGTCTTCGTGAGTCAGATACACGCCTGGTCGACCGTCCACCTCGAAGGAATGGCAGTCAGGGTCGGCAAGGCCCCTGAGCACCCGCCAATTGGCGTCCGCGCCGACGCCCTGCGCGGGAACCGGCTCCCCCGGATGGATCCGTACCGGCGAATCGTCCTCCTTGTGGCGGATGTACCAGCCACGCATACCACGTGTATCAGCCCGCAACGACTGCACCAAGTTGTTGTACTGGCCGTAACGGAGGAAGCGCGACACTTCGGCAGGCCCGGCATCCAGTGCGGTCTGCGCCGCGTGCGCCAGGCCAGGGTGGACCAGGCTGTTCTCGGCCCAGGTCTTGATCTCCAGGACTCGCTTGCGGTCGGCCTCCTCCTGCTCTCGCAACTCGTTGGCCTTGTCCCGCTCGTCGGCCTCGTAGATGCCGACCTCGATGAACTGCTTCCACACGGCCGGGTCCGAGCTGCGCAGCGCCGCGATCGCCGCGGCCTGCACCTCGGTGTCCGGTTCGGCGCGGTCCCACACCTCACGGATGAAGTTGTCGTCGGAGAGGTCGAGCATCCCATCAGTGGGCACAACGCCAAGCACCGAGCGCATCGCACGATCCTTGGCGGCGCGGGCACGCTGCCGGGCCTTCTCCTCCTCGGAGGCCTGTTCGTCCTCCTCGATCGCGTCGAGCTGATCCTGCTCGTGCGCCTCGCGGATGCCCTCGGAAAGGAACCGCTTCTGCGCGGCCTCATCCGCGCCGAAGGCCTCCAGCGCCGCGGCCTTCACCCGGTCACCCTCGGCGCGTTCCCACAGCTCGTAGATGAAGTCCCGGTAGCTCAGCACCAGCATCTCCGGCGTCGGTTCGATCCCGATCACCATCGCGCCGTTGCGCTTGAGCTCACGCGCGATCCGCGCCTTCTCGGCGTCGCGCAGCTCGTTGGCCTGGTCCCGCTTGACCGCCTCGTGGATTCCGTTCTTGATCCACGCCGTGCAGGCGGCGTCGGAGTCAGTGTCCCCCAGCGCCAGTTCGGCGGAGGCACGTACCTCCTCGCCCTCGGCCCGGTTCCACAGCTCGAACACGAAGTTGCGATCGCTGAGCACCAGCAGGTCGTCACCGGCCACGATCCCCAGCGCCGAGGCCGCCCGGACCTTGTCCTGCAGGGTGGCCTCCGGCACCTCGGCCGCCTCGGCCTGCTGACTGGCCGGGGCGTTCTGCGCCGGATCGGCCGCCGCGACCGGACTCAGCAGCCCCGCCGGGACCGCACAGATCGCCGTCGCGACGACAACACGTCTCCACCGTCTCATTGTTAGTCCTGACAATATATAATCCTAACTCGATTTTGATTATTTCCTGAAGCTCTATTATCCTGGCACCCTTACCACTGTGATCGACCCATTATGCCAGTACTCAATTAAGATCTCGTCGACCGGCGAAAAAACCCACACGTCATCTCCTATCTCGATGAGACGTTCCGCGTGCGCCGCCGCCAGACTGCCTGGCATGGCGACCGTGGGGATAATAAGATTTCCCCAGAAAACGATCACCTCCGCATCCGACGCGACGAAGTCTTCCGTAGCTCCGGCCAGCTCGCGTGCGGATTCTTCCAGGTCGAGATCGACTCGTTCGCGTAACACCTCGGATATCCGCAGTTCGATCCCACCAAACTTATTCTCTGAAGCCGGGAAGCGACCGAGGCTCAACGAGTAGTACGCGTCGTTCGCAGCACCGTCCAGCATACGGACGAGTGGACGCGACGAGGATCCTACGTCGGACAACAACTCGTTCAGCAAGTGCGGGCGACTACCATACGAAGAACTCATACTTAGATGTTACCATCGAGAATAGCCAGGAATTCCTCCTTGGTTCCCGGCCATTTTATCGCCCATTTTTCACCGCTCGACCCACGGCCAATCATGATGTTGATATGAGGCCCTTTATCGGGATCCCAGTCCAATCGAAACCGTTTGTACACACCGTCGACCCTAGTCTCAAAGCCAACCACTTTGTCGTACGTTTCCGGAAATGATTCCAGCCGTCCCCGGTACGGCTCACGTGTCGCCGGATCGACCTTGCCCAGGAGGTTGAGTGCCTTGTTACGTGCTTGCTCATAACTCGGAAAGTCGAGCGATACCTCCTTGCACTTCTTGCCAGCCGCCTCGAAGGATGTTGTGATCGCGGATGGGCCCGAAACCGGGTCTGCTCCTGCCCCCACGAGTTGGGCGGATGCCGTGCCGTTCGGGACCAGGCCCGCCCGGCAAGCAGCTTTAATCTTGCTGACCAAGTTCCGGGTCTGCTTCAGAATGCGTTTCCCCGCTGCGGAACCCTCAAGAAAACGTACGAACCCGCCAGCCAGCTTGCCGATCGCGTTGGCGACGGCCGGAGCCTTGAAGATCAGCGCCACCAGGGAAGCCGCATCGACCACCGTCCACAGACAGCTCAGGAAGTTACCGTCGCCAAAACACCGCTTGGCGTCTTCCCAACCGATAACTCCCTTCAGCACATCCGCACCGATCTCCACGAGAAACTCGCCGAAGCTCTTGTTCGCCGCGGCCAGTCCTTCGCGAAACTCCCGGACCGCTTCCATCCCGCCTTCCATCATGAGGAGCTCTTCCTCACGTGGCGTCAGCCGTGGCTCGTTGCCATCCCCAGCCTGCTGGGCCGCTTCCTCGCGCCGCCTGCGTTCCTCCTCGCGGGCAGCGGCCTCGGCGCGTTCGGCTGCCTTGATGGCCTCGGCCGCGTGCCCACGCGCGTTCTTGGCGGCTTCGGCGGCTTCCTCCGCGTGCTGCTGTGCGCTCGCTGCGGCGGCCTTGGCCGCCTCGGCATCGCGTTGTGCCTGTTCGGCGGCGCTTCGTGCGGCCGCAGCGTCCTGCTCCGCCGTGGTGGCCGCGGCCCGTGCGGTGGCGGCCTCCTGCTCGGCGGCGTCGGCGGAACGACCGGCCAGTGCCGCGTCCCTTGCGGCGGCGTTGGCGGCCGCCCGCGCCTTGCGGGCGTCCTCCTGGGCCTGCGCGTCGGCGCGGTTGGCGCTGGCCGCGGCTTCCCGTGCCTTGGCGCCCTCGGCCGCGGCGTCCGCGGCGACCCGCTGTGCCTGCGCGGCGGAGTCCGCGGCGGCGGAGGCGGACTCGGCGGCCCTTGCCGCCGCGTCGAAGGCCGGTTTGACCTCCTCGGCAGCCTCGTCGGCGGCCTGGCGGGCCGCCTGTGCGGCGGCCACGGCTTCCTCGGCACGCTGCTGCGCCGCCGCGGCCTGCTCCTCGCCGACCTGCTGGGCCTGCTCGGCAACCAGCTGGGCGAAGTCCGCGTCGATGTCCTCCCCGGTGAACGGGGCCACGATGGTGATCGCCGTGTTCGCGGGGTCGGTGATGCCTTCCGACGAGGATCGCGCCGACATGGCCGCCCGCACCGCGATCCCGGCCTGGGTCGCCGCGGACACCGCTTCGGCCTCCGCGGCGGCGGCCTCGTCCTTGGTGCGCTGCGCCGCCCACAGCGCACGCATCGCCTCATCGGCGGCCTGCTGCGCCAGATTGGCCGCGTTGCGGGCATGCTGGGCCGCCCGCGCCTCGGCGGCGGTGGCCTCCTTGGCCTTGGCGTTGGCCTCGGTAGCCGCCGCATGCGTCTCGGCTGCCTGTGCCTCGGCCTCGTCCGCGGCGGCGTCCGCGCGCGCCGCGGCCGCCTCGGCCTCCCTGGCAGCCGCCCTGGCCCGCGCCGCGGCCCGGGTCGCCTCGGTCGCGGCCGCCCTGGCGCTGGCCGCCGCACCGCTGGCCAGCTGGGCCGCACTACCCGCTTCCTGCGCGGCGGTGGCCGCGGTGTTCGCTTCGCCCCGCGCCCGGATCGCGGCCTGCCCGGCCTCTACCTCGTGCTCGGTGCCCTTGGCGGCCGCGGCGGTGGCCTCCATCGCCCGCGCCCTTGCCACCGCGGCCTGCCGCCGCTGCTCGGCCGCGAACGCCGCCTGCCGCGCCTCCTGTGCCCTGCGTTCCTCGGACAGCGCGTGCTGTTTGGCTTGACCGGCGATGCGGTCCTGCTCCTCGGCACGAGACCGTGCCCCGGCGGCGATACTGGCCTTGTACTCGGCGGTGGATCGCGCCCTCGCGGCAACCGCTGCCTGCTGCTGGGCCCGCTGCCGGGCCGCGGCGGCGTTGGCCCGCTCGGTCTCCGCCCGCTGCCGGGCGTCTGCGGCCTTACGCTGCTCGGCCTCCGCGGTCAGCCGGGCCTGCCGGGTGCGCTCGGCCGCCGCCCAGGCCCGCTGCTCGGCCTCCTGCGCCTGGATCCGCGCCCGCCTGGCCTGGTCCGCCGCATGCCGGGCCGCCACCGCCTGTGCCTGCGCGGCCTCGGCCAGCGAGGCGGCCGAGGCCGCATGCTCCTCGGCGTGCCGGCGCCAGCGGCGGGCCTGCTCGGCATGCGCCTCGGCCTTCTCCTGCCCCTCGTTGGCCTTGTCCGTGGCCTCGGTGGCCACCACCGCGTGCTGCGCGGTCTGCACCGCACCCACCGCGGCCTGTGCCGCGGCGGCCATACCCTCGGCGATATCCGCCCAGTCCGCGCCGTAGGTCAGCCCGGTCTCGACCAGGATGTCCGCCTCACCCCGCGCCCGCGCGGAAGCGGCGCCCGCCTGCTCGGCCGCGCTACGCGCATAGCCGAGCTGCCGCTCGACCTCACGCTTCACCTCGGAGAACGATCCGTTGTGGTGCCCGCCCGCCTCGTTCGCGGCCAGGATCTGCGCGGCCTCCCGCGCCTCGTTCGAGGCCAGGGTCATCGCGTTCGCGGCCCGTTGCAGCGCCCGCACCCCGTCCCCGTGCGCGGACAGCAGATTCCGGCGTGCCTGCGAGGCACGCTCGGCCTTCTTGGCCAGCTCGCTGAGCTCCTCGGCCGCCTTCTCCCGCTCCCGCTGCTGCCGCAGGTACTCCTCGCGCGCGGCCGCGTCCCGCTCGGCCGCAGCCAGGTACCCCGTCTCAAGGAACTCCACGATCGCCGCGTCGGTCCCGGCGTCCAGCGCCGCCTGGGCCGCCGCGGACACCTCCGGCCCGGCCGAGCCCACCAGCAGCTGCACCCGCGCCCGCAGCGCGGTCATCCGCTCCGCGTCCCGCTCCGCGGTCTGCTCGTCCCGCGCCCTGGCGATATCCGCGCCGTAGTCCAGGAACACCGCCCGGTCGTAGTCCGACCCGGCGAGCACCCGCTCCACCTCGGCGTTGAAGTACGGTCCGCCGGTACCCGCCATCTCCTCGATGGCCTCGCGGTTACGCCGGGCGGTCTCCTCCTTGCGCGCCTCGGCCCGCGCCTTCGCCTCCGGATGCCCCGTCTCAAGGAACTCCAGCACCGCCGCGTCGGTGCGCGCGTCCAGCGCGGCCTGGGCCGCCTCCCGCACCTCGACGTCCTCGTCCAGCTCGGCGATATCCGCCACCAGCTGACGTAGCCGCGGATCGAAATCCGGTAACCCGGTCTCGCCATCCCATTCTTCGTACTGGGATTCCGGCATCTCCCGATCGGCGTCCGGTGTCGCCGTCTCCGCAGCCGCCGTGAGCCGCCACGGCGAGGGAGCGGTCGGATTGACCAGCGTCGCCAGCACGGCGAGCACCAAGGCCAGGACGAGGGTTCTTCGCGCATGCCCGAATACGCGCACCACTAACCTCCGAAAGAAAGGAAAGAAAATAGAGTCGGCTGAGCTGTCAGTTCTCGTTCAGCATGCGCTGCTCACCGGCAAGCGCCTGTTCCAGCAATCCGTTCCAGAATCGCGCCTGCTCGGCGATCGTGTCCCGCTCGGCGGTCCACTGGTGTTCGTTCTCCGCGGAGAAGTCGACCACGGCGGCCCAATTGGGCCCGGTCGCCTGCCGGGCGGCCTCGGCAACGGCATGCCAGTTCGCCGCCTGTTCCCTGGCGACCTCGCCTGCCTCCGCCCATGCGGTACGGGGTGAGTCGGTGTTGTCGGCGACCGTGCGCCATGCCCTGGCGGCGGCAGCCCTCGCCTGCTCCTCGGCCTCGCCTGCGGCCTCCGATGCGGCCTGTTCCGCAGCCCGCGCCTCGGTGACCAACCGGTTGACCGTGGCTCGCCAGGCCACCTCGTTGTCTGCCATGCGCAGGCGGTGCGCCTCGAGATCCAGCCGCGCGGCGCTGGCCCAGTCGTAGGCGAAGAACTCCACGAGGTCGCTGTCGGTGGCGGCGGGGCGAACGGCCCACTGCGCCGCCGCCCGGACCTGCGGGCCGGGATCGGCGGCGGCGAGGTTGCGGACGTAGGCCCGGTCGGCCTCGGCCAGCGCTTCCTGCTGCTCGCCGGAGCGCTCCCTTGCCGCGCGGTCACGTGCCTCGGCTTCGGCGTAACCGGTCTCGGCGAACCAGGCCCGGTCGGCGCTGGTCCCGTCCATCGCGCGCCGGGCCGCGGCGTGCACCTCGGGCGCGAACTCCGCGGTGTGCGTCTCCAGCACCCTGCGGGCGAAGTCGGCGTTACGCGCCGAGCGCCGCTCGGCCAGTTCCTTCGCGTAGTCGTACTCGCTGGTGAGGAAACGCTCGATCGCGGTGTCACCATTCGCCGAAGCCACCGCGGTCAACGCGGCGACCCGCACCACCGACCGGGGGTCCCGGCGGGCGATCCACCACACGAACGCGCGGTCGGCTTCGGAGATATCGGTCACCGTCGCATCTGTACTGATTGTCTTATTCGCCGATGCCGTACTCGCACCGCCAGTCAAAATCAACGACAAAAGGACAGCAACCAACGCACACCGCTGCACAGAACCCCCCTCTTTCAGAAATCCCCGAATTCTGTCGCTGTTAATCTCATGGATTAACGCGAACCTCACAGAGGTTATCTTCCGTGCCGGTAACTGTCACTACGCCGAATGCAGCAACAAATGGTGAGCTGAACCACCGAAAGTACTGATCAGGACCGCGACCAGGCGGTGCGCAACCATTGCGCGGCGAGCACGATCGTCGTAATCACAGCGATGACCATCCCGATCCCGGGGCCGTCCCCCGCGACGCCGGTGGCGGGCGCGGACTGCTGTGACCAGATCGCCAGCAACCCGTCCACCGAGGCGAACCAGCCACCGACCGCGCACACCCACGCCAGCCACCACCGGCGGGTGATCAGGGCGAGTGCGGAAGCGAGAATGCCGAAGCCGGTCGAGGTGGTGGCGAACAGCCGGGGAATCCACCCGGCCTCGCCGGCCAGCACCTGCCAGCCAACGTGGTCACCGGCCCAGGGCAGCAACAGGCTGAGGATCAGCACGAAGGTGCCCACGGCGATGACGAACCCGCGCCTGCCGAACTCGACGGTGCGCGCGGCCCTGGTCACCACCCGGTCGACATCGGCGGCAAGGTCGTCGACCTCGGAGCCGCCGTCACCGGCGCCGCTTGCGTCCTCGCTCATCGCGAACATCCGTTCTCCGCCGGGGCCGGCTGCGTGGCAGGCCGGCCGAATGAGGGCAGCCCGAGGGTCACGCCGTTGGTCTTCGGCCGCGTGCCGGCCTCGGTGTTGTCCCCCGCCCTGGTACGGCGGTGGGTGAGCAGGTCGCCGTCGGCCACCAGGTGGTGCGGCGCGCCGTAGGTCACCATGGTCTCCACGATGTCCCCCGGCCGCACCGAGCGGTCCACGGCGGGGCCGGTCGGGGTGAAGTGCACCAGCCTGCCGTCCCTGGCCCGGCCGCTCATCCGGTCGGTCTCGGTGTCCTTACGGCCTTCCCCGCTCGCCACCAGCAGCTCCACCTTCCTGCCGACCAGCGCGCGGTTCTCCGCCAAGGCGATCTCGTCCTGCAGCTGGACCAGCCGGTCGTAGCGTTCCTGCACGACCTCCTTGGGCAGCTGCCCCGCCATCTCGGCCGCCGGGGTGCCCGGCCGCTTGGAGTACTGGAAGGTGAACGCGCTGGAGAACCTGGCCTGCCGGACCACGTCGAGGGTCTGCTGAAAGTCCTCTTCGGTCTCGCCGGGGAAACCGACGATGATGTCGGTGCTGATCGCCGCCTCCGGCATCGCCGCGCGCACCTTGTCCAGGATGGAGAGGAACCGCGCCGCACGGTAGGAGCGGCGCATCTGCTTCAGCACCCGGTCCGAGCCGGACTGCAACGGCATGTGCAGCTGGTGGCACACGTTCGGGGTCTCGGCCATCGCGTCGATCACGTCATCGGTGAAGGCGGCCGGATGCGGGGAGGTGAACCGCACCCGCTCCAGGCCGTCCACGCTGCCGCAGGAGCGCAGCAACTGGGAGAAGGCCTGCCGCTCGCCGAACTCCACCCCGTAGGAGTTGACGTTCTGCCCGAGCAGGGTCACCTCCAGCACGCCCTCGGCCACCAGTGCCTCGACCTCGGACAGGATCTCCCCGGGGCGGCGGTCGCGTTCCTTCCCGCGTAACGAGGGGACGATACAAAACGTGCACGTATTGTTACAACCGACCGAGATGGACACCCAGCCCGAGTAGGCCGAGTCCCGCCGGGCGGGCAGGGTGGAGGGGAAGGTCTCCAGCGACTCCAGGATCTCCACCTCGGCCTCGGCGTTGTGCCGGGCCCGCTCCAGCAGCACCGGCAGCGAGCCGATGTTGTGCGTGCCGAACACCACGTCCACCCACGGGGCGCGCTTGACGATCTCGCCGCGGTCCTTCTGGGCGAGGCAGCCGCCCACCGCGATCTGCATCCCGGGGTTGGCGCCCTTGACCTGCCGCAGGTTACCCAGGTTGCCGTACAGCTTGTTGTCCGCGTTCTCCCGGACGGCGCAGGTGTTGAACACGACGACATCGGGCGTGCCGCCGTCCGCGGGGACGTAGCCCGCGTCCTCGAGCTGGCCTGCCAGACGTTCGGAGTCGTGTACGTTCATCTGGCAGCCGAAGGTGCGGATCTGGTAGCTGCGGGTCACCCGATCTCCTGGTCAACTGCGATGCCGGTGGTGCATCCCCCAGGGTAAGCTGCCGCTCCCCCGTAGGCGTGACGCGGTCCTGGCTGGGCACCCGCCGCGACCTGCCCTGGCATAGTTGAACGGACGGTGACTACAGTCTCCCCACGGTTCGCCGGATCACCCGTTAGGCCGAGACGGCGACACCGGGGTTGCATTTCGACCCGACCCGTATGCCTCCGCGGCCTGCTCGGTGTTAGATGCCGATCATGCCTTCCGGGGCATCACCGACCAGTGCGCGCCGCCATGGAGGCCAGATGACCGCAGCGACGCCGCCGATGATCAAGGCGGCAGCCGTGAACAAGTTCTTCGGCGACCTGCACGTGCTCAAGGACATCGACATGGAGGTCCCGCGGGGGCAGGTCGTCGTGGTACTCGGCCCTTCGGGCTCCGGCAAGTCCACCCTCTGCCGGGCGATCAACCGGCTGGAGCCGATCAACTCCGGGCAGATCGAGGTGGACGGCCAGCCGCTGCCCGCGGAGGGCAAGGCGCTCGCCGCGCTGCGCGCGGACGTCGGGATGGTGTTCCAGCAGTTCAACCTGTTCGCGCACAAGACGATCCTCGAGAACGTCACGCTCGGGCCGGTCAAGGTGCGTAAGGTCTCCGGCGACGAAGCCCGCAAGACCGCGATGGAACTGCTGGAGCGGGTCGGCATCACCAACCAGGCTGAGAAGTACCCGGCCCAGTTGTCCGGCGGCCAGCAGCAGCGTGCGGCGATCGCCAGGGCGCTGGCCATGCGACCGAAGGTGATGCTGTTCGACGAACCGACCTCGGCACTGGACCCGGAGATGGTCCAGGAGGTCCTGGACACCATGACCGGCCTCGCCAAGGACGGGATGACCATGCTCGTGGTCACCCATGAGATGGGTTTCGCCCGGAAGGCCGCGCACCGGGTGGTGTTCATGTCCGATGGTGAGATCGTCGAGGACTCGACCCCGGACGAGTTCTTCACCGCGCCGAAATCGGACCGCGCGAAGGACTTTCTTGGCAAGATCCTGACTCACTAGTTCCGATCGCGGCGCCCTTCGCGGGCGCTGCTCCCACGAAGGAAACAGGAGAGGTGCACATGAGGATCCGCACCCTGGCGGCGGGGCTGATGGTCGGCGCCCTCGCGCTGACCGCGTGTGGCAAGGAGGGCAGCCCGGCCGACCCCGGCAACGGCAACGGCGAGGGGGACGGCGGCGGCACGCAGCTGCCCACCTACGAGGTCGCCCAGGACGTCACCGTCGAGGGTTCGCCCACCTTCGACAAGATCAAGGCCGCGGGCCAGCCGACCATCGGGGTCAAGCAGGACCAGCCCGGCCTCGGCGAGAAGGACGCGACGACCGGCGAGTACAACGGCTTCGACATCGAGATCGCCAAGCTGATCACCGCCAAGCTGGGCTTCGAGCCGGACAGCATCGAGTACAAGCCGGTCCCCTCGGCCGGGCGCGAGCAGGCGCTGATCAACGGCGACGTGCACTACTACGTCGGCACCTACACGATCAACGACAAGCGCAAGGAGCAGGTCAGCTTCGCCGGGCCGTACTTCGTCGCAGGCCAGGACCTGCTGGTGGCCAAGGACAACACCGACATCACCGGCCCGGACGCGCTGAGCGGTAAGAAGGTCTGCTCGGTGAGCGGCTCCACCCCGATCCAGCGGGTGCGTGAGGAAGGGATGGTCGAGCCCGGCGGCGAGATCGTCGAGCTGCAGACCTACTCACAGTGCGTGGAGCAGCTGGCCCAGGGCCGGGTGGACGCGGTCACCACCGACGACGCCATCCTCAAGGGCTACGCCGCGCAGGAGCCGGACACGTTCAGGGTCGTCGGCGAGACCTTCTCCGATGAGCCGTACGGCGTCGGCCTGCCGAAGGAGGACAAGGCGCTCCGGGACAAGGTGAACGACATCCTGGAGCAGGCGCTGGAGGACGGCACCTGGCAGCAGATCTACGACGCGACGCTGGGTAAGTCGGGGTCGACCGCCGAGAAGCCGACCATCGACAGGTACTGATCTCCACTCGGCCGGCGGTGACACCCGGGTGTCACCGCCGGCCGAGCCCGTTCCGACCGCACCGGTCGCCTGCGGCATGAGGGAATGCTGGTATCCACATGGACGTCCTGTTCGACAACCTTGACCTGTACGGTCCCGGGTTTCTCACCACGATCGAGCTCTTCGCGCTCGCCGCGGTCGGGTCGCTGATACTGGGCACGATCCTGGCGATGCTCAGGGTGAGCCCGGTGCCGGTGCTGCGGGCCGGGGGCACGACGTACGTGACCCTGTTCCGCAACACCCCGCTGACGCTGATCTTCTTTTTCTTCGCCTTCGCCTTCCCGCTGCTGAAGATCGTGCAGATCGACTTCTTCGTCTCGGCCGTGGTGGCGTTGACGCTCTACACCTCGGCGTTCGTGTGCGAGGTGGTGCGGTCGGGGATCAACACCGTGCCGGTAGGGCAGGCCGAGGCCGGGCGCGCGATCGGGTTGACCTTCGGCCAGATCCTGGCCAGCATCGTGCTACCGCAGGCCACCCGCTCGGTGGTTCCGCCGATGGTCAGTACCATGATCGCGCTGATCAAGAACACCACCATCGCCTCGGGCTTCTCCGTCGTCGAGGCCGGCGCGATCCAGTCCTACCTCTCCGAGCGGGGATACAGCGTGATGATCGGGCTGCTCTGGGTCGCGCTCGGGTTCGTCATCCTGGTTATTCCCATGACCCTGCTGCAACGCAGCCTCGAGAAGCGCTGGAGCGTGGCCCGATGAGTTCCGTCCTTTTCGACTCGCCCGGCCCCAAGGCACGGATACGGCACCGGATCTACGGCGCCGCAGGCTTACTCGCGTTCGCCGCACTCATCGGGTTCATCGTGCTGCGCTTCGCCGATGAGGGCCAGTTCGACGGCAAGTTGTGGAGCTGGCTGCAGTACGAGACCGTCCAGCTGGAACTGCTCAGCGCGCTCGGCAACACCTTGCGGGCGTTCGCCGCGGGCGCGGTGCTCGCCCTGGTGTTCGGCGCGATCTTCGCGGCCGGGCGACTGTCCGATCACGCGATCTTCCGCGTGCCCTCCACGGTCATCGTCGAGTTCTTCCGTGCCGTGCCCCTGGTGGTCATGATCTTCTTCTTCCACTTCGGGATCAGTCTTGGCGCGCCGTTCTACTCCGTGGTGCTCGGTCTCACGCTGTACAACGGATCGGTGCTGGCCGAGGTCTTCCGGGCCGGGGTGCTGTCCCTGCCGTCCGGACAGGGCGAGGCGGCGTACGCGATCGGCATGCGCAAGACCCAGGTGATGCAGACCGTGCTGCTGCCGCAGGCACTGCGGGCCATGCTGCCCGCGATCATCAGCCAGCTGGTGGTGCTGCTCAAGGACACCGCGCTCGGCTTCCTGATCACCTACGAGGAGCTGCTGCGTTACGCCCGTTTCCTGGGCGGGATCGCCGAGTTCGGCCGCCCGCTGGTGCCGATCACCATCGTGGTCGCGGCGATGTACATCGTCATGTGCCTCGCGCTGACCGGGCTGGCGAAGTACCTGGAGGGCCGCAACCGACGCAACAAGAAGGCCCCGATACCGGACAAGAAGCCGGACGACGTAGTCCTCGCCAACGAACCCATGAACTGACCACTGCTGCGAGTGGCCCGTTCCTTGCGGAACCCGGAAGGAACGGGCCGCTCGCAGCAGTCAGCCGCGCTTGAAGAGTTTGTTGCCGAGCCAGACGATCGGGTCGTAGCGCTTGTCCGCGGCGCGTTCCTTCATCGGGATCAGCGCGTTGTCGGTGATCTTGATGCCCTCAGGGCAGACCTCGGTACAGCATTTGGTGATGTTGCAGTAGCCGAGGCCGTGCTCGGTCACCGCCTCATCCCTGCGGTCGGCGACGTCCAGCGGGTGCATCTCCAGCTCGGCGATACGCATCAGGTAGCGCGGGCCAGCGAAGGCTTCCTTGTTCTCCTCGTGGTCGCGCACCACATGGCAGGTGTCCTGGCACAGGAAGCATTCGATGCACTTGCGGAACTCCTGCGAACGCTGCACGTCCCGCTGCTGCATCCGGTACTCACCGGGCTCGAGGTCCCTGGGCGGGGTGAACGAGGGGATCTCCCGTGCCTTGGTGTAGTTGTACGACACGTCGGTCACCAGGTCACGCACGATCGGGA
Source organism: Amycolatopsis aidingensis (assembly GCF_018885265.1). Classification (GTDB taxonomy): domain Bacteria; phylum Actinomycetota; class Actinomycetes; order Mycobacteriales; family Pseudonocardiaceae; genus Amycolatopsis; species Amycolatopsis aidingensis. Next base: position 5,472,991 of record NZ_CP076538.1, read on the forward strand.
AGGCACGCAGCGGGGTGACGGTGATGACCTCGTCCTCGGCGAAGGTGGACATCCGGGTCATGCACAGCAGTCGCGGCCGCCCGTTGATCTCCGCCGAGCACGAGCCGCATTTGCCTGCCTTGCAGTTCCAGCGCACCGCCAGGTCCGAGCACTGGGTGGCCTGTAGCCGGTGGATCACATCGAGCACGACCTCGCCCTCGTTGGCCTCCACCGTGAAGTCCTTCAGCTCGCCCGAGTCGGCGTCGCCCCGCCATACCCGGAACCGGGCCTCGTACCCCATACTCAGGCCTTCCTCTCCGGATGCCCAGTGAGTTCGGGCTCCGTGTAGTACTTCTCCAGTTCCGTCAGCTCGAACAGTTCGAGCAGATCCGGGCGCATCGGGTCCTGCTCCTTGCTGCGCACGTCGATGTCCGGAATGGTGTGGTCGCCGGTTTCGTCGGCCCGGCCGCAGGCCAGCAGCCGGTTGCGCCACTGCGCGTCCAGCTGCGGATGGTCGTCCCGAGTGTGGCCACCACGGCTTTCCGTGCGCATCAGCGCCGCCTTGGCGACGCATTCACTCACCAGCAGCATGTTGCGCAGGTCGATCGCCAGGTGCCAGCCGGGGTTGAACTGCCGGTGCCCCTCAACGGTCACCCTGGGCATGCGCTCCCTGATCTCGCTCAGCTTCGCCATGGCCTGCTCGATCTCGTCCGCCTTGCGGATGATGCCGACCAGCTCGTTCATGGTCTGTTGCAGTTCCGACTGCAGGGCGTAGGGGTTCTCCTCCTCGCCGTTCGCCGGCGGGTCGAACGGCGAGAGCGCCTGCCGCGCAGCAATATCCACATCGGACTGATCGATCTTCGGCCGCGAGCCAAGGGACTCCACATAGGACGAAGCGCCGAGCCCGGCACGCCTGCCGAACACCAGCAGGTCCGACAGCGAGTTGCCGCCGAGCCGGTTGGAGCCGTGCATCCCGCCGGAGCACTCACCCGCCGCGAACAGCCCGGGGACCTCCGCGGCCGCCGTGTCCGGGTCGACCTCGATTCCGCCCATCACGTAGTGACAGGTCGGCCCGACCTCCATCGGCTCGGCGGTGATGTCGACATCGGCGAGTTCCTTGAACTGGTGGTACATCGAGGGCAGACGCCGCTTGATCTCCTCGGCAGGCAGCCTGCTGGCGATGTCCAGGAACACACCGCCGTGCGGGGAACCCCGGCCCTCCTTGACCTCCGTGTTGATCGCCCTGGCGACCTCGTCCCTCGGCAGCAGGTCCGGGGTGCGCCGGTTGTTATCGGCGTCGGTGTACCAGCGGTCGGCCTCCTCCTCGCTGTCCGCGTACTGTCCTTTGAAGACATCCGGAACGTAGGAGAACATGAACCGGTCGCCCTGCGAGTTCTTCAGCACCCCGCCGTCGCCGCGCACGCCCTCGGTGACCAGGATTCCCTTGACGCTCGGCGGCCAGACCATCCCGGTGGGGTGGAACTGGACGAACTCCATGTTGATCAGCTTCGCGCCCGCCCGCAGCGCCAGCGCGTGCCCGTCACCGGTGTACTCCCAGGAGTTCGAGGTGACCTTGAACGACTTGCCGATCCCGCCGGTGGCCAGCACCACGGCCGGGGTCTCGAACAGGATGAACCGGCCGGACTCGCGCCAGTAGCCGAACACACCCGCGATCCGGCCGTCCTGCTTGAGCAGCTCGGTCACGGTGCACTCGTGGAAGACCTTCAGCTTGGCCTCGTAGTCGCCGTAGGCCTGATAGTCCTCCTGCTGCAGCGAGACGATCTTCTGCTGCATGGTGCGGATCAGCTCGAGCCCGGTGCGGTCCCCGACATGCGCCAGCCGCGGATAGGTGTGCCCGCCGAAGTTGCGCTGGCTGATCCGGCCGTCCTCGGTGCGGTCGAACAGCGCACCGTAGGTTTCCAGCTCCCAGACCCGTTCCGGCGCCTCCTTGGCGTGCAGCTCCGCCATCCGCCAGTTGTTCAGGAACTTCCCGCCACGCATGGTGTCCCGGAAGTGCACCTGCCAGTTGTCGCCGGAGTTCACATTGCCCATGGACGCCGCGCAGCCGCCCTCGGCCATCACGGTGTGTGCCTTGCCGAACAGGGACTTGCACACCACCGCCACGCTGAGTCCCCGCTGCCGCGCCTCGATCACCGCACGCAAGCCCGCGCCGCCGGCACCGATCACCACGACGTCGTAGCTGTGCCGTTCGACCTCGGTCATTGAGTTGCCACCTCAGAGGTTTATTTTCGCGAGTATCGCCTTAATTGATGAAACGCAGGTCCGTGATCGTCCCACTCGCCACCAGCCACACGTACAGGTCGGTGAGAACCAGCGTGCCGAGGGTGATCCAGGCGAACGCCATGTGCCGGGTGTTCAGCCGGGAAACCTGGGTCCAGATCCAGTACCGCACCGGGTTGCGGGAGAAGTGCTTCAGCCTGCCGCCGGTGACATGCCTGCAGGAATGGCAGGACAGGGTGTAGCACCACAGCAGCACGACATTGCCGAGCAGGATCACGTTGCCCAGCCCGATGCCGAACCCGTTCTCACCGCCGAAGGCGAGGACCGCGTCGTAGGTGTTGATCAGGGTGACGACCAGCGCGGCGTAGAAGAAGTACCGGTGCGCGTTCTGGATGATCAGCGGCAACCGGGTCTCGCCGGTGTACTTCTGGTGCGGCTCGGCCACCGCGCAGGCGGGCGGCGAGAGCCAGAAGGCCCGGTAGTAGGCCTTGCGGTAGTAGTAGCAGGTCAGCCGGAAGCCGAGCAGGAACGGCAGGGACAGGAAGGCGAGCGGGATGAACCCTGGCAGCTCGCCGAACCAGGTGCCGAAGTGGCTGGACCCGGCGACACAGGACTCGCTGAGGCACGGCGAGTAGAACGGGGTCAGGTAGTGGTGCTCGGCGACCCAGTAGTCCACGCGCATGAACGAGCGAACGGTCGCGTAAATGACGAAGACGGCGAGCCCGGTCGCCGTCAGCACCGGCGGCAGCCACCACCTGTCCTTGCGCAGGGTGCGCGCGCCGATGCGCGCACGGGACGGGGCACGGACACCGGTGTCCAGCTGGGTTGTCACGCTGTTGGCCGTCTCCTTCACCGCTGGTGACGTTGGTAGCCGCCGACGCCTTCGTCATCGGCACCCTGCCACAGCGAGGGATCATAGGGGGTATCCGGTACCACCACCACGTTCTCCCGGTCGGCCGCCTTGGACTGCGCAGGAACCGGGGGCGCGTCCCCCAGTTCACCTGCGTCGATGTCCAGCCGTTCCAGGTCGTTGGCCAGCCTGCGCACCGCGGGGGCCTCGCCGTAACGCGCGCGCAGCGCACCCACACACTGTCGCAACTGCCCGATCGTGCGCCGAAGCTCGGTGATTTCGGTGCTGGTCATCGTGCTACCTCCCGAGTCAGTTCGCGGCAGTGCCGGCTGCGAGTGGGAATCGAGCTGACGTGGTGGGCTCGGTCCCGTGCAATGCCGACTCTGCCTTGATCCGTGCAGTGTGACAAGTAGCACACCAGGCGTTTCGGCAGTGATCGGGGTCACGCCGGAGGTCTTCTGTATCGATTTTGATTCGAGCGCTTCCTGCGGTTACTGTGCTGGGTGTCACTGCCGAGCGACGCCAGCGCCGCCGTCCGCCGGGCCCACCACAAGCCACACCCCGGGAGATCGACGCATGTGCGCTGCCCGACCCGCCCTCCATCCCGTCATCGCTGAGGTCACCGAACGCATCGCCGCCCGCAGCCTGCGCACCCGGACCGCGTACCTGGACCGCATCGCGGCCGCGAGCGCGGAAGGACCCGTGCGGGCAGGGATGGCCTGCAGCAATCTCGCGCACGGCTTCGCCGCCTGCGCCGGAGAGGACCGGCTGGCCGTGCGGGGCCGCCGCAAACCGGGCATCGCAATCGTGTCCGCCTACAACGACCTGCTCTCGGCCCATCAACCGCTGGCCGAGTTCCCGGAATGGATCAAGGAAGCCACCCGGGACGCGGGCGGGGTCGCCCAGTTCGCGGGTGGGGTGCCCGCCATGTGCGACGGCATCACCCAGGGCCGCTCCGGCATGGAGCTGTCCCTGTTCAGCCGGGAAGTGATCGCGATGGCCACCGGGGTCGCGCTGTCCCACGAGATGTTCGACGGCGCCCTGCTGCTCGGGGTGTGCGACAAGATCGTGCCCGGCCTGCTGATCGGTGCGCTGTCCTTCGGCCACCTGCCCGCGATCCTGGTCCCCGCGGGGCCGATGGCATCCGGCCTGCCGAACAAGGAGAAGGCGCGGATCCGGCAACGCTACGCCGAGGGCCTTGCCAGCAGGGAAGAACTGCTGGACGCGGAATCGGCCTCGTACCACTCCCCCGGCACCTGCACCTTCTACGGCACCGCGAACTCCAACCAGCTCGTGGTGGAGGTGATGGGGCTGCACCTGCCGGGTGCCAGCTTCGTGCATCCCGGCACACCGCTGCGCCGGGCACTGACCGAGGAGGCGGGCAGGCGGATCGTGCGGCTGGCGGACACCGAGCGCACCCCCCTCGGCGAGGTGGTCGACGAGCGGTCGGTGGTGAACGGGGTGGTCTCCCTGCTGGCCACCGGCGGGTCCACCAATCACACCCTGCACCTGGTCGCGATCGCCGCGGCCGCGGGAATCCAGCTCACCTGGGACGACTTCGCCGAGCTGTCCGCGGTGGTGCCGCTGCTGGCCAACATCTACCCGAACGGCAGCGCGGACATCAATCACTTCCACGCCGCGGGTGGGGTGCAGTTCCTGGTCGGCACGCTGCTGGACGCCGGGCTGCTGCACGAGGACGTGCGCACCGTCGCGGGCGACGGGCTGCACCGCTACCGGCAGGAGCCGGTGCTGGCCGAGGACGGTACGCCGACCTGGCGTGAGGTACCGACCCGCAGCCTGGACCTTTCGGTGCTGCGGCCGGTGCACGAGCCGTTCTCCCCGGACGGCGGGCTGCGCATGGTGTCCGGCAACCTCGGCCGCGCGGTGATCAAGGTGTCGGCGGTGGCAAGGGAGAACCGCAGGGTGTGCGCCCCGGCCAGGGTGTTCACCACGCAGGCCGGCTTCGACGCCGCATTCCGGGCCGGTGAGCTGGACGGGGACGTCGTGGTGGTGGTCCGCGGCCAGGGCCCGCGGGCCAACGGGATGCCGGAGCTGCACGGGCTCACCCCGGCACTCGGCGTGCTGATGGACCGGGGCCACCAGGTGGCGCTGGTGACCGATGGCCGGATGTCCGGGGCCTCCGGCAAGATCCCGGCCGCCATCCAGGTCACCCCGGAGGCGGCCGCGGGCGGCCCACTGGCTCGGCTGGCCGACGGTGACCTGGTTAGCCTGGACGCCGAGACCGGTGAGCTGGAGGTGCTGGTCGACGCGGCCGCGTTCGCGGCACGGCGGCCCGCCGATGCGGCGCCGGACGACACCGAATGGACCGGAACGGGGCGGGAACTGTTCGCGGCACTGCGCCGTTCGGTCGGTCCCGCCGACCACGGCGCCAGCGTGTTCGGCGGGCCGGACTCCGCCCACTTCGGCACACCAGCGACGATTCCTTCGGAGGTACACCGGTGACGACGACCCCGACCGGCCTGCTCGAGCTCTCCCCCGTATTGCCCGTGGTGGTACTCGAGGACGCCGGGCACGCGGTGCCGGTGGCCGAGGCGCTGCTGGCGGGCGGCATCCGCGCGATCGAGCTGACCCTGCGCACCCCGGCCGCACCCGCGGCGATCGAGCGGGTCGCGAAGGAGGTGCCCGGCATCGTGGTGGGCGCAGGCACGGTCACCAGCGAGCGGGAGGCCCGGCTGGCTGCCGAGTCCGGCGCCGGGTTCCTGGTCACTCCCGGCAGCACCGACGCGCTGCTGGATGCCGTCGGCGGCACCGGACTGCCGTTCCTGCCCGGCGTAGCCACGGTCTCCGAGGCGATGCGGCTGGCCGAGCGCGGGCTGACCGAGCTCAAGTTCTTCCCAGCGGAAGCCAGCGGCGGGGCGGGGTTCCTGCGGTCGATCGCGGGTCCGCTGCCGGATCTGCGGTTCTGCCCCACCGGCGGGGTCACCGCGGACAACGCGGCGGACTACCTCGCGCTGCCCAACGTGGGCTGTGTCGGCGGCACCTGGCTGACCCCGAAGGCGGCGCTGACCGCGGGCGACTTCGCTCGGGTCGAGACGCTGGCAAGGGACGCACTGCGGAGTGCGGCCGCGGCGCGGTAATCTGCCCGCGTCACCAGGCACCCGGCACGAGGAGCATTCGTGGTGGCGTGGGACTGGCTGGCCGATGCCGATTACTGGACCTCGCGTCTGGTGTTCCAGCGCCTGCTCGCCGCGCTCTATCTGGTCGCGTTCCTGAGCGCCGCGAACCAGTTCCGGGCGCTGATCGGCGAACACGGGATCACGCCGATCCCGCGGTTTCTCCGGTCGGTACCGTTCCGCCGCGCGCCGAGCGTGTTCCACCTGTACTACTCGGACCGGTTCTTCGCGCTCCTCGCCTGGCTGGGCGTGCTGATCTCCGGCGCGCTGCTGCTCGGGCTCGCCGACGCGGCCCCGGTCTGGCTGTGCCTGCTGCTGTGGGCACTGCCGTGGGCGCTGTACCTTTCGATCGTCAACGTCGGGCAGGTCTGGTACGGCTACGGCTGGGAGTCACTGCTGGCCGAGACGGGTTTCCTGGCCATCTTTCTCGGCCCGGCGGATATCGCGCCGCCGGTGCTCATGCTGTGGTTGCTGCGCTGGCTGCTGTTCCGGGTGGAGCTCGGCGCCGGGCTGATCAAGATGCGCGGCGACCCGTGCTGGCGCGACCTGACCTGTCTGTACTACCACCACGAGACCCAGCCGATGCCGGGGCCGCTGAGCTGGTACTTCCACCATCTGCCGAGGCCTCTGCACAGGGTCGAGGTGCTGGCCAGCCATTTCGCCCAGCTGGTGGTGCCGTTCGCGCTGTTCGCGCCGCAGCCGGTGGCGGCGGTGGCGGCCGGTTTCGTGGTCGTCACCCAGGCCTGGCTGCTGCTCAGCGGGAACTTCGCCTGGCTCAACGCGCTCACCATCGTGCTTGCTTTGTCCGTTGTGGACGGTTCACTGTTCGCGCCGCTGTTGCCGGAGCCACCGGCGAATCTCACCGATCCTCCGCTGTGGCATCTCGTGCTCGTGTTCGTCGTGGTGGCGCTGGTGACGGTGCTCAGCTACCAGCCGGTGCGCAACATGCTCAGCAAGCGGCAGCTGATGAACTACAGCTTCACCAGCCTGCGCCTGGTGAACACCTACGGCGCGTTCGGCTCGATCGGAAGGACACGGCATGAGGTGATCATCGAGGGCACCGGCGACACCGAGCTCACCGAGGACACGGTGTGGCGGGAGTACGAGTTCAAGGGCAAGCCCGGAGATCCCCACCGGCGTCCCCGCCAGGTCGCGCCCTACCACCTGCGGCTGGACTGGCAGCTCTGGTTCGCCGCGCTGTCCGCCCAGCAGGCCCGGGGCTGGCTGCCCGGCCTGGCGGCGAAGCTGCTGGAGGGCGACCGGGACACGCTGAAGCTGGTTGCCCGCGACCCGTTCCCGGGCTCCGCGCCCCGGTTCCTGCGCGCGACGCTGTACCGCTACCGCTTCACCACCTGGCGGGAGCGCCGGGAGACCGGGGCCTGGTGGGTCCGCGAGCCGGTGTCCCCGGTCCTGCATACCTGCCGGCTCACCGAGGACGGCGATGTGGTGCCGTCCGGTAGCCAAGAAACATGAAAGATGTTCTAATTTTCCCGCTGGGTCGATGTCGACGCCGGGAGGTGGCCATGCGGCGGCTGGGTGGACTGCTCGCGGTACTCATGGTGCTCACCGGGTCGGTAGCGGCCCCGCCTCCGGTGACGGCCGCACCGCAACCGGGCACCAGCCGGTTGTCGGTGCAGGGCCGCTGGCTGGTGGACGAGCAGGACCGGAAGGTGCTCCTGCACGGCGTGAACAACGTGGACAAGCAGGCGCCGTACGTCGAGCCGGGTGACGGCTTCACGGTGACCGCCACCGACGCCGCGCTGCTGGCCGGGCACGGGTTCAACACCGTGCGCCTCGGGGTCTCCTTCGACGGGCTGATGCCCCGGCGCGGCGAGATCGATCATGCCTATCTGGACCGGATCGCGCGCACCGTGCGGACATTGGCGGAAGCCGGGATCTGGGTGCTGCTGGACAACCACCAGGACGGGCTCAGCAAGGTCTGGGGAGGAAACGGGTTCCCGCCGTGGGCGCTGCGGTCCCGGCCGCACTGGTGGGAACCGAAGCTGGAGTTCCCGCTGTACTACCTGTTGCCCAGCATGAACGCGGGCTGGGACGAGGTGTGGAACGACAGCCATGGTGTGCTCGGCTATCTCGGTGACGCGCTGGCCGCGCTCGCCGAGCGGGTTGCCGGCGACCCGGCGGTGCTCGGCATCGAGCTGCTGAACGAACCCTGGCCCGGTTCCGCGGCACTGAGCTGTTTTCCCGCCGGTTGCCCGGGTTTCGACAGGAAGTACCAGGCCGCGCACGAGCGGCTGACCGCGCGGATTCGTACGGTCGCCCCGGAGTTGCCGGTGTTCTGGGAGCCCAACGTGACCTGGAACCAGATGATGCCAACGCATCTGGCCCAGCCGCCGCTGACCCCGCCGCTGGCCGATGACCGGGTGGCATTCTCCTTCCACGACTACTGCATCCCCAGCCAGGCGGCCATCTATCTCGGCTTGCCCGAGCAGCTGCGCGCGCTGTGCCCGGCGCAGCAGGAGATCACCTGGGCGAACGCCGACGCCTTTCTCGGCCGTACCGGGATTCCCGCCCTGTTGACCGAGTTCGGGGACGGCGACCCGGAGGTGCTCGGTGCCACCCTCGAGCATGCCGACGCCCGGTTCGTCGGCTGGCAGTACTGGCACTACCAGAGTGTTTCCGGCTCGGAGCCGGGAACCGACCCGTTCACCGGTGAACTCGGTAAGGAACTCGTGCGAACCTACCCACGGGCCACCGCGGGAACCCCGAGCGAGCTGAGTTTCGATCCGGCGAACGGGAACTTCCGCTACACCTACCAGGCCGACGGCGGGCAGGCGCCAACCGAGATCTACGTGTCCGACCTGCACTATCCGCACGGGTACGAGGTGTCGGTGACCGGCGGGACCGTCATCTCCGAGCCCGGGGCCCCGCTCGTCCTGGTGCGGGCCGAGCAGACCGGGTCGGTCACCGTCTCCATCCGGGGCGGCTAGCTCGGGTCAGGAAGGCGCGGCTGAAGCCGTCTGGCTGCGCGCGGCCGGGGCATCGCGGTCGCCGGGGTCGCGATCACGGCGGCCCGTTATCGTGGGCCTGTGCAGCTCGGCCTGTCGCAGTTGATCGACCCTCGGCTGATTCCGCTGGTCGACTCGACCCGCGAGTTCTATGAGAAGCGCGGCGTGGGCCGGGGCCCGAGCGGCTGGAGCGAGCTGAAGTCGATCCGCGACGCGGTGAAACCTCCGGCTCCATCGAGCCCTCCCGCGGTCGTCGAAGTGGCCGGCCACGGCGACCGCACGGTCCCGGTGCGGATTCACGTCCCGACGTCGACCGCCGTCAAGGGTGTGTTCCTGGACATCCATGGCGGTGGGTTCTACCTGGGATCTGCGGCGGGAAACGATGTCCGCAACCGTGAACTGGCGGACACGCTCGGCATCGTGGTCGTCAGCGTCGACTACCGGTTGGCGCCCGAGCATCCGTGGCCGGCGGCGCCCGACGACTGCGAGACCGCAGCATTATGGCTCGCGGAGCACGCGGCCGACCGGTTCGGCATACGTCGCCTCGCCATCGGTGGCTTCTCCGCGGGCGCCACCCTCGCGATGACCACTCTCGTTCGCCTCCGCGATCGCGGCATTGCCGCATTCAGTGCCGCCGCGCTGCAGTTCGGCACCTACGACCTCAGCGGGCAGACGCCCAGCGGACGTCTGATCGCCGACGAGTACTTCATCGAGGCCTACGCAGGTCTGGCGCCCGACCGCACCCACCCGGACATCTCTCCGATCTACGCCGACCCGGCGAACCTGCCACCGGTGCTGATCATGGTCGGAGAAGAGGACATCCTGTTGCGCGACAACGTCGCCATGGCCGCGCTGCTTTCCGTCGGCGGCGTCGATGTCGACCTGCGGGTCTATCCCGCCGCACCGCATGGCTTCACCGGGCACGCTACGCCCATGGCCAGTGCAGCACTCGACGACCTGCACACCTGGCTCGACAGCCAACTCGGCTGGTGAACGACGGCACGGTCCACGCGAAGCGCGCGCCGTGATCATCAGTCGGGCAGCGCGTTGTCCAGCATGGTGGCCTCGGCCCCGGCGTTGCGCAGCTCCTCACGCACCACCGCATAGGACAGGCCCTGCGGGTAGCCCTTGCGGGCGAGCGCGCCGAGCAGCCGCCGGATCGCGGTCTGCTCGTCGACGTTGCCCAGCACCCGTAGCCGCTTGCGCACCAGCTCGCGGGCCCGTTCCTCCTCGGAGTCCCGGTCCACCTCGCTCGCGGCCTGCACCGCGATCTCGTCCTCCACCCCCTTGCGTTTCAGCTCGGCGACGAGCGCGCTTCTCGCCAGGCCCTGGTTGGCATGGCGAGAGCGCACCCACGATTCCGCGAACGCGGCATCGTCGACCAGGCCGGATGAGTCCAGTTTGCCCAGCAGGGTCTCCCTGGTCTCCTCGTCGAATCCCTTGCGCCGCAGGGCATGCCGAAGCTCGTCCTTGGTCCGCGACCGGATGGCGAGCAGGTCGAAACAGACCTCTTTGGCCTTGCGCCAGGCATCCTCGGGCGACAACTCGGCTGGATCAACCTTCGCCATACCCGCCCCTCGATGCTTGTCCGGAAACGCGCGACACGATCGGCCGCACGCGCTAGAAGTCGACCGGAGCCGGCTCCTGCGCCGGTGCTTCCTCGGCGTCCACCTTGGCACCGATGCCGAGCTTCTCCTTGATCCGCTTCTCGATCTCGTTGGCGATATCGGGGTTGTCACGCAGGAACCGCCGCGCGTTCTCCTTACCCTGGCCGAGCTGGTCGCCCTCGTAGGTGTACCAGGCCCCGGACTTGCGCAGGATGCCCTGATCCACCCCCATGTCGATGAGGGAGCCCTCCCTGGAGACGCCGACGCCGTAGAGGATGTCGAACTCGGCCTGTTTGAACGGCGGCGCGACCTTGTTCTTCACCACCTTCACCCTGGTGCGGTTGCCGACCGGCTCGCCGCCGTCCTTCAACGTCTCGATCCGCCGTACGTCCAGCCGGACCGAGGCGTAGAACTTCAGCGCCTTACCACCGGTGGTGGTCTCCGGGGAGCCGAACATGACGCCGACCTTCTCCCGCAGCTGGTTGATGAAAACCGCGGTGGTGCCGGAGTTGTGCAGCGCGCCGGTGAGCTTGCGCAGCGCCTGGCTCATCAGGCGGGCCTGCAGGCCGACGTGCGAGTCACCCATCTCGCCCTCGATCTCCGCGCGCGGGACCAGCGCGGCCACCGAGTCGATCACCAGGATGTCCAGCGCGCCGGAGCGGATCAGCATGTCCGCGATCTCCAGTGCCTGCTCCCCGGTGTCCGGCTGGGACACCAGCAGCGCGTCGGTGTCCACCCCGAGCACCTTGGCGTATTCCGGGTCCAGCGCGTGCTCGGCGTCCACGAAGGCCGCGATACCGCCGTTGCGCTGCGCGTTGGCGACCGCGTGCAGGGCCACCGTGGTCTTACCCGAGGACTCGGGCCCGTACACCTCCACGACCCGGCCGCGGGGCAGGCCCCCGATGCCGAGCGCCACATCCAATGCGATGGCGCCGGTGGGAATCACCTCGATCGGTGCCCTTCCCTCGTCGCCGAGACGCATCACCGAGCCCTTGCCGTACTGCTTGTCGATCTGCGCAAGGGCCAGCTCGAGCGCCTTTTCCCGGTCCGGTGCTGCTGGCATGAGAATCCACCTCGCTGGTAGGAGCCTGTTGTCGGAATCTGGAGCTTGTCTGCGGTTGTGTGCCGTCGGGTCCGACGCTACGGGTCGGGACCGACAATTCCAGGGCCCGATGGCGATCTGTGGATCAGCTGACCCTGATGTGGACAACACCATAGCCGAACGTCTGTTCGAGGCTGGTAGCGACACGCCCCTGGGGCGGAATTTCCGGTGTCGATGCTGGTCAGCACGCTTGGGTCCGATTGGGACACGCGGCGGGTCACCGCCGTTCGGCTGGCACCTCGAACGCGGCGCAGACCTCCTGCCAGACTTCCTTGGCCGGGGTCCCCGCGGCGAGGGCCTGTTCGACGGTCCGGCCACCGAGCCCGCTGAGCACATGGTCCCTGGCCAGCATCTCCGCACGGACGGCGCCGAACTCCTCCGCCATCAGCCGCCGGAACACCGTGATACGCATCCGTTCCAGCCTAGGCGTTGCTTCAGAAGGTGGTTGCCTGAGGTGATGCGTGGGCGCGCGGTGTGGCCGCGGGCCTCGCGAACCCGGCTGCGGGCCGCCCGTCCGCCAGTGCACCGGGCCATGACCCAGTCACGGTCCGTAGACGGGGTTCGGCGACCGCGCCCCTTACCAACACAGCCTGGCCCCGGGCCCGCGTCGTACCGTGGAGGGATGTTCCTGACACAGGCGACGATGCCGTCCTGGGCTCCGACCGCGCTCACCCTCGCCTCCATCGCGGTGGTGACCGCCGCGCTGGTGGTCGTGGTGGTGGCCTGGCGCAACCGGAACAAGTAGGAGACAGGACCGACGGGCCGGCCGTCACTCGCCGGGCTGGATGGTCCGTTCGAAGTAGTCGGCAAGCGAGGACCGGTTGTCCGCCGGTTCCGCGCCCGCGGTGTTGACCTCGTAGATGAAGCCCACCACCGGGCGGTCGGGCACGTTGAACACCAGCACGGCGGAGTCCCTGCCTGCCGTCGCGGTGTAGCGGCCGTCCAGCGCGTTGCCCTTCCAGCGCGCCTCGACCCGGTCCCCGCCGCCGGTGCGGTTCAGCAGCCCGTCGGTGTACTCCCGCAGCGCCTCGGCTGAGCTGCCGTGCAGGTAGGTCACCTGCGCCCCGGCCCTTCCCGGTGCGGGACAGGTGACCGAGACGCCGAGCTCATCGGGGTTGGCCGCGGCGGCAGGCCCGGTACCCATCCCCGGATTGCACCCGCCCTGCTCCGCGATCGTGCCCGCCAGCTGCCGCAGGCAGCCGGTGAAGCCCTTGTCGTCGGTCTGCCCCGGCTGCTGGCATTCCGCCGCGCTGTAGGTGGCCACCGAGGGCCTGTTCAGCAGGAAGAACGCCGCGCCGCCCAGCAGGACCACCAGCACGGCCGCCGCGATCCCGAGCAGCAGCTTCCGCCTGCCGCCTGCGGCCTTGGCGGGTTGCGTCGAAGCCGCGGGGTAGGTCGGGAAGTTGGCCTGCGCGGCCTGCTGGGGCGCGTTCAGGGCTGGCTGCGGGCCGCTGCCGGGATGGAACGGCTGCTGGTGCTGGCCAGGCGGGACCGCCTGGGGCGCCTGGGGCGGTTGTGGCTGCGGGTGCGGGCGCGGTGCGGAACGGCCCTGCTGGTATGGCGCACCGGTCGCGGCCATCGGCCCGTCCACGTTCTGCGTGCGCATGCTCAGGCCGTCCGCCGACACATGGTGTGCCCCGAGCGCGACCGCGGCCTCCGGCTGGTCGAGGCTGCCCGGCACGACCCCGAGCTTCTCCGCGATCATGGTGCCGACCAGCGGAAGCCTGCTGGACCCTCCGACCAGGTAGATACCCGCCAGGTGCTCAGCGGAGAGTCCCGCCGAGTGCACGGTCCGGCCCAGCAGCTCGACGCTGCGCAGCATGGCGGGACGGACCAGCGCCTCCAGCTCCGCCCTGGTGACCAGCACGTCGGTGAACGGCTCCGGCATCGGCACCTCGGTCTGCGGGTGCCGGGACAGCGCCTCCTTGGCGGCCTTCACGTCCTCCTGCAGCGCACGCCGGGTGCGCCGGTCGCCGGTGGACTCCGGGCGCAACAGCCGCTGCCAGCGCTGCGGGTCGGCGTGCGAGACCTCGCGGCCGACGTGCACCAGTAGCGCCTGGTCCACATCCAGGCCACCGAGATCGGGCAGGCCGTCCTCGGCCAGCACCGTGAAGCCGTTCTGGGTGGCCCCGACCACCGCGACGTCGAAGGTGCCCGCGCCAAGGTCGTACACCGCCAGCGCCTGACCGGGAACCAGTGCCTTACCAGGGAAGGAAGCGAAGTGCGCCGCGGCCGCGACCGGCTCCGGCACCAGGGAGACGCCCTTGTTCATCCCGGCCAGCCGGGCCGCGGACAGCAGCACGTTGCGGCGCACCGGTCCCCACTGCGCGGGGTGGGTCAGCCGCACCTCGTCCGGCTGCTCGCCGCCGAGCTGCCGGGACGTCTCCTCGAGCACCCTGCGCAGCACCGCGGCCAGCGCCTCGTTCACCGGGACCACGTCCTCGCCGAGCAGCAGCGTCTGCTCGTCCACCCGGCGTTTGGGGTTGGGCTCGAACCGGGTCGGGTCCAGCCTGGCCCGCCGCTCGGCGTCCCGGCCGACCATGAGCGTGCCGTCCTCGCCCGCGAACACCGCCGAGGGCATGGTCGCCGAGCCGTCCACTTCGATCACCCACGGCGCACGGCCGTGCGCGGACAGCACGGCCACCGTGTTGGATGTCCCGAGATCCACCGAAAGGACCCGCACGGCTCTCCCTTGCACTCAGCTCTGCCGGCCACGTCGCCGGTGATGCTGCCATGCGCGCGGGACCGGGGTGGACATAACCCGGCAGATCGTCCCGCCAGGAAACTGTCGGTGCCCGGTCGCATCATGGATGACGTGACCGATGTGCTCGAGCTGTTCTCCCCCGCGACCAGGGACTGGTTCGCCGGGGCCTTCGCCGCGCCTACCGAGGCGCAGGCGGGGGCGTGGCGGGCCGCGCACGCCGGGGAACACGCCCTGGTCGTCGCGCCGACCGGCTCGGGCAAGACGCTGGCCGCCTTCCTCTGGGCGCTGGACCGGCTGGCGACCTCGGCACCGCCCGCGGAGGCCGTCCGCCGCTGCCGGGTGCTGTACGTCTCACCGTTGAAGGCCCTGGCGGTGGACGTCCAGCGCAACCTGCGCGCCCCGCTGGCCGGGATCTCGCAGGCGACCCGGCGGCTGGGCGGTACCCCACCCGAGATCACCGTGGGCATGCGCACCGGAGACACCCCGGCCACCGAGCGCCGATCCTTCGCCCGCACCCCGCCGGATGTGCTGGTCACCACGCCGGAGTCGCTGTTCCTGCTGCTCACCTCGGCGGCAAGGGAGTCGCTGCGCGGGGTGGAGACGGTGATCGTGGACGAGGTGCACGCGATGGCCGGTGGCAAACGCGGGGCGCACCTCGCGCTGTCCCTTGAGCGGCTGGACGAGCTGCTGCCCCGGCCCGCGCAGCGGATCGGGCTGTCCGCAACCGTACGGCCGATCGACGAGGTGAGTTCCTTCCTCGCCGGTGGCAGGCCGGTCCAGGTGGTGCGGCCGGAGCTGGCCAAGACCATCGAGGTGCGGGTCGAGGTCCCGGTCGAGAACATGGCCGACCTGACCTCCCCGCCGCAACCGCGCGACCCGATGCAGCAGTCCGATATGGACGAGGAGAGGACTGGGGCGGAGCTGCCGCGACCGTCCATCTGGCCCGCCGTCGAGGAACGGGTGCTCGAGCTGATCAGGGCGCATCGCTCGACCATCGTGTTCGCCAACTCCCGCAGGCTCACCGAACGGCTCACCGCGCGGCTGAACGAGCTCGCCGCCGAACGGACCGAACTGGAACCGGGAGACACGTTCCCCGCCGAGGCCATCGGTGAGTCCGGGCTGGCCACCGGCGCCGTGGCCACCGTGGCCAGGGCGCACCACGGGTCCATGTCCCGGGAGCAGCGCACCCTGGTCGAGGAGGAGCTGAAATCGGGCAAGCTGCCCTGCGTGGTGGCCACTTCCTCGCTGGAGCTTGGCATCGACATGGGCGCGGTCGACCTGGTGGTGCAGATCGAGGCCCCGCCGACGGTGGCTTCCGGGATGCAGCGGGTCGGCAGGGCCGGGCACCAGGTCGGCGCCGTGTCCAGCGGGGTGATGTTCCCGAAGTTCCGCGGTGACCTGGTCTCCTGCGCGGTGGTGGCCGAGCGGATGGCGGCCGGCCGGATCGAGGCGGTCCGTTACCCGCGCAACCCGCTGGACGTGCTGGCCCAGCAGGTGGTGGGCATGGTCGCGGTGGAGCCGAGGACGGTCGAGGACCTCGCGGCCACCGTACGCAGGGCGGCCCCGTTCACCGCGCTGCCGGACGATGCCCTGCACGCCGTGCTGGACATGCTGGCGGGCCGCTACCCCAGCGAGGAGTTCGGCGAGCTGCGCGCGCGGATCACCTGGGACCGGGTGACCGGTGAGCTGCGCGGGCGGCCCGGGGCGCAGCGCCTGGCGGTCACCTCCGGCGGCACCATCCCGGACCGTGGCCTTTTCACCGTGACCACCCCCGGAGAGGAGGGCAAACCGGGGTCGCGGGTGGGCGAGCTGGACGAGGAGATGGTCTACGAGTCCAGGGTGGGCGACACGATCCTGCTCGGCACCTCCTCCTGGCGGGTCACCGACATCACCCACGACCGGGTCGTCGTGGTCCCCGCACCGGGTGAACCGGCGAGGATGCCGTTCTGGAAGGGGGACGCCCCCGGCAGGCCGCTGGAGCTGGGGCGTGCGCTCGGGGCCTTCGTCCGGGAGGTGGCGGCCGAGGCGGTGGCCGATCCGGAGGCGGCCCGCGGGCGGGCCACCGCGGCCGGGCTGGACGAATCGGCCAGTACCAACCTGCTCGGTTACCTGGACGAGCAGCGCCAGGCCGCGCGGCATATCCCGGATGACCGCACGATCCTGCTGGAACGTTTCCGGGACGAGCTGGGCGACTGGCGGGTGGTGCTGCACTCCCCGTTCGGCGGGCAGGTGAACGCGCCGTGGGCGCTGGCGATCGCCGCGCGGCTGCGCGAGCAGCGCGGGGTGGACGCGCAGGTGGCGCATTCCGACGACGGGATCGTGCTGCGGCTGCCCGAGACGCTGGACGACAACGGCACCGAACTCACCCTCGGCGCGCAGGACGTGCTGCTGGATTCGGAGGAGGTGGAGCAGCTGATCGTCGCCGAGGTCAGTGGATCGGCACTGTTCGCGGCCCGGTTCCGGGAGTGCGCGGCGCGATCCCTGCTGTTGCCGCGCCGGGACCCGCGCCGCCGCACCCCGCTGTGGCAGCAGCGGCAACGGGCCGCGCAGTTGCTCGGGGTGGCGGCCAAGTACGAGCGGTTCCCGGTGGTGCTGGAGGCCATGCGGGAATGCCTACAGGACGTCTATGACGTGGGCGGGCTGCGCGAGCTGATGGCCGATGTGCGGGCCCGCAAGGTGCGGGTGGTGGAGGTGGAGACCGAGTCGGCCTCGCCGTTCGCGCGCAGCCTGCTGTTCGGCTACGTCGGCATGTTCCTCTACGAGACCGATGCGCCACTGGCGGAGCGGAGGGCCGCGGCCCTTTCGCTGGACTCGGCGTTGCTGGCCGAGCTGCTCGGCACCGAGGCGATCAGGGAACTGCTGGACGCCGAGGTGGTCGAGTCGGTGGAACGGTCCCTGCAACGGCTCGACCCCGACCGGCAGGCCCGCGGCCAGGAGGACGCGGCGGACCTGCTGAAGTTCCTCGGCGACCTGTCCGAGGAAGAGGCGGGGCAGCGCGGGATCCGGCCGGAGTGGCTCGCCGAACTGGTGGCGCAGCGGCGGGTCATCCGGGTACGGATCGCGGGCGAGGAGCGCGCCATCGCCATCGAGGACGCGGGCCGGGTCCGGGACGCGCTGGGGGTGGCGCTGCCGATCGGGGTTCCGGAGGCGTTCACCGAACCGGTGGCGGACCCGCTCGGCGACCTGCTCGCCCGGTATGCCCGTGGCCGGGGCCCGTTCCCGGCACGGCAGGCCGCGCGACGCTTCGGGCTCGGGGTGTCGGTGGTGACCGGCGTGCTGGACCGGCTGACCGCCGAGGGCAGGCTGGTCCGCGGTGAGCTGAGCCCGGTGAGCCACGAGCGGATGCCCGAGCCTGGTGGGACGGAATACTGCGATGCCGGGGTGCTGCGTCGGTTGCGGCGGGCCTCGCTGGCAAAGCTGCGCGCCGAGGTGGAGCCGGTGGAACCGGCCGCGCTGGGCCGGTTCCTGCCGTCCTGGCACGGCATCGGTGGCCGGGTGAGGTCCGCACCCACCGCGGACGATGTGCTGTCCGTTGTGGACCAGCTCGCGGGCGCACCACTGCCGGCGAGCGCGCTGGAGTCACTGATCCTGCCCAGCAGGCTGCCGGGCTACTACCCCGCGCTGCTGGACGAGCTGACGGCCGCAGGCGAGGTGGTCTGGTGCGGCTGCGGGACACTGCCCGGCGGGGACGGCTGGCTGGCGCTGGCCGGTGCCGACCTGGCCGACCTGCTGCTGCCCGAGGTCGAGGAGACGGCCCCGGACGGCCCGCTGCACCAAGCGATCATCTCCACTCTGGATGGCGGGGCGCTGTTCTTCCGCCAGATGGTGGACCGGGTGACCCCGCTGCTGCCGTCCGCACCGAACGACGCCGACGTGGTGACCGCGTTGTGGGAACTGGTGTGGGCCGGGATGGTCACCGGGGACACCCTCGGGCCGTTGCGCGCGCAGGTATCCGGCCGGGGTGCCGCACACAAGCCTCGCCGGTCCGCGCCCCGGGGCCGGTATGCCCGGATGCGAGCGAGCCGCCCGGCCATGCCCTCGCGCACCGGGCCACCGACCGTGGCCGGGCGCTGGGCGCTGACCCCGCCACGGGACGCCGACCCCACCCGGCGCACACATGCCAGGACCGAGGCATTCCTGGAACGGCACGGCGTGCTCACCAGGGGCGCACTTGAAACCGAGCGGGTGAGCGGCGGATTCTCCGGGATCTACAAGGTGCTGCGCGGGATGGAGGACTCCGGGCAGGTCATCCGCGGGTATGTGGTGGAAGGGCTGGGCGCGGCCCAGTTCGCCGCGCGCGGCGCGGTCGACCGGCTGCGGGCCCTTGCCGATCCGGCGGGGCAGCGGACGGGGAACGAGGCCATCGTGCTGGCCGCGGCCGACCCCGCGCAGCCCTACGGCGCGGCACTGCCCTGGCCCACGCCGCTCGGCGAGACCAGGCACCGGCCCGCCCGCAAGGCGGGGGCGCTGGCCGTGCTGGTCGATGGGGTGCCCACGCTGTACGTGGAACGCGGCGGGCGCTCCCTGCTGTCCTTCACCGAGGACGATGCGGCCCTGCGTGCGGCGGCGCAGGCCCTTTCCACCGCCGTGCGCGAAGGCTGGCTCGGGCAGCTCGCAGTGCAGCGCGCCGATGGCGAGCAGGCGCTCACCTCCGGCCTCGCCGACATCCTGCGCGAGGCCGGTTTCCGCGCCACCCCGAAGGGCCTGCGGCTGCGTGCCTGACCCCTGCGGGTATCCCGGCAAGACCGCACTACTCCGGCTCGGCAAGACCTATCCCTGAAAGCGTGACCCGGGCCCGCGGGAGGACGCCCTCCGAGCAGCGATCCGGTCGGCTACTGGGCCATCCAGGTTAGTTCAAACACGGAAGTGTGCCATCTCTTCACAATTTCGAAGATCAATTTCTGAGAAATTCGGGTTTCGTCCGCTGCCGCCGGACCACTTTGGGGTGATGCCCATGGATGACCGTTCGAGGCCTACGCTAACGTGTGCCCGGCATGGAAATACGGCCCGCCGTTTCGACACACAAGGAGGACAGCCTTGTAGTGCCACCCGATTTCGGCATCGTCATTTATTGATCTTGATAGTTAGCACCGAGGAGATACCCGTGGTCAAGAAAGTGCTGGTTGTTGGCGCCACGACGGCTGGACTTCTGCTCATCGGAACACCAGCATTCGCTGACTCCAGCCCGGCTTCCGAGGACCGGCTGTTCGCCCAGCCCCTCGTTTCCAACGTCAACGTACTGAGCAACAACATCGTCCCGACCGGGAACACCAACGGTGGCAACGGCAACAACGCCGGCCAGGACAACATGGGTGGTAACGGCAACACCATCGGCTCGGCCAACAACGGCGGCAATGGCAACAGCAACGGCGGCAGCGGCAACATCGTCGGCAGCGGAAACCACGGCCGGCAGCATGACACGCTGGTGGCCGGCGGGCCGGGTAACAACAACGGCGGCACCGGAAACAACGCCGGCCAAGGAAACGTCGGCGGGAACGGCAACATCCACGGCAGCAACAACAACGGCGGAAACGGCAACAGCAACGGCGGCAGCGGAAACACCGTCGGCAGCGGAAACATCAACGTCGCCGGGCACCACATTGTCCTGCCACTGATCGGCGGCCCCGGTAACAACAACGGCGGCACCGGAAACAACGCCGGCCAAGGAAATATCGGCGGGAACGGCAACATCCACGGCAGCAACAACAACGGCGGAAACGGCAACAGCAACGGCGGCAGCGGAAACACCGTCGGCAGCGGAAACCACGGCTGACCAGAAAGCGGTCGACGGCAGGGCAACCGACGCGGTTGCCCTGCCGTCGACCGGTAACGACCTCGCGCGGGCCGGCCCGGGATTGTCGGTGCTGGGTGTGACGATGAGCCGATGGTCGTAGTTTTCGATGCCGAGCTGTGGGTATGGGATGCCCGCCGCGGGGACAGCTGGATCTTCGTCAGCCTCCCGATCGAGGAATCCGAGGAGATCCGGGACCTGGCCGGTCCACCGGGTCGTGGCTTCGGCTCACTGCGGGTGCGGGTCACCATCGGCGGGACCACCTGGCGGACCTCGATCTTCCCGGACAGCGCGCGGGGCAGCTATGTGTTGCCCGTCAAACGGGCCGTCCGCCAGGCGGAAGCCCTCGACGCGGGCGACCTCGCGACCGTGACGGTCGAGCTCATCGACCTGTGACCGGCGGCAGCGCGCCGGCATCGGCCCGCACGTGCGCGCGCATCCCGTGCGGGCCGAACAGGATGAGCAGCTCGACCACCGCACCGTCGGCGCTGCCCAGCCAGTGCGGCAGGTTCGTGTCGAACTCGGCTGCCTCGCCGGGCGGCACGATCAGGTCGCGCTCACCGAGCACGAGCCGCAGGCGTCCATTGAGCACGTAGAGCCATTCGAAGCCCTCATGCGTCTGCGGGTTCGGTTCGAGTGGTTCCGGCTGGGCCGGAATGATCATCTTGAACGCGTGCACCCCGCCGGGCCGCCGGGACAGCGGCACGAAGGTAATCCCGAACCGGCGAATCGGCTTGAGGTGGATCCGGGGGTCGCCGGTGCGCGGGGCGCCGACGAGGTCGTCCAGCGGAACGTCGTAGGTGCGGGCCAACGGCAGCAGCAACTCCAGCGTCGCCCGGCGCCGTCCGCTCTCCAACCGGGACAGGGTGCTCTCCGACACCCCGGTCGCCGCCGCGAGGTCGGCGAGGGTAATGCCGCGCTCGCGGCGCAGCGCCCGTAACCGCGGCCCCACCGCGTCGAGCACGTCTTCCGTTCCACGGTCCACCGAGCCATCTTGCCGGAACGGCAAGATTTCGTGCCAGCCGTGCCGGGCCTGGCAAGACTGGGCGCACACCGACAGCACATATGGACAGGAGTTCTGATGAGCACCGATGCGGCCACGTTCTGGGACGGCGTGCACGCGGACCGGTCGGCAGTCGCCGATCCGCGGCCGAACGACCGCCTCACCGAGACGATCGCGGGCCTGCCGCCCGGCGAGGCGCTGGAGCTCGGATGCGGCGACGGCGGCGACGCACTGTGGCTCGCCCGCCAGGGCTGGCGGGTCACCGCGGTCGACATCTCGGCCGTGGCGCTCGAGCGGCTCGCCACCCTCGCCCGCGCGCACGGCCTTGCCGAACGCATCGGCATCGAGCGGCACGACCTGCGCGAGTCCTTCCCGCAGGGGGAGTTCGACCTCGTCTGCGCCCACTATCTGCACACGCCCTTCGACCTGGCCCGCGCGACCGTGCTGCGCTCGGCCGCGCGGGCGCTGCGCCCTGGCGGGCGGCTGCTGGTCGTCGACCACGGCTCGACCGCGCCGTGGTCGTGGAACCAGGATCCCGACCTCCGGTACCCGAGCCCCCAGGAGGTCGCCGCGGGTATCGATCTGGACCCGGCGACCTGGCCGGTCGAGCGGGCCGAGGCGCCCCGCAGGATCGCGACCGGGCCGGGCGGGCGCACCGCCGAGGTCACCGACCACATCCTGCTGATCCGCCGCGGCACCGCCTGACCCTGCCGACCGTGCCGCTCCCGACGAAGGAAGGAACCACCGTGCCCAGTACCACGCGCCGCAACCGCCGCCGCGACACCCCGCCACCCCGCACCGGCAGCAGCGAGACCGAGGTCCTGCGCGGATTCCTCGACTACCTCCGGTCCTCGATCGCCGCCAAGGTCGAGGGTGCCCCCGAACCGCAGGTACGCACGGCCGCGGTGCCGTCCGGCACGAACCTGCTCGGCCTGCTCAACCACCTGACCTTCGTCGAACGTTCGATGTTCCTCGGGGACGAGGTCACCGACTGGCAGGCGACGTTCCAGGCCGCACCGGCGGACAGCGTGGCCGCTGTCCTCGCCCGCTACCGCAAGGCCGTCCAGGCCGCGAACCTCGTGCTCGAGGGATGCACCGATCTCGGCGCACCCCTCCCCCGTCCGCGGCCGGACCGCCCCGCGCCCAGCATCCGCTGGGCACTGACCCACATGATCGAGGAGACCGGCAGGCACGCGGGCCACGCGGACATCCTCCGCGAACTGATCGACGGCACGACCGGGCGCTGAGTGGCCAGGACGGCCGCGCCCGGATCGCCCTCCGCAGCTACCGGCCGACGCCGACCTGAGCCTGGGTCTCGAGGAGCAGTTTCGCGGCCACCGTCGCCCCATCGGCTCGGATCGTTCCGGCCACGGCCCCGGCACGGGCTCGGGTCCCCGGGTCCAGGGCCGTGGTGAGCGCGGTGGAGAGGGAGTCCACGGTCGGTGTCGAGCCCTCGTGTGCCACACCGATACCCAGTTCGGCCACGCGGTCGGCAAAGTACGGCTGGTCCGCGATCTGCGGCACCACCACCTGCGGTGCGCCGGCCCGCGCCGCCGTCGTCGTGGTGCCCGCGCCGCCATGGTGCACGACGGCGGCCACCCTGCGGAACAGGGCTTGCTGATTGACCTCGCCGACGACGAAGCAGTCCTCCGCGTCGTCGATCGGGGCCAGTTCGGCCCAGCCGCTGGCGAGCACGATCCGGCGCCCCCGCGCGCGGACCGCCTCGATGGCCACCCTGGCGATGTCCTTCGGGGCATAGGAGGCCATGCTCCCGAAGCCCACGTACACCGGTGGCGCGCCGGCGTCAAGGAACGCCTCCAGCCCTTCCGGGAGCGGGCGGTCGTCGGGCAGGATCCACGCCCCGGTGTGCACGAGGTCGAGGTCCGTCCAGCCCTGCGAAGGACACAGCACCGGGTCCGCCGCCAGCCACGGCTGGTCGGTGAAGACGTAGTCGCGGACGTTGTCCACCGGCGGCAGCCCGATCGCCGCCCGATGGCTGTTCAGCGCCTCGCCGTACAGCGCGTTCACCCGCTTGGCGTCCTGCTCCCACAGCGTCTCGAGGTCGGTCTCCCCCTGCGGCGAGGGTGTGCCCGGCCGCGCCCCTGGCGCGAAGTACCGCGAGGGCAGCCCGTAGAGCTGCAAGCAGGCGTACACGTAGCGGATACCTAGCTTCTCGGCCACATCCCTGGCGCCTGCCGGCATCAGGCCGGCCGCCAGCAGCAGGTCACACCCCTCGGCCGCGGCGGTCAGCGTCTCGAACCGCGCGGTGACCAGCTCGGCGGCGAACCGGAAGGCGTCTTCCGCAGTCGGTGGTTTCGGCCCGGCGACCACCGAGCGCACCGAAGGGCCCAGTGGCACCAGCGGCACGCCGACCCGCTCCAGCAGCCGCGCGAACTCCTCGTCCGGAGGCGCGCACACCCGCGCCTGGACGCCGAGTCCCCGCAACGCCACCGCGAGCCCCACCACCGGTTCGACATCCCCGCGCGATCCCACCGTCGTCAACAACACGCGCACTTAGCGACTCCCATTTTCGCAGGTAAACGACTTGAGACCGGCAATTCTGCGGTACCGCCCGGGTCTTGCCGCAAGCCCCCCAGTACGCTATAAATTGAAAATGGCAGGGAGGTGCGGTTCTTTCGCCTTCCCATTAAAAGCCGGGCGCGGTCGCCGCAGGCGGGAACCGGGCTACTGGTAGGAGATCATCATCGGCGTGGGGCGCCGGGACATGGTCTGCTCCGGGGTGAGCATCGGGTGGTCCTCGTCGTAGAAGTTCTTCCAACCCAACGGAACCTCACCGGGACGGGCCCCGACCACCGCGCGCCAGGTGGCGTCCTTCTGCCCGGTCGAGCCCTGCCCGTCCATGTGGATCAGCAGCGACAGCTCGTCCCGGTCGGTGACCAGGGCGGACTCGTTCCGGATCATGGACAGCCGGAACTGGTGCACCACGAAGAGCTTCTGCGGCAGGTCGTGCTCGGCCGTCAGCTCGGCCAGCCAGGCCGAGGTCCGGTTGATCTCCGCCGCGTCCACGCCGCCGACCTGCTGGAGCGGTAGCTGGTCCGGACCGAGCTTCCATTCCGGGTCGATGGCGAGCCCGACGTGGGGTAGCCGCAGCAGCGGCTCGTACCGCCGCGCCTGCGCCGCCAGGTCGGCCCGCCCCGGTTGCAGGTCGAGCAGGACGTACAGCCCGGCCGCACCGGCCCGCTCCACCCATGGGCGTAGCGAGGCGACGCTCGACTCACCGGAGTAGTCCCCGTCCGGCCCCGGCTCGCCGTGTGCCACTGTCGCGATGATCTCGAAGGCCGGTACGACCGGAACCCGGCTGAGCGGTTCGTACTTCGCGGCCATGCGCCGGGCCCGCTCGATACTCGCCCCGACTCCCTGCTCCCCGAGCACACCAAGGGAGGGCGCACCCGGATGGCCGTACAGGCAGACCAGCCGCCTGCCCGGCAGCATGACCTGACCGCCGCCGGGCAGCCGCGTGCCCTTCGCGGCCACCTCCAGCCTGGCCCGCAGGCGCTCGGCGGGACCGAACTCCTTTCCCAGCGCCAGCACGGCTCCGGGCGGGTCGGCGTGCAGCGCCTCGATGGCCGCCGGGTCGGCCCGTGGGTCGGTGCCGTGCACCGGGACGATCGTCGCGCCCACAGCCCTGGCCGTTGCCACCGCGGCCGGATCGTCTCGTCCCTGGTCGACCAGCACGGTCACCCCGGCGGGCTCGGGAGCGGCGGTGACGGGCAGTTCCGCAGGCAGCTCCGGCACCGAGCCGGGATCCCCGGCGGGTTCGATGCCGAACACCGGTACCGCACCCTCCTGTTTCCGCTCCTGCTGCGCCCGCGCCACGCGCTGTGCCCGCGATCCGATGGCCAGCACCGCGCGCGGATCGAGCCGGGCCAGCTCCGGCCCCGGGTCGACGCCGGTCGCGGTGAGCAGAACGGGCGCCCCCAGCCTTTCGGCGATCGTTCCCGCGGTCGCCACACCATCCCGGTCCCGCTCGGCGGCGAGCACCGCGACCGGCGCGCTGCGCAACAGCGCGGCGCTGGTGGCGATCGCGGCCTCCGCACCGGGGCGCGCCGCCAGTACCGTGGTCGGCCGGGGCGGGCGCTGGGCCTGCGCCCGGTGCACCGGGGGTTCGCCCGTGGTCGAGGGGGTCGGCGACTCGGCAGGCTCAGTGCAACCCGCGGGAAACACCAGCGCCAGCACGAGGGTGACCAAGATCAACGGCCGGCCTCGGATCGGCAGGTTGCGCACCCGTGCGGCACCTTTCGCCAAGCGTTCGTGCTCACCGCAGCCTATCGCCGGGACCCGGCACGCAGAAGAGGCTCGGGTAACGGATTGCCCGGCGCGGCTCGCGGATAGGGTGAGCCCTCCCTGCCCGAGTTCTCGCCCGCGAAACGGAGGACGTGACGATGGCCGTGCGCGAGCTGCGGTACTTCGGCGATCCGGTGCTGAAGAGTGTCGCGGACCCGGTGACCCGGTTCGACAAGGCGACCGAGGCACTGGTCACCGACCTGCTGGACACGGTGGCGGGCCCCGGCAGGGCCGGGCTGGCCGCGCCGCAGATCGGGGTCGGGCTGCGGGCGTTCAGTTACCACGTCGAGGACCAGGTGGGCTACGTGCTGAACCCGGAACTGGTGGAGCTGTCCGAGGAGACGCACGAGATCGACGAGGGCTGCCTTTCCGTGCCCGAGCTGTGGTTTCCCACCCGCCGCGCGAAGCGGGCCGTGGTGCGCGGGGTGGACCTGCGCAACGAACCGGTCACCGTGCGGGGCGATGGGGTCATGGCGCAGTGCCTGCAACACGAAACCGACCACCTGGACGGAATTCTCTACCTGGACCGGCTGGCGGCCAATCGCAAACGCGAGGCGTTGCGCGAGGCCCGGCAACGGGACTGGTTCTGGCGTAAGTAAATCCGGTTCCGTTCGAGTAACAGCCATGTCCCATGTGGACAACGTTCGGTGTCCCCGGTCGGGCACTGGCTCCAGTGGGGGAACGGACACCTCCGTCCGGCACGGAATCCCGGCCGGTATTACCTCCGTTGGTCGCTAGCGATCGCGCGCCACGTCGATGACACTCCGCGAACGCCCTACTGAAATCTCACACGAACAGGTGGGAGGTCGGTGGGGCGCGCCTTCGGTTGAGCCCTTGTCGGGGCCAAGCAGGTCTCACCGAGGTCGTTCACTCCCCCGTTGAGGAAGGACGTGGCATGACCCCACGTAGATGGCGCCGGAGCGGCCGGATCGCCTTAGGGACGGCGCTCACCGCAGCGGTGACCGGGGCGGTGCTGGCCGCGACGCCGGTCACCGCGGCCGCCGATCCGGCACCCGGCGATCCCGGCGGCGCCGGTGATGACGCCGAGATCAGCAAACATGACGAGGAGTTGCTGGCCAAGGCGGAGCAGCGCGGCGAGCGCACCGTCAAGGTGCTGGTCGCGACCGACCGGCGGGCCGGTACGCGCGGCGTCGACGAACTGAGCCGGGCGGGCGCGAAGGTGGAGTACCGCGCGGACGAACTCGGCTATGTGCGCGCCGAGGTTCCTGTGGACAGGGTCAAGAAGATGGCCGGGCTGCCGGGCGTGCAGGCCCTGGACGTGGACGAGGAACTCCCGCTGCCCGAGCCGCGGCCCGCGGGCGCGGACGACCCCACCCCGCAGCCACCGCCGGACGCCGAGACTCCCCGGGTGAACCCGTACATGCCGACCGGCGACACCGGTGCGGCACAGTTCGCCGAGAAGCACCCGAAATGGGACGGCCGGGACGTCACGGTCGGCATCGTGGACACCGGCGTCGACCTGGACCACCCCTCCCTGAACGTCACCAGCACCGGCGAGCGCAAGGTCGTCGACTGGGTGACCTACACCGACGGCCGGTTCACCGGCGGGGTCAACAACGACAACGACCCCACCTGGATCAACATGAACACCGAGGTCCAGGGCACGACCTTCGCCGCGGCCGGCACGGAGTACACCAGCACGGGCACGGGCGGCTACCGCTTCGGCGTGTTCGACGAGCGTGACCCCAGGCTCGGCGGCCAGGTCGGCAACGACGTCAACCGGGACGGCAACCCCGCAGGTAGCGAGGGCACCTACGGTGTGCTGTGGGACGAGGACACCAACACGGTCTGGGTGGACGCCAACCAGAACCAGGACTTCACCGACGACGCCCCGATGACCGACTACAAGGTCAAGCAGGACGTGGGCACCTTCGGCACCGACGACCCGGACACCCCGGTGCGCGAGGCCATGCCGTTCGTGGTGCAGACCGATCCGGCGAACAAGGTCGTCAACATCGGCATCGTGTCCGGTGCGCATGGTTCGCATGTGGCGGGCATCGTCGCGGGCAACGACCTGTTCGGTGGCTCCATGCAGGGCGCGGCGCCCGGCGCCAAGCTGGTTTCGGTGCGGGTCTGCCTTTTCGTCGCGGGCTGCACCAGCCACGCGCTGGTCGAGGGCATGATCTACGCCGCGCGGGACGCCGAGGTCGACGTGATCAACATGTCCATCGGCGGCCTGCCCGCACTGAACGACGGCAACAACGCGCGGGCCGAGCTGTACAACCGGCTGATCGACACCTATGACACCCAGATGTTCATCTCGGCGGGCAACTCCGGCTCCGGGGTGAACACCGTCGGCGATCCCTCGGTGGCGAGCAAGGTACTCAGCGTCGGCGCCTACATCAGCAAGGCGACCTGGCAGCGCAACTACGGCTCGGACGCGGCCAACCTGGACAACCTGCACGGCTTCTCCTCCCGCGGCCCGCGCGAGGACGGCGGGTTCAAGCCGGACATCATCGCGCCGGGAGCGGCGATCTCCCCGATCCCGACCTGGCAGGAAGGCGGCCCGGTCGCCGGGACCTACGCACTGCCACCCGGCTACGCCATGTACAACGGGACCTCGATGGCCTCACCGCAGGCCGCCGGGGCCGCGGCACTCCTGGTGAGCGCCGCCAAGGCACGCAACGTCGCGCACACCCCCGAGGACCTGCGCAGCGCGTTCACCGACTCCGCCCGGTTCATCCCCGGCTACCAGGCCTACGAGCAGGGCACCGGGCTGATCGACGTGAACAAGGCGTGGAACCGGCTGCGGCGCGGCCCGGACACCACCGACATCAGCTCCTCGGTGCCGGTGAACACCGTGCTGTCCGACTTCCTCAGCCCGGCGGGCGTCGGCGTGGGTATCCACGACCGGGAGGGAGTGCGGGCCGGTGACCGGTACGTGCGGGAGTACACCTTCACCCGCAACTCCGGTCCGGACCACCCGGTCACCTACCGGGCCCGCTGGATCGGCAACGACGGCACCTTCAGCTCGCCGCCGACGATCCAGCTACGTAAGGGTTACGCGGTGAAGTACAGGGTGACCGTCAACCCGCGCTCGGCGGGGGCGCACTCGGCGATCCTGCAACTGGACAGCCCGATGACCACCGGGGTGGACCACCGGACGCTCAACACCGTGATCGCGGCGGAGGACTTCACCGAGCGGAACGGGTACTCGATCCGGCACGGCGGTCAGATCGGCCGGAACGAGACGAAGAGCTACTTCGTCAGGGTCGAGCCGAACACCCCGGCGCTGAAGATCGACATGCAGGGCGGCGGGGACGCCGAGGGCGCGGGGCAGATCCGCTTCCTGCGGTTCCACCCCTACGGCATCCCGCTGGACGACAACTCCTCGCTGAACTGCTACCACCCGCAGGTCGTCCCGAACGGCGGCTGCGCGGGCAGCCCGACCAGCCGCACGGTCAGCGAGCCCACGCCGGGCGTGTGGGAAATCGTGATCGAGGCGCGGCGTACCTCGGACACCGCCTTCGCGCCGTACACGGTGACCGCATCGGTGCTCGGGGCCTCGGTGTCGCCGAACCCGGACACCATCCCGTCCGCCCCGCAGGGCGAGCCGGTGGAACGGGAGTACACCCTGCGGAACCTGTTCGGCCCGTTCACCGGCCGGGCGGAGGGCACCCACCTCGGCAGCGCGAAGCTGGCCACGCCGACCATCGGCGACGGTGAGCAGCAGCAGTACCCGGTCACCGTGACCGAGGGGGCCAGCCAGCTGCGGGCCCGCATCGGCAGCCCCTCCGATATCGGCGCGGACCTGGACCTGACGGTGTACAACTGCACCGCGGGCGCCTGCCTCCAGGCCGGGCAGAGCGCGGACGGGGACTCCGAGGAGTCGGTCACCATTCCCAACCCGGCCGCGGGCCAGTGGGTGATCGTGGTGGACGGCTACGCGGTGCCCGCGGGTACCACGGAGTTCTCCTACCTCGACGTGTTCAGCGGCGCGTCGTTCGGCTCCGTCGCGGTGTCCGACGAGCACGCGCTGCGGCCCGCCGGAGCACAGTGGACGGTGCAGGGCACGGTGACCCCGCAGGCGGCCCCCGGCGAGGGCCGGGTGCTGCTGGGCACCGTCGATGTCCGCACCGACGCCGGGGTGCTCGTGGGCAGCGGGGACGTGATCGTGCAGAACGTCACGACCTGATGCCCTCACCACCCGGATAAGCAGCCGTATCCACGGCCAGGAACGGGGCCTCACCCGCGTGGTGGGGCCCCGTTCCCGATGGCACCACGGAAACACCGATCCGCAGCGACCCGTCCTCCGCGTACTCCGCTGCCGCCAGCCCGGCCCGCAGCGCGGCGCGCCGGACGCCGTCCTGGCCGGGCAGGCAGACCGCCACGAGCTCGCGGTAGCCGCGGCCCGCGGCGAGTACGGCGAGCCGGGACAGCAGCCCGCTGCCGACGCCCTGGCGCTGCCAGGCGTCCGCCACCAGCAGGGAGACCTCGGCCGCCCGCTCCGTGCCCTGCGCGATGAGCTGCCCGATGGCGACCACCTCCCGGCCGTGCCTTGCCAGCACGCTCAGCCCGCGCGGGGGCATCAGCAGCCGCCGCGACCAGCGTCGCGTGATCGTGCGCAGACCCGTGTGATACCGCAGGAACAGGGTGTCCGGTGAGCAGCGCGCGTGCAGCTCCCGCACCGCGTCGGCGTCCGCGGGGCCGCCCTCGCGCAGCACCAGGTCCGCGCCGGCCTTGGTGGTCAGCACGGACGGCGCGGCCAGATTGGCCCGTTCCGCGCCGAGCAGGTCGAGCAGGGCTCGTGCCCTGGCGAGTTCCAGTTGCACGAACGGCGCCCAGCTCCGCCTTGCGACCAGTACTCGCCCGCCACCGACCGGCAGCACGGCCCGGTGCCCGCTCTCCGCGCGCGCGGTGTTCGCCTCGCTCGCGGGCAGTGTCGTCACCACATCCGCGGCGAGCACCTCGCGGACCGCCTCGGCGTGCCCTTCGGGGTCGAGCACCGCGCGCCGGGCCGCGGCCAGCGCGGCGGTCGAGGTGTCGACCAGCTCGGTGAGATCGGCGTCGGTGATTCCGGCGCAGGCGCATCCCTCGGCACTGATCGCCTCGACCAGATGTGACCTGGTCAGCCCCATCGGCGGCCGGACCACCACCTCGTCGAGTACCCCTCCCGGCACCGGAAGCACGGTGACGCCGAGGATGTTGCACTCCAGATCGGCCAGCCGGATCGCCACCTTGGCCAGCGTGCCCGGCCGGTCGTCCATCCGGATCCGCACCCGCCAGACCAGCGAGGTGGGGTTTTCCTCGCCCGCGGTGTGCGGCCACACGAACCGTTCGTCCCCTGCCTGGATGTTCTCCATCGGTCCACGGTCCGCCGCCGGTGTTGCCGATCGGGGGCACCGGTGTTGCGCGGGTGCTACAACGCCGTCCCGTCCTCGGCCGCCCGCTTGACCGCCGCCAGCCGGTGGTCCCAGAAGGCGGCGAGATCGGTCAGCCAGCGTGCCGCCGCGTCCAGCGAGTCCGGGCGGACCTGGTACAGCACCTCACGCCCGGACCGCCCGGCGGTGACCAGGGCGGCCTCACCGAGAACGTGCAGGTGCTTGAGCACCGCCTGACGGGACACCGGGAGCTGGGCGGCGAGAGTGGTCGCGCTGGCCTGGCCCGCCTCGGCGAGCGCGGCCAGCACCTGCCGCCGGGTCGGATCGCCCAGCGCCACGAACACCGGCCCCATGTCCTGCCGATCGGTGCTCACTGCCCGTCTCCCTCACTCCTCGGCCAGGCGCTTGAGTACGTCCAGCTGCTCGGCCCAGCCCCCGGTGTTGTCCCCGAAGGCCCTTTCCCTGGCCTCGTCCGTGGTCGCCAGCGCGGCGAACCCGCTCTCGGCCACCCGCAGCACCGTGCCGCCGTCCCGCTCGGTCAGCCAGAACTCGATCAGCGTGGAGTTGCCGGTGCCCGGATCCTCACCGGGAAACGCGCTGGCCCAGCGGTAGGCGAGATACCGCCGCGGTTCGGTCTGCTCCAGCCGCACCGGGAAGCGACCGTACCGGGGGTCCTGCACCACCTCCAGGTCCCCTTCCCGCCACTGGCGCCTTCCCGTCCGGTCGCCGGCGTCGCTGATCCACCAGCCGGGCTCGGTGACCAGTGACCACACCCGCTCCACCGGGGCGTCGATGACGATCTCGCGTTCGATCCTGTCCGGGGTTCCCATCGCATTCTCCCTACCGTCTCGTTGACGTGCTACCCACAGGTTGCACTAATCGACAGATTAGCGCAACCATGGAGTTGCACGTTGGTCGTGGACGGCAAACGCGTGCGAGTGGTGGGCAAACGCGTGGATGTGGGCGGCAAACACACCGGGGTCAGCGGGTGGCCAGGCGCAGCAGGGCCCACATCTGGCCGACCGCGTCGTCGTCACCCTCCTCGACGGTGATCGACCCGGGTGCCGCCCTGCCCCACAGCCAGAGGTAGACCTGCGCCGGCCTGCCGGAGACCACCGCGTCGGCCCCGGGGATCTCCCGCTCCGAACAGCGCCAGGCCGTGGTCTCCTCCGGTCCGGCGGTGACCAGCCAGACCTGGTCGCCTGCCCGCACCGCGACCGAACTCGCCCTGGTGCCGGTCAGGCCGAGCATCGGAAGGCGCTGGCCGAACCACAGCGCGAGCACCTCGTCCACGCCGTCGATGGCCAGGTCGTCGGCGATACCGGTGAGCTCCAGCCCGCCCGCCATCTGCAGGTCGACCCGGTGGATCGTGGTCTCGTGCGCCATCCGCCTGCGCCAGAAGCCGTAGCTGCGATCCGCGGGCCACCAGGTGGCCACGAACTCACCAGGGTCGTGCCGGGCCAGCGCGCCGACCAGCCGGGTGCGCCCCTCGTTCAGGTACTCGTGGACCGACTCTCCCGGCGCGGGATCCCGCTGCCAGTGCCGGGGCCGCCTGCCGTGTTCCAGCCAGGACAGCGTCATCCGGTAGACGCTGCCGACATGCCGCACGACCTCGCTCGCGGCCCAGCCGGGGCAGGTGGGCACCGGGGTGTCCGGCGCGATGGCGTGGGCGGTCTCGTTGAGCAGTTCGCCTTCGATGCCGAGCACGTCCAGCAACCGGCCGTACTCGAGCAGGGCCTGACCCGGCATCCCCGACATCCCCGCCATCTCAGCCTCGGGCTCGGCGCGGGCGCGGTGCGGCACACGGGGCCTGCCTGCCCGCGTCCCGGCGCGTCGTGCGTGCCCCGCCGTGCACGACGCCGTGGGCCAGCTCCACGAACTGGCCTGCCCCACGGAGCAGCTCGTCGGCGGAGTCAGCGGTGATCCGGCGCGTATTACCCGCCTGCGCGGCGGCATGCGCGGCCGAGTTCGCCGCGAAGAAGGCCGCCCACTCGGCGAACTCGGGCGCCGCCGCGGGCAGCAGCACCCATACGCTGGCCGGGCGGGAACGACCCCGGTGCGGGCGCCCGCGGGCGGCCAGCACGGCTGCCGCCGCACGCAGCGCCGACTGGTACGCGGCGATGAGCCGCGGGGCCGGATCGGTCTCACCCTCCGCCTCGACGAGGCCGCGTTGCGCCCTGGCGATCAGGGAAACCGCCGCGGGCGCGGCCGGTGGCTGCCAGGTCAGCGGCAGCACTGGTTGGGTGGCGCCATCCCGGGACTCGACCGTGATCGACATGGCGACCTCCTTTACGCCTCGTCCGCGGCGGGCGGGGGACGGTGCTCGGCAAGGACGTGCTTCCCCCACCCCCTCGCCGAGCACCTGACCGGCGAGCATCCCGCCCTCGCCGGGGTGTCGAACGTGTGTTCGAACAAGTTCAGACTAGCTCGGATCCGGGCTGGACTCAAGCCCGGGGTGGGTAACGCACATCGCACCGCCGGAATGGTTCGTGATCTCATGAGCTGCATGAGTGACGCACGGAAGTCAGGCGCTCCCGATGGCCGGTTGGACCATCCGGCCATCGCCAAGGTCGCCGCCGCGCTGGCCGAGTCGGGCAGGCACGAGGCCGCCGACGGGATCCGGGTCCTTCCCGCCGAGGTCCGCACCGCCGCGCAGGCCGCGGCGGCGCTCGGGGTCGAGGTCGGCGCGATCGCCAACAGCCTGATCTTCCGCGCCGTGTTCACCGACCCGGAGGAGCGGACCGCCCCGCTGCTGGCGCTCACCTCGGGCGCGCACCGGGCGGACACCGGGATCCTCGCCACGCTCATCGGCGCGGCCGAGGTCGGCCGCGCCGACCCCGCCTTCGTCAAGGCGCACACCGGCCAGTCGATCGGTGGGGTCGCCCCGGTGGGTCACCCGGAACCGTTGCTGACCGTGGTGGACCGGGCGCTGGCGCGGTACGAGGTGATCTGGGCGGCCGCGGGGCACGCCAAGGCGGTGTTCCCGACCACCTTCGCCGGCCTGGTCGCCCTCACCGATGGCCGCGCCGCCGACGTGACCACACGCAGTGGAGATAGTGTCGTTTCGTGACCGCCGCGTACTCCGGGTCCTCCGGCTACCAACGTTTCGTCGAGCTGTCCGGCGACGAATTCCGGGCCAGGCTCGCCGAGGCACTCGACCTGTACGTCGACGCCATGCGCTATCCCGCGGGCACCGCCGAGCAACGCGCCCCGATGTGGCTGACGCATGCGCTGCGCGAGGGCTGGCGGTGCATCGCCGCCCTGGACTCGGCGGGAACCCTGCTCGGGCTGGCCTACGGCTACCAGGGCAACCCCGGTCAGTGGTGGCACGAGCAGGTCCGCAGGGGCCTGGCCGAGCGGGACGAGCAGGCGGTCCAGCGGTGGCTCACCGACTACTTCGAGCTGACCGAGATCCACGTCCGGCCGGACCACCAGGCCAGGGGAATCGGTGAGGACCTGCTGCGCAGGCTGGTCGAGGGGGTACCGAACCGGCACGTGCTGCTGTCCACCCCGGAGGGCCCCAGCAGGGCGTGGAAGCTGTACCGCAGGCTCGGCTTCGTCGACGTGCTGCGCAAGTACTACTTCGCGGGCGACCCGCGGCCGTTCGCGATCCTCGGCAGGGAACTTCCGCTGGACTAGCTAGCAGGGAGACCGGAAAACAGGGGAACGCGCGGGGGCGGTGCCACGTTAGGCGCTGCGTGGACAGCACAGCGGACAGCGGCAGTACGACACGCGGGCACGCCGGACGGCTCGGGATCGGGCTGCGCCCACGGGCGCTACTGGTGGTGGCCGGTCTTCCGGGCGCGGGCAAGAGCACCCTGCTGCGCGAGACCGGCGGGAACGGCACGGTCACCGTGCTCGACACCGACCAGATCCGCGCGCGGCTACGGCGGTTGCTACCCGCGGGCACCCCGTACTCCTGGTACCGCCCGCTGGTGCACCTGCTGCACCTGGCGCGGCTGGTAGCTGCCGCGATCCGCGCGAAGGGACCGGTCGTGGTGCACGATCCGGCGACCGGCCCCTTCGCCAGGGCCGCCTTCGTCGCGCTCGGTCTGCTCACCGGGCGCACGCGGCACCTGCTGTGGCTGGACTGCACGGTGGCCGAGGCGCTGGAGGGGCAACGTGCCCGCGGCCGGGTCCTGCTGAGCTGGTCCTTCTCCCGGCATGTCCGCCACCTGCCCCGGGTACGTGCCCTGCTGGGCGCGGGGCCGCCCCGGGGCTGGTGCGACCTCATGGTGATCGACCGGCCCACGGCACGGCGCGGTCTGCATCTCACCGTGGGTGGCGCGGACTCAGCGTCGCCGGTGACCCACCCCCACGGCGGTGGCCAGCAGGACGGCCCCGGCCCAGCCGGTGAGACCGAGCCGGTCGCCCAGCAGCAGCGCGGCCAGCACGGCGGCGGTGAGCGGTTCCAGTAGCGCCGACAGCGCGGCCAGCACCGGGTGTGCGTCCCGTAGTCCCCGGAAGTACGCCGCGTACGCCAGCGCGGTGGGCACCGCGCCGAGGTAGAGCAGTGCCGCCAGCGCCTCGGCCCGCGCGGGCAGGGCCATGCCCAGCCAGAGCGCGACCGGAAGCAGCAGCACACCACCGAGCAGGCACCCGAGCGCGGTGGTGCGCACCGGGTCCAGGCCCGCCACCCGGCGCTGGACGATCAGGGGCAGCGCGGCGAAACCTGCTCCGGACAGCAGGGCACACAGCACCCCCAGCACCGGCACGCCCCCTGCGGCGCTCCCGTCCGGGGACCAGGTGAGCAGCAGGCCGAGCAACGCGGCCAGGATCGACACCACCGTCCCCGCCGCGGGCCGGTGCCGCCGCAGCAGGGCATCGGCCACCGCGACGAACACCGGCACGCTACCGATGGTGACCATGGTCGCGATGCTGACCGAGGTGAGCCGCACCGCGGAGAAGTAGCAACTCTGGTACGCCGCCAACAGCGTGCCCGCGAACGCCGGCCTGCGGGCCGCCGCGGCGGTACGCGGGAATCCGGCGAGCCCGCCGGTCCCCCACAGCACCCCGGCGACCAGCAGCGCCCCGGCCGATCCGGCACGCGCCCGATCGAGTACAGCAACAGACATGAAGACGCTCCGACGTCGAAGGAATGGGACAACGACGACGCGGGGCGTGCCTACCGGCGCCGGGACTCATGGGGTCCCGGCGCCGGGTGTCAACCGCGGTTCCGGTGCGACCGCACCGGTGCGCTCACGCCCCGCTCAGGGGCGCGGCGGGGAAACGATGCACTGCATGATCATCACCTGGTCGTTGCTCAGCCGAGCTCGGCGAGAGTGTCCCGGAGGGTGTCCAGACCCATGCCGCCGAGCCGCAGTGCCCTGGTGTGGAAGTCCTTGAGATCGAAGGCGGAACCCGCCCTGCGCCGCGCGTCCTCCCGCGCGGCCAGCCACATCCGCTCGCCGAGCTTGTACGAGGGAGCCTGCCCCGGCCAGCCGAGGTAGCGGTCGATCTCGTCCCGGACATGGTCGGCATCGGTGATCGTCCTGGTGAGCATGAACTCAAGGCCGAGCTCGGGCGTCCACCGCTCACCCTCGTGGAAGCCGGTACCGGCCGGGATCTCCAGTTCGAGGTGCATGCCGATGTCCACCACCACCCTGGCGGCCCGGAACAGGTGGGCGTCCAGCATGCCGAGCAGGTTCCCTTCGTCCTCGAGGAACCCGAGGTCCTGCATGAGCCGCTCGGCGTAGAGCGCCCAGCCCTCGGCGTGCCCCGAGGTCAGGGCCAGCATCCGCTGGAACCGGTTCAGGGTCGCGGCCTGGTACACCGAGGTGGCGATCTGCAGGTGATGACCGGGTGCGCCCTCGTGGTAGACCGTGCTGACCTCGCGCCAGGTGGAGAACTCCTCCCTGCCCGGCGGCACCGACCACCACATCTGGCCAGGGCGGGAGAAGTCCTCGGTCGGGCCGGTGTAGTACGCCCCGACGCCACCGCCCGGCGGGGCGATCTTGCACTCCAGCGCCATGATCTCGTCCGGGATGTCGAAATGCTTGCCCCGCAAGGAGCTCAGCGCGTCGTCGGACAGCTGCTGCATCCACTCCTCTAGCCCGCGCTGGCCGTGCACCCGGTACCGGGGGTCGGCGTCCAGCGCCGCGGCGGCCTGGGCCAGGCTCGCCCCCGGCTTGATCCGCTCGGCGACCTCCTTGGCCTCGCGCTCGACCCTGGCGAACTCCGCCCAGCCCCACTCGTAGGCCTCCCGCAGGTCCAGCTCGGCGCCGACGAAGTTACGCGACCACAGCCGGTAGACCTCGGCGCCGACCGCGTCCTTGGTCGGCACCCGCGGGGCGAGCTCGGCGCGCAGGAAACCGGCCAGCTCCGCGTACGCCTCCTGCGCCACCTGCGCGCCGTGGCGCAGCCGGGAGCGCAACGACTCCGGCAGGTCCACGCTGTCGGCGCCACCGACGAGGCCGTCGAAGAACCCGGACCCACCATGCAGTCCGGCCCAGGTCTCGGCCTGCTCGGCGACCTTGCTGACCTGGCGCAGCGCGGGGGCCTGCTCAGCATCGGCCGCGGCGAGCAGCGAGGCACGCACCCCGTCCAGCGCCTCCGGAATCCGCTCCAGCCGCGCGCCGATCTGCTCCCAGTGGTCCGCGGTCTCCACCGGCATCAGATCGAAGATCGTGCGCAGCGCCTGCACCGGGCTGTCGGTCACGTTCAGCGCGCCGAGGTCGAGACCCGCCTCGTGGATCTCCAGCTCGATTCCCACCCGCTCGGTGAACACGGTCTTCGCCAGCCGCTCGTTCGCGTCGGCGGGCTCGGCCCGCTCGATCTCCCGCAGGTACCGCCTTGCGAGCGCGGCCCGCGCGGCGTATCCCTCCGGTGAGTAGTCGGTGAGCTGGTCCTCGTAACCGGAGATGCCGAACTCCGTCGCCGTGACGGGGTGTGCCGCGGCGAAGTCGTCGACGTACCGGTTGCAGATCTCGTGTACGCCCTCGGTAGAAGCCATATCGGCACGTTACCGGCCGAGCGCGCGGGATACGCACCGGATTATCGGAACGGCGCCAGGGGCCGCGACGCCGCTACAGGCCTGCGAGCAGGTCCGTCTCGGTGATCCCCGGCCCCTGGCCGGCGCGGATGAACCACTCCGTGCCGAAGGCGCGGCGGAAGGCGTCCTCGGGCATGGCGAGGAAGAAGGACTCCTCGCTGATCTGGCTGGCGTGCGCGCGCATGGCGGCCCGCTTGTGCCCGGTGTAGCCGGTGACGTCCACCGCCGCGGTGATCTCCGACTCCGGCTTGCCGAACTCCCCTGGTTCCTCGAAGTCGGGCAGCTCGATCCCGGCCGCCGCCGCGGACTGGGCGAACTCGGCCATTCCGCGGATCATCTGGTCCCGGTTCATGGTGTTCTGGTACACCCGCGGAGTGCCAGCCAGCTCGGCGGCACGCAGGCCGACCCGGTGCACCTGGATGTGGTCGGGATGGCCGTAGCCGCCGTTGTCGTCGTACACGGTCAGCACCTCGGCCTGCTCCTCGCGCAGGATCGCGGCGAGCCGCTGCGCGGCCTCCTCCACCGGGGCGGTCCAGAACGAGCCCGGTTCGTCGTTGGTCGGCTCGCCCATCATCCCGGAGTCGACGTAGCCGAGGAACTCCACCCGTTTGGCTCCCAGGATCTCCGCGGCGGCGTGGGTCTCCTCGACCCTGCGCTGCCACAGCTGCTCCCCCTCGGTGAGAAAACCGTCCGCCACCTCGCCGTGTTCACCGCGGGTGGCCACGACGAGCACGACACGATGCCCCTCTTCGAACGCCTTGCGCATCACCCCACCGCACGCGATCGACTCGTCGTCCGGATGCGCATGAAACGACACCAAAGTTGCCATGCCGACGAACCTACGCGAAAGCTACGACAGGATGGGGGCATGAACGTGCCGGACTACGATGCCGACCTGGCCGCCCATGTCGAACGGGTGCTGGCCGAGTTCCTGCGCTCGGCTGGCGAGGACATCCAGCACACCGAACCCGTCGTGGGCCCGGGAATCGAGGCGCTGACCGGCTTCGTGCTCGGCGGCGGCAAACGGTTGCGGCCGACCTTCGCCTGGTGGGCCTGGCGCGGTGCGGGTGGCGATCCGGGCGGCGGGCATGCCGAGGGGGTGCTGCGGGCGGTGGCCAGCCTGGAGTTGCTGCAGGCTGGTGCGCTGATCCACGACGACCTGATGGACTCGTCGGACTCCCGGCGCGGCGCACCCACCGTGCACATCGCCTTCGCCAAGCGGCACGCCGACGCGGGCTGGCTCGGCTCGCCCGCGACCTTCGGGTTAGCCGCCGCCGTGCTGATCGGCGACCTCGCGCTGGCCTGGTCCGAGGACATGTTCGCGGAGGCCCCGCTGCCCGCCGAGGTGCTGGCGGCCGCGCGCCCGGCCTGGCGGGCCATGCGCACCGAGGTGCTGGCTGGCCAATACCTGGATGTGCACACCCAGGCCACCGGGGACTCCTCGGTGGAGGCGGCACTGCGCATCGACCGGTTGAAGACCGCCGCGTACACCGTGCGGCGGCCGCTGCATCTGGGTGCGGCACTCGCCGGGGCGGACGCGCGGCTGACCGAAACCCTGCTGACGGCAGGCAGCGATCTCGGAGTCGCCTTCCAGCTGCGGGACGACCTGCTCGGCGTGTTCGGTGATCCCTCGGTGACCGGCAAACCGGCCGGGGACGACCTGCGTGAGGGCAAGCGCACCGTGCTGGTCGCGCTCGGCCTGCGGCAGGCCGAGGAGCGCGGCGACGCGCACGCGCGGGAGGTGATCGCGGCGGCGATCGGCGACCCGGGGCTGCCGGAACCGAAGGTGGAGGAGGTCCGGCAGGCGCTCACCGAGGTGGGCGCGGTGCGGGCGGTGGAGCGCAGGATCGACGAGCTCACCGGCTCCGCGCTGGCCGCGCTGGACACCGCGGAGCTGGCCGAGCCCGCAGCATCCCGGCTCGCCGAACTGGCAGGGAAGGCCACCCAGCGCACCCACTGAGCTCAAGCTGAGAGCAGTGTGGCGATCTTGGCCGACGGGCGCGCACCGTGATGATCGCGGCTAGGCTCGGGCCATGACCACAGCAACGAAGAGGCCTGTCCGGATCGGATTCCAGCTTCAGCCCCAGCATGCCGAGTACGCGGACATCCGCCGCGCCGCGGCCAAGGCCGAGGAACTCGGAGTGGACATCCTGTTCAACTGGGACCACTTCTACCCGCTCTACGGTGACCCCGACGGCAAGCACTTCGAGTGCTGGACCATGCTCGGCGCGTGGGCCGAGGCCACCTCCCGGGTGCAGATCGGCGCGCTGGTGACCTGCAACAGCTACCGCAACCCCGAACTGCTCGCCGATATGGCGCGCACGGTCGACCACATCAGCGGCGGCCGGCTGATCTTCGGCATCGGTTCCGGCTGGTTCGAGAAGGACTACACCGAGTACGGCTACGAGTTCGGCACCGCGGGCGGGCGGCTGGATGCCCTCGCCGAGGCGCTGCCCCGGATCGAGCAGCGGCTCGGCAAGCTCAACCCGGCCCCGACCCGCAAACTCCCGGTGCTGATCGGCGGTGGCGGGGAGAAGAAGACCCTGCGGCTGGTCGCCAAGCATGCCGATATCTGGCACGGCTTCGGCGATGTCGAGACCGCAGGGCGCAAGGTGCGCATCCTCGACCAGCACTGCGCCGACCTCGGCCGCGACCCGGCGGAGATCGAGCGGTCCGTCGGGGTGCAGGAGGCCCCCGAGAAGCTGGGCAAGCCCCTGCACGACCTGGGCATCACCATGTTCACCGTCGGCACCGACGGCCCGAACTACGACCTCGGCCTGCTGCGCGACTGGATCGCCTGGCGCGACGACCAGAACTCCTGACCGGTCACTTCGTGGTGCGGGCGCGGTGGGCGGCGACGCGGGCGCGGGTGGCGCAGCGGGTGCCGCAGTAGCGGCGGGGGTCGCCGGAGCCGAGGTCGAGGAACGGGCGGCCACAGGAGGCGGCGGCGCAGATCCCGCCCGGTGGGCGCTGCCATTCGGCCAGCAGCACCGCGAGCGCCAGGCAGGACGAGGTGAGCAGCCACTCCCCGTGCGGGGCGTCGTCGGCGCCGTCCACATGCAGGTGCCAGGCGAACGCCCCGCCGTGTGTGGTCAGCCGCGGCGGGTGCGCCCACGCCGCAAGCAGCTCGTTCAGCACCGCCGCGGCGGAGTCCACATCGGGGGCGGCGAAAATCCTGGTCAACTCGGTGGCCGCGGCCCGCAACTGCGCCAGGTCCGGCTCGGACAGCTCGATCGGCTCCCGCTCTCCGTGCCGCAGCAGCACCGCACGCACCTCGGCCGCGGCGGCCCGCTCGTGCAGCAATGCCACGATCAGCTCGACGGCACGCTGGGCCGCCGTGCGCGCGGAACGCCCGGACAGATATTCGGAGGACGGGGCCACCGGCCCAGTGTAACGTGCTGGACATGCCAGGGCGTTACGCACTGCCGGGTTACCTCGTCGGGGCGACCGCGGCCCGCACCGGGGACGAGGTGTCCGGACCCGCGCTGCTGCTGGTGGGGCTGGCTGCCACCGGATCGGTCGCCACCGGCTCCGGCCTGCTCGCGGCACTGACGATCTCGGCGGCCATCGGCGGTCCGGTGCTCGGCGCGCTGCTGGACCGCAGCCACCGCCCTGGCAGGCTGCTGGCCGGGGCGCTGGCCGCCTACACCGCGGGCCTCGGGGTGCTGCTCGCCGGGGCCGGACAGCTGCCGACCCCGCTGGCGCTGGCCGTGGCGCTGCTCACCGGCATGTGCAACGCCGCGATCTCCGGCGGCTGGACCGCGCAGTTGCCCGGGGTCGTGCCAGCGGAACGGTTCGCCAGGGCCAACGCGCTGGACGCGCTGACCTACGGGCTGGCGGGTCTCGCCGGACCCGCGCTGGCCGGGTTGCTGGGCAGCATCCTCGGCGCACCGGCCGCGCTGCTGGCTGCGATCGTGCTGGTGGCCGCGGCGCTGCCGGTGGCTGCCACGCTGCCCCGCCCGGCCACCCGGCCGCCGCCCCGCTCGCTCACCCGCGATATGCGGGCGGGGTTCACCGCGATTGCCCGCAGCCGTTCCCTGCTCGCCGGCACGGCCACCTCGGTGGTGGCCTTCGCCGGAGTGGGGATGCTGGTGGTGTGCTGCCCCGTGCTCGGCACGCAGCGGTTCGGGGACGCGGGCCGTGGCACGCTGCTACTCGCGGTACTGGCCGCCACCGCGATGGCGGCCAATGCCCTGCTGGCGCGCAGGCCGGGCCTGCTCCGGCCGGACCTCGTGCTGGCGGCCAGCACCCTGCTGCTCGGCGCCGGGATGCTCACCGCGGCACTGACCAGCCACCCCGGCTACGCCGTGCTGGCCGTGGTGATCGCCGGCCTCGGGGACGGCCCCCAGCTCACCGCGCTGTTCGCCATCCGGCACCGGGAGGCACCGGCCAGGCTGCGGGCACAGATCTTCACCACCGGCGCCAGCCTGAAGATCAGCGGATTCGCGCTGGGTTCCGCACTGGCCGGACCGTTGGCCGCAACGTCCCTCACCGCCTGCCTGCTGGTGGCGGCAGGGGTGGAACTGCTCGCCGCACTGACCTTCCTCGCCTGCCACCGATGGTGGCCCGGCAAGCCAGGAGGACTCAGAAGGCCATCGCTTGAGCGCGCCGCTTGACCTCCGTGCCGTGGCTGGTACGCAAGGCGTTGATCGGCGTGATACCGGGCAGGGACTCGTCCGCCGCGAACAGCCAGCGCAGCATCTCGGTCCGGTCGAACCCGGCGTCGGCCAGCACCGTCACCGTGCCGGCCAGCCCTTTGACCACACCGTTTCCGTTCAGGAAATCCGCGGGAACCATCAGCTCGCCATCGCGGCGGACCGCGATGAGCTGGCCGTCCCGCAGCAGTTGCCGCGCCTTGTTCATCGACAACCCGAGCTTCGTCGCCACCTCCGGGAGCGGAAGCACGGCGACCTCGGCCTCGAGCACGTCGTCAGCGACTGGGATCGCACTCACGCCACATACTGTGCCATATTCCACGCCATACGCAGAATGTTCGCTCGACCGGCCCACATCCGCCGGTGTGGGTATACCCTCGGCAAACACAGCCCAACTCTGGTACCTCACTCACATCTACCGGACTATCCGTAGGATTTGGCGGCGTGACACGCACGGAGCCCACCTTGACCGGGGCACTGCTCGATCGGCGCTACCGAGTGGACAAGCTGCTCGCGCGCGGCGGCATGTCCGCGGTCTACCGCGGCGTGGACACCCGGCTGGACCGGCCGGTGGCGATCAAGATCATGGATCGGCAGTTCGCCGAGGACCGTTCCTTCGCCGATCGTTTCGAGCTGGAGGCCCGCGCCGCCGCGCGGCTGCACCATCCGAACGTGGTGGCCGTGCACGACCAGGGGGTGGACCCCGGGGACGGGGAGAACACCCGTGCCTTCCTGGTGATGGAGCTGGTCGACGGGGGCACCCTCCGCGACCTGCTGGACGCCCAGGGTGCGCTGGACATCCACCTGGCGCTGAGCATCGCCGAGCCGGTGCTGTCCGCGCTGGCCGCGGCGCATGCCGCCGGGCTGGTGCACCGCGACGTCAAGCCGGAGAACGTGCTGATCGGCCGCGGCCAGGGCGGCGACGGCGTGGTCAAGGTCGGCGACTTCGGTCTGGTACGGGCGGTCGCCAGCGCGGGAACCACCAGCTCCAGCGTGATCCTCGGCACGGTCGCCTACCTATCCCCCGAGCAGGTGGCCACCGGGCAGACCAGCGCGCCCGGCGATGTGTACTCCGCGGGGATCCTGCTCTACGAGATGCTCACCGGGCACGCGCCGTACACCGGGGACACCGCGCTGTCGGTGGCATACCGCCATGTGAACGACGACGTGCCGGCACCCAGCACCGCGCGCCCCGGCATCCCGCCCGCGCTGGACGAGCTGGTGCTGCGGGCCACTCGCCGGGACCCGCAGGGACGGCCGCAGGACGCGGGCGCCTTCCTGCGCGAGCTGAACCAGGTGCGGACCGAGCTGGGGATCACCCCGGTACCGGTGCCCGTTCCTGCGGCACCCGAGACTCCCGAGCCGGACACCGTGGTCAATGTGCCGAGCGTGCCGGACGCCGAACGGACGGTGCCCGCGATCCCCGCCGTGCGGCCGGATTCCCCGGGACCACGGGGGACAAGGGCGCTGTCCAGGATGGCCCCGCCCGCCGTGCCCCCACAGCAGTCCCAGGCCGCGGGCGCGCAGGGGCCGCCGGTTGCGGAACATCCCGACCTCGCCGAGGCCCAGCGGCGGCGCAAGCGGTGGATCGTCCTCGGCGTGGTGGCGGCCCTGCTGCTCGTCGCCGGCGTCGGCACCGCGGTCTGGTGGTTCAACGGCGGAAGGTGGGTCGCGGTACCGCAGGTGGCCGGGGCCCAGCAGGACCAGGCCGAGCAGCAGCTGCGCGCGGCCGAACTGGTCCCGAATGTCGTCGGGGAGCGGCACAACACCGTGCCCAGCGGCACGGTGATCCGCACCGAGCCCGCGGGCGGCGCCGACGCGCTGATCGGCGACCCGGTGCGGGTGGTGGTCTCCGAGGGCAAGCCGATCGTGCCGAGCATCGAGCAGGGCACCAGCGTGGCCCAGGCCGAGCAGGCGATCCGGGACGTCCAGCTGCAGCCGAGACGGGACAAGAACGCCGACGACTTCCACCCGACCGTGCCCGAAGGGGCGGTGCTGTCGGTATCACCCCAACCGGGCACCCCGGCCAATATCGGCGACCCGGTCACCATCGGGGTGTCCAAGGGGCCGCCGCCGACGCCGGTGCCCAACGTGCAGGGCAAGAGCAAGGAGCAGGCCTTCCAGGAACTGCGTGCGGCCGGGTTCGAACCATTCGAAGCCGGGGAGGAATTCTCCCAGGAGGTCCAGGCAGGCAACGTCACCAGGACCGACCCCGCGGCGGGAACCACCGGCACGAAACGGGTCGGCGTGTTCGTCTCGAACGCGGTCC
Organism: Amycolatopsis aidingensis; assembly: GCF_018885265.1. Lineage (GTDB taxonomy): Bacteria > Actinomycetota > Actinomycetes > Mycobacteriales > Pseudonocardiaceae > Amycolatopsis > Amycolatopsis aidingensis. Next base: position 5,517,930 of record NZ_CP076538.1, read on the forward strand.
GGGTGCCATCGGTGGTCGGCAGGTCGATCCAGGACGCGGCGCGCCAGCTTTCCGAGGCGGGCCTGGAACCGCGGTTCAACGGACGGGGCAACGGCCGCGGCGATGACGACGATGACGACAACCGGTTCGGCATCGTGGTGCAGCAGGAACCGAGTCCGGGCACGCTGGTGAAAACCGGCAGCAAGGTGCGGATGCGGACATTGCCGTGACCGCGCCTGCTTGGACACAGCCTTTAGCAGGCTGGTAACGCGCGCACCATGCGGGCGTCATGCGCGGCTGGTGCAGTAGAACGGTACCCGCACCACTTCTGACCCCGGAGGCCGCCGATGGCAGGTGACCGGCTCAGCGCACTGGACACCGCCTTCCTGTGCCTGGAAGGCGAATCCACCCCGATGCACATGGGCGCGGTGGTCACGTTCCGGCCGCATGCGCCGGTGCGGGCCGACCGGCTGGCGCAGCTGCTGGCCCAGCGGGCCGCGCGGCTGCCGCTGCTGCGCAGGCGGCTGCGGCGGGAGCGCTGGCCGCTCGGCTCAGCCAGCTGGGCTGAGGACCCTGGTTTCGATCCCGCCCGGCATATCGAGGTGCACCGGCTCCGGCCGGGATACGAGGCGGATCCGCTGGCCACGCACGCCTCGGCGTGGCTGTCCCGCCCGCTGGACCTCGATGCGCCGCTGTGGCGGCTGCGCGTGGTGACCGGGCTGCCCAAGGGCGGGTTCGCGGTCCTGCTGAAACTGCATCACGCGCTCGCCGACGGCGCGGGCGCGGTGGCCGTGGCGATCGGCCTGCTGGACGAGGTGCCCGCCGCCCGGCGCGTCCGCGGGCCGACCCCGGAACCGGCGGAGCCCAGGTCCACTGTGGACATCCTGCTCGATGAGGCCGGCGCGGCGATCGGCAAGGTCACCGAGTCCGCGGGAATCGCGAGCGCCATGCTCCGCGCCGCCCGGCCGTACCCGATCTCCCGGATCGCCGGACGCGCCTCGCCGAGCCGCAAGCTGGGCATGGTCCGGCTCAGCAGGTCCGATATCCGGCGGATCCGTTCCGCGCACGGCGGTACCACGCACGACGTGGTGCTGGCGGTGCTCTCCGGCGCACTGCGGGACTGGATGACCAACCGCGGCCAGCCGATGGACGGGCCGCTGCGCGCGCTGATCCCGGTCAGCCTGCGCGGACGCGAGGCCGAGCGGGCCGGGGGCAACCTGCTGTCCGGCTACCTGTGCGAGCTTCCGGTGCACACCGAGGACCCGGTGCGGCGGCTGCGCGAGGTGCGGCGGTCGATGGCCCGGAACAAGGCGGCGGGCCCGGTGCGCGGCGCGGGCGCCTTGCCCGTGCTGGCCAACCGGGTGCCTTCGGGGGTGCACCGGCTGGCGACCCGGTTCGCCGGGCAGGCTGCCCCGCTGCTGTTCGACACGGTGGTGACGAACGTGCCGCTGCCCGCCGTGCCGCTGCGGCTGGACGGTGCGGCGGTGCACCAGGTGTACCCGGTGGTACCGCTTGCCCCGCACCACACGATCGGCATCGCGGCCGCCGAGTACCGCGCCGGAGTCCACATCGGACTTCAGGTGAACGGGGCCGCGGTGCACGACCTGGGTGCGCTCACCGACGCGGTCACCAAGTCCGCGGCGACCCTCACCCACACCTGCTGACCTCGACGGCTGCTGTGAGTGGCCCGTTCGCTGCGAAATTTGCAGCGAACGGGCCACTCACAGCGGTGGAGCAGTCTTGGTGCGGTGCTAGGCCCAATACCGCTTAGTTTGGTTGGTTTGGGTTGTAGGGTGGTGGGGTGCCCAGGCCAGGACAGAGCAGGTCGTCGTCGGATGAGCGGCTGCCGGATCGGATCGCGATCGGGGTGCTGACGAAGGCGTTTCCTCCGGAGTTGGTTGACGAGGTGCTGGCTGTGACGGGGCGGGGTGAGCAGCGGAAACGATTGTTGCCTGCCCGGGTGGTGGTGTATTTCGTGCTGGCGATGTGCCTGTTTAGCCGGGAGGGCTATGAGGAGGTCACCCGGCTGTTGACGCAGGGGCTGGCGTGGGCGCGGCGGTGGCGGGGCCAGTGGCAGGTGCCCACGACGGGGGCGTTGTCGCAAGCACGGGCCCGGCTGGGGCCGGAGCCGTTGAAGGCGTTGTTCGCCCGGGTGGCCGCTCCGGTGGCGACCGCGAGCACGGTCGGGGCGTGGTATCGCGGCTGGCGGCTGGTCGCCGTGGATGGCACCACGTTCGACCTGCCCGACACGCCGTCCAATGTGGATCACTTTGGTCGTCCCGGTAACTCCCGCGGCGAAGGACAAAGTGCCTATCCTCAGGCGCGGGTGGCGGTGTTGGCCGAGTGCGGCACGCATGCCATCTTTGCCGCCACGGCCGGGCCGCTGGCCACCCACGAGACCGCCCTGGTCCGGGAGTTGTTCGGCGAGCTGGCCTCCGGGATGTTGCTGGTGGCCGACCGGGCGTTTCTGGGCTTCGACCTGTGGCGAGCCGCCGCCGGCACCGGAGCCGACCTGCTGTGGCGTGTGCGTGCCAACGCGGTCCTGCCCGTGGTCGAGCAGTTCGATGACGGTTCGTATCTGTCGGAGATCGTCGCCGCCCGCGACCAATATCGGCGTGCTGATCCGATCACGGTCCGGGTCGTGGAATACACCCTCGGCACCGACGAGACCGTCTATCGGCTGGCGACCACCATCCTGGACCCCCAGTCCGCTCCGGCAGCGGAACTGGCCGCGCTGTATGCCCAACGCTGGGAGATCGAGACCGCCCTGGATGAGGTCAAAACCCACCAAGGCGGCTCGAACTTCGTTCTGCGCTCCCAACACCCAGGCGGGGTCGAGCAAGAGATCTACGGGTTCCTGCTCACCCACCACGCCCTGCGGTCACTGATGCACGACACCGCCCACGCCGCCGAGATCGACCCTGACCGGCTCTCCTTCCTCCGCACACTGCGCATCGCCCGCCGCCAGGTCACCGACCAGGCGGGTTTTTCCCCCGACACATCTGAAACGATCACTACAAGCGGCCCGTGACGAGATCCTGCGCTACCTCATCCCACCGCGCCGCCGACGATCGAATCCCCGCGTGATCAAACGCAAAATGTCCAACTGGCGCCTCAAACACATCCACCACCGGAACCCGCCACCACCGGCCGACCCTGAGATCACCATCGTCGCCGCCACCAAACCCCACCGAACCCCACGAAATCACCTAAATAAGCGGTATTGGTGCTAGGCCGTGTTTAAGAAGGCGCGAGGCCTGCGGCCGGACGCGCGCCCGCGCATCACCTCAGGCAGCCACCTTCCTAAACAGCGCCTAGGCGCGGAGCATCTCCGCCACCAGGAAGGCCAGCTCGAGGGACTGCTGGGTGTTCAGCCGGGGGTCGCAGGCGGTCTCGTACCGGCCGGAGAGATCGAGATCGGAGATGTCCTGGGCGCCGCCGAGGCACTCGGTGACGTCCTCCCCTGTGAGCTCGACGTGGATGCCGCCGGGGTAGCTGCCGAGCTTGTGGTGCACCTCGAAGAAGCCCTGGACCTCGTCCACTATCCGGTCGAAGTGCCGGGTCTTGTACCCGTTGGAGGACTCATGGGTGTTGCCGTGCATCGGGTCGCACTGCCAGATCACCTGGTGCCCCGAACTCTCCACCTTCTCCACAATGGACGGCAGAACGTCACGCACCTTGCTGTTACCCATCCGGGAGATCAGCGTCAGCCTGCCCGGCTCCTTGCGCGGGTCCAGCCGTTGCACGTACTCCACGGCCTGCTCCGGGGTTGTGGTCGGGCCGATCTTCACCCCGATCGGGTTTGCCAGCAGCTCGGCGAAGGCGATATGCGCGCCGTCCAGCTGCCGGGTGCGCTCGCCGATCCACAGGAAGTGCGAGGACAGGTTGTACAGCTTCGGGCTGGCCGCGTCGGCGTTGTCCAGCCGCAGCAGGGCACGCTCGTAGTCCAGCAGCAGCGCCTCGTGGCTGGCGAAGATCTCGGTGGAGTGCAGTGAGGTGTCGGTCACCCCGCAGGCCGACATGAACCGCAGCCCGCGGTCGATCTCGCTGGCCAGCGCCTCGTACCGCTCCCCGGCTGGGGAGCTCAGCACGAAGTCCTTGTTCCAGTCGTGCACCTGGTGCAGGTCGGCCATCCCAGCCCCGGTCAGCGCGCGTACCAGGTTCATCGCCGCACCCGCGTTGGCGTAGGCGCGGATCATCCTGGCCGGGTTCGGCACCCGCGCCTCCGGCTCGGCGGCCAGCGAGTTGACGATGTCCCCGCGGTACACCGGAAGGCCGAGCGCGTCGGTGCTGTTCGACCGCGGTTTGGCGTACTGGCCCGCGATCCGGCCCACCTTGACCACCGGCAGGCTGGCCCCGTAGGTCAGCACCACCGCCATCTGCAGCAGGGTGCGCAGGTTCGCCCGGATGTGCGGTTCGGTGTTGGACTCGAAGGTCTCGGCGCAGTCGCCGCCCTGCAGCAGGAACGCCTCGCCCCTGGCCACCATGGCCAGCCGTTCGCGCAGCCGGTCGATCTCCGCGGGCACTGTGATCGGTGGCACACTCTCCAGCACCGCACGGACTTGCTTGGTCGCCGCCGCATCCGGCCACTCGGGCTGCTGCGCCGCGGGCCGGGCCAGCGCGTCGTCGAGGCGCGTGCGCAGCTCAGGAGGCAGCGGCGGGAGCTCGGGGAGGGTGTCGACGGGGACGTCCACTGTCCAGTTCACGACCATCAGGATAGGGCTCCCTGCCCCGCCCCGGTGAGCCGACCGGAAAAAGTGAATGCGGCATGGACGTCCCCGCCGCCCGCTGGTGATCTGGCGGGTGGGCTACCTGGTCTCCGCCCGCTCGTACAGCTCCTGCGCCGCGGTGCCGAAGTAGGGGCCGAACAGGTAGCCGGGCAGGAAGGTGTAGCCGAAGCTGTTCACCGAGTTCTGCACCCCGAGCCCGGTCGCCTCCTCGAAGTCCAGGAACCACGGCCCGCCGCTGGACCCACCGGTCATGTCACAGCTCATCCCGTGGTCGGAGCTGAGCAGGAAGTCGGTGAAGGTGCTCCCGCTGCAGTGGATCAGCGTGCTGCCGTCGTACGGGTCGGCCGCCGGGTAGCCGAAGGCGTACATGTCCTGGTTGCGCTGCTGGTTGAAAGCCACACCCTGGCCACCGACCACGTCGGTGAGGCTCTGCCCGTCGAGTTGCTGCACCACGGCCGCGCCCACGTCGTAGTTGATGTCCTCGCTCGACTCCCACTGCGGGGTGGTCAGCGTCACCTCCGCGGCCCACTCGCCGAACGGAGCCTGCCCGTCCGCATAGCCGGGGACGAAGATCCAGTCGGTATGCCAGCTGCCCTGGTACTTCACGCAGTGCCCCGCGGTGAGCACCACGCTACGGTTACTGCTGGTAACCGCATTACCGCTACAGGAAGCCGCGCGCCCGTTCGTGGTGAAGAAGACCCGGCCCGCCGTCTCGGCGACCGCGCCGCCATCCGTCCACGGCTCGCCCGTGGTCGGGAAGGTCGCCACGCTCGGTGGGACCACCGCGGGTGTGCCCGCGGCCACGGTGGCGCCGAGGTCTCGCGGAGCGGCCAGCAGCCGGTCCATCGGGACGGCGGAGGCCATCCGTTCCGGGGTCCAGAAGTCGGTCACCGCCTGTGCGGATCCGGCCAGGTGCCGCACCGTGGTGGACTCCGCGACGGCTGGTGGGCTCCACGCGGTCAGTGCCAGTGCGGCCGCCGCCAGTAATGCTCCAGCCCTGGAAATGTATCGCTGCATGACGCCTCACCTTTCGCCGCCGAACCGCGTCCGGCGGTTGAGCAGGGGTTTCAGTGAATTGTCGTAGCGCCAGTAACTAAGATTTCGACGGTAATCGACCGACTACATAATGTTCAATAGGCCGTTCAGCCGGTATTTGGATACTCCGAACGCCCCAGTACCTGTTCCTGAACTCGCGACACGGTCGGCTCGGCCGGGCTCGGACTCCGGAATTGTCGTCACCTTCGCAGGTCATGCGCCCGGCCTCGCCGTCCGTGGGCTGCGCCACGCGAGTTCTTCCACTTCGTCGAGTGGCACAGTCCGGTCCAGCAACAGGTTCTCAGAATGGCTCAGGAAGGCGCGTTGGGAGGGCACGGCCGCCAGCGCCCGAACCATGCGGCGGCGGCCTCGAGGGGCGCGCCGACCGGCTCGACCGACGGATACCAGGCCCTTTCCCACTCCAGCGAGACCCAGCCGGACCAGGACTGCAACAGCTGGCCGCACTCGGCGAGCGGGATGTCACCCTGCCCCGGCCGCAGCGGCGTCAGGTCCCGGGTGCCCGCTACGTCCTTGAGCTGGAAGTAGCCGAGGTACCCGGCCAGCACGGCACGCGTCCGCGCCGGCGGTTCACCGCAGCGCCAGGGATGCAGCGCATCCCACAGCACGGCGACCAGGCCGGGCGCGGCGAACGGCTCGACCAGCCGCATGGTGGCCGAACCCGTCGGGTGCGAGTCGTGCGTCTCCACCAGTAACCGCACCCCGCTGTCCCGCAACTCCTCCAGCACCGCGCCGATGCGCTCGTGCGCGCGAGCATCATCGCTGGCTGGATCACCTTCGCCACCGGGGAAGGCGCGGATGGCCGGTGCGCCGAACTGGTGCGCCAGTTCGATCAGGGAACGCAACTCGTCGATCGCCCGGCCGTGCGGGCCCGGTGCGCACAGCCGGGCGTAGCCTGCGAGACAGGGTACCGCCAACCCGGCGTCCGCGATCCTCGCCCGCAACCGGCCGACCTCGCGCGCAGTCAGTCCGATATGGACTTCCTCATCGGGGTGCGTACGGATCTCTACGCCGTGACAGCCGTGCTCGGCCGCCACCCGGACGGCCTCGGACACCGTAACCCCGGGCATCCCCAACGTGCTGACGGCAAGCTGCCAGTTCATCGAACCTCCTCGCGACCGCATCCCCCTGGGCTGTACTGTAAGCGCTTACAGTACAGCCCAGGGGGATGCGGTCGGGACGCCGGTGGGTGCGGGAGGCGCCGGCGCCCCGACCACGGGTCAGCTGCCGTCAATCAGCCGGTCGGCGAGTTCGGGGTCGAACTGGCCCGCTGGCGTGTCCGGAGCGATGCCGCACTCCCCGTCCGAGTTGCCAGGGGTCTTGACCCACAGCAGCATGTCGGCGCCGCCGCCCACCTGCGGTGACGTGCCCAGCTTGCGGCCGGGCGGGTTGCACCACTGCCCGTTCGAGCCGTGGCCGTTGCGGCTGGTGTCCACCACGAACCCTGCGGAGTACCCGAGGGCCGCGTTCACCGAACCGGCATAGTCCAGCGAGGCGGCGGTGGTGTAGTAGTTCGACACGTTGACCGCGAAGCCGCGGATGTTGCGGACCCCGGCGGCGTCCAGCCGGTCGGCCATCGTCCCGGCCGCCACCCAGCCGACGTTGCCGCCGTCCAGGTAGGCCCAGGTGTTGGGGGCCTTCTGCATGAACTTCTCGGTGGCGTAGCGGAGCATGCCGAGACGTTCCTCGATGGCCGTGTCGTCCATGCAGGCGAAGTCACCGAGTGCGTCCGGCTCGATGACCACCACGGCCGGCCGGTCCCCGATCCCGGCCGCGAAGCTCGCGATCCAGGTGCGGTAGGCACCGACACTGCCCGCACCACCGCCGGAGTGGCCACCACAGGCGTCCCGGCCGGGGAGGTTGTAGGCAACCAGCACCGGTAGCAGGCCGTGGCTGTGCGCCCTGCCGACGTGGCTGGCGACCACACTGCCGATATCGCTCGCGTTGCCGAACCAGCGCGCGATCGGCCGGTCACCGATCTCCGCGCTGATCCGCGCCGCCCGCGGGTCGTCGGGGTTGCTCCTGACCCACGTGGCGGGTGCGGAGCCGGGATAGACGTAGAACCCGTTCGTCGCTTCGATCGGGTTCGCGGCGGCCACCGGGGTGGTCGTCGCCATGAGCAAGGTGAGCAGGGATAGCAGGATCGCCGCACGGCGAACTGTCCACGCCATTGTGGATTCACCTTTCCTGAGGGGTGGGCTGCCGCGGGGCCCATGATTCGGCGCCGCCCCATTCGCCCCTCCGGGGCGGCGCCGCGGCGGTGATTACTGGGAGTCGACGAACGCCGCCACCCAGGCGAGGGACGAGTTCCAGTTGATGGCCACCTCGTTGGTGGACCAGGAGCCGATGTCGTCGATGTAGCAGGTTGCCGGGGCACAGCCACGCAGGTTCTGCTGCGCCACCGGATCCTGCAGGCCGGAGTTGGGTCCGCCGGCCATCGCCCCCGGTGGCGGATGGGGCAGCGAGGGGTCCACCTGGTTCGCCCAGTGCCGGTGGTGCTGGTTGCGGCTGGCCCGCTCGCCGTACCCGCTGACGAAGGACTGGTTCAGGGCGTTGCGGCCGAGCAGGTAGTCCATCGACTCCACGACCGCGTCCCGGTAGCCGCGCCGGTGACTGAGGTCGTAGGCGGTTGCCATGATCATCATGGCCGTGGTGGTGGCGCTGGTCGAGCCCCAGGCGTGCTTGCCGTCCGCAGGCATGGAGGGGTTGGGGTAGCCCTGGGCCCGCAGGTCACGCAGGTACTCGTCGGCGACATCGAGCACGCGCTTGCGCGCGGCGAGGTAGTCCCACAGCGGGAATCGCCACGGCAGCCGGACGATGGTCAGATCGGCCAGCCCGCCGGTCTCCTTCCAGAAGAACCCTTCCTCGGTCAGCTCGGTGTCGACGAAACGCAGGTACTTCCAGTCGCCGGTACTCGCGTACAGCTCGGCGGCGGCCCAGGAGAACTCGTCCCGCACGTCGGTGTCGTCGTAGGGCCCGCCACCGACGCTCTCGGCCGGGGCGTATCGCTCGGGGTGCCGCCGGGCGGCCTGCCACGCGGTCTCGGCCGCGGTGCGGCAGCGTTCGGCGAACTCCCGGTCCCGGAACCGCCAGATCCGCGCGCACTGGGCGCCCGCAGCGGCCAGGTTCAGCGTGGCTGCGGTGGACGGCGGGTGCAGATAGCGCGGCTGGGCGTCCTCATGGGGCAGCGTCGGGTGCGGCGTCCAAGCCGCGTCGTGGATCTTGTGGTGCACCATGCCTGCCAGCGGTTTTCCCTCGGGTACCTGCATCCGCAGCAGGAACTCCAGCTGCCAGCGCGCCTCGTCGAGAACGTCGGGGACGCCGTTGTGCCGCTCGGGAATCCGCAGCAGGCCGTCGCGCACCCCCTCGAAGTCGCCGTTCCACAGGGAACGCTCGTAGAGGTCCATCAGCTGCCACGCGGCCAACGCACCGTTCACCACGTACTTGCCGTGATCACCAGCGTCGTACCAGCCACCGCGCACGTCCAGGCTGTAGTCGCAGGTCCCAGGAAGGCAGGGGACATCGGTGTCCCCCGTGTTCGGCTCGACCCCGAGATGCCCCGCGGGCCTGGCGTACTCCGCGCCGACGTACTTCTCCTCGATCGGGATGCCGCTGCGGCTGTGGTAGAAGTACGCCAGCGCGTCCCGGCGTAGCTGGTCATAGGGGTTGTCCAGGATGTCGAAGGGCGCGCTGACCTCGGCACCGACCGACAGCGTGTAACCGCTTCCGGTCTTGCGGATCCGGGAGAAGTCGGCGACGTGCACATGGTCGCCCGACATGGGGTCGTCGCCGCGCACCCGGGTGCGGCCCTTCGCGACGATCGCCCCTTCATCATCCCGCACTGTCCACGGCACCGGCCGCGTCGACGAGTCGACAATGGACGCCCGCTTCGGTCCCGAAGCGGAGTATCCGTGCTGGTTGACCCGTACCGGCGAACCGAAGTCCCGGCCACCCCCCGGTGGGATCGCCCCGCCGGTCAGTGACACATCGTCCACGCAGAAGGTATACGGCTGCTGGGCACCGCCCGTCTGGAAGGACAGCTGGGCGTGCCTGGTCGCCACGGTGGAGGTGCCGGTGAACTCGAAGGTACGCGGCTGGCCGGTCAGCGCCACCTGCCCGTCGAGCGTCCCGGTGTGTGGCTCGTGTGCCAGCTGTACGGCGGTGCGGATGGTGACCTCCACCGAGGCCGATGCGGTGAACCGCAGGGTGTAGGGCTGCTCGGCCTCCAGCGGGATGTCGTTCTGGCCGATCATCGAGTCCCACGGGTTCATGGTGCCGGCGGGGACATCGGCACACAGCCGGCCGTCCTCGACCCGGGACGGCGTGTTGCCGCTGCTCCACCATGGACTCTTCGTGCCGTCGAAGGTTCCGTTGAGCACCCGCTCGTAGCCATCGGCATGCGCGGGAGTGGCCAGTCCGGCCACGAACACGAGGGAAAGGCAGGCCGATGCCAGCCTGAGGGGGACGGACATACCGGGCCTCTCTGGTAGCAGGGTTCCGGCCCGCCGCAGCGTCAGTAGTCCGATATGGTCACCGCACCGGCCTGGCGTGTCAACGGTCTCACCCGATCCAACTCCCTTGCGCCGCCCCCTTCACAGCGGTATGTCCGACGGGTTACGCTCCTGTAAGCGCTTCCAATTCTTGATGAACGAAGAGTGTCAACACCGGCACTGGCCGCAGCGTCGCAGCAGGTGAACGGTGTTTCTATTGAGTCCCGAACAGCGATCCTGGCTTGTTATCGCTTCCGGGACGGCGAGCTGACTGGAGGTACTACATGCCTGTTCGACTGAGGCGGACGCTGCTCGCGACCGCGCTCGCCGGCGCGCTGGCGGCAACCAGCGCCTGTGGCGGGGAGGCCGAGGACTCGGCCGAGCCGGGGAAGACGACCCTGGTCGTCAAGACTTTCAGCCAGTTCGGCTACGAGCAGCTCTTCGCGGAGTACGAGGCGTCCCATCCGGACATCTCGATCGAGGAGGAGAACATCGGCAAGCTGGGCGACTACCTGCCCAAGCTGCAACAGTGGATCGCGACCGGCGAGGGCGCGGGCGATGTGGTCGCGCTGGAGGAGGGCATCCTCAGCCAGTTCATGGCCAACCCGCAGCACTTCGTGAACCTGTTCGACCACGGGGCCGCCGAGCTGGAATCCAACTTCCTGGACTGGAAGTGGCAGCAGGCACTGACCCCGGACGGCAACAAGCTCGTCGGCCTTGGCACCGATATCGGAGCGCAGGGCATGTGCTACCGCACCGACCTGTTCGCCGCGGCCGGTCTGCCTACCGACCGGGAGGCGGTTGGTGAACTATGGCCGACCTGGGAGGACTACCTCGCCACCGGCAAGCGGTTTCTCAACGGGGGCACCGGCGCACACTTCTTCGACTCCTCCAACGGCATCTACCAGAACATCCTGATGCAGCAGGGCGACCACACCTACTACGACACCAGCAACAACCTGGTGATCGACAGCAATCCGGCCGTCCGCACCGCATGGGACATGACCATCGACATGGTCGAGTCCGGACTCTCCGCCAACATCGAACCGTGGAGTCCGCAGTGGAACGCCGGGTTCAAGAACGGAAAGTTCGCGACGATCCCGTGCCCCTCGTGGATGCTCGGCACGATCGAGAAACAGTCCGGCCCGGAGAACGCGGACAAGTGGGACGTCGCCAAGGTGCCCGGTGACGGTGCCGTCCGCGGTGGCTCGTTCCTCGCCGTGCCCACGCAGAGCGAGCACCAGGCGGAGGCAGCCGAGCTGGTGAAGTTCCTGACCAGTCCCGAGGGTCAGATCGCGGCGTTCAAGTCGAAGAACAACTTCCCCTCCTCGCCGCAAGCCATCGACGACCCCGCAGTACAGAACTTCACCAACGACTACTTCAACAACGCACCGGTCGGGAAGATCTTCGGGGAGAGCGCGAAGGCCATCCAGCCCGTGTACCTGGGCCCGGACAACAATCCGATCGGTGACCGGGTCAGCAACGCGCTGGTTGCCGTGGAGCAGGGCAAACTCAGCCCGGACGAGGCATGGAAGAAGGCTGTCGAGGACGCCAAACGCCTGGTGAACTGACCGGGGAGCGGTGGGGCGCGGCCTGCCCAGCAGCCGCGCCCCACCTTATATCCACAAAGGACATACGTTGGTGATTGATCTGCGGCCGGGAACGGCCGAACGTACCGGGAAGAACAGCGGTTCCGCACCGCCGCCACGGCGCAGGCTCGGCAACTTCCTCGGCAGGATGGACACGAAGTGGTCGCCGTACCTTTTCGTCGCGCCCTTCTTCGTGATCTTCGGGATCTTCGGGCTGTTCCCACTCGTCTACACCGCATGGGTTTCCCTGCATCAGTGGAGCATGGGTGGATCGGGCACGTTCATCGGCTTCGAGAACTACCTCGAGCTGTTCGACGACCCCAACTTCTGGAACGCGACGATCAACACGCTCGGCATGCTCGTACTGGCAACGGTGCCGCAGCTGCTGATCGCGCTGGTGTTGGCCAGCCTGCTGAACCAGGGGCTGCGCAGGCTCACCTTCCTCCGGGTTGGCGTGCTGCTTCCGATCGTGACCTCGGTCGCCGCGATCGGCATCGTGTTCAGCCAGATCTACGACCGGGACGCGGGCATGGTCAACGGAATGCTCGGCCTGATCGGCGTGGACGCGGTGGACTGGCGCGCGGACAAGTGGTCATCCTGGATCGCGATCTCCACCATGGTCAACTGGCGCTGGACCGGCTACAACGCCCTGATCTATCTGGCCGCCATGCAGTCGGTCCCGCGGGACCTGTACGAGGCGGCCACCGTCGACGGTGCTTCCCGGATCAGGCAGTTCTGGAGCATCACCGTCCCGATGATCCGGCCGGCGATCATCTTCACCGTGATCATCTCCACCATCGCGGGGATGCAGCTGTTCACCGAACCACTGATCTTCGGTCAGGGCAGCTACGCCATTTCCGGCGGTAGCCTGCGCCAGTTCCAGACGCTGTCGATGTACATGTTCGAGAAGGCCTTCCGGGATTTCGACTACGGGTACGGCTCGGCCGTGGCGTGGATGATCTTCGTACTGATCATGCTCCTCGCCCTGATCAACTTCCTCGTCATGCGAAAGGGGAAATAGCCGTGCGCAAATCCCCCGTGCTGATCTACGGCACCCTGATCGTGGCGGTCGTGCTGTCGGCCTTCCCGCTGTACTGGCTGTTCGTGGTGGCCACCCGGACCAACGACGTGGTCGGCGACTGGCCGCCACCGCTGCTGCCCGGCGGCAACCTCGGCGACAACATCGCCAGGCTGTTCGCGGCCGAGCAGGCCAACTTCCTCACCGGGCTGATCAACTCGGCGATCGCCTCGGTGGTCGTCACGGTGTCGGTGGTGTTCTTCAGCTCGCTCGCCGGGTTCGCCTTCGCCAAGCTGAAGTTCCGTGGCCGCAACGCGCTGCTGGTGATCATCCTGGCCACCATGATGATCCCGGTCCAGATGGGGATCATCCCGCTGTACATGATCATGGTGGAACTCGGCTGGCAGAACGAGCTGGAAGCGGTCATCGTACCGTTCCTGGTCTCCGCGTTCGGGGTCTTCCTGATGCGGCAGTACGCCGAGCGCGCCGTTCCGGACGAGTTGCTCGAGGCCGCACGGGTGGACGGCTGCAGCACCTTCCGGATCTACTGGACCGTGGTGCTGCCCGCACTGCGGCCGGGTGCCGCGGTCCTCGGCCTGTTCACCTTCATGGCTACCTGGAACGAGTTCCTGTGGCCACTGGCCGTTCTCGAGGCGGACAACCCGACCGTGCAGTTCTCCCTCAGTCAGCTGTCCACCACCTACTACACCGACTACACCCTGATGTTCACCGGAGCACTCATCGCCACCTTGCCGCTGCTACTCGTCTTCGTCCTGTTCGGCAAGCAGATCGTCGGCGGCATCATGGAAGGAGCTGTCAAAGCGTGACCACCTTCGAGTCCGGCTTTCTCTGGGGCGCGGCGACATCGAGCTACCAGATCGAGGGCGCGGTCGCCGAGGACGGGCGTGGACCGTCTATCTGGGACACCTTTGCCGCCACACCGGGCACAGTGGACAATGGAGACACCGGTGCGGTCGCGGCCGACCACTACCACCGCTACCGCGAGGACGTGGCGTTGATGGCCGGGCTCGGGCTGGAGGCATACCGCTTCTCCATCGCCTGGCCGCGAGTCCAGCCAGCCGGTTCCGGGCCGATCAACCAGCGCGGACTCGACTTCTACCGGCGACTGACCGATGCCCTGCTGGAGCAGGGAATCCAGCCGTGGCCCACGCTCTACCACTGGGATCTCCCGCAACCCCTCGAGGACGCGGGTGGATGGCCCGAGCGGGACACCGCCGCCCGGTTCGCCGAGTACGCGGCCGCCGTGCACGACGCCCTCGCCGACCGGATCACCCACTGGACCACGCTGAACGAACCGTGGTGCTCGGCCTTCCTCGGCTATGCCAGCGGCAGGCACGCCCCCGGCCGCAGGGAACCCGCCGCGGCCCTGCGCGCCGCGCACCACCTGCTGCTGGGCCACGGGCTCGCCGTGCAGGCCATGCCCGAGACGCCGGTCGGCATCACGCTCAACCTCACCCAGGTATCGCCGCACACCGACTCCGTGGCCGACCGGGACGCCGCCCGCCGCATCGACGGCATGCAGAACCGGTTCTTCCTCGACCCGCTGCTGCACGCCGCCTACCCGGAGGACGTGCGGGCCGACCTCGCCGGGATCTCCGACCTGGAGCACGTCCTGGACGGCGACCTGAAGACCATCGCCGCCCCGCTGGACTTCCTTGGCATCAACTATTACTCACCCATGGTGGTCGCAGGCGAGAGTGAGCCCGGCGAACCGACGGCCTCACCGTACGTCGGCTCGCCGCACGTGGGCATGCGGGACAACGGAAGACCCCGCACCACCATGGGCTGGGAGATCGACGAACGCGGATTGCTCGACCTGCTGCTGCGGCTGCGCCGCGACTACCCCGCGCAGTCGCTGTACGTGACGGAGAACGGCGCCGCCTTCGACGAGGCGGTGCACGACGCCGCGCGGGTCTCGTACCTGGACGGACATCTGCGAGCCTGCGCCGAGGCGATCGAGCAGGGCGTGCCGTTGCGCGGGTACTTCGTCTGGTCCCTGCTGGACAACTTCGAGTGGGCCTTCGGTTTCGCGCAGCGGTTCGGGATCGTGCACGTGGACTACGCCACGCAGCGGCGCACGTTGAAGGACAGCGCCCGGTGGTACGCGGACGTCATCGCCCGGGGCGGCCTGTGAACGCTTGCAGGGTTGCTATTGTCGGTTGGGCACGCTGCGGAACAGGGGGTCGGGCATGACGAAAAGTGACCGGCCACCCACCCTCGAGGAGGTGGCGCAGCGTGCCGGCCTCTCCACCGGCACCGTGTCCCGAGTGATCAACAACGCCCAGCACGTCAGCAAGAAGGCACGGCAGGCGGTCGAGCGGGCAATCGAGGAACTCGGGTATGTCCCGAACACCTCGGCCCGCTCACTGGCCACCCAGCGCAGGGGCGCGGTCGTACTCGCGATCTCCAGCGACGATCCGGCGCTGTTCGCCAACCTGTTCTTCGCCGAGGTGATCACCGGCGTGAACGCCATGATCGAGGAGACCGACCTCGAGTTGCTGCTGGTACTGGCCGCCTCCGAGCGCGGCAGGGAGCGGTTCGCCCGCATCCTGCAGTCCCGGGGCGCCGACGGGGTCATGCTGCTGGCTTTGCGGGAGAACGATCCGCTGTCCAGGATGGCCGAGGACAGCGGCGTTCCGGTGGTGCACGGCGGACGTTCGCTGGACCGGACCCCCCAGTGGTACGTGGACGCCGACAACCGGGGCGGGGCACATCAGGCCGTGGAGCACCTCATCGCGCGGGGCAGGCGGAACATCGGCACCGTGACCGGCCCCCTGGACATGCATGTCGGTGTCTCCCGCTACCTCGGCTTCCGCGAGGCGATGGCGCTGGCCGGGCTGGCCGACACCAGGGTGGCGCACGGCGACTTCAGCGAGGCCAGCGGGGCGAAGGGAATGGTGCGGCTGCTCGACGAGCACCCCGACCTGGACGCGGTGTTCGTCGCATCCGACGCCATGGCGGCAGGCGCGCTGACCGTGCTGCGCGACCGGGGCCACGAGGTACCGGGCGAGATCGCGGTCGTCGGGTTCAACGACATCGTGACGGCACAGCACACCCAACCCGCGCTCACCACCGTCCGCCAGCCGATCGAGGCGCTGGGCCGGGAGATGACCAGGGTGCTCGTCCGGCTCATCGAAGGCGAGCGACCGACCCCGCTCATCCTGCCCACCGAGCTCGTCATCCGGGACTCCGCCTGAACTCGGTCCGCACGGTGAGCGGGCCGAAGCGGATCCGGGTGAGCGAGCCGTCCTCGGCCCACCGCACACCGATCCCGTCGGGTTCGGCGGTGACCTCGACGACCTGGGCGGCCCCGGCGACCGTCTCGGTGCCGGGTTCCGCGGTGAGTACGGCCAAGGCCGCGTACACCGCCGTTCCGGTCGACTCCGCGGTCAGCCGCGGCACCCGCGCCCAGGTGGCGTAGGCGGTGCCTTGCGGCGCCCGCGCCTGCTGCTGCCCGGTCCAGCCGTGCAGCGGGTACAGCAGGGAACTCACGGGCTCGTCGGGGCCGGTCGCCCAGCCGGTCTGCTCCACCTCGGCACCAGGCGGAGCGCCGACCACGCGGTGTACCCGCAGTTCCAGCCGTCCCCTGGCCACGGTGACGCTCTCCACCCGCAGCCCCGGCACTGCGGGCGCGCCGCCAGGGAACACCGGCCGGTGCCAGGAGGCCGCCCAGCCCCAGCCCTCGCCCTGCCCGGTACCGAGCGGGTGGATCCGGCGGCGGACGCTGCGCAACCCCTGGTAGACCACGCACAGGTGGTTGTCCGGCACGTTGCCGATCGCGGTGGGGCCGGTGCGGGTGGAGTAGGCCTGCCTGCCGTAGTGCGGATCGTCCGGGGCGGACTCGCCCTCGTGCGGTGGCAGATGATCGCTGCCGTGGTTGTGCAACCGCACCACCCCATCGGCGCAGGTGCTCTGCACCAGAAAGCCGGGGGCGGGCAGCGTCAGCGCCTGGTCCGCGGTCTCGCTCGGCGCCGGCTCCTCCCGGTTTGTCCACAGTGGATCATCAGCGGGCACGAGCATGCAGGCGAAAGCCTTGGCTGCCCAGTACGGCGAGGCCGGGCCGGAGTAGAACTGGAGCGTCGCCTCGTGCGGACCGTGCCAGCCAGGGCTGAGCAACCCGTCGGTACCGACGGCACCGCGATCGAGGAAGTACCGCAACGCCCCGCTGAGCAGTCGCCGGGACGTTCCAGGGGCGAGCGGGGTGTGTCCGGTGACCGCTCCCAGCGCCACCGCGGATGCGGCCGCGAACCGGTAGGTCAGCGACCGTCCGAAGTGGATCGGTGCTCCGTCGGAGCCGAACAGCAGGGAGAAGCCCGCCAGGTGTTCCCGCAACCGGTCACCGTACCGGCCGGCGGAGTCCCCGGCCAGGTGGGCGTCGAGCACCGGGTACAAATGCAGGGCCCAGCCGTTGTAGTGGTCGAAGGCGCGGCCGTCCCCGTCGGTGTACCAGCCGTCCCCGCGGTACCAGGTCTCCAGCAGCTCACCGGCCCGCGCCCTGGCCCTGGCGGTCTCGGCGTCACCACGGCCGACCGACTCGAGGAACCCGGCCACGGTGAACGGGAAGAGGTACCAGTTGTTAGGGGACGGCAGGTGGCGCAGCGCGCCCCGCAACCACTCCTCGACCCGGTCCCGCGCTCCCGCATCCAGCAGGTCCCACAGCCACGGCCGGGTCAGCCGCAGGCCGAGGGCTACCGACGCGGACTCCACCATCGGCTGACCCCGGACGTGATGATCGAGGATCGGCGGCCAGGACTCCGCGTCCTGGCGGCCCGGCGTGCGGGTACCGGCCGCGAGCCCGTCCGCGTACCGTTCGAGCCACCCGTGCGGATCGTCACCGCCGGCGCCGGCGATCCGGAACCCGGCGGCAAGGAACGTGCGGGCGTACCCTTCGAGCCCGTCCGAGCGGACCCCGTTCGCGGACGGTCTGCCCGGCAGGTCCAGCAGCGCCCCGCGCGGGGTGGCCCAGCGCCACGCCGCGGCCAGCAGCCCGTCGGCCGCGGACTCCCAGTGTGCCCGGGTGTATCCGGTGTGCGGGCTGAGGTCCCGATCCTCGGCAGGCAGCCGCAAACCGCTCACGCCGACCTCGCCAGGTGCTCCGGCCGGACCGGGTGGGCGAAACCGATCCCGGCTGCCCAGCGGCCGAGTTCAGCTACGGCGAGGTCGGCGAGCCGGTCCCACTCGTTGCCCTGGGAGCCGGCGAGATGCGGGGTGATCAGCGCGTGATCGCATGTCCACAGTGGATGATCAGGAGGTAGCACCTCCGGCTCGGTGACGTCCAGCACCACGCGCACCCTGCCACTGACCGCGGCCTCGGTGAGCGCGTCCTGGTCGACCACCGCGCCCCGCGCGGTGTTGATCAGCACGGCGTCCGGGCGCATCGTGGCGATCAGGTTCCGGCTGACCAGGCCACGAGTGGCCGGCAGCAGCGGGGTGTGCACGCTGACCACGTCACTACGCGCGAACAACTCGCCGATGCCGACCGCCTGCGCACCGAGCTCCGCCGCCTCCTCCGGGGTGACGTAGGGATCGTGCAGCAACACCCGCAGGTCATACGGTCGCAGCAGTTCGATCACCCGCCTGCCGATCAGCGAGGCGGACAGGATGCCCACCGTACGGCCGAAGTTGCCGACCTCCCTGGGAACGTTCAACCAGTCCTCCGCCTGCCGGACCGCGCGGAAACGCGCCGCCCGCTCCAGCACCCGCTTGCCGGCGAGCAGGATCATGGCCACGGTGTACTCGGCGACGGGCAGTGCGTTGGCCGTGGCCGCCGAGGACACCGCGATGCCGCGGTCCCAGCATGCCTGGGTGACGTGACCACGCACCGATCCGGCGGTGTGCACGATGGCCCGCAGCCGGGGAGCTTCGGCCAGCACCTCCTCGTCCACCGGTGCGCACCCCCAACCGGTGACCAGCACCTCGGCCCTGCGCAGCACCGAGCGGGCGGGATCGGTGGCGAAGTCGTCCAGCACCGGACCGGGCAGCAGCTCGCAGACCTGTCCCAGCAGTCGCAGCGTGTCCGGGGTGAGCACGGCCGCTGCGGCATCCGGCGCCATGGCGAGGGCGGTGGGCGGTCGGTGACCATGACTCGGCATCGTGCGCATCCGACTCCCTGCGTTCGTTCGTTACCGCCCATACTGATCGGTTGAGCGATTCAGGTCAATATTCCGATCGAAAGACCGTAAATCGAAAATTCGATCAAACGATCACAGCCGCTGAGTGGACTCCCGGATCGTCAGCTCGGGCAGCAGCTCGACCCGCCGCGCCGGCCAGGGGCGGGCGGTGGCCGGCTCACCGAGCCGGCGGAGCAGTAGCTCGGCCGCCACCCGCCCGACCTCGGCCTTCGGCGGGGACACCGTGGTCAGTGGGACGCTGCCGAGCCCGGCCACCACATCGTCGTAGGCCACCACCGAGCAGTCCTGGGGCACCCGCAGGCCCTCGTCGGTGAGCTGCTGGACCAGCATGAGCGCGTCCTCGTCGCTGTGCAGCACGGCGGCGGTGGCCGCCCGCTCGCGCAGCACCGTCGCGAGCGGGGCAGGCCCCTCGTCCGAGACGCTGAGCAGCACAGTCCAGTCCTGGATCTGCACCCTGGTCGCGACGATCCCGGTGAACGCCCGGCGCAGGGCACGTGCGGTCGGGCTGTCGTCCCGCGCGGCCAGCACGATCCGCCGGTGGCCCAGCGCCAGCAGGTGATCCACCGCGAGATGCATCCCATACCAGTGGTCCGAGCAGGCGGAATCCATGGTGTACAGCGGGTTGCCACGGCGGGGCCTGCGCTCCATCAGCACGGTCGGTACCCCGGTGTCGGCCAGCCAGGCATGGTCGACCGCCTCCGCGGCGGCGGTGCGCCAGTGCGGTGCGATCACCAGTCCGCACGCGCCGTCGGCGAGCGCCTGCTCGACGATCGGGCGGTCCGCGCCGATCAACCGCGGCACGATGTGCAGCGCGACCCGCAGCCCGGCCTCCTCCAGCGCGGCACGCGCCCCGTTCATGGTCTCGTGCAGGTAGGTGTGCCGCTCCGGAATCACCAGCGCGACCAGCGGTCCGTCACCCCCGGTTTCGTGCCGGTCGGTGAGCGAGCGCGCCACGCCGTGCCCACGGCGGAGCCGGCCGACCCGAGCCAGCTCCTCCACGTCCCGGCGCGCGGTGACCACCGATACCTCCAGCTCGGTGGCCAGCTCGCGCACCCGGACCGAACCCCGGGATCGAACGATCGCCGCGATCCGATCGCGCCGAGCCTCGCTCGTCTCGCGCATCCCGTCCCCCTCGCGATCGACGCCGTTCCAATGATCGTTCGATCAGCAGCATATCGATCGCACGCGGTGCGCACCCGTCAGATCGCGGCGAGCGGCAGGGCGGTGGGATGTACGGGTGCGGGCAGTTCCGAGGCACCGGTGAGATAGGAGTCGACCGCGTGCGCGACCGAGCGGCCCTCCGCGATGGCCCACACGATCAGTGAGGCGCCGCGGTGCGCGTCGCCACAGACGAACACCCCCGGCGCCGAGGTCTGCCAGTCCGGCCCGCAGGACACGGTGCCGCGCGGGCTCAGCGTGAGGTCGAGGTCCGCCAGCAGGCGCATGTGCTCGACACCTTCGAACCCGATGGCCAGCAGCACCAGGTCGGCGGGGAGCTCCTCGACCTCGTCGCTGGTCGGCACGACCTCGCGGCGCCCGGTCTCGGCGTTCCTGCCGACCCGCACCTGCTGCAGCTCGATCGCCCGCACCCTGCCGTGCCCGTCGCCGAGGAACCGTTTCACCGCCACCGCGAACCTGCGCTCCCCGGTCTCCTCGTGCACCGGGTAGGTACGCAGGATGTACGGCCAGGTCGGCCACGGCGACCGCTCGTCGTCCCTGGTGGAAGGGGGCAGCGGGTACTGGTCGAGCTGGGTGACCGAGAGCGCGCCCTGCCGGGTCGCGGTGCCGTAGCAGTCCGCGCCGGTGTCCCCGCCCCCGATGATCACCACATGCTTACCCGCGGCGTCGATCGGCGTCGGCCCGTCGCCCTCGCACTGCTTGTTGGCAGGCACCAGATGCTCCATGGCCAGGTGCACCCCGGCGAGCTGCCTGCCAGGGGTGATGGTGTCGTCCCGCCCGCGCAGGGCGCCCACGGCCAGCACCACCGCGTCGAACCGCTCCCGCAGGTCCGCCACCGTCAGGTCGACGCCGACCTCGCAATGCGTCACGAAGGTGGTGCCCTCCTTGCGCAGCTGCGCCAGCCTGCGGTCCAGCACCTTCTTCTCCATCTTGAACTCCGGGATGCCGTACCGCAGCAGCCCGCCGAGCCGGTCGTCCCGCTCGAAGACGGTGACCTCATGCCCCGCCCTGGTCAGCTGCTGGGCCGCGGCCAGCCCGGCCGGGCCGGAGCCGACAACCGCCACCCGCTGCCCGGAGGCCAGCGCGGCGGACTGCGGGCGCACGTATCCGGCCTCCCATGCCTGGTCGGCGATGGTGGCCTCGACCCGCTTGATCGCCACCGGCCCGCCTGCCAGCGGGGAGATGGACAGCACGCAGCCGGCCTCGCACGGCGCGGGACACAGCTTCCCTGTGAACTCGGGGAAGTTGTTCGTCGCGTGCAGCCGCTCACTGGCCTCGGACCAGTCCCCGCGGCGCACCAGGTCGTTCCACTCCGGGATCAGGTTGCCCAGCGGGCAGCCCGCGCTGCCGGAGTGGCAGAACGGGATGCCGCAGTCCATGCACCGGCCGGCCTGCACCCGCACCTGCTCATTGCGCTCCTCCTGGCCAGGGTCGGCGTACACCTCCTGCCAGTCGTGCACCCGCTCGTCCTTCGGCCGCTTCGGCGGCTCCTGGCGTTCGTACTTGAGGAAACCGGTCGGGTCAGCCACGAGCCGCCTCCATCATCGCCTCGTCGACATCGCGGCCCGCCGCGCGTGCCGCCTGCGCCGCGGCCAGCGCACGCTGGTAGTCCCGCGGCATCACCTTGGTGAACGAGGCCGCGCGCCGTGGCCAGTCGCCAAGCAGCGAGGCCGCGACGGCCGAGCCGGTCGCGTCGTGATGTCGCCGGACGACCTCCTTCAGCCAGGCGAGATCCGCCGAGTCGGGGACCTGCAGCTCCACCATGGTGTCGTTGACCCTTGCCCGGTCCAGGTCCAGCACATAGGCCACCCCGCCGGACATCCCGGCCGCGAGGTTGCGGCCGGTCGGCCCGAGCACCACCGCCCGGCCCCCGGTCATGTACTCGAAGGCGTGGTCGCCGACGCCCTCCACGACGGCGAGGGCGCCGGAGTTGCGCACACAGAACCGTTCCCCGACCTGGCCGCGCAGGAACAGTTCCCCGCCGGTAGCCCCGTAGGCGATGGTGTTGCCCGCGATGACCTGCCGCTCGGCGGCGAAGGCCGCGTCGGCGGCGGGCTGGACGATGATCCGTCCGCCGGAGAGGCCCTTGCCGACGTAGTCGTTGGCGTCCCCGACCAGGTCCAGGGTGATCCCCGGGGGCAGGAAGGCGCCAAGGGACTGCCCGGCCGACCCGGTGAGCGTCACCCGGATCGTGTCCGGTGGCAGGCCCGCGCTGCCGTAGCGGCGGGTGATCTCCGAGCCGAGCAGGGTGCCCACGGTCCGGTTCACATTGCGCACCGGCAGTTCGATGTTCACCCGGTGCGCGTCCTCCAGCGCGGCCTCGGCGAGCTGGATCAGGGTCCGGTCCAGCGCATGCTCGAGCCCGTGGTCCTGCTCGCGCACCTTGCGCCGGGATCCGCCGTATGGGGTGTTCACGGGCATGGTGAAGATCGGCTCCAGATCCAGCCCGCTCGCCTTCCAGTGCCGGACCGCCTCGTCGGTGTCCAGCACGTCGGCCCGGCCGATCGCCTCGTCCAGCGACCGGAAACCCAGCTCCGCCAGCAACTCCCGGACCTCCTGCGCCACGAACCGGAAGTAGTTGACCACGTGCTCGGCCTGTCCGGTGTAGCGCTTGCGCAGCTCAGGGCTCTGCGTGGCTACGCCCACCGGGCAGGTGTCCAGATGGCACACCCGCATCATCACGCAGCCTGCCACGATCAGCGGAGCGGTGGCGAAGCCGTACTCCTCCGCGCCCAGCAGCGCGGCGACCACCACGTCCCTTCCGGTCTTCATGCCGCCGTCCACCTGCACCACGATCCGGTCCCGCAGGCCGTTCAGCAGCAGGGTCTGCTGGGTCTCGGCCAGCCCGATCTCCCACGGCGTGCCGGCATGTTTGAGCGAGTTCATCGGGGAGGCACCGGTGCCCCCGTCGTGCCCGGAGATCAGCACCGCGTCGGCATGCGCCTTGGACACCCCGGCGGCGACCGTGCCGACCCCGAGTGAACTGACCAGTTTGACGCTGATCCGCGCGCGCTCGTTGGCGTTCTTCAGGTCGTGGATCAGCTGGGCGAGATCCTCGATCGAGTAGATGTCGTGGTGCGGCGGCGGGGAGATCAGCCCGACGCCCGGCGTGGAGTGCCGGGTGCGGGCGATCCACGGGTACACCTTGTTCGGCGGTAACTGCCCGCCCTCGCCCGGCTTGGCGCCCTGCGCCATCTTGATCTGGATGTCGTCGGCGTGCACAAGGTACTCGCTGGTCACCCCGAACCGTCCACTCGCGACCTGCTTGATCGAGCTGCGCCGCTCCGGGTCGTACAGCCGCTCGGCGTCCTCGCCGCCCTCGCCGGTGTTGGACCTGCCGCCGATCCGGTTCATCGCGATGGCCAGGGTCTGGTGCGCCTCCATCGAGATAGAGCCGTAGGACATCGCGCCGGTGTTGAACCGGCGGCAGATCGAGTCCACGGACTCGACCTCTTCCACCGGAATCGGCTCACGTCCCCCGGCGCGGAAGGAGAACATCCCGCGCAGCGCGCCGCCCTCCCGGTTCAGCCGGTGCACTTCGTCCACATAGGACCTATATACTTCGTCGCGGCGGGTCTTACTGGCGTGCTGCAACAGGAACACCGTCTCCGGGGTGAACAGGTGCAGCTCGCCCTCGCGGCGGTAGGCGTACTCCCCGCCGGTCTCCAGCCCGCGGTGCACCCGCGCGGTGGGGTTGTCCGGGTAGGCCCGCCGGTGCCGCACCGCCACCTCCTCGGCGAGCACCTCGAGCCCGACCCCGCCGAGTTTGGAGCTGGTACCGGTGAAGTACTCGTCCAGCAGGTCGGCCGACAGCCCGAAGGACTCGAACACCTGTGCCGCGGTGTAGGCCCCCACGGTGGAGATGCCCATCTTGGACATGATCTTCAGCACGCCCTTGACCAGTGCCTGTACGTAGTTGCGGATGGCCTTCGCGGGCTCGATCCCGGTGATAGCGCCCTGGCTGATCAGGTCCTCGATGGTCTCGAAGGCCAGGTACGGGTTGACCGCCGCGGCGCCGTAGCCGAGCAGCAGCGCGATGTGGTGCACCTCGCGGGCGTCCCCGCTCTCCACCACCAGCGCGACCCGTAGCCGTTCCTTGGTGCGTACCAGGTGGTGGTGCACCGCGGAGACCAGCAGCAGCGAGGGAATCGGCGCCATCCGGTGATCGGAGTCGCGGTCGGAGAGCACCAGCGTGCGCGCCCCGGACGCGATGGCCTCGGAAGCCTCCCGCCGTACCCGCTCGACGGCCTCGGCGAGCGCCTGCGCTCCACCGTCTACTTCATACAGTCCGGACAGGACGGTACAGGAGAAGCCGGGAAGGTCACCGTCGTCGTTGACATGGATCAGCTTGGCCAGCTCGTCGTTGTCGATCACCGGGCAGGGCAGCTGAATGTGCCTGCAGGAGGCGGGCCCCGGCTCCAGCAGGTTCTGCTCGGGCCCCATGATCCGGCTCATCGAGGTGACCAGCTCCTCCCGGATCGCGTCCAGTGGCGGGTTGGTCACCTGGGCGAAGTTCTGCTTGAAGTAGTCGTAGAGCAGCCGGGATCGTCGCGACAGCGGCGCAGGTGGCGTGTCGGTGCCCATCGACCCGACCGGCTCCGCACCGGCCGAGGCCATCGGCGCCAGCAGGATCTTCAGCTCCTCCTCGGTGTAGCCGAAGGCGAGCTGCCTGCGCAGCACCGAGGCATGCGTCTGCACGACATGATCCCGGTCGGGCAGCTCGGCGAGGCTGAGCAGCCCGGCATGCAGCCACTCCTCGTAGGGCAGCTCGGCGGCCAGCTCCGACTTGACCTCGTCGTCATCCACGATCCGGCCCGCCCCGGTGTCCACAAGGAACATCCGGCCCGGCTTCAGCCTGCCCTTGGCCACCACCTCCGCGGGCGGGATGTCCAGCACCCCGGCCTCGCTGGCCAGCACCACCCGGTCGTCCGCGGTGCGCCACCAGCGCGCCGGACGCAGCCCGTTGCGGTCCAGCACCGCGCCGACCAGGGTGCCGTCGCTGAAGGTCACGCAGGCAGGGCCGTCCCACGGCTCCATCAGGCTGGCGTGGAACTGGTAGAAGGCCCGTCGCCGCGGGTCCATGGTCGCGTGGTTCTCCCACGCCTCCGGGATCATCATCAGCACCGAGTGCGGCAGGCTGCGCCCGCCGAGATGCAGCAGCTCGAGCACCTCGTCGAAGGAGGCCGAGTCGGAGACCTCCGGCGCGCACACCGGGTACAGCCGGGTGAGGTCGCCGGGAATCAGCCCCGTCTCCAGCAGCGCCTCCCTGGACCGCATCCGGTTGCGGTTGCCACGGATCGTGTTGATCTCGCCGTTGTGCGCGACGAAGCGGAACGGGTGCGCCAGCGGCCAGGAGGGGAAAGTGTTGGTGGAGAACCGGCTGTGCACCAGCGCGATGGCGCTGGCCAGCCGCTCGTCGGCGAGATCGGTGAAGAAGGCTGGCAGCTGCTCGGGGGTGACCATCCCCTTGTAGACGATGGTGCGTGCGGACAGTGAGGGGAAGTAGATGCCCTCGGTCTCGTCCTGCGCCCGGTTCCTGCTGGCGTGCTCGGCCCGCTTGCGCAGGCAGAACGCCATCCGGTCCAGGTCGAGCCCGCTCGGCCGGTTCCCGGCGCCGTCCGGCTCGCCT
This sequence comes from Amycolatopsis aidingensis, assembly GCF_018885265.1. Classification (GTDB taxonomy): domain Bacteria; phylum Actinomycetota; class Actinomycetes; order Mycobacteriales; family Pseudonocardiaceae; genus Amycolatopsis; species Amycolatopsis aidingensis. Next base: position 5,543,749 of record NZ_CP076538.1, read on the forward strand.
GCCAGGAACACCATCGCGAAATGCGGCATGACCGACCGCGCCGTCGGCCCGATTCCGGCGGCCTCCACATCGGTGGGCACCTCCCGCCAGCCGAGGACCTCGAGGTGTTCCTCCTCGGCGATCCGCTCCACCAGCTCCACGGCCTTGTGCCGGTGCTCGGCGTCGGTAGGCAGGAAGACCAGCCCGGCGGCGTAGCCACCCGGCTCCGGCAGCGCGAAGTCCACCTCCGCACGCAGCAGCTCATCGGGCAGCTGCAGCAGGATCCCGGCACCGTCGCCGCTGGTCGGCTCGGCTCCCGCGGCACCACGATGATCCAGGTTGGTCAGCGCGGCGAGGCCGTCGGTGACGATCCGGTGCGAGCGCCGGCCACGGACGTCGGCAACCATGGCGACGCCGCAGGAATCCTGTTCGGTGCGGGGGTCGTAGAGACCGTTCCGGTCGGGGATGGCGGAGAAGATCATGGCGGGACCTCCTTCGTCGTCGTGCCTCGTTCGTGCTGCGCACGGGACGACGATGGCCCGGTCGTGAGCGCGACTTTAACATCCCGGAAACATGGCAGCACCCATTCGCCGCCCGGAATCAACCTGTTGAGCGGTAACGATCTGGCTGCTGCGTCCTATCGAAAGAGTGTTATGCACGACCGCACGTACGGCTGCCGTCCGCGAGTCACCTCGCATCCAGGCGCCAGGAGCCTCCCTCCGGGCGGCCCCCGTCTCCTGGATCGTGCATAACCCTCCGGGAACGACGGTGTCCCTGATGGGATCCGAGTGGTCAGGTCCCCTCAGTATAGCCCCGGCGGCATCCGGCCCGCCCGGAGTCCCGGCCCCCCGATCAACATCAACTCCGGCTGGGGCGTTGACATCCGAGCATGAGAGCGCTTTCCTATATCGCAGCAAAATCTTTTGTCCGGCTTGGGCGTGACAAGGAGGTCACCACCATGCCCACCTCTCCCCTGCACATGTCCCCACCACACACCCGGCGCAGGCGGCTCGGAGCCACCGGAGCCGCCGTCGCACTGCTGATCACGGTCCCCCTGGTGGCGCCGTCGGCACAGGCCTCGGTACCGCCACCGGATCCCGGCTGGAACCTGGAGTGGAGCGACGACTTCACCGGCCCGGCAGGCTCCCTGCCATCCTCGGAGAACTGGATCTTCGACCTCGGGCACAACTACCCCGGCGGCCCGGCCAACTGGGGCACCGGCGAGATCGCCCGGCACACCGACGATCCCGCGAACATCAGCCTGGACGGCTCCGGCAACCTGCGGATCACCCCGCGCCGGGACGGCGCGGGCAACTGGACCTCGGCCCGGATCGAAACGCAGCGGGGCGACTTCCGGCCACCGGATGACGGCGTGCTGCGGATCGAGGGCAGGCTCCAGGTCCCGAACGTGACCGGCTCGGCTGCGCTTGGCTACTGGCCCGCCTTCTGGGCGCTCGGCTCGCCCTACCGTGGCAACTACTGGAACTGGCCCGGGATCGGCGAGTTCGACATCATGGAGAACGTCAACGGGCTGAACCAGGTGTGGGCGGTGCTCCACTGTGGAACCGCGCCCGGCGGCCCGTGCAACGAGAACAACGGCATCGGCGCCAGCCGCCCCTGCCCCGGCGCGAGCTGCCAGTCGGCGTTCCACACCTACCGGTTCGAATGGGACAGCAGCGGCTCGGTCGGCGAGCTGCGCTGGTACGTGGACGGCCAGCAGTACCACAGCGTGCGCCAGGACCAGCTGCCCGCGGACACCTGGAACCAGATGACCACCCATGCCGGGTACTTCATCCTGCTGAACGTCGCGATGGGCGGCGCGTTCCCGGACGGGGTCGCCGGGTTCCAGACCCCGACCGCCGCGACCGTACCCGGCCATCCGATGGTGGTGGACTACGTCGCGGTGTGGACCCGCGGCGGGGACGGCGACCCCGGTGATCCCGGTGACCCGCCCGGCGGCGGTGACGCCTACTCCACCCTGCAGGCCGAGAACTTCTCCGACCAGTCCGGGCTGAACAACTACGGCTCGCACATCGGTTCCGCGGCGAACGGCGACTGGGCGCGGTACTCCGGCATCGACTTCGGCAGCACCCCTGCGCGGCAGTTCGTCGCCCGCGCCGCCTCCGGGGCCGGTGGCGGGGTGAGCGGACTGGTCGAGGTCCGGCTGGACAGCCCGACCAGTCAGCCGGTCGGCAGCTTCGCCATCGGCAACACCGGTGGCTGGCAGAGCTGGCGCGAGGTGCCGGCCAACATCGACGCGGTCACCGGGGTGCACGACGTGTACCTGACCTTCACCAGCGGTCAGCCCGCCGACTTCGTCAACGTCGACTGGTTCACCTTCAAGCACTAACCCACCGAGAGGGCAACAATGCGCAGGACAAGGCACGCCTTGACTGCCACGCTGGCCGCGAGCGCGCTGCTGCTCGCGGCCTGTGGCGGCGGATCGGACGACTCCGCGGACGGCGTCACCACGCTGACCATCAACGTCTTCGGCGACAGCTTCTCGCTGCCGGAGAACCGGTCGATCTACGACGAGTACGAGCGGCTCAACCCGGACGTCAAGATCGTGGAGAACCGGGGTGAGTTCGGCACCCACCATCAAAACCTGCAGGCCCGGCTGACCGCGGGCAGCGGGACAGCCGACCTCGAGCTGATCGAGGTCGGGCAGATCGCGGGCTTCATCGGGCAGCAGGACAAGTTCGTCAACTTCCTCGACCAGGACGTCGATCCCGGCCAGTGGACCGACGCCGTCGTCCAGCGAGCGTCCACACCGGACGGAAACGCGCTGATCGGCCTGCCGACCGACGTTGGCGGCCTGGCCATGTGCTACCGCACCGACCTGTTCGCCGAGGCCGGGCTGCCAACCGACCGCGAGGAGGTGAGCAAGCTGTGGCCGACCTGGCAGGACTACATCGAGACCGGCAACGAGTTCCTCGCGTCCTCCGGCGGCGAGGTGAAGTGGTTCGACGCCGGTGGGCACGTGCTCACCGGGATCCTCGGCAACGAGGAACGTACCTTCTACAACGAGGCCGGTGACCTCATCGTGGAGAGCAACCCGGCCGTGCGGGCCGCCTGGGACCTGAGCGTGCAGGCCATCGAGGCCGGGCAGTCCGCGGCACTGCCGGAGTTCTCACCGGAGTGGAACACCGGCTTCCAGCAGGGACAGTTCGCCACCGTCACCTGCCCAGCCTGGATGATGGGCTACATCCAGGCCAACGCCGGTGGCACCAGCGGGAAATGGGATATCGCCACCGTCCCCGGCGGCTCGGGCAACTGGGGTGGCTCCTACGTCACCGTTCCCGCGCAGGGCGAGCACACCGAGGCGGCCATACGGCTGGCGAAGTGGCTCACCGCACCGGAGCAGAGCATCACGATCTTCCAGGAGATCGGCAACTTCCCCAGCCAGCGCAGCACCTGGGACGACCCCGCGGTGGCCGAGTACTCCTCGCCGTTCTTCAACAACGCGCCCGCGGGCCGGATCTTCCCGGAATCCCTCGCCGACGCACCGGTACAGGTGGTCGGGCCGCAGAGCGGGGTCATCGGCAACACCTTCTCCGACGCGCTGAACAGCGTCGAGCAGGGCACCGACCCGCAGGAGGCATGGGAGCAGGCGATGAGCGACATCCGGTCCGCGGCGGGCACCGGATGACGTCTGGGCGCGATGTGCTCAGCGAGCCAGGCCCGCGCGCGGGCGCCCCGGGTGAACCCCCGCGGGCGCCCGCGGGGGCGGCTCCCCGGCGGCAGCGCGGGTCCCGGATGCGGACCCGGCTGCACCGGTTCGACCTGAAGGGCTCGCCGTACCTCTACATCACGCCGTTCTTCGCCCTGTTCGGGGTGTTCGGCCTGCTGCCGCTGGCCTACACGGCGCTGCTGTCCACCACCGCGTGGAGTCCGCGCCGCCCTGGCAGCGAGGACTCATCGGTTGGCCTCGGCAACTACCAGGACCTGCTCGGCGACGAGAACTTCCACAACGCGCTGATCAACACCTTCGGCATCGGCCTGCTGTCCACCGTGCCGCAGCTGCTGCTGGCGCTGGGCATCGCGCACCTGCTGAACTACCGGCTACGCGGGCGGTTGTTCTTCCGGATGGGTGTGCTGGTTCCCTACATCACCTCGGTCGCGGCGGTGGCGCTGATCTTCAACCAGATCTTCGCCCGCGACTTCGGGCTGCTGAACTGGCTGTTGCAGCCGTTCACCGGGGACACGCCGATCGACTGGCGGGCCAGCACGCTGGCCTCCTGGGTGGCGGTCTCGGTCATGGTGACCTGGCACTGGACCGGCTACAACGCGCTGATCTACCTGGCGGCGATGCAGACGATCCCGTACGAGCTGTACGAGTCGGCCGCGATCGACGGGGCCAGCCGCTGGCGGCAGTTCTGGCACATCACCATCCCCAGCCTGCGGCCCACGATCATCTTCACCGTGATCGTCTCCACGATCGGGGCGCTGCAACTGTTCGCCGAACCGTTCCTCTTCGACACCACCCGGAACAACAACGGCGGATCGGAGCGACAGTTCCAGACCGTGGTGCTGTACCTGTACCAGCAGTTCTGGTCCAACGGGCAGTACGGCTACGGCGCGGCGATCGCCTGGACCCTCTTCCTGATCACCGTGGTGATCGCATTGATCAACTTCCTGCTGGTCCGCCGGATCAGGTCGACGGAATAGCGAGGAACCACAGAATGACCGTCACCGAGCCCGTCCCGAAACCGGCCCGCAGGCCGCGCGCCGACGTGCACCGCGCCAGGTGGCCCGCCTACACCGCGCTGGGCGCGATCGTGCTGCTGTCGGTGTTCCCGCTGTACTGGTCCATTGTGGTCTCTTCGCGGGACCAGTCCGCGGTCGGCAGGTACCCGCCGCCGCTGGTGCCGGGCGGCAGCCTGTGGGACAACCTCTCGGCCGCCTACGAGCAGGGCAACTTCGGCATCGCGCTGGCCAACTCGACCATCGTCGCGGGCACCATCACCGCCTCGGTGGTGTTCACCTCCACGCTGGCCGGCTTCGCCTTCGCCAAGCTTCGCTTCCGCGGCCGGAACGCGCTGTTCACCGTGGTGGTGGCCACCATGCTGGTGCCGCCGCAACTGTCCATCGTCCCGCTGTACATCATGGTCACCCAGTGGTTCGGCTGGGCGAACGACCTGCGCGGGGTCATCGTGCCCACGCTGGTCAGCGCGTTCGGCGTGTTCTTCATGCGCCAGTACCTGACCTCCGCTGTCCCTGGCGAGCTGCTCGAGGCCGGCAGGGCGGACGGGGCCAGCACCTTCCGGATGTACTGGAACATCGTGCTGCCGATCGCCCGGCCGGGCGCGGCGGTACTTGGCCTGCTCACCTTCATCATGTATTGGAACGACCTGTTCTGGCCGCTGATCCTGCTGAACACGCAGAACCCCACGGTGCAGGTCGCCATCGCGAACACCTCGAGCGGTATCGAGGTGGACTACTCACTCGTACTCGCCGGGACGGTGATCGCCACCTTCCCGATGCTGATCGTGTTCCTGCTACTGGGCCGACAGATCATTGGAGGAATCATGCAAGGCGCGGTGAAGGGATGACCGCCGGGGCGACCCACGAGCGGACCACCCGGCTGGTGTTCCCGGACGGTTTCGTCTGGGGCGCGGCGACGGCCGCATACCAGATCGAGGGTGCGACGACCGCGGACGGACGCGGTATGTCCATTTGGGACACTTTCGCGCATACCCCTGGCAAGGTGGCGGACGGGGACAACGGGGACGTCGCCACCGACCACTACCACCAGTTCCAGGCCGATATCGCGCTGATGGCCGAGCTCGGGCTGGACGCGTACCGGTTCTCGGTGTCCTGGCCGCGGATACGTCCCGGCGGCCGTGGCCCGGTCAACGAGGCCGGACTGGACTACTACGAGCGGCTGGTGGACGAACTGCTGCGGCACGACATCACCCCGGTGCTCACTCTGTACCACTGGGACCTGCCGCAGGAGCTGGAGGACGCGGGCGGCTGGGCCGCACGGGACACCGCCTCCTGGTTCGCCGAGTACGCGGCCGTCGTGGCGGCCCGGCTCGGCGACCGGGTTCCGCTGTGGAGCACGCTGAACGAGCCGTGGTGCTCGGCCTTCCTCGGCTATGGCTCCGGGGTGCACGCGCCGGGAAAGACCGATGGCGGGCTGGCCCTGCGGGCCGCGCACCACCTGCTGCTGGCGCACGGGCTCGGCACCGAGGTACTGCGCTCGGCGCTGCCGGCATCGGCGCAGGTCTCCATCACGCTGAACCTGTGTGCGGTCTCGGCAGGCTCGGCTGGCGAGGGCGCGCGGGACGCGGTGCGCCGGATCGACGGGCTGGCCAACCGGTTGTTCCTCGACCCGCTGCTACGCGGGCACTACCCCGCCGACGTCCGCCAGGACACCGCCGCGCTGACCGACTGGGGCTTCCTGCGCCCCGGCGACGAGCGGACCATCGCCGCCCCGATCGACCTGCTGGGTATCAACTACTACAGCCCGACCGTGGTGGACACCGGCACCGAGCCGGACCAGGAACCCTCGCCGTGGCCCGGCTCGGAGCACGTCCGCTTCCTCAGCAAGCCGGGGCCCGCCACCGCGATGGGCTGGACCATCGACGCGGGCGGGCTGCTGGCCGTGCTGCGCCGGGTGCACCGGGAGTACCCCGGCCTGCCGCTGATGATCACCGAGAACGGCGCCGCCTTCGACGACACGCCGGGCCCCGAGGGCGGGATCGCGGACCCCGAACGCATCGCCTACCTGCGCGACCACCTCGCCGTGGCACACGAGGCCATCGAGGCCGGGGTCGACCTTCGGGGATACTTCGTGTGGTCGTTGCTGGACAACTTCGAGTGGGCCTACGGGTACTCGAAGCGGTTCGGCATCGTCCATGTGGACTACCCGAGCCAGCGGCGCAGCCTGAAGGACAGCGCGCGCTGGTACCGGGAGGTGATCAGCACGAACGGCATCGACCCGCGAGGGGGCCTGCCGGGGGAGGCGTGAACGGCGTGACAGAGCGTCCGAAAACCGCTCGGACCTACGGTGCCGAGCGGAAGAACGCGCGCTCGGCGGAGCCCGCGAGCGGCGAGGCTGGGCGTATGCCCCGCGGAGGTGACGACCGCGATCGAACTCCGAGCCCCGCCGAGCCGATCGCGCCGCGCGTTTCCAAGCAAGCACCGAACGAAGGGCACCTGACGCGGCGGCAGCCGACCCTGGACACCGTGGCAGCCGAGGCCGGGGTGTCCCGCGCGACGGTGTCCAGGGTGATCAACGGCTCGCCGCGGGTGTCGCCCGAGGTCAAGGAGCTGGTGGAGCAGGCGATCGCGCGGGTGGGATACGTGCCCAACCACGCCGCGCGCAGCCTGGTGATGCGGCGGACCGACTCGATCGCGCTGGTGATCAGGGAACCGGACGCGACCGTGCTCGCCGACCCGTACCTTGCGAACATCATCGTCGCCACCAGCCAGGCGCTCACCGGTACCGGCGTGCAGCTGGTGCTGGTGAACGCGCGCAACGACGCCGAGCACGCCCGGGTGGCGGACTACGTGCGCAGCGGGCATGTGGACGGGGTGCTGCTGGCGTCCATGCACGGTGAGGACCCGCTGCCGGGGCTGCTGCTCGGCGCGGGCGTGCCGACCGTGGTCGGCGGCAGGCCCGCCATCCCGGTCCCCGGACTCTGCTACGTGGACGTGGACAACCCCGGCGGCGCGCAGCTCGCCACCGAACGGCTGCTCGCCGCGGGCAGGCGGCGGATCGGCACCATCGCCGGGCCTGCGGACATGACCGCGGCCGCCGACCGGCTGGACGGCTTCCGCCGGGTGCTCGCCGAGGCCGGGCTGCCTGCGGGCACGGTGGTCCATGGCGAGTTCACCCGCGAATCCGGGCAGGCGGCCATGGCGGAGCTGCTGGAGCGGGAACCCGGGCTGGACGGGGTGTTCGCGGCCAACGACCTGATGGCGATCGGGGCGCTGCGCACGCTGCGCGCGGCCGGGCGGCGAGTGCCCGAGGACGTGGCCGTGGTCGGCTATGACGACATCGAACCGGCGCAGCACACCGAGCCCCCGCTGACCACCGTGCGCCAGCCGGTGGTGGAACAGGCGCGGCTGATGACCGAGCTACTGCTCACCCAGATCGGCGGGCAACGCGGCGGGGAGCCCGTGGTCCTGCCCACGCGACTCGTCGAGCGTGACTCGGCGTAGTGGTAGCGTGCTGAACCATGCCCCACCTGCGTTCCACGCTCGCCACGCTGCTCCTGCTCGGCGCCGTCGCCCTGACCGGCTGCGCCGACCGCGAGGAACCCGCGGGCACCGAGGGTGACGACGACGGGGCCTTCCCGGTGCGGGTACAGGCGGAGGGAGCCCCCGCGGTCACCCTGGAGACCCGGCCGGAGCGGATCGTCTCGCTGTCCCCCTCTGCCACCGAGACGCTGTACGCGGTGGGCGCTGGTGAGCAGGTGGTGGCGGTGGACTCGGCCTCGACCTACCCCGAGCAGGCGCCGCGGACGGACCTCACCGGGCTGAACCCCGACCCGGAGGCCATCCTCACCCACCAGCCGGACCTGGTCGTGGTCAGCGCGGACCTGGAGAACAAGCTGACCGACGCGCTGGCCCCCACCGGCACGAAGACCCTGGTGCTGCCGGACGCGCGCACCCTGGACGCCGCCTACGAGCAGTTCGAGCTGGTGGGCAAGGCCACCGGGCACCCGGCCGATGGCGCGGACGTGGCCAGCCGGACCCGGGAGGACCTGGCCAAGATCATCGCCGATACGCCCGAGCCCGAACAGCCGCTGACCTACTACCACGAGCTCGACCAGACCTTCTACAGCGTGACCTCGGCCACCTTCATCGGGCAGGTGTACGACCAGTTCGGGCTGACCAACATCGCCGACGGGGATGATCCGAACGCGGCGGGCGGCTACCCGCAGCTGTCCGCCGAGACGATCCTGCAGGCGAACCCGGACCTGATCTTCCTCGCCGACACCGTGTGCTGCGGGCAGAACGCCGAGACCATCGCCAAGCGGCCCGGCTGGGACACGCTGACCGCCGTGCAGGAAGGCCGGGTGGTGGAGCTGAACGACGACCTGGCCTCCCGGTGGAGCCCGCGGGTGGTCGAGTTCGCCCGCTCGGTGTCCGAGGCAGTGACCGCGGCGGTGTCCGGGGCGAGCGCGTAGCTTGTCCCGCACCACCTCGCTGCGGCCGCGCACGGTCGTGCTCGGCCTGCTGGCGCTGGTACTGGTCATGCTGCTGAGCGTGCTGGTCGGCGCCAGCGACCTCGGCTGGCAGCGGGTGCTCGCCGAGATCGGGGCCCAGCTGACCGGCGGCACCTCCCCGCTTTCCGAGCGGGAGGCCGCGATCGTGTGGCAACTGCGGGTACCAAGGGTGCTGCTGGCCGGCCTGGTCGGCGCGGCACTGGCCAGTTCCGGGGCGGCGTTCCAGGGCGTCTTCCGCAATCCGCTTGCCGACCCGTACCTGCTCGGAGCCGCGGCAGGGGCCGGGATGGCTGCCACCATGGTGGTGGTCCTCGCCCCCGCCACCACCGGCTGGGTCGTCGGGCCACTGCCGATCGCCGCCTTCGCGGGCGCCCTGCTCGGGGTGGGGCTGAGCTGGCTGCTCGGCCGTTCCTCCGGCGGTACCGGCACGGCGACGCTGCTGCTGGCGGGGGTGGCGGTGGCCGCCTTCCTCACCGCCGTGCAGACCTTCGTGCAGCAGCTGAACACCGAGACGATCCGGCAGGTGTACACCTGGATGCTCGGCGGGCTGAACATCAGTGGCTGGCGTGAGGTGCTGCTGGCACTGCCGTATGTGGCGATCGCGGCCGTGGTGCTGTGCCTGTGCGCCCGGCTGCTGGACGTGCTGACCCTCGGGGACGCGGAGGCGGCCTCGCTCGGCGTCCGGCCGTCTCGCGTGCGGCTGCTGCTGCTCGCGGCCGCCTCCCTGGCCACGGCCGCCGCGGTGGCGGTGAGCGGGCTGATCGGGTTCGTCGGCATCGTGGTGCCACACCTGGTACGGCTGCTGGCCGGGGCGAGCTACCGGGTGATCGTGCCGCTGTCCCTGATCGGCGGCGCGGTCTTCCTGATCGTGGCCGACCACATCGCGAGCACGGTGCTGCCGGGTGAGCTGCCGCTTGGTGTGGTCACCGCCTTCGCAGGCGCCCCGTTCTTCCTGCTCATCCTGCGCACCACGAGGACCCGCCTGCCATGAGTGGCCCGTCTGCGACGAACGGGCCACTCATGGCGGTGAGCCTGCGGGGGGTGAGTGCGGGGTACGAGGGACGACGGGTGGTGCACGACGTCTCGGCCGAGGTGCCCGAGGGCAGCTGGCTGGCGATCGTCGGGCCGAACGGGGCGGGCAAGTCCACCCTGCTCAAGGCGACGGCCGGGCTGGTCGCCGCGGAGGGCACCATCGAGCTGCACGGCATGGCGGCGAACACGCTGTCCCGCAAGGAGAAGGCCCGCGAGGTCGGCTACGCCCCGCAGGATCCCGCACTCCCGGAAGGGCTCACCGTCACCGACTACGTCCTGCTCGGCCGCACCCCGCACCTCGGCACCCTCGCGCGGGAGAGCTCGCGCGATCTGTCCATTGTGGAAGAAGTGCTGGCGAGGCTGGACCTGGACGGCTTGGCAGGCAGGCCGTTACGCACACTGTCCGGCGGCGAGCGGCAGCGGGCGGTGCTGGCCAGGGTGCTGGCCCAGCGCACCAGGCTGTTGCTGCTGGACGAGCCGACCACCGGGCTGGACATCGGGCACGCCCAGGCCCTGCTGGAGCTGGTGGACCGGCTGCGCCGCGAGGACGGCATCACCGTGGTGTCCACCCTGCACGACCTCACCTTCGCCGCGCAGTACGCGAACCAGGTGCTGTTGCTGGACGGGGGCGAGGTCGTCGCGGCGGGCCCGGCGAGCGAGGTGGTCACCGCCGAGCGGCTGGCCCGCCACTACGCCGCCACCGTCGAGGTGCTCACCTCCACCCACGGCAACCTGGTCGTCGCCCCCACCCGTCCCCCACTGCTGTGAGTGGCCCGTTCCCTGCGAAAAATGCAGGGAACGGGCCACTCACAGCAGTCAGGCGGGGTGGTTACTGGCCGGGCTCGACCTTGCGTTCCTCGGTGGAGGGGGTCTCGCCGGAGTCCGGAGACGAGCCTGCTTCCGTGGTCTCGGGGGTCTCCGCGGCGGTGTTTTCGGCGTCTTCGGGATCCTGGGTGTCCGGCCGGGCCGCGGTGCCGCCGCTGCCGTCGTCGTCCTCGGTACCCCGGTCGCGCAGGGTCTCCGGAGCCTCCCTCGGACCGCGCCTGGCGGCGAGCACGATGTAGAGCACGGCACCGGCGAACACCAGCATCGAGGTCCAGACGTTCACCCGCAGGCCGAGGATGTGGTTGGCGGTGTCGGCGCGCATCATCTCGATCCAGAACCGGCCCGCGGTGTAGCCGGCCACGTACAGCGCGAACGCCCGGCCGTGCCCGAGCCGGAACCGCCGGTCGGCCCACACCACCAACAGCGCGACACCGAGGTTCCACAGCAGCTCGTAGAGGAAGGTGGGGTGCACGACCTTCTCCACGGTGTCCAGCGCCACCCCGCCGATCGGGTCGCTGAGCCCGGTCGCCGGGTCCACCCGGGGGTAGATCTCCAGGCCCCAGGGAACGTCGGTCTCCCGGCCGTAGAGTTCCTGGTTGAAGTAGTTGCCCAGCCTGCCAACGGCCTGCGCGACCACGATGCCGGGGGCGACCGCGTCGGCCACCGCGGGCAGCGGGATGCCCTTGCGGCGGCAGGCGAGCCAGGCACCGACCCCGCCCAGCGCGATGGCTCCCCAGATGCCGAGACCGCCGTCCCAGATCTTCAGCGCGTCCAGCGGGTTCTTACCCTCGCCGAAGTACAGCTGGTAGTCGGTGATCACGTGGTACAGGCGGCCACCGACAAGCCCGAACGGCACCGCGAACACCGCGATGTCGATGATGGCGCCCTTGCTGCCGCCGCGCTGCATCCAGCGGCGCTCGCCCCACCAGATCGCGATGACGATACCGGCGATGATGCACAGTGCGTAGGCGCGGATCGGGATCGGCCCCAGGTGCCACACCCCACGGTCGGGGCTCGGGATGTTGGCGAGGAAAGCTGCGGTCGCGGAATGCACGGGGTCACCGTAGCGTGCGCGACCACCCGGTGGTGCTCAGCCCTGGCGGGTCAGCGGGTACGAACGCCGTCGGCGAGCTCGGCGGACAGCGCGCGCACCGCCTCCGGACCCTCCGCGGCCTTGGTGACCAGGGCGGAACCCACGATCACCGCGTCGGCGAAGCCCGCGACCTCGGCGGCCTGCTCGCCGGAACGGACACCGAGGCCGACGCCGATCGGCAGTTCGGTGTGCGCCCGCGTGCGACGCACCAGCTCGGCCGCCTGCCCGCCCACGCTGTCCCTGGCTCCGGTGACACCCATGACCGCGGTGGCGTAAACGAAGCCCGAGCAGGCCCGCACGGTGTAGTCGATCCGCTCCTCCGAGGACGAGGGCGCCACCAGGAAGATCCGGTCCAGCCCGTGCGCGGTGGACGCCGCCATCCAGTCCCCTGCCTCGTCCGGGGTCAGGTCCGGGGTGATCATGCCGAGCCCGCCCGCCGCGGCAAGGTCGCGGGCGAAGGCGTCCGCCCCGTAGCGGCGCACCGGGTTCCAGTACGTCATCACCACGGCGCGGCCCCCGCGGGCCGACACCGACTCCACCACCTCGAACAGGTGCTTCAGCCGGAAACCGGCGGTGAGCGCGGCATCGGCGGCGGCCTGGATGGTCGGGCCGTCCATCACCGGGTCCGAGTACGGCACGCCGACCTCGACCAGGTCGGCCCCGCCGTCGATCATCGCGGCGAGCAGGTCCTTCGAGCCGGCCACCGTCGGGTACCCGGCTGGCAGGTAGCCCACCAGCGCGCCGCGATCCTCCGCGCGGGTCTGCTTGAACAGCTCATCCAGCCCCGGACCGCGCTCGCTCACAACTTCTCCTCGTCCACCAGCTCGAAGTACCGGGCCGCGGTGTCCACGTCCTTGTCCCCCCGGCCGGAGAGGCTGACCAGGATATGCGCCCCGGAACCGAGCTCCCGCCCCAGCTTCAGCGCCCCGGCGAGGGCGTGCGCCGACTCGATCGCCGGGATGATCCCCTCGGTGCGGGACAGCAACTGGAAGGCGTCCATCGCCTCGGCGTCGGTGACCGCGCGGTACTCGGCGCGGCCGGTGTCCTTGAGCCAGGAGTGCTCCGGCCCCACCCCGGGATAGTCCAGCCCGGCCGAGATCGAGTACGCCTCGATGGTCTGCCCGTCCTCGTCCTGCAGCAGGTAGGACAGCGCGCCGTGCAGCGTGCCAGGGGTGCCCTCGGTCAGGGTGGCACCGTGCTCCCCGCTGTCCACGCCCTTGCCACCGGGCTCGAACCCGACCAGCCGGACATCGGGGTCGTCGATGAAGCCGTGGAAGATACCGATCGCGTTGGAACCGCCACCGACACAGGCCGTCACGGCGTCCGGCAACCGGCCGGTCAGCTCGAGGATCTGCTCCCGGGCCTCCTCGCCGATCACCTTGTGGAAATTGCGCACCATCAACGGGAACGGATGCGCGCCCGCCGCGGTGCCCAGCAGGTAGTGGGTGGTGTCCACATTGGTCACCCAGTCCCGCAACGCCTCGTTGATCGCGTCCTTGAGCGTGCGTGACCCGGTGTTCACCGGGACGACCTCCGCCCCGAGCAGCCGCATCCTGGCCACGTTCAGCGCCTGCCGCTCGGTGTCCACCTCGCCCATGTAGACCACGCAGTCGAGGTCGAGCAGGGCGCAGGCGGTCGCGGTGGCCACCCCGTGCTGCCCGGCGCCGGTCTCGGCGATGACCCGCTTCTTGCCCATCCGCTTGGTGAGCAGCGCCTGGCCCAGCACGTTGTTGATCTTGTGCGAGCCGGTGTGGTTGAGATCCTCCCGCTTCAGGAAGATCCGCGCCCCGCCCGCGTGCTCGGCGAACCGTGGCGCCTCGGTGAGCAGCGAGGGCCTGCCGGCGTACCCGGAGAGCAGGCGGGCGAACTCCGCGGTGAACTCCGGGTCGATCCGCGCCTTGTCGTACTCGGCAGCCAGCTCGTCCAGCGCCCCGATCAACGCCTCCGGCATGAACCGTCCGCCGTACGGCCCGAAATGGCCGCGCTCGTCCGGGTCGTGCTCATCGTGCGGGGCCGAGCACGACGCGGCGCGGGGTGGTGTGTCCTCGCTCACCGGCTCGGCCTCGGGCAGGCCGGATGCGAGCCGGCGGTGACCAGTTTCACCAGTGCGCCCTTCGGATCGTCCGTGGCGACCAGGCCCTCACCGACCAGTACCGCGTCCGCGCCGTGCCCGGCATAGGCCATCAGGTCCCCCGGTCCGCGCACACCGGACTCGGCGATCTTGAGCACCTCCATCGGCAGCCCGGGAGCCAGCCGGGAGAAGACGTCCCGGTCCACCTCGAGGGTGTGCAGGTTGCGGGCGTTGATGCCGATCACCCGCGCGCCCGCCTCCAGCGCCCGGTCCGCCTCCTCGGCGTTGTGCACCTCGACCAGCGCGGTCATGCCAAGGGACTCGACCCGGTCCAGCAACGACACCAGCGCGTTCTGCTCCAGCGCGGCCACGATCAGCAACACCATGTCCGCACCGTGCATCCTGGCCTCGTGCACCTGGTACGGGCTGACGATGAAGTCCTTGCGCAGCAAGGGAACGTCCACCGCGGCACGCACCGCGTCGAAGTCGGCCAGCGACCCACCGAAGCGGCGCTGCTCGGTGAGCACACTGATCACCTTGGCGCCGGCTTCCTCGTAGTCCTTCGCCAGCGCGGCCGGGTCGGTGATCTGGGCGAGGTCGCCCTTGGACGGGCTGCGCCGCTTGACCTCGGCGATCACCCCGATGGCCGGGTCGTGCAGGGCCGCCATCGCGTCCCGAGGCGCGGGCGCCTCGGCGGCGCGGCGCTTCAGCTCGTCGAACGGCAGGGCCGCTTCCCGCTCGGCGAGGTCGGCCCGGACGTCCGCGACGATGTCTTCGAGAACGCTCACCGGCATGCCTCACCGGCGGTCGCGTTCACTCGTTCACTCGCAAGGTGGCTCACAAAAACCTTCCCCTTCCCGCCGAAATGATGCTAACCCGCGCGGACGGCCACGCGGGTGGCGGGTCGAGACTTTCAGTGCCTGTTCCCAAACGCGCGGCACGACCGGCTCGGCCGGGCTCCGACTCCGTCACCATTCGTCACCTTCGCAAGTTGTACGCCCGGCCTCGCCGCTCGTGGGCTGTCGCCGCGCGCGTTCTTTCGCTCACCCCGAGCAGCCGAGGACGGCTCCAGAGCGGGCTCTCAGCGACCCGCGGTGGGATCCCGGCCGTCGGAGAGTGCATCCCATAGATCGTAATCGTGTTCCACGGCCGAACGTTTCGCCGCGGGGGCGGAGTATTTGGCGCCCATCCGCGGCATCCGCGTGGCACCGCGCAGGCCGAGCACACCGGCCACCACGACCAGCAGGCCACCGCATGCGGCCAGCCCGTGTCCGGCGTAGATTTCCGCGATTTCCGCTCCGGGGACGCCGTCCGGGTAACCGTCCGTGCGCAGACCGTTCACCGCCACCCAGCAGGCCGCGAGTCCGGCGAGGACGAGCGCGCCCCCGAGCACACGTCGCGGCCAGCCGCCGGTCGCTACCATTCCGGCCACCCCGGCCAGCGCCAGTACCGCAAGCGGAACCAGCGCCCCCGCTGCCTGCGCACCGGTTTCGGTGTGCAGCACGGTTCCCCGCACCCCTGCGGCCCGGTGCTCGGCGAACCAGGTGAGCCGGGAAGCTCCCCACAGCGCGGCGGCGCCCAGCAGCAGACCGGCCACGACAGTCCATAGTAGACGTTTTCCGGCGGTCGTCGCGGCGGAACGTGCCGGATCAGACACCGGCCGTGTCCGTATCCGGTTCCAGTGCCGCAGCAGGCGCCATCGTCGCGGCCGCGGCCACGGCGGACAGCACCGTGCGCGCCTTGTTCAGGGACTCGGTGTCCTCGTAGGCGGCATCGGAGTCGGCGACGACCCCGCCACCGGCCTGCACGTAGGCGGTCCCCTCGCGCATCAGCGCGGTGCGGATGGCGATCGCGGTGTCCGCGTCGCCCGCGAAGTCGAGATACCCCACCACGCCACCGTAGAGCGCGCGGCGGGTGGGTTCGAGTTCCTCGATCAGCTCCATGGCCCGCACCTTGGGCGCCCCAGAAAGGGTTCCCGCGGGGAAGCAGGCGAGCACCGCGTCGAAGGCGGTCCTGCCATCGGCCAGCTCGCCGGTGACCGTGGACACGATGTGCATCACATGGCTGTAGCGCTCGATCTGGAAGAAGTCCACCACGTGCACGCTGCCCGGCTCGCAGACCTTGCCGAGGTCGTTGCGGCCGAGGTCGACCAGCATCAGATGCTCGGAACGCTCCTTGTCGTCGGCGAGCAGCCCCTTGGCCAGCTGGGCGTCCTCGTCCGGGTCGGCGCCACGCCAGCGCGTGCCCGCGATCGGGTGCGTGCTCGCCTTCCCGTCCCGAACGGTGACCAGCGACTCCGGGCTGGAGCCGACGATGTCGAAGCCGTCCATCCGCAGCAGGTACATGTACGGACTCGGGTTGGAGGTGCGCAGCACCCGGTAGACGTCCAGCGGGTCGGCCCCGGTGCGCATCTCGAACCGTTGCGAGGGCACGATCTGGAACGCTTCACCGGCGTGGATGGCTTCCACCGCCTTGTGCACGGCCGCGTGGAACTCCGCCTCGCTGCGCCTGCGGGTGAACTCCGGCGCCGGGCGGTCGAACACCGCGTTACTGGCCGGGGCCGGCTCGGCGAGCTGCCCGGTCATCCGGTCCAGCCTGCGCACGGCGTCGTCGTAGGCCGCGTCCACCCGCTCCGGGGAGTCGTCCCAGTTCACCGCGTTCGCGATCAGCGTGACGGTGCCCTCGTGGTGGTCGAAGGCGGCCAGGTCGGTGGCCAGCAGCATGGTCAGCTCGGGGATGTCGATGTCCCGCTCGGCCAGCTCGGGCAGCCGCTCCACCCAGCGCACGGCGTCGTAGCCGATGTAGCCGACCATGCCGCCGGTGAGCGGGGGCATGCCCGGCAGCGGCTCGGTGTGCAGCAGCTCGATGGTCTCCCGCAGCACGGAGAGCGGATCGCCCTCGGTTGGCAATCCGGCCACCGGGGTGCCGGTCCACACCGCCCTGCCGTCCCGTACGGTCAGCGCCGCCGGGCTGTGCACCCCGATGAAGGACCAGCGCGACCAGGACTTGCCGTTCTCGGCAGACTCGAGCAGGAAGGTGCCCGGACGGTCGCCTGCCAGCCTGCGGTAGAGCGAGAGCGGGGTGTCGGCGTCGGCGAGCAGCCGCCGCACCACGGGGATCACCCTGCGCCCCTCGGCCAGCAGGCGGAACTCGCTCCTGCTCGGGCTGACCGCGCCGAGCCCGGCCTTGCGGAGCACACCGGCCGCGGTGCCGGCGGATGGGGAATCGACCATGGCGTTCATTGTGCCGCTCGGCCCGCCGCGGGGCCTGGGCGGCCGCCATCCGCTCAATTCATGTGACGTTGAATTATTGCCCGGCAGAGGTCATCATAGGGACATGAGCTCCGCCAGTGAAACCACACCTGCCAAGCGCCGGGGCAGGCGGCCGGCAGGCCAGGACACCCGCGCCGCCCTGCTGGAGGCCGCCCGCGCGGTCTTCGCCGAGTCCGGCTACGAGGGCGCGACCGTGCGCGGGATCGCCACCAAGGCCGGGGTGGACGCGGCGATGGTGAACCACTGGTTCGGCAGCAAGGAGGGCCTGTTCGCGCAGGCGGTGCTGGAACTGCCGTTCAACCCGGCCGAGCTGCTGGACAGCCTGCTGAGCGGCCCGGTGGAGGAGCTGAGCGAGCGGATCGTGCGGACCTTCCTGACCCGCTGGGACGAGAGCGGCGGCGGGATGTTCGCGGCGCTGGTGCGCAGTGTCGCCGGGCACGAGCAGGTGGCCCAGGTGCTGCGCGAGTTCTTCCTCAACCACCTGTTCAACCGGCTCGCCGACAAGGTCGGTGGCGAGGACGCCCAGTTCCGGGCGACGCTGTGCGCGTCCCAGATCATCGGCATGGGCATGATCCGCTACGTGGCCCGGTTCGAGCCGCTGGCCTCGACCGACATCGAGACCATGGTCACCGCCGTGGCCCCCACCCTGCAGCGCTACCTCACCGGTTCCATCAGCTGACCGGTCAGTCCTGGGTGAGCAGGAGGCGGTCGGCGGTGTCGAAGCAGGTGCGGGCGCCGGTGTGGCAGGCGGGCCCGGTCTGGTCCACGCGCACCAGCAGGGTGTCGCCGTCGCAGTCGATGCGGACCTCGCGCACGTGCTGGGTGTGTCCCGAGGTCTCCCCCTTCACCCACAGGCGCTGCCTGCTGCGTGAGTAGTAGGTGGCCTGCCGGGTGGTGAGGGTGCGTTCCAGCGCCTCGTCGTCCATCCACGCCACCATCAGCACCTCGGCGGTTGCGTGCTCGACGACCACGGCGCAGACCAGCCCGTCCGGGGTGCGCTTGAGCCGCTCCGCCACGGCGGGGTCGAGGCTCATGCCCGGTCCTCCCCCAGCACGTAGCGCCGCATCGGCAGGGAGTTCAGCAGCACCCCGGAGTAGATGTACCCGCCTGCCGCCAGGATCGAGAACAGCTTCACCCACAGCATCGCGGCCACCAGCAGGGCGAACACGTGCACTATGGCGAACACGACCACCACCACGTACCCGGCGATCCGGAAGAAAGGGCTGCCCCTGCCGATGCCCGCGGCCACGATCCCGCCGAACAGCAGGCTGGTCAGCGGGATCATCAGCCCCCGCCCGGTGGCATCGGCCGAGACCATCATGAACAGCACCAGCAGCGTGTACACCACCGGAACGCCGACCAGCAGCGCCATGGTCACCTTCACCTCGGTGGGCGCCTGCCTGCCGCGCGCGCTGAGCTTCATCGGACCTCGACACCCCCCGCCCGCAGCGCCGACTTGACCTCGCCGATCTTCAGCTCACCGAAGTGGAACACGCTGGCGGCCAGCACGGCGTCCGCCCCGGCGCGCACCGCGGGCAGGAAGTGCTGCACCGCGCCCGCGCCGCCGCTGGCGATCACCGGAACCCGCACCGCGGCCCGCACCAGCCGGATCAGCTCCAGGTCGAACCCGGCCTTGGTGCCGTCGGCGTCCATCGAGTTCAACAGGATCTCGCCGACCCCGAGCTCCTCGCCACGGGCGGCCCACTCGATCGCGTCGATGCCGGTGCCCCTGCGCCCGCCGTGCGTGGTCACCTCGAACCCGGACGCGGTCGGCTGCCCGCCCTCGGGCACCCGGCGAGCGTCCACCGAGAGCACGACGCACTGTGCGCCGAACCGCTGGGATGCCTCCCGCAGCAGCTCCGGCCTGGCGATCGCGGCGGTGTTGATGCTCGCCTTGTCCGCCCCGGCCCGCAGCAGCCGGTTCACGTCCTCGGCGCTGCGCACCCCGCCACCCACGGTCAGCGGGATGAACACCTGCTCCGCCGTGCGGCGGACCACCTCGTAGGTGGTCTCCCGGTCCCCGGAGGAGGCCGTGACGTCCAGGAAGGTCAGCTCATCGGCACCCTCGGCGTCATAGGCGCGCGCCAGCTCCACCGGATCGCCCGCGTCCCGCAGGCCGGTGAAGTTGACGCCCTTCACCACCCGGCCCGCGTCGACATCCAGGCACGGAATCACTCTCACCGCGACGGACATGCCCGTCAGCGTACGGGGCGGCGGGCGGAGGGCGTCACCCGGCGAACAGCACCGCGCGGCCCACCGCCACCAGGTCGGTTGCCACGCCGGGGCGGGCGCGCAGCGGTGCGCGGCGGGTCACGTCGTTCACGATCATGATCACGGCCTGGACCACCACCCGCGCCTGGCCCGCGTCCAGCGCGCGGACCTCGCGCAGCAGCCGTACCCACTCCTCGATGCCGGCGCGCTGGATCCGGCGGAACCTGCCGGCCTCCTCCGGCGGGAGGTGGACGCTCTCGCTGACCAGGGTGCCGATCAGGTCAGGGTGCCGCAGGGTGACCGCCACGTAGTAACGCAGCAACAGCTCGAGGCATTCGGCCGCGGTGCCGCCCTCGGCCAGTGAGCGCGCGGTGTAGTGCCGGGTCCACTCCGCTCCCCGCTCCAGCACCGCGGCGAGGATCTCGGCCTTGCCGCCGAAATGGTGGTACACGCTCGGGCCGGTGATACCCGCCGCGAGGCCGATCTCCTCGATCCCCACCGCCGGGTAACCGCGCTGGTGGAACAGCCGGGTGGCCACCGCGATCACCCGCTCCCGCCGGCCGCCGTCCACCTGCTCGGGCGCGGTGGCGGCGGGTGGCCAGGGCTCCGGCGGCCATGGGGAGGTCGCCAGCGCGGCGGTGATCGAGGTGACCAGCAGTGCCTCGAGCTCGGCCCGCGGCAGCCGCACCGAGTGGTGCGAGGGGCTGCCCAGCACCGAGAGCGCGCACCAGCCGAGGAACTCGGCGTCCTCGCGGCGCAGTTCCGGCCGCGTCATCCTGGCCAGCGCGGCCACCGCGGCGACGATCCTGGTCAGCCTGCGCAGCACGTCCGCGCGGTCGGCGCCGCTGAGGTTGCGCACCTCCCGCTGCCACAGGGCGGGCACGCCGCGGCGGTCCAGCGCGAGCGCGGTCAGCGTGCGCACCAGCCCGTCCAGCGTCCGCTGCTGCCCGGAAAGCGTCCGCAGCCGGGTCTCGACCAGGTCCAGCCCCTCGAACAGCACCCGCGCCAGCAGGTCCTGCTTGCTGCGGAAATGCCGGTAGATGGCGGTGGAACTGACCCCGACCTCGGCCGCGACATCGCCGAGCGAGGTGGCGTGGTAGCCGTTGTGCAGGAACAACGTCCCGGCCACCCGCAGGATCTGCTCCTTGCGGTCGCGGGGTCGCTTGGGCCGATCGGCCGTATCCGGCTGCGACACGATCGGGCGAGCGTCCACCTCCGTATTGTCCAGCCGCCGCCGATCGGGCCTCAAGCACACCTTCGGGGCACGGCAGGATACGACGTTCGGCCGTTCCGGTGGCCCGGTTGATCTTCTAGCGTGCCCGGCATGTGGGGACGGCGGCTGACCGCGGCGATGATCGGTGTGGCCGGTGTACTCACCATGCTGGCCTCGACCCTGAGCGCCCCGGCGGCGCAGGCCGGGCCCCGGCAGGCACGGGTGGTGCCGATCCAGGTCACCGGTGACCCGGCCAAGCGGTTCAACCTGGTGATCCTCGGGGACGGCTACACCGCGGCCGAGTTGCCGGAGTTCCGCGAGCATGTGAACCAGCACCTGAACGTGCTGTGGACGATCGAGCCGTTCACCTCCTACCGCAACTACCTCAACGTGTACGCGGTGGAGATCGGCTCGGCCGAGTCCGGCGTGGACTGTGATCCCGGGCTGGACGCGCCGCGCAGGGACACCCCGCTGAACATGGGTTTCTGGGACGGCTGCAACCCGGCCAGCGTGCAGCGCCTGCTCACCGTGGACCACGCGGCGGCTACCCGGTACGCGGACCTGGTCGAGGGCACCACGGAGGCCAACCGGCAGCTACTGGCCATCGGCAACAGCGACACCTACGGCGGCGCGGGCGGGGCCTTCGCGACGGCCTCCGGAGGCAACGCGCTGTCCTCCCTGATCACCCCGCACGAGCTGGGCCACTCGCTTGGCGGGCTGCAGGACGAGTACGACTACTACCAGCGTGGCGTGCGCGGCGGGACCTACTCCGGCGGCGAGCCGGGCTCGGTGCACCACACCCTGCTCACCGCGGAGCAGATGCGTGCGCGGCGGGCCAAGTGGTGGCGCTGGCTCGGCGAGCCGAGCGAGTCCGGCGGGGTCATCGGCGCCTACGAAGGCGGTCTCTACAGCAGCCGGGGCGTGTGGCGGCCGAGCAGGCACTCGATGATGAAGTCGCTGGGCTACTACTTCGACCAGGTGTCAAGGGAGCGGATGACCCAGCGGATCTCGGCGAAGGTGAACATCCTCGCCGACGCCACGCCCGCGGCCGAGCCGATCGGTGCCGACCGGGTGGTCTGGGTGGAGACCCTGCATCCGGCCGGGCACGAACTGGACGTCACCTGGACCCTGGACGGCACCGCGCTGCCCACCGGCAACGCGCGCAGCCTTGACCTCGCCGAGCTGGACCTCGCCCCTGGCAGGCACACCCTGACCGCGACCGTGGTCGATCCGACCGGGTTCGTGCGCGACCCGGCGATCCGGTCCTCGCCCGCGCTGACCCGCAGCCGCAGCTGGACCGTGGACACCGCACTGCGCACGCCGCCGGAGCCGACCCCGGCGGCGTTCACCGGATCCACCCCCACCGGTGAACCGGTGGGCGCGCGGGAGGTGGTGCATGTGGACACCACCCATCCGCCCACCCGGCGCCTGCACGTCGAGTGGACCCTGGACGGGCGGCCGGTGCCCAACCCCGGCAACGACCTCGGCCTCGATCTGGCCGGGCTGTCCCTGGATCCCGGTGCGCACACGGTCACCGCCAGGGTATCCGGACCGGACGGTTCGGATAGTCGCATATGGACTGTCGACGCCACCGATCCGGCGGCGGGATACCGGCTTTCCGAACCGGTGCTGACCGTGCGCAAGCCGGGCAAGCCGGCGGAGTACATCTTCAACGGCCCGTTCACCATGGAGCTCACTGCCCGCGACGACACCGAGGGGCACGTGGTGCGCGAGTTCCGCACCGACGGCGACGGTTGGTACAACTACTTCGGCTGGCCCACCGACCCGGACGCGCCGTTCCGGTTCACCGCCGAGGGCACGGTGATCGACGACCTGGTGTACGGCAAGCTCGGCACGCCGCGACTGGTGCCATGGGACGAGGTACCGCCCGGCTACGGCAGGCACACCATCGAGTACCGGGCGATCGACCCGGCAGGCAACCGGGGCGAGCCGGGCGAGTTCGTGGTCACCCTGCTGCCCGAGCCACCGGCCTGCACCGCCACCATCACCGGAAGGCACGCCGGGCCGCTGCGGGTGTCCTCCGGGGTGACCTGCCTGGACGGGGCGCGGGTGGCCGGCCCGGTCACGGTCGGTCCGGGAGCTTCCCTGGTCGCCACCGACGCCACGATCACCGGCCCGATGCGGGCCTCCGGCGCGGGCAGCGTGCAACTGCTGCGCACCGCGGTGCGCGGCCCGGTCCGGCTGAGCGAAGGCACCGGGGACGTCACCGTGATCGGCAGCAGGCTGTTCGGCCCGGTGGCGCTGACCGGCAACCGGGAGCCGGTGCTGGCGGGCAGCACCGTCGTGGGCCCGCTGCACTGTGCGGGCAACGACCCCGCCCCGGACACCCTGCGGGCGCCCAACACCCTTTCCGGCCCGGCCACCGGCCAGTGCACCGGCCTGGGCTGAGTCCGCGGGCCCACCCTGCGCAGGTCGTTCGATCTACGATGGTCCGATGGGAGCAGAACTCGATCGGCTGGCTGCCGAAAAGTACCTGGTGCTCACGACGTTCCGGAAGAACGGGGCCGCGGTACCCACCCCGGTGTGGGCCGCGAGGGACGGGGACGAACTGGTGGTGTGGAGCGCGCGCAAGGCAGGCAAGGTCAAGCGCATCCGTAACAGCGGCAGGGTGGAGGTGACCGCCTGCGACGCGCGGGGCAAGCGCACGCACGGCAAGACCGTGCCCGGCACCGCGCGGCTGCTGGACGAGGAGGGCAGCCAGCGGGCGCGGGACACCATCAAGCGCAAGTACGGCCTGGTGGGGCACGTGAGCATGTTCTTCAGCGAGCTGCGCGGCAAGGACCGCACGATCGGCATCGCCGTGGCACTGGCGGAGTGACCCGCGCTCAGGCCTCAGCGACCGCGGCGAGGGCCTCGGGCAGGGTGAAGGCGCCCGCGTAGAGGGCTTTGCCCACGATGGCACCCTCCACCCCGTCCCTAGCAAGGGTGGCCAGCGCGCGCAGATCGTCCACACTGGATACCCCGCCGGAGGCGATCACGGCGGCGTCGGTGCGTGCGGTGACCTCGCGCAGCAGGTCCAGGTTCGGGCCACCCAGGGTGCCGTCCTTGCTCACATCGGTCACCACGTACCGCTGTGCCCCGTCGGCATCCAGCCGGTCCAGCACCTCCCACAGGTCCCCGCCGTCCCTGGTCCAGCCGCGGGCGGCGAGCCGGTGGCCCGCCTCGGTGATCCGCACGTCCAGCCCGATCGCCACCCGGTCGCCATGCGTGGCCACGACCTTGGCGCTCCACTCCGGGTCCTCCAGCGCCGCGGTACCCAGGTTCACCCTGCGGGCGCCGGTGGCCAGCGCGGCGGCCAGCGAGTCGTCGTCCCGGATACCGCCGGACAGCTCGACCTGCACGTCCAGCTTGCCGACCACCTCGGCCAGCAGCTCGCGGTTGCTGCCGCGGCCGAAGGCGGCGTCCAGGTCGACCAGATGGACCCACTCCGCGCCGTCCCGCTGCCAGGCGAGCGCGGCCTCCAGCGGCGCGCCGTAGGTGGTCTCGGTGCCGGCCTCGCCCTGGACGAGGCGGACGGCCTGGCCGTCGGCCACGTCGACGGCTGGAAGGAGGGTGAACGTCACGGGGCCACTATAGGAGCCGCCCCGCCGGGCTGCTCACAGGGTGCGCAGCCAGTTCGCCAGCACCTGGGCACCCTCGTCCCCGGACTTCTCCGGGTGGAACTGGGTGGCCCACAGCGGCCCGTTCTCCACCGCAGCGACGAAGTCCTCGCCGTGGTGCGCCCAGGTGACCTTCGGCTGGCGGCCGGGCAGCCCGGAGTCCAGCTCCCAGCTGCGTGCGGCGTAGGAGTGCACGAAGTAGAACCGGGCGCCTGCCTCCAACCCGGCGAACAGCTCGGTGTCCGCCGGGGCACGCACGGTGTTCCAGCCCATATGCGGCAGCACCTCGGCGTGCAACCGGTCCACCGTGCCCGGCCACTCGCCGGTGCCCTCGGTCTGGACGCCGTGTTCCACCCCGCGCTCGAACAGGATCTGCATGCCGACGCAGATACCGAGCACCGGGCGGCCACCGGCCAGCCGCTTGCCGATGATCTTCTCGCCGCCGACCTCGAGCAGCCCTTTCATGCAGGCGGCGAAGGCGCCCACCCCTGGCACCACCAGGCCGTCCGCCCTCAGTGCCGCATGCGGGTCCGCCGTCACCTCGACCTCGGCACCGGCACGCCGCACGGCGCGCTCGGCGGAACGCAGGTTTCCGGAGCCGTAGTCCAGGATCACGACGGAAGTCACCCCCTCAGCCTAGGCCACTCGCCCGCCGGGGCCTGCGGAGCAGGGGCAGGGCGGCCACGGCGAGGGCACCGAGGATGGCGAAGGCGACGCCGAAGCTGGTCCCGGCGACCACGGCGCCGACGGCGACCGCGCCGAGGCCCTGGCCCGCGTCGAAGGCGACGTTCCACACCATGCTGGCCGCCCCGGCCGGGGACCGGTGGAACATCACCACGAGGGAGTCGTTCTGCACCACGCCGAACCCCGCGCCGAACACGGCCACCGCGAGGATCGCCAGCGGCGCGTTCGCGGTGGCGGCGGCGAAGCCGAGCAGGCCAACCGCCACGGTCACCAGCGCCGGTGGCAGCATCCGGCCCGCGGCCGTCATCCTGCTGCCCACCAGCCCGGCGAGCCATCGGCCCACCATCGCGGTACCGGCCACCAGCAGCAGGGCGATCGCGCCGGAGCCACCGAGCACCACGGGCAGGAAGGTGGCCAGCGCGCCGTAGCCCACCGAGCCGAGCAGCATCACCACCCACGGCCGCCAGGTCAGCGCCACTGTGGACAGCCATCGGGTGCGCTCGCCGTCGCGGGGGAAGACCCTCGGCAGCAGCGCGACCCCGATCATGCTGGCGACCGGGAGCCCGGCGGCGATCAGGAAGACCGGCCGGAACCCCCAGTCCTGCGCCAGCCACGCGCCCGCGGGGAGACAGACCAGCTGCGGCAGCCCGGTGGCGAGGCCGTAGAGACCGGAGCCACCGGCGAGGGCGTCCTTCGGCAGCAGTTCGGCGATCAGCGCGCTGCCGCAGACGGTCACCAGGCCGAAGCCCACGCCGCGGGCCAGGGAGATGGCCAGCACCGCCAAAGCGGATTCGGTCACCGGCAGCAGCAGCGCGGGCACGCCGAGCAGTCCCGTGCCCAGCAGCAGCGCGGGTTTGTAGCCGTACAGGCGAACCGCGGTCGGCACCGTGAGCTGGGCGAGCACCGTGCTCGCCATGAACACCCCGGTGGTCGCGCCGGCAACGGCCTCGCTGCCGCCGCCCGCGATCACCCACAGTGGCAGGACCGGCAACAGCAGTGAGAAGCCGCTCATCATCGCCACCGTGGCGATCAGCAGCAGCCGGAAGTCACGGTGACGAAGCGGGGACACCTGTCCTTTCTAGCGCGCCCGGCCTGCCGCTCGTGGACGTGGGCGGCAAACTCGGGTGTACGCGGGGAGCAAACTCGGGTACGGGAACGGCAAACTCGTGCGCGTGGCGGGCAAACACGCGCGCGTGGGCGGCAAACACGATCTGGTCGGTGGTCAGCTGAGGAAGGCGCGGATGGTGCCCGCGAGGGAAGCCTCGTCCAGGCCGTGGGCCCGGTCGTGATCGGACATGGTGCCGTACAGCCGGACCTCACGGTCCCGGCGCACGCCGAGGGAGCGCAGGCGGTGCGGGGTGGCGGCCAGTGCCTCGGTGACGAGGTGGGCGGAGGTGCCCGCGAGGTAGGGCTCCACCAGCACCACATCGGCGGGGCCGGAGCCGACGGCGGCGCGCAGCCCGGCCGCGTCGAAGGGGCGGATGGTCGCCGCGTACAGCACGGTGACGTCCAGGCCCGCGGTCGCCGCGAGCACCCGGTCCAGCATCGGGCCGACCGCGAGTACCACGCCGGCACCACCCCGGCGGATCACCTGGAATCCGGTGCCGTGGTGGGGTTCGGCGTTCACCGCCGCGGACAGCCGCAGGTACACGGTGCCGGTACCGGGCAGCGCCGCCAGCAGCAGCCTGCGTGCCTCCTCCGGATGCCCAGGCACGTGCACGGTCCACCCGGGAACCGTGTCGAGCAGCGCGACGTCGGCCGGCGACTGATGGGTACGGCCTTCGGTGGACATGTCGTAGGAGGCGCCGGAGGACACCAGCACGGCGCCGGCGCCCTGATGGGTCAGGTCCAGCTTGATCTGCTCGTAAGGGCGTTCCACCAGGAAGGACGGGAAGGTGTGCGCCACCGGCCGCATTCCGGACAGTGACAGCCCGCCGGTGACGCCGATCAGCAGCTGCTCCCGGATGCCGACGTTGATCACCCGGTCCGGGTGCCGGTGGGCGGCGTGCTCGAGCTGGGCCGCCGAGATGTCGGCCAGCACCACGGCCAGCCGGGGGTCGGCGTCCAGCTGCGCGCCGATGGTGGACAGGAAGGTCTCGCGCATGGTCTGCATGGCCTCAATCCCTCGGTTCGACGGTGGCCACCACGGCCAGTGGTCGCGGTGGGTGTGCCGCGGTGAACGCCCGGTACAGCGCCTCGTGGTCGCGGCCGTCCACGGTGCGGGTCTCCCAGCCCTCCACGGCGAACCGCCGTCCGATCCCGCCGGGCCAGCCGTGCGTCGCGGAGTCGTTGTCGATCACCACGGCGGTCAGCCGCTCCAGCGCGGCACGGCCGGCCAGCGCGATCGCCTCGTGGTTGGAGCCCTCGTCCAGTTCGGCGTCGCCGAGCAGCACCACCACCCGCGAGCCGGTCAACCGCTGGACCCGCAGGCCGAGCGCGGTGCCGACGGCCAGTGGCAGGCCGTGCCCCAGCGAGCCGCTGCCGATCTCCACCCCGGGCACCAGGGTGCCGTCGGGATGCGTGCCGAGCCGGGACTCCGCCGAGGTCCAGCCGGTGAGCTCGGCCGGGTCGATGAAGCCCTTCGCGGCCAGCACGGCGTAGTAGGCCATCGGCCCATGGCCCTTGGACAGCAGGAAACGGTCCCGCGCGGGATCTCCTGCGGTCTCCGGGGTCACGTTGAGCACCCGGTCGTAGAGCACCCAGAGCACATCCAATGTGGAGGTCGCCGCCGCGGTGTGTTTCTCGTCACCGGTCAGCTGCGACATCAGGCCGGGCAGGTCGGCGAAGCCCGGCGATCGCGGGGCAGGTGTCGGAGTGGTCGTCGGAGTGGTCGTCGGAGTAGTCATGGACTTCACGGTGCAACCTCGACTTAGGTTGAAGTCAAGGTAGGCTGGTGCCGTGACGAAGCTTGCCGACCACCTCAGCATCGGCCAGGTCGCGCAGCGCAGTGGCGTACCGCACACCGCGCTGCGCTTCTACGAGGACCGGGGCCTCATCTTCGCCGAGCGTTCCGCCGGCAACCAGCGCCGCTATCCCCGCTCGGTGCTGCGCCGGATCGCCTTCATCCGCGCGGCCCAGCGGGTCGGGCTCAGCCTGGAGGAGATCAGCGAGGCCCTTTCGACGCTGCCGCGCGACCACGCGCCGACCAAGGCCGACTGGACCCGGCTGTCCAGGAACTGGCAAGCCGAGCTGGACGCGAGAATCGACGCGCTGCAGCGGCTGCGCGACCGGCTGACCGGATGCGTGGGTTGCGGCTGCCTGTCCCTGCGCGCCTGCTCGCTGCACAACACCGAGGACCATATGGCCCGTTTCGGCTCCGGCGCCCGATTACTCAAACCGGCCGCCGAGGGCGGCCAGTAATCCGCCATTCACCGGCGCTCCACAAAAACGCCGGAAACATCACCGCACGTTGATCGGTGCCCTGGTTCACATCGTGGACCCGTTGCTTTTTGTCGGACTACCTGAATAGTCTTCAGCTACCCTACGGGGAAACCCCACGGCAGCGGCCGGGACGCAAACCCTGCACGTAAACAAAACGCAAATAATAGCCGCCGCCTGTCCGCACGGGGCCCTACGGACACCGATGTCCGAATTGTTCTCGATTGCAGCAGTTCCCTACTTTCGGTGGAACGAGGACAACGGATGAGATTCACCGAGATTTCCGACTACCAGGTCCGGCCGGGACGGTTGACCGAATGGCGACCGCGAGCCGAGCAGGCCGCCTGGGCAGACGACCCCAGGCCGCCCTCCTACCTGCAGGAGGCACACCTGCGCAACGCGCGCGCCCAGCGGGACAGCGGGCGGGACACCCCCACCTGGCTGGCCACCGCCTTCGAACTGCCGGGCCGGGTGGACACCGTGGCGCTGGAGTCCGCCCTGCTGGCCTGGACCGACCGGCACGAGACCCTGCGCAGCAGCCTGCGCTGCCTGCCATCCCCGCGCGGCGGCACCCGGCTGCACCGTCGCACGCTGGCCAGCGGCGCGGTGTCGATCGAGCGGAGGGTGGTCGGCGAGTTCACCCATGCCGCCGAGGTCAGCAAGCACGTCGAGGAACTGTTCGACCAGGCGACGAGCCCGCTGGACTGGCCGCCGTACGTGTTCGTGACCGTGGAGCGGGAAGAGTCCTCGACCATCTATCTCGGCCTCGATCACACCAATGTGGACGGTTACTCGATACTGCTGATCGCACACGAGATCCGGGAGCTCTACACGGCCGCCGTGGCCGGTTCCCGCGCCGAGCTGGCGGAGACCGGAAGCTACCTGGAGTTCAGCAGGCTGGAACGGGACGAGGCCAGCAGGATCGGCGACGCGCACGAGACCGTCGCCGCCTGGCGCGAGTTCGTCCGGGCCGAGGGTGGTGAACTGCCCGCGTTCCCGCTCGCGGTCGGCGGCAGGCAGGACGGGCCGGTACCGCAGCGCAGCACCTGCACCTGGCTGCTCGACCCTGGGCAGGCCGAGTCCTTCGAGGCCGCCTGCCGCAAGGGCGGCGAGAGCTTCTTCGCCGGGGTGCTCGCCTGCCTCGGCATCGCGAGCCACGAGGTCAGCGGCAGGCCGTCCTTCCGCGCACTCGCGCCGTTCCACACCCGCAGCGACGCGCAGTGGGCGACCTCGCTCGGCTGGTACATCGGGCTGATCCCGCTGCACCTGCGGGTAGCGGGCGAGGGCAACTTCCACAACCTGACCCACTCGGCCGCCGCGGCGGCCAGGGACCGCCGCCCGATGGCGAAGGTTCCCTTCGCCAGGGTATGCGAGGTACTCGACCTTCCGCTGGAACCGAGATTCGTCGTGTCCTATATGGACATGCGGCGCACACCGGGGGCGCGGGAATGGCGGGAATGGAACACCTGCGCCTTCCACAGCAGGATGACCGCCGCGGACGAGGTCTACATCTGGATCCACCGCAACCACGAAGGGGTGTACGTGACCTGCCGGTACCCGGACACCGATGCGGGAAACCGCAACGTGCTCCGTTATATCGGGCACCTGCGCAGGGTCATCGACGAGATCGCGGCCCGCGGCAGCTACGCCATCGCCGGCCTGCCCGTCATTCCCTCCGCCGATATCGCCATCCACTGGTAACGCGCGCCGGACATCGCGCGACGCGAAAGGAACACCCATCATGCTGATGACGCCGATACTCGGCTACGAGCCGAGACCCGGTCGCCTCGTCGAATGGACCCTGGACGAGCGGACCCTGACCGCGGCCGACTCCGCCCCTTCGCATCCGTCCCCGCCCTCATACGTGCAGGAACGCCACATCCGGCGGGCACTGGCCAACGAGGAGTCCGGCACGGTGCAGTCACCGTGGCTGGCCACGGTGTTCGACCTGCCAGGCAGCCTGGACATCGGCGCGATGGGTGCCGCGATCGAGAAGTGGATCCGCAGGCACCCCACGCTGCTGACCTGGTTCCGGGTGGCCGGCGACGGCCTGCAACGGCACGCCGTGCCCGCCGAGAGCCTTTCCCTGCACGCCACCGAGGTCGGCGAGTTCACCGATCCCGTTGCGATCCGGGAGCACCTGCTGGACCGGTTCGACGAGCGGACCAACCCGCTGCGCTGGCCCCCGTTCGTGTTCGGCGCGATCCTGCGCGATGAATCGTCCACTGTGTACTTCGCGGTGGACCATTCGCATTCCGACGGCTACTCGATCATCCTGGTATTCGACGAGCTGCGCAGGCTCTACCAGGCCGAGCTGGACGGCACCGAGGCCGAGCTGCCGGAAGTGGGCAGCTATGTCGATTTCTGCCAGCTGGAGCGGGAGCGCGCGGCCCGGATCACCGCGAACTCGCCCGCCGTGCACCGGTGGCTGGAGTTCTGGCTGGCAGGCGGCGGCCAGCCGCCGAGGTTCCCGTTGGATCTCGGTGTCGCCACGAACGGCAGCTACCCGGCGGTGCCGTTCGAGATCGACCTCTTCGACGCGGCCGAGGCGGAGGTGTTCGCCTCGACCTGCAAGGAGCTCGGTGGCGGTTTCTCGGCGGGACTGCTGGCCGCGATCGGCGTCACCAACCGGGAGCTGGCCGGCCAGGACGGCTACCGCGGGCTGGCCGTGGTGCACACCAGGGACGAGCCCCGCTGGGCGGCTACCCAGGGCTGGTTCATCAACCTGGTCCCGGTGCAGTTCCCGGTCGGCGACAGCTTCGGCGAGGTGATCGGGCAGGCGCAGCGGGCGTTCTCCGCCGCACGGGAGCTGGCCGGTGTCTCCGTGCATCGGGTCGCCGAGGTGGTGAGCGAAGGGCTGAACACCGGGGCCGACCCGCGTGCCGTGCTGCCGATGGTCTCCTACATCGACACCCGGGTGGCCCCGGGCTCGCCGGACTTCGAGCAGGCCGACTGCCGGGTGCTCGGCGGGCCAGGGGACGGCCACGACGTGCCGATCTGGGTCAACCGGTTGTGGCGCCGCACCTACCTGAAGGCGAGCTACCCGGACACCCCGCAGGCGCACGCGAACGTGCCGCGTTACCTGGAGCACCTGCGCGAGGTGCTGCGCGCCATCGTGCGCACCGGGGACTACCGGACCGGCGAGCTCGCGCCCACAGCCAGGGTCTAGATGCGGGTCACCACGATCGAGCACTACCGCCCGGAGCCAGGTGAGCTGATCGAGTGGTCGGCCACCCCGGCCACCCTAGCCGCGGCGGCGTCCGCGGCGAGCAGTCCGGTCCCACCCTCGTTCAACCAGCGGTTCCACCTGGACACCGCCCGCCGTCGCGGCAGCGGGCCGGGTACCTGGCTGGCGCTGTCCTTCGACCTGCCGGGCCGGGCGGACCCCGCGGCGCTGCACCGGGCTTTCGAGCAGTGGCTCGGCAGGCACGAGACCCTGCGCAGCGGCTTCCGCGAACGCGCTGGTGAGATCGAGCGATTCGTGCTACCACCCGAACACCTGGCCCTCGGCCGGGAGACCATCGGCGAGTTCCCGGCAGGGCAGGAGCTGCGGGCGTACCTGCGGCGCCGGCTGGACACGGTGTGCCGGCCACTGTCCCGGTCACAGTCCTGGCCCTCCTATCTGCTGACCGCGATCCTGCGGCCGGATCGCAGCACGGTGTTCTGCGGGTTCGATCACTGCGATGTGGACGGTTACTCGCTGGCCATCGCCGTGCACGAGCTCCAGGAGCTCTACCGGTCCGGCTCGGTCGAACCATCGGAGGCAGGCAGCTTCCTGGACTTCTGCGCCGCGGAGCAGGCCGCTCCGGTACCCGATCCCGGGCATGAGGTGGTGCGGGCCTGGGACGCGTTCCTCGCGGCCTGCGGCGAGACGCCTCCTTCCTTTCCACTGGACCTCGGGGTGGAGCCTGGGCAGCCGGTGGCCCAGGCTGCCGACTGCCGGCCGCTGCTGGATGCCGAGGGCGCAGCCGAGTTCGAACGGACCTGCCGCGCCCACGGCGGCAGCGTGTTCACCGGGGTGCTGACCGCTGTCGGCCTGGCCGCCAGGCGGTTCGGTGCGGGCGAGGTGGTCCGGCTCCTCACCCCCATGCACACCCGCACCGATCCGCGCTGGGAGCACGCCGTCGGCTGGCTCACCACGGTAGCGCCGTTGGCTCTGGACGTCCGAAGTGGACAATTTTCCGAGGCACTACCGTTGGTACACCAGGAATTCCGCGCCGCGCTGCGGCTCGGCCGTGTTCCGGTACCGCTGGTGCTCGCCGCGCTCGGACCGCGGTTCCGACGCGGTGGCGACGACGTGTTCATGGTGTCCTATACCGACTACCGGCGGTTCCAGGGCTCGGAGCGGCACGCCGAGGTGGACGCCCAGCACATCAGCAACGTCACCGTGGCCGACGACGCTCAGTTCTGGGTCTCCCGCACCCATGAGGGTCTCTTTCTCCGCTCGCGCTACCCGGGCACCCCGGTGGCCATACGGCAGATCACCGCCTTCACCGGCGCCCTCACCCGGATCCTGGCCGCGCCGGGGTGAGTCACCGGGCACACGGACCCGTGCAGCCACGGCGGCTCACCCCGGCACAGGCGGGCGGTGGTTCGTCCTCCGCACGCTGCGTATGGTCCGGGTGGATGTTGTAGCCGATCTCGCAGTCGCAGTAACCGCCCTGGCGCTCAAGGTCGTGTTCCAGCGTCACGGCCTCCGGTACGCACAGGTCCCGCCAGCGTTTCGCCCAGCGAAGCGTGTTGTCACAACCGGACTCGTCCAGCATTCTGCCCACGTAGCAGGGCAGGCATTCCCGCCTCGAGCGGGCGGGGCAGCTCGCCGTCGACCGGTTTCGGGTACGCCCCGGCCGTGGTGACCGCGGTGGCCGTGGTGTTGTTGTCCGCACGCATGATGTTCCTCCTCGGTGTGGTCGGGCCGTACTCGGTCCCTCGGATCCTGCGTACCAACGGGCGCCGACAATTCCGGTGCGCATCCGGCGGCGAACCTGCGAAGATGGCGGGAAATGGAGAAAAGAACACTCGTTCGGGTGTCGAAGCGGCTGTCGAAGCATCTGCGGCACGCACCCGGGAAGATCGGAATACGGCTGGATCCCGGCGGCTGGGTCGAGGTGGACACCCTGCTGGCGGCGCTGGCAAGGCACGGGCTCCGGCTGAGCCGCGCCGAACTCGAGGAAGTGGTGGCCGGCAACGACAAACGGCGGTTCGCCTTCGACGAGACCGGCACCAGGATCAGGGCGAACCAGGGGCACAGCGTCCAGGTGGAACTGGACCTGCCGGTGGCGGACCCACCGGACCTGCTCTACCACGGAACCGTCGACCGGCTGGCGGAGGAGATCCTGCGTACCGGCCTGCGCCCGATGGGCAGACACGATGTGCACCTGTCCAGCACGGTGGAGACCGCGCGCACGGTGGGCGCCCGCCGCGGCCGGCCGGTCGTGTTCCAGGTGGACGCGCGGGCCATGGCCACGGCCGGGCACGAGTTCCGGGTCAGCGCCAACGGGGTCTGGCTCACCGGCTCCGTTCCGCCACAATTCCTGCGGGAACACTCCTAGACTCGCGGACATGACAGACGTACTGCCCGCCGAGGGAGCCCCTTTCGGCGACCGGGTCCGGCGGCGACTGCGGACGGAGCCGGTGATCTGGCTGGTCACGGTCGGCGCGGACGGGACGCCGCAACCGAATCCGGTGTGGTTCTTGTGGGAAGGTGGGAACACCGTGCTCACCTACAACCTGCCGAGCGCGTACCGGATGACCCACATGCGCAACCGGCCACAGGTGTCCCTGCATTTCGACAGTGACGGCGAGGGCGAGGACATCATCATCCTGAAGGGAACCGCCGAGTTCGCCGAGGACCAGCAGTCCGCGCTGGAGACGCCTGCCTTCCTGGAGAAGTACCGGGAGGGCATGGTGCGGGTGACCGGTAGCCCGGAGCGGTTCAGCGCGACCTACTCGGCCCCGGTGCGGATCCGGATCGAGAAGGTCCGCGGGTTCTGAGCCGGCGGCGCCGGCGGGTCAGTCCAGCCGGGGCGGCCGCGGCCTGCGCAGCAGCCGCCTGCCGACCTCGAGCAGATGGCGGCGCAGGGTGTCGTCGTCCAGCTCGGCCATCGCGGGGGCTCCCCCCGCCAGCCCGATCCCGGCCAGTGCGACATGCGCGGTGACCACGTCCCCTGCGTCCGGCTCCGGCCCGACCAGGATCGCCAGCAGCCTGCTTTCCATGTTCTGCTCACCGTGCAGCGAGGCCTCGACCGCGCGGGCGATACCCGGATCGCTGCTGAACAGCGCGAGTAGCCGCCGGTGCCGCACCACCACATCGACGAACCCGGACAGCAGGTGATCGACCTGCGCCCCGCGGCGCCGCTTGGCCGCGGCCTCGTCGAGGATCACATCCAGCTCGCGCAGGGCAGGCTGGGCCACGGCCTCGGCGATCTCGCTCTTGGCCTTGAAGTGGTAGTAGACGGCCGCCTTGGTCACCCCGAGCGCGTCGGCGATCATCTGCAGCGAGGTGCCCTCCACGCCGTGCTCGGTGAACAACCGCAGTGCGGTGGCCAGTAACCGGCTGCGGGTGTCCTCGGTGCCACCGGCGCCGGTTTCGACGGTCCCAGCGGTACCGGCTGTCATCCCAACCTCCTCGTCAGCAGCAGGACGACAGTACGCCCAGGCGCCATCGAGGACAAGTCACACGGCTAGCCGATCGGCTAGCGTTGCCCTAGCCGTGCGGCTAGTCACATACTAGCCGATCGGCTTGGCGCTCACTTGCCGTTCGGCTAGCTTGGTGGGGACCCGACAGCAGGACGGCATACGAACGGAGTCCTTGCCCGTGGCCACCTTCCTCTACCGGCTCGGCCGGTTCTCCTTCCGGCGGCGCAAGCTCGTCGCGGGGATCTGGATCGCGATCCTGGCCGCCTTCGGTGTGGGCGCGCTCACCCTGTCCGGCCAGCTGACCAACTCGATCTCGATCCCTGGTACCGAGTCCCAGCAGGCGATCGACCACCTCTCCGAGCGCTTCCCGCAGGCCGCGGCAGGCGGCGGAACCGCGCGGGTGGTCATGGCAGCCCCGGAGGGAGAGACCGTCGCCGACCCGGCCAACCGCGCGGCCATCGAGCAGGTGGTGAACCGGCTACGCGACGCTCCCGAGGTGGCGAACGTCGCGGATCCGTTCCAGGCCAAGGCGATCTCCCCGGACGGCAGCGTGGCACTCGCCCAGGTGAGCTACCAGGTCATGGGCTTCGAGCTGTCCGAGGCCGACCGCGAGGCGCTGCTGTCCGCGGCCGAACCAGGACGCGCGGCCGGACTACAGGTCGAGTTCGGCGGGGACGCCGTCCAGGGTATGCCGGAAACCCAGCCCACCGAGGTGATCGGGGTCGTGGTCGCGGCCGTGGTGTTGCTGATCACCTTCGGCTCGCTGATCGCGGCGGGCCTGCCGCTGCTGACCGCGCTGATCGGGGTCGGCGTCGGGATGGCCGGGATCATGGTCACCTCGGGCTTCGCCGAGCTGAACTCCAACACCCCGATCCTCGCGCTGATGATCGGGCTCGCGGTCGGTATCGACTACGCGCTGTTCATCGTCTCCCGGTACCGGCACGAGCTGAGCGTCGGCCGGGACCCCGAGCAGGCCGCGGGCCGCGCCGCGGGCACCGCGGGCTCAGCCGTGGTGTTCGCCGGGCTGACCGTCATCGTGGCGCTGGCCGGGCTCGTCGTGGTGGGCATTCCGTTCCTCGGCGAGATGGGAATCGCGGCGGCGGCCACCGTGGCCATCGCAGTGCTGATCGCGCTCACCCTGCTGCCCGCGGTGCTCGGTTTCGCCGGCAAGCGGATACTCGGCGGCCGCATCCCGGGCCTGCGCAACCGGGAGGACTCCGGCAAGCCGACCCTGGGACAGCGCTGGGCGACGCTGGTCGCGCGGCGCAGGGTCCCGGTACTGCTCGCGGCGCTGGCCGGACTGGTGGTCGTCGCGATCCCGGCCACCGATATGCAACTCGGCCTGCCCAATGACAGCAACGCCGCGCCGGAGGACACCCGGCACCAGGCCTACGAGCTGGTCAGCGAGTCCTTCGGGGAAGGCGCCAACGGGCCGCTGACGGTGGTCATCGACACCGGCGACGCGGCCACCGCTCAGCAGGCCGCCCTGCAGGCCGCGCAGCGGATCAACGGCCTGGACGATGTCGCCAACGTGGCCCCGCCGACGGTCAACCCGCAGGGCAACACCGCGCTGCTCACCGTGATCCCGCAGAGCGGGCCGAGCAGCCAGGCGACCGAGGACCTCGTCGCCGACATCCGCGACCAGGCAGGGCCGCTGCGCTCGGCCACCGGTGCGGACCTCTCGGTCACCGGCCAGACCGCGATGAACATCGACGTCTCGGAGAAGCTGGCCGACGCACTGCTGCCCTACCTCGCCCTGATCGTCGGCCTGGCGTTCATCCTGCTGATGCTGGTGTTCCGCTCGATCATCGTGCCGCTGAAGGCCACCATCGGCTTCCTCGGCTCGGTCGCGGCCACCTTCGGCGCCGTGGTCGCGGTGTTCCAGTGGGGCTGGCTGACCGACCTGTTCGGGGTCGAGTCCACCGGGCCGATCATGAGCATGCTGCCGATCCTGCTGATCGGGGTACTGTTCGGCCTCGCCATGGACTACCAGGTGTTCCTAGTCACCAGGATGCGCGAGGAGCACGTGCACGGCGCCGCGCCGGACCAGGCGATGATCACCGGGTTCCGGCACGGGTCGCGGGTGGTCGTGGCCGCCGCGCTGATCATGATCAGCGTGTTCGCCGGCTTCGTGCTCTCCGACGAGTCACTGATCCAGTCGATCGGCTTCGCGCTGGCCTTCGGCGTGGCGGTGGACGCCTTCGTGATCCGGATGACCATCGTGCCCGCGCTGATGTCCCTGCTCGGCAGGGGAGCCTGGTGGATCCCCCGCTGGCTGAACCGGCTGCTGCCGAATGTGGACGTCGAGGGTGAGAAGCTCACCGCGGCGCTGGACGGGGACACCGACCCCGAGCGCAGGGACCTCCAGCCCGCGCCTGGCTAGCTGTGTTCGAGAAGGCGCGCCCGGTTAGCTGGACAGCCAGACGACGGCGCCACCGACCGCGAGGGCGGCCGCGATCCCGAGCAGGATCGCGAACGCCTTCGCGGTCTTCCACATGCTGTACACGCCGCCGACAAGGAACCCGGCGAGCGCCAGCAGCAGGACCGCGATCCACTCGTTGGACAACTCAGAGCACACCCTTCGTGGACGGGACGCCGCCGGCACGCGGGTCCGGTTCGGTCGCGGCGCGCAGCGCCCTTGCCACCGCCTTGTACTGTGCCTCGGCGATATGGTGCGGGTCGCGGCCGTGCAGCACCCGCACGTGCAGCGCGATCCCCGCGTGGAAGCTCAGGCTTTCGAACACGTGCCTGGTGAGCACGAACGGGTAGTTCCCGCCGATGGTGAAGGTGCCGAACTGCTCCGGCTCGCCGAGGTGCACGCAGTACGGCCTGCCGGAGACGTCG
Organism: Amycolatopsis aidingensis; assembly: GCF_018885265.1. Taxonomy (GTDB): domain Bacteria; phylum Actinomycetota; class Actinomycetes; order Mycobacteriales; family Pseudonocardiaceae; genus Amycolatopsis; species Amycolatopsis aidingensis. The sequence continues at coordinate 5,581,789 of NZ_CP076538.1, forward strand.
ATCGCGGCATGCGCCAGGGTCTCGTCCATCGGGATCCAGGCGTCGCCGAAACGCCGGATCCCCTTCTTCTCGCCGAGCGCCTCGCGGATCGCCGTGCCGAGCACGATCGCGGTGTCCTCCACCGTGTGGTGCGCGTCGATGTGCACATCCCCTTCGGCCTCGATCCGCAGGTCCAGCGAGCCGTGCACGCCGAAGGAATGCAGCATGTGGTCGTAGAACGGCACCCCGGTGCTCACCTCGACCTGCCCGGTTCCGTCCAGATCGACCTCGATCCGGATCGAGGACTCCTTGGTGGTTCGCTCCACCCTGCCGATCCGGCTCACCGCGGGACCTCCTTGCTCGCAGCCAGGAACGCGTCATTCTCCTCGGGGGTGCCGATGGTCACCCGCAGGTGACCCTCGATACCGACATCCCTGATCAGCACCCCATTGTCCACATAAGACCTCCAGGACGCGGAAGCGTCGGCGAACGGCCCGAACAGCACGAAGTTGGCATCGCTGGGCACCGGGGCGAAACCCAGTCCCCGCAGCTCCTCGGCCACCCGGTCACGTTCCGCGGCCAGCCGGGCGACCGAGGCCAGGGTGGCTTCGGCGTGCCGGAGCGCGGCGCGCGCGGCCGCCTGGGTCAGCACCGAGAGGTGGTACGGCAGCCGCACGAGTTGCAGCGCGTCCACGATCGCGGGCGCGGCGGCGAGATAGCCGACCCGACCGCCCGCGAAGGCGAAGGCCTTGCTCATCGTCCTGGAGACGATCAGCTTGGCCGGGTGGTCCGCGAGCAGCCGCACCGCACTCGGTTGCGCGGAGAACTCCGCGTAGGCCTCGTCCACCACCACGATCCCCGGTGCGGCGCGCAGCACCGGTTCCAGCTCGGGCAGCGGGACGGAGCCACCGGTCGGGTTGTTCGGACTGGTCAGGAACACCACGTCCGGCGCACGCTCGGCGACGATCTCCGCGGCCCGGCCGGGGTCCAGGGTGAAGTCCGGCCTGCGCGGGGCCGGCAGCCACTCGGTGCGCGTCCCGGCCGCGATGATCGGGTGCATCGAGTAGGAGGGCTCGAAGCCCAGCGCGGTGCGCCCCGTCCCGCCGAAGGCCTGCAGCAGCTGTTGCAGGATCTCGTTGGAACCGTTGGCCGCCCACAGGTTCCGCTCGGTCAGCGCGACGCCGGTGGCCCCGGAGAGGTAGCTCGCCAGGTCCCTGCGCAGCTCCACGGCGTCCCGGTCCGGGTAGCGGTGCAGCCCCGCGGCGGCCTGCCGCACCGCCGCGGTCACGTCCTCGACCAGCTCGGCAGGCGGAGGATACGGGTTCTCGTTGGTGTTCAGCCGGACCGGCACGTCCAGCTGCGGGGCGCCGTACGGGGTGCGGCCGCGCAGGTCATCCCGCAGCGGCAGCTCGTCCAGGGTCACCTCGTCGCCGTTCATCGGCCGCCCTCCGGGAACCGGGCGGTCACGGCCTCGCCGTGCGCGGGGAGGTCCTCGGCCTCGGCGAGCGCGACCACCTTGCCCGCCACCTCGCGCAGCGCCTCCGCGCTGTAGTCCACCACGTGGATGCCGCGCAGAAAGCTCTGCACCGACAGCCCCGAGGAGTGCCTGGCGAACCCGCCGGTTGGCAGCACGTGGTTGGACCCGGCGCAGTAGTCGCCGAGGGAGACCGGGGAGTAGGGCCCGACGAACACGGCACCGGCGTTGCGCACCCTGGCGGCCAGGGCCCTCGCGTCGGCGGTCTGGATCTCGAGGTGCTCGGCCGCGTAGGCGTCCACCACCCGCAATCCGTCATCCACAGTGGACACCAGGACGATGCCGGACTGCTTGCCGCGCAGCGCTTCGGTCACCCGCTCGGTGTGCTTGGTGGCCGCGACCCGGCGCGCGAGCTCGGCGTCCACCGCGTCGGCCAGCGCCTCGGAGGTGGTGACCAGCACGCTGGCCGCCAGGGTGTCGTGCTCGGCCTGGCTGATCAGGTCGGCGGCGACGTGTACCGGATCGGCGGTCTCGTCCGCGAGGATCGCGATCTCGGTGGGCCCGGCCTCGGAGTCGATCCCGATCAGCCCGCGCAGCATCCGCTTCGCCGCGGTCAGGTAGATGTTGCCCGGCCCGGTCACCTGGTCGACCGGCTCCAGCGGGCTGCCGTCGGTGTCGGTGCCGCCGTAGGCCAGCAGCGCCACGGCCTGCGCCCCGCCGACCGCCCACACCTCGTCCACGCCCAGCAGCGCGGCGGCGGCCAGGATGGTCGGGTGCGGCAGCCCACCGAACTCGGCCTGCGGCGGAGAGCACACCACCAGCGAACCCACCCCCGCGACCTGCGCGGGCACCACGTTCATCACCACGCTGGAGGGGTACACCGCCAGCCCGCCGGGGGCGTACAGCCCCACCCTGCCCACCGGCACCCAGCGCTCGGTCACCATGCCACCCGCGGTCACCTGGGTGGTGACATCGGCGCGACGCTGGTCGGCGTGCACCAGCCTGGCCCGCGCGATCGACTCCTCCAGCGCCGCGCGCACCGCGGGGTCCAGCTCGGCCAGCGCCCGTTCCAGCTCCGCGGCCGGCACCCGCACCCCGCCGGGGCGCACCCCGTCGAACCGCTCGGTGAACTCCAGCACGGCGGGTACCCCGCGGTCACGCACCGCCTCCACCACCGGCCGCACCTGATGCAGTGCGACGTCCACATCGACCTCGGCGCGCGGCAACGTGGCGCGCAGTTCGGCTGGCGAGGGGACGCGACCCCGCAGGTCGGTGCGATTCAGCATGGCCCCAAGGGTACGAGGTGGCCGCTGGGCACCGGCGCACACCGGCATACTCGGGGGAGCCGGACGTCGATACCCCGGAGGTGACCGTGCTGCGCATCGGGCTGTGCCAGCTCACGTCGAGTGACGACCCCGCGGACAACCTGGAGCTGATCAGGGTCGAAGTGGCCAAGGCCGCGGGCGAGGGTGCCGAGGTGGTGGTGTTCCCGGAGGCCATGATGGCCCGGTTCGGGGTACCGCTGGCCCCGCTCGCGCAGCCGCTGGACGGGCCATGGGCGAGCGCGGTCGCGGAGATCGCGCGGGAGCACGGCGTGCTGGTGGTCGCCGGAATGTTCACCCCGGACGGGGAGCGGGTGCGCAACACCCTGCTGATCACCGGGCGGGGTGCGCACCGCGGCTACGACAAGATCCACCTGTACGACGCATTCGGCTTCCGCGAGTCGGACACGGTGGCGGGTGGCTCGGAGCCGGTCACCCTCGAGCTGGACGGGGTCACGCTCGGCTTCGCCACCTGCTACGACGTGCGCTTCCCCGAGCTGTTCCAGGCACTGGCCGAGTCCGGTGCCGCGGCGGTGGTCCTGCCGGCCTCCTGGGGAGCAGGGACGGGCAAGCGGGAGCAGTGGGAGCTGCTGGTGCGGGCCCGCGCGCTGGACTCCGGCACCTGGGTACTCGGCTGCGGGCAGGCCGACCCTGCGGTCACCGGGATCCAGGTCAACCCGAAGGCGCCGACCGGGATCGGCTACTCCACCGTTGCCGACCCGTTCGGCGGCATCCACACGCAGCTGGGCGCGGGCGCGGGCCAGCTGGTCGCCGAGGTGGACCCGGAGCTGGCCGCGAAGTCGCGCACCGCCACCGCGGTGCTGGCCAACCGGCGGCTGACCCGCAACAGCTAGGAGCTGTTCAAGAGGGGGTTGACCGAGGTGATGCGGGGGCGCGTGTCCCGGCCGCAGACCTCGCGAACCCGGCTGCGGGCCGCTGGCCCACCCAGCGCACCAGCCCGTGACCAGAGCACGGCCCGTAGCCGGGTTCGAGACCGCGCGCCTTCTTCAACACAGCTAGTGCACCGGCGGCTGGGCCGCGATCCCCTCCTCGATCGCCAGCCTGGTCAGCTCCGGCCTGCGCCGCCTGCCGGTCTTGTCCCTGATCCGGTCCAGGTAGGAGCGGACGGTGCGCACGCTGATCGCCATGGCCTCCGCGATGTCCTGGTCCCGCTCCCCCGCGGCGAGCAGGGAAAGCACCTGCCGCTCCCGTTCGGACAGCACCAGCTGCTGACCGCCCCCGCGCTCCCGGGCCGAGCTGAGCACGAACGAGGCCAGCATGGGCGAGACATAGGAGTTACCGGAGGCGATCTGCCGGACGGCGCCGAGGATCTCCTCGCCGTCGGAGTCCTTGGATAGGTATCCGCGGGCACCGGCGGTGACCGCGGCCAGCACCTCCTCCTTGCCTGCGTGCGCGGAGACCACGAGCACCCGGTGTCCCATGCCCGCCACCTCCATCACGGCGGCGCTGTCGGCGACCCCGCGCAGCTTGAGGTCCAGCACCACCACGCCCCCCGGCGGTTGTCTGCGCATGGCGAACTCGCCGACCGACTCGGCTACGACCCCCAGCTCGATGTCGGCCGCCTCCTCGAGCACGCGCGCCACGGCCTGCCGGTACAGCGGATGATCTTCGATCACACCGACCCGGATACGGGCCGGAACAGCGGTTGTCGTCTCCGTCACTCCGCTATCGTCCCTGCCCGGCGCGGCTTTTTCCATTCCCCATGTTGGGTTCTGCGCCGTTCGGCGACACTACATACGCCAATCGGACGTGTGCTGTCCGCAAGGTAGATCCATCCCGAGATCCACCGCGGGTGCCGAGTGCGTGAGGGCGCCGACGGCAAGGTAGTCGACCCCCGTCCGCGCGTAGCCCGCCGCGTTCTCCAGGCGGAGGCCGCCGGAGGCTTCCAGCCGGGTGCCGGGCGCCACCCGATCCCGGTGACGCACCGCGCGGGCACAGTCCTCCGGCGTGAAGTTGTCCAGCAGCACCTCGTCCGCACCCGCGGCCAGCGCCTCGGCAAGCTGGTCGAGATCGTCCACCTCGACCTCGCAGGCCAGGCCCGGCGCCCGCTCCCTTGCCTGGCGCAGCGCGGCGGTAACCGAACCGGCCGCGACCACGTGGTTGTCCTTGATCAGCACCGCGTCACCGAGCCCGAACCGGTGGTTCACCCCGCCCCCGCAGCGCACCGCGTACTTCTGCGCCAGCCGCAGCCCTGGCAGGGTCTTGCGGGAGTCCCGGATCGCGCAGCCGGTACCCGCCACGGCGGACACCCAGGCCGCGGTGGCGGTGGCGATCCCGGAGAGGTGGCACAGCAGGTTCAGCGCGGTGCGCTCGGCGGTCAGCAGGCCACGGATCTCACCACGCAGCACCAGCGCGGGTTCCCCTGCCACCAGCTTCGCCCCGTCCGTGCGCTGGTCCAGCACCTGGTAGCGGGGTCCGAGCACGGTCTCGAACACCGCCAGCGCCAGCGGGATCCCGGCGAGCACCCCGGGCTCGCGCGGGGTCAGCTCGGCCGTGGCCACCGCACCGGCCGGCACCGTGGCCTCGGTGGTCGCGTCCGGGCCGTAGCGCAGGTCCTCGGCCAGCGCCAGTTCCACGATGCGGCGCACCTCCGCGGGCTCGAGCTGCCGGAGCTCCTCGTTCATGCGCAGGCCACCCGCTTCGCCGGGATCGGGTCGGCGAGCACCGGCTGCCCGGAGGGGCTCAGCCGGATCAGCTGGCTGCGCCGCCAGGAGCCGTCGTCCCGCTCGGCGAAGTCGGTGCGCACGTGGCAACCGCGGGACTCGGTGCGCCGGGCCGCCGCGGCCACCAGTGCCCCGGCGATCAGCGTGAGCGCGGCGTCCTCGACCACCTCCGGTGTCCACATCGGACTGTCCTGGGCGGAGAGGTCGAGCACCGACCCGACCACGGCCAGCCCGTCGGCGTCCCTGCCGATGGCCGCGTACCGGCTCATCACCCGCTGCAGCCGGTCCCGCTGCGCCACCGGGGCCACCTCGCTCGCCGGTGGCCGCCCGTGCCGGGGGTCCGGCAACAGCCCGGCTGCCAGGTCCGCCGCCACCGCCGCCGCGGCGCGCTCACCCAGCACCAGGCCCTCGAGCAGGCTGTTGGAGGCCAGCCGGTTGGCGCCGTGCAGCCCGGTCCTCGCCACCTCACCGGCCGCGTAGAGCCCGCACACATCGGTGCGGCCGTCGGTTCCGGTGACCACGCCGCCGCAGGCGAAATGCGCGGCGGGGGTCACCGGGATGGGCTCGGTCACCGGGTCCACCCCGGCGGCGAGGCAGGCCGCATGCACGGTGGGGAACCGGTCCGCGAACCGGGGGATCCCGGTGGCGTCGAGGAACACGTGGTCGTCGACACCGCCCGGCGCCTGTGCCATCCGCCTGGTGACGGCCGCGGACACCACATCCCGCGGGGCCAGGTCGCCGAGCGGGTGCACCCCGTGCATCACCGGGCGGCCCGCCCCGTCCACCAGCACCGCGCCCTCCCCGCGCACCGCCTCGGTGACCAGGGGGCAGCGGCCCCGCGCGCCGGGGGTGTAGAGCACGGTCGGGTGGAACTGCACGAACTCGACATCGGCGGCGAGCGCCCCGGCCCGCAGCGCCAGCGCAAGGCCGTCACCGGTGGCCACCTCGGGGTTGGAGGTGGCCTGGTAGAGCTGGCCGAGACCGCCGGTGGCGAGCAGCAGCGCCGGGGCACGCAGCACACCGGGCACCCCGGCCGGGTCCAGCACGGTGACCCCGGCGACCTCGCCGAGCGGGGTGCGCAGGGCGTCCACCGCGATATGCCCCTCCAGCACCGGCACCCGCGTGCCAGCGGCCGTGGCGACCAGGGCGCGTTCCACCTCGGCTCCGGTGGCGTCCCCGCCCGCGTGGATCACCCGGAAGGCGGTGTGCCCGCCCTCCCTGGTCCTGGCCAGGCCGGAACCCTCGGCCGAGGGGTCGAACCGGGCTCCCCTGGCCCGCAGCCGGGCGACCGCGGCGGGTCCCTGCTCCAGGATGGCGCGCACGGCGGCCGGTTCGCTCAGCCCGCCGCCGGCGGCCAGCGTGTCGGCGGCATGCCGGGCGACCGAGTCGCCCTCCTCGTGCTCCCCGTCCAGCACGACGGCCACCCCGCCCTGGGCAAGCCGGGTGCTGCCGTCCCCGATTTCGGCCTTGGTCACCACCAGCACGCGCAGACCGAGTTCGCGGGCACGCAGCGCGGCGGTCAGCCCGGCGACCCCGCTGCCGAGGACGATCAGGTCGGCCCGCGCCTCCCAGCGGGGAGTTTTCGACTCTGAGATGTTAACCGACATCACTCGCCGCCACCGGGAGTGCCGATCTCGATCATCCGGCGTACCGAGGCCCGTGCGCGCTCCGCGGTGACCTCGTCCACATGCACCTCGTCGGCGCCCGCGCGCAGCGAGCGCAACAGCGCGGCCGGAGTGATCATCTTCATGTAGCGGCAGGACGCACGGTCGTTCACCGCCCGGAAGTCGATCTCCGGCGCGGCCTTGCGCAGCTGGTGCAGCATGCCGATCTCGGTGGCAACCAGTACCGAGCGGGCCTCGGTGTCCCGCGCGGCGCGCACCATGTCGCCAGTGGACAGGATCCGGACCTTGTCCTGCGGGACCGCGCCCTCCCCTGCGAGGTAGAGCGCCGAGGTGGCGCAGCCGCACTCCGGGTGGATGAACAGGTCGGCGTCCGGATCGGCCGCGGCGCGCTCGGCGAGCTCGGGCCCGTTGATCCCGGCGTGCACATGGCACTCACCGGCCCAGATGTGCAGGTTCTCCCTGCCGGTCTCGCGCTTGACGTGCGCACCGAGGAACTGGTCCGGGCAGAACAGCACCTCCTTCTCGGCCGGGATGGACGCCACCACGTCCACCGCGTTGGATGAGGTGCAGCAGATGTCGGTCTCCGCCTTCACCTCGGCCGTGGTGTTCACATAGGAGACCACCACCGCACCGGGGTGCTCGGCCTTCCACTCGCGCAGCTGGGCGCCGGTGATCGAGTCGGCGAGCGAGCAACCGGCCCGCGCGTCCGGGATGAGCACGGTCTTGTCCGGGGAGAGGATCTTGGCGGTCTCCGCCATGAAGTGCACCCCGCAGAACACGATCGTGGAGGCGTCGCTGGCCGCGGCGATCCGGCTGAGCGCGAGCGAGTCTCCGGTGTGGTCGGCGATCTCCTGGATCTCCGGCAGCTGGTAGTTGTGCGCGAGCAGCACCGCGTTGCGTTCCTCGGCGAGCCTGCGCACCTCGTCCGCCCACGCCGCGTCCGGTTCGACCCCGCCCATCGGGGTGAGCTCGTCGGACTCCAGAGTCATGGTGTCGGCCATCGGGACCTCCTAGACTGCGTCCCGGTTTTCGTCTTACAATCGAAAACCGTGCGTAGCCATATTAACAGCAGTGCCCCCCTGGCACACGAGGTTCTGGCCGCGGTGCTTCAGGTGCGTTCCGCCACACTGCGGGTGCTGCTGTGGCGGCGCGCCCTCGATCCGCATATCGGCCGCTGGTCGCTGCCGGGTGGCAGGCTGCGCCCTGACGAGGACGTGGAGACCTCCATCCGGCGGCAGCTGGCCGAGAAGGTGGACGTCAAGCAGCTCACCCATGTGGAGCAGCTGGCCGTGTTCAGCGCGCCGGACCGGGTGCCGGGACCCAGGGTGGTGGCCACCGCATTCCTGGGGTTGGTTCCCGCAGGGGTCGATCCGGAGGTACCGGAGGACACGGAGTGGCACCCGGTGGACACCCTGCCGCGCACGGCCTTCGACCACGAGGCGATCGTGCTGCGCGCGCGGGAACGGCTGCGCGCGAAGCTGAGCTACACCAACCTCGGTTTCGCGCTGGCACCGGCGGAGTTCACCATCTCCTCGCTGCGCGAGCTGTACTCGGCCGCGCTCGGCTACCGGGTGTCGGCCACCAACCTGCAGCGGGTGCTCTCCCGCCGCGGGCTGCTGTCCCCGACCGGCGGCACGGCGCCTTCCGGCAAGGCGGGAGGCAGGCCGGCGGCACTGTTCACCTTCACCGGCGAGGGGATGCAGGTGACCGATCCGTTTGCGGTGTTCCGGCCGCCGGAGAAGCAGACCGGACGCGGTCGTCGGTCAGCACGCCGCCCTACCTCGTCGTAACGTTGGGGGCGTGGCCGATACAGCACCGGAAGGGGACCAGCGGCAGACCCTGCCGTTGTTCCCGCTGCAGACGGTGCTGTTACCCAGCGCGCACCTGCCGCTGCACATCTTCGAGCCGCGCTACCGCCAGCTCACCGCGGACCTGATCACCGGCACGGTGCCGGACAAGCGGCTCGGGATCGTCGCGATCCGGATGCCAGCTACGCACGAGGTGGAGACGACCGGGCAGGTGTTCGGGGTCGGCTGCGCGGCGGAACTGCGCGAGGCCAAGCGGCTGCCCGACGGCCGGTTCGACATCGTGACCACCGGGCGGCGCCGGTTCCGGCTGCTGGACATCCGCACCGACGCCGCGCCCTACCTGGTCGGTTCGATCGAGTGGCTGGACGACGATCCGGTGCCGCGCGGGGCGGACGCGGCGATCACGCAGCTGAGCGCGGCGGCCAGGGCGGCGCACCGGCGATACTGCGAGGCCGCATGGGACCGTGCGGACTGGAGCGCGCCGCCGGAGGACGTCGACCTCGCCGACCTGGCCTACCTGCTCGCCGGGGACTGCCTGCTGCCGCTGACCGACCGGCAGAAGCTCCTCGAAGAGGCCCAGCCGTTGCGCAGGCTGCAACTGGTCTGCCGCCTGCTGACCAGGGAGGCCGGCTTCCTCTCCGCCCTGCGCGCCATACCCGCCCCGCCCGCCGAGCTCACCGGCCTCAGCACCCCCACCAACCTCAACTGACCCCGGTGTGTTTGCCCGCCACGCGCACGTGTTTGCCGTTCCCGCGCGGACCCCTTACGGGAACGGCAAACTCGCGTACGTGGGGAGCAAACTCGCGTACGCAGACGGCAAACACGCGGACGTGGGCGGCAAACACGCGGACGTGGGCGGCAAACACGCCGGGTGAGCTGGGCTCAGTCCTCGCTACGGGAACCGAACTTGTTCCACACCTTGCCCGCGGCATCGGAGACGGCCTCGCCCACTCCGGCGAACACCTTGGCCAGCGGGTCGGTGGAGGCGACAAAGGAGTCCCGGTAGGACTTCGCCGCCGACTTCACGTCCTCGGACCAGGTGGCTCCCGGTGGGTCGGTGTCCCGCCGGGGGTAGTCCCCGGCCAGGATCGCCCGGTACTCCTCGGATGCGGCCCACTTCTGCAACTGCGAGGCCCGGACGACGGCCAGCGGGTGCGAGGTCAGCTCGACGTTACGCAGCTTCAGCAGGCTGTCCCTGATGTCCTCCACCGACTCGTACTCGCTGGCCTGCTGCAGGAAGGAAGGGATGTCCACCTGCGCGGGGTCGATCCCGCCTGCCAGCAGGATATGCGTGCGCAGCGCGGCCGCGGGGTCCTGGCCGCACAGCAGCCCGGCCCGGTCACAGGACAGCTCGGCCTTGCGGTACCACTCGTGCAAGGCGGCGATGACCGCGCGCAGCCCGAGCGCACTGATCGGGGTCCAGGACATGCTGAGCTGCAGGCTGAGCAACCGGTGCAGCATGGTGGTGTAGACCGCGTGCCCGGACAGCACGTGCCCCATCTGCTGGCCGATAGCGAAGCGCAGCCCCTCGACGTCCAGTGCCTCGACCATCCCGGTGGTCGCCAGGATGAACGGCTCGTCCATCCCGAGTGTGGTCATCGTGCTGCGCGGGTCCCGCGTCACGAACAGGTTCGGCACCCGCTCGATGTCCAGCGTCTCGGCACAGTCGTGCCGCAGCCGGTCCAGTTCGGGATATTGGCTCGGCCCCACCCGGATGGCGGAACCCAGTGCCATCAGTCGCTCGCCGCGTTCGTTGAAGAACCCGGACAGCGTCTTCAGCACCTCGGCAAAACCGGGAACCATGCGCAAGGTGGCCAGCGCACCCCGGTCGACCGGATGTTCGTAGGCCCGCGGGCTGATCCCGGGGAACCGTACCCTCGTCGTGGTCTGCTCTATGTGGCTTTCGCTGTCGTCTTCCGGCACCCTGCCACCATAGCTAACCCAGCCTGCGTCCGAGGTCGTCCTGCCCATTCCAGGCGGCGAGCAGGCCGTAGACCAGCGCGACCGCCATCGGCTGCGCGAGCAGTACCCATACCGACTCCAGCACCGGCGCCTGCTCCACCACGTCCCCGATCTGTGGTGCCTCGGTGACCGTGTACAGGCCCTGGGCGAAGGAAGGGCCCATCCGGGTGCCGAGCCAGCCCGCCAGCACCGAGCCGGCCACCGCGGCGAGCAGCATCACCGGGCCACGGCGCTCGCGCAGCAGCCAGACCACCACCCCGGTCACGATGCCCGCGGCGAGGCCGAGCAGCGCGTACAGCACCAGGTCGTCGAACCGGTGCCAGCTCTCCAGCTGCAGCGGGATCCGCCGGTCGCTGGAGACCACCCGCTCGCGTTGCGGTGGCGCCAGCCGGGACCAGATCCAGCCCAGCGGAATGCCGAGCAACCCGACCATGGACAACACCATGATGCCCGGCAGCAGGTCGGCCTTGACCTTGACCTTGGGCGGTTCCCGCCGGACGAGTGGGAAGGATCCAGCCGGCTCGCCCGGCTCCCGGCGTTCGTCGACCGACGACCCTGTCACCGTGCGGACCTCCTGCGCGCGACTCGCCCCATCCAAGGGAGACTAGCTGGTCGCCTCCAGGGAATCCGAAGAGGATGACTCACCGTGTCGGCTGCATCGCGCCGTCCAACCGCCCGGGGTCACCTGCACGATCATCCGGCGGGCGCACTCGCGGCAGAACCGGGGCGGGTCCACCAGCGCCAGCCGCTGCCGGCAGGACCCGTGGTCCGCCTCATCCTCGGGGACTCCGCACCAGGTACAGAACATCGTCACAAGGTCTCGTTCAGGGCCTTGATCGGCATCTGCAGGTCACCGAGCATGTCCAGGTCCCGCTGTGCCGGCCTGCCGAGGTTGGTGAGGTAGTTGCCGACGATGATCGCGTTGATGCCGCCGAGCATGCCCTGCTCGGCGCCGAGGTCACCGAGCGTCAGCTCCCGGCCGCCCGCGAACCGCAGGATCGTCCTCGGCAGCGCCAGCCGGAACGCGGCGATGGTGCGCAGCGCCTCCTTGCCCTCCACCACCGGGTAGTCCTCGTAGGGCGTGCCCGGGTTGGGGATCAGGAAGTTCATCGGCACCTCGTGCGGCTCCAGCGACGCGAGCTGGGCGGCGAACTCCGCGCGCTGCTCCAGCGTCTCGCCCATACCGATGATGCCGCCGCAGCACACCTCCATCCCGGCCTCGGCGACCATCCGCAGGGTCTCCCAGCGTTCCTCCCAGGTATGCGTGGTCACCACCTGGGGGAAGTGCGAACGGGCGGTCTCCAGGTTGTGGTTGTAGCGGTGCACCCCCATCTCGACCAGCTCGTCCACCTGCTCCTGGGTGAGCATGCCGAGCGAGCAGGCGATCTGGATGTCGTTGCCGTCCTCGCGGATGGCCCGGATGCCGTCCCGCACCTGGGACATCAGCCGCTTGTCCGGCCCGCGCACGGCAGCCACGATGCAGAACTCGGTGGCGCCGGTGGCCTTGGTCTGCCGTGCCGCGGTGACCAGGCCGGGGATGTCCAGCCAGGCGGCCCGCACCGGGGTCGGGAACAGGCCGGACTGCGAGCAGAAATGGCAGTCCTCGGGGCAGCCCCCGGTCTTCAGGCTGATGATGCCCTCGACCTCGACCTCCGGCCCGCACCAGCGCATCCGCACCTCGTGCGCCAGTTCCAGCAGCTCGGGCAGTCGCCCCTCCTCGATCCGCAGCACCCGCAGGAGCTGCTGCTCGGAAAGGGCCTCTCCACGGCCGAGCACCTGCTCGCGGGCCACCGCGAGGATGTCGGCCCCGGGAGCGTCCGGGCTCGCCTGTTCCGGTGCTGCGGTCACGAGAACTCCTCTTCGAGATGGTTGTCTACCGGCTCGTGGCTGACGGTTGAGTGTGCCCGACGGGTGCCGCGGCACACAGCGACCGGGATCACGTCGGCGCGGCCGTACCCGCCGCGAAGCGCTCCGGGTCGAATCGCCCGCCGAACCACGGGGACAGCCCGCGCCGGGCCTCCTCGAGGAACTCCGCCCTGGTGGCGCGGCCAAGCCCGGCGGGAAGCGCGCCGAGCAGCGGGGCACCAGCCGCCACCGGCAGATCGGTGACGTTCGACCTGGCCGCGAGGTCCGGCTCCGGTGGCCAGGACCCGAGCACCACCCCGCCAACGTGCAGGCCGCGGCGGGTGGCGACCTCGGCGGTCAGCGCCGTGGCGTTCAACGTGCCGAGCCCGGCCTCGGCCACCACCAGCACCAGCGCGCCGAGCGACCAGGCGACGTCGGCGAGGGTTCCACCGTCCGGGTCGAACCGCACCAGCAGCCCGCCCGCGCCCTCGACCAGCACCAGGTCGTGCTCGGCATGCAGCTCGGTGGCGGCCTGAGCGGCCTCCGCCGGGGTCACCGGCGGCAGGCCGGCGCGCCGCGCCGCCGCCTCAGGGGACAGCGGATCGGGGTACCGGCGCAGCTCGCGGGTCGGCAGCTCACCCGCGAGCCTGCGGACCTCGGCGAGGTCCCCCGGCTCGTCCGGGGCCACCCCGGTCTGCGCCGGCTTCAGTACGGCCACCCGCTCGCCGCGATGCGCGGCGAGCGCGGCGATGGCCGCGGTAACCACCGTTTTTCCGACGCCGGTTCCTGTTCCGGCGACCACCAGCACGCTCACGGCTGCACAGTAGTACCACCGGCCACCGCCGCCGCCTAGCCACCTCGCTCGTTCAGGGCATCTCGGCGTGGGTCCCGGCGGCGACGAAGCCACCGGCCCCGGGTTCGAACAGGTACACCTGGGCGGCACCGACGTCGAAGTACATGCCGGTCAGGTGCAGGTCACCACGGGCCTCGGCGGCGGCGACCACCGGATGCCTGCGCAGGTGCTCCAGCTGTTGCAGCACGTTGTGCAGGGCGAGCCGCTCGGCCTCGGCGACCGGCTCCCGGCCGGCCAGGGTGACCGAGGACGCCGCCTGCATCCGCAGCCTGCTGGGCTCGGCGTACCGCAGCCAGTTGCCGAAGTGCGGCATCCCCTCCGGGGACTCTGCCAGCAGCGCGTTCATCGCACCGCAGCTGGAGTGCCCGCAGACCACCACCTCCCGCACCTTGAGCACGCCGACCGCGTACTCCACCGCGGCGCCAACCGAGGAGTCGTCCGCCGCGCCGCCGGAGGAGGGCACCAGGTTGCCCACGTTGCGCACGGTGAACAGGTCGCCTGGGCCGCTGGTGGTGATCACGTTCGGCACGATCCGGGCATCCACGCAGGTGATGAACAGGGTGTGCGGCTGCTGTCCGTCGGCGAGCCTGCTCAGCGTCGGCTGCATCAGCGGGGCGGTCCGCCGCTGGAACTCCGAGGTCCCGCGGAAGGTCGCGGTGGGGCCGATCCGCTGACCGGGTACCTGCGGCACGGCGTGGTTGGCCTGCCACTCCGACCAGGGCGCGAGCCAGCGGGGCATCACCTTGCCCGCCGCCTCCCTGCGCACGGTCGGCGAGCCGGACTTGCCACGCTCGAACCACGGGTGGCCGACCTCGTCCACCACCACGGTGCCGCCTGCCCGCTCGTGTGCCTGCTGCCAGCTGGCCAGGCTGTCGAAGGCCGCGTGGTCCAGGTAGTCGACGACCAGTTCCAGGGTCACCGCGCTGCCCTGCGGGACGGTACCGAGCACCTTGGACAGCCGCGGCACGGAAAGGAAGGTCAGCGCCCCCTCGATCACCACCCGGTACTGGCCACCGTCCTGCTCCACGTGGATGCCGGACCAGATCGTGCGGCGCAGCATCATGAACACCGACAACGCGACCCCGATCAGCACCCCGGAAAGCAGGTCCACGAACACCACACCGAACAGCGTCACCAGGTACAGCGGCAGGTCGCCGTGCTCGGCCACGGTCCGGATCTGCTGCCAGTTGACCAGCTTGGCGCCGACGTGCACGAGCAGCCCGGCCAGCGCCGCCAGCGGGATGTTCTCGATCAGCCCGGCGAGCAGGAGCACGAACACCAGCACCCACACCCCGTGCAGGATCGCCGAGGCCCTGGTGCGCGCGCCCGCGCTCACGTTGGCCGAGCTGCGCACGATGACACCGGTGACCGGTAGCCCGCCCACGGCCCCTGAGGTCATGTTCGCCACTCCCTGGCCGACGAGCTCACGGTTGAGGTTGCTGCGCGGACCGGTGTGCAGCTTGTCCACGGCCACCGCGCACAGCAGGCTTTCCACGCTGGCCACCAGCGCCACGGTGAGCACGGCCAGCCCGATCTCCAGCCAGCCCCCTTCCGGCAGCCGCGGGACCAGGGCGACGGACAGCAGGTCGTCCGGAAGGGACACCCGGTCCAGGGTCATCCCCGTGGTGGTGGCCAGCACGGTGACCACGGCGATCGCCGCAAGCGGACCGGGCACCTTGCGCACCGCGGCCGGCAGCTTGCCCCAGACCAGCAGGATGCCGATGGTCAGCAGCCCGATCAGCGCCGCCGTGTCGTGGTGACCGATGATCTGCCCCGGCAGTTCGAGGATGTTGTCGATCGCGGAGCTCTGCGGCGAGCCACCGAGCACGATGTGCAGCTGGCCCAGCACGATGGTCACGCCGATGCCGGCCAGCATGCCGTGCACGATCGCCGGGGCGATGGCCAGTGCGGCACGGGCGATCCGGCTCAGCCCCAGCAGGATCTGCAACGCCCCCGCGGCCACCGTGATGGCACAGGTCGCCGCCCAGCCGAACTGGTCGATGATGCCCGCCATGATCACGGTGAGCCCGGCGGCAGGCCCGCTGACCTGCATTGGGGACCCGCCGACCGCACCGGCGAGGATGCCACCCACGATCGCGGCGATCAGCCCCGCGACGATCGGGGCCCCAGAGGCCAGTGCGATCCCGAGGGACAGCGGAATCGCGACCAGGAAGACGACCAGCGATGCGGGTACGTCGTAGCGCAGGATGGCAAAAGCCATCAGCCGCGGCCCGACCCGCCGCGGCACAGCATCGTCGTTGGTCGTTTTCGTCATGTAAACCTCCGCTTCTTGGTATGCCGGCACGCGGTGCGCACGTGTCGAGCCGGCGGCAATGACGACCCGGATGAACCGCTTGTCCACCAGACAACCGGAAAACGCGTGAAATGTCCGGTCCCTAAAAAACTTCTCATGTTCTTTTCACATGGAATTAGCCGGAAGGTGAGCACGACCAGGCGTCGCGCGACCAGTCGAGTGTGTGCTAGGTCTCAGGACACATATGAATCACCGGCCATTAGTTGTCACAGCAGGTGATCAAAACCAGAGAAAATAGCTGTAATTTCAACAAAAAGCACACGATCGGGTGATATATATTCGCCTTCACCCTGGCGGATTGGGTTAGCCCACCCGGGCAGCCGCAATCATCGCGGAGGTGATAGCCGCAACATCGGTGTTACCGGTGACATAAGGCGGCATTGTGTAAACCATGTCCCGGAACGGCCGCAACCACACGCCCTGTGCGGTCACCGCCTCGGTGGCCCGCGCCAGGTCCACCTCGTGGTCGAGCTGGATCACCCCGATCGCACCGAGCACCCGCACGTCCACCACTCCGGGCAGCTCCCTTGCCGGGGCCAGGCCCTCGCGCAGCAGCCCTTCGATCCGGCGCACCTCGGCCGCCCAGTCGTGCTCGCGCAGCAACCCGATGGACGCATTCGCCAGCGCCGCGGCCAGCGGGTTGCCCATGAAGGTGGGGCCGTGCGCCAGCACCGGGAGCTCGCCGCGGGAGATGCCATCGGCGACCTCCCCCGAGCACAGGGTCGCGGCCATGGTCAGGTAGCCCCCGGTGAGTGCCTTGCCGAGGCAGAGCACATCGGGGGCGACCCCGGCGTGCTCGGCGGCGAACAGCGCACCGGTGCGGCCGAAGCCGGTGGCGATCTCGTCGAAGATCAGCAGTACGCCGTTGGCCTCGGTCACCTCCCGCAGCGCACGCAGGTATCCGGGATGGTGGAAGCGCATCCCGCCCGCACCCTGCACGATCGGCTCGACGATCACCGCGGCCAGCTCGTCCGCGTGCCGCTCGATCGCCTCGGTCATCGCGTCCAGATAGGACTGGTCAGGGGGCGTGGCGAAACCCGCGGGCGGTGCGGGCAGGAACACCTGCTCCGGCAGCACCCCGCGCCACAGCGAGTGCATCCCGCCCTCGGGATCGCACACGCTCATCGGGTGGAAGGTGTCCCCGTGGTAGCCGCCGCGCCAGGTCAGCAGCCTGCGTTTGTCCGTGCGCCCCATCGACCGCCAGTACTGCAGGCACATCTTGATCGCGACCTCGACCGATACCGAGCCGGAGTCGCACAGGAACACGTGCCGCAGGGGTTCCGGGGTGATCTCCACTAGCGAGGTCGCCAGCGAGATCGCAGGCTCGTGAGTGAGCCCGCCGAACATCACGTGGCTCATCCGCCCTGCCTGCTCGGCCATGGCGGCATCCAGCACGGGGTGCCGGTAGCCGTGGATCGCCGACCACCAGGAGGACATCCCGTCCACCAGCTCCCGCCCGTCGGCAAGGCGCAACCGCACTCCGGAGGCCTCGGTCACCAGCAGTGGCTCGACCTGGCCTGGCATCGGGCCGTAGGGGTGCCAGACATGCCTGCTGTCCAGCGCGAGCAGTTCCTCCGGGGTGTGCGCAGCCATGCCCGGAACCCTAGCGGCCCGGTTCAGCCACGCAGCCGCACCGGCAAGGTCTCCAGCCCTCGCATCAGGGTGCTGTCCCGCCACCGCAACTCGGCCGGTTCGGCGGCCAGCCGCAGCCGGGGGAAGCGCTCCAGCAGTCCGCCGATCGCGACCTCGCCCTCCAGCCTGGCCAGCGGGGCACCAACGCAGTAGTGGATGCCGTGCCCGAAGGCGAGATGCCCGCCGGGTGGCCTGGTGACGTCCAGCCGGGCCGGATCGGGAAACCGGTCGCCATCCCGGTTCGCGGCGAGCAGGGAGATCATCACGAACTCGTCGGCCGGAATCTCCACCTCCCCGACCTGCACCGGGTCGGTGGTGAACCGCAGGGTGGCGATGTTCACCGGCCCTCGTAACGCAGGAACTCCTCGACCGCGTTCGGCAGCAGGCCGGGATCGGCGCGCAACGCGGCGAGCTGCTCGGGGTTGCGCAGCAGGGCCAGTACCCCGTTGCCGATCAGGTTCACCGTGGTCTCGTGCCCGGCGAGCAGCAGCAGGAAGGCCATCGAGACCAGCTCGGTCTCGGAGAGCTGGTCTCCCTCGTCGGTGGCGTGCACCAGGCCGGAGAGCAGGTCCTCGGCCGGGGCGGCCCGCTTGGCCGCGATCAGCCCGGTCAGGTACTCGGCCATCTTCGAGGAGGCGTCCCTGATCTCCTCCCCCGGCAGCGAGGAGACCAGGACGGTCGACCAGTCCCGGAAGGTGTCCCGTTCCTTCTCCGGGATGCCGAGCAGCTCGCAGATCACCGTGATCGGCAGTGGGAACGCCAGCGACTCGCGCAGGTCCACGGTGTCCGCGCGGGCCATCTCGTCCAGCAGCTCCCCGGTGATCTGCTCGATCCGCGGCCGCAGCCCGGCCACCGTACGCGCGGTGAAGGCCTTGTTCACCAGCTTGCGCAGCCGGGTGTGATCCGGCGGGTCGGTGTTCAGCATGTGCGCGACCAGGGACTCGGTGAAGTAGGCCGCGGGCCGGTCCGGGGTGCTGGCCCGTCGCTGGAACAACGGCTGCGCCTTGCGGTAGTCCTTGCTCACCCGCGGGTCGGCCAGCAGCGCCCTGGCGTCGGCGTAGCTGGTCACCAGCCAGACCCGCAGGCCACGGGGCATGATCGCGGGTCGCACCGGCCCCTCGGGCCGCATCAGGTCGGCGACCGTGTGCGGGTCCTGGATGTAGTCCAGGTCGAGCCGGATGGGTTCGTCCACTGACCGCACGTGTGCCCTCCGCATGCCGAGCGGGTGATTGACCGTCACCCAGGCCAACGGGCAGGCCGGACCCCGGGTGCCCGGTGCGGCGGAAAGTCCACCTACCGGAGCAATCGTCGTCCCGATGTCCCAGGATCGGAGCCATGCGGTACCGCCCGATCACCTTCGACCGGCTCGCCGACGAGCTCACCGAGCGAGTCCTGGCACGGGACGGTGGCGGCTGGACCAGGATCGTCTTCGACGGGGCCGAGGGCGCCACCGATCCGGCCACGCTGGCGGACGGCCTGGTCGACAGGCTGCGGGTGCACGGAAGGCCCGCGCTGCGGGTGTCCGCGCACGACTTCCTGCGGCCGGCCTCGGTGCGGCTGGAACGCGGTCGGCGGGATCCGGATGCCCGCTACGAGGACTGGCTGGACACCGGCGCGCTGCGCCGCGAGGTGCTCGATCCGCTCGGGCCCGGCGGGAACGGCATGGTGCTGCCCGCGCTGTGGGATCCGGTAGCCGACCGGGCGCTGCGCCTGCCGCGCACCCACCTGCCGCCGGGCGGTGTGCTGCTGCTGGACGGGGAACTGCTGCTCGGCCGCGGCCTTCCGGTCGAGCTGGCGGTGCACCTGTGGCTCTCCCCCACCGCGCTGCGGCGGCGGATTCCCGAGCGGTCGGCATGGGCACTGCCGGCCTACACCCGCTACGAGCAGGAGGTGGCGCCCGCCGAGATCGCGGACGTCGTGCTGCGCGTCGACCGCCCGAGCCACCCCGCCATCCTCATGTCAGGCGACGGGGTGGGGTGAGGTACCGAGCATGCCCGCCAGGCGGTCGGCCAGCACATCCCAGCGCCAGTGCTTGCGCACCCACTCGCGGCCGGCGGCGCCCATCCGGGCCGCCCTGGTCGGGTCCGCCAGCAGGGCCGCGAGGGTATCGGTGAGCTGTGCCAGTTCCCTGCCGTCCACGACGTGCCCCGTCACCTCGTCCAGCACGGTCTCCGGCGCGCCCCCGGAGCGACCGGCCACCACCGGGAGGCCGGTCGCCGAGGCCTCCAGGTACACGATGCCGAGTCCTTCCACGTCCAGGCCCTTACCGCGGGTACGGGCCGGCATGGCGAACACATCGCCCGCGGCGTAGTGCGCGGGCAGCTCCTCCCAGGGCACCGATCCGGTCAGCAGTACGTGCTCGGCGATGCCGAGCTCGGCCGCCATCCTGGTGAGCTGTTTGCGGTAGGGGCCGCCGCCCACCAGCAGCAACGCCGTGTCCGGCACCCGCCTGCGCAGCTCGGGCAGCGCGCGCACCAGCATGTCCTGCCCCTTGCGGGGCACGAGCCGGGACACGCAGACCACGGTCGGCCGGTCACCGAGGCCGTGCCTGCCCCGGATCTCCTCGCGCGCGCCGGGGTCCGGGTGGAACACCGCCGGGTCCACCCCGGACGGCAGGTGCTCCAGGCCCGCCATCGGGCCGAAGGCGGCGGCGAACCGGGTACGCGTGTAGTCGCTCACGTAGGTCACCACATCGGCGGTGTCCCCGATCCGGCGCAGCGCCTGCCGCGCGCCGGGCAGCATGGACCAGCCGACCTCGTGCCCGTGCGTGCAGGCGATCACCTTCTCCGCGCCGCTGTCGCGCAGCGCCGACCCGAGCAGGGCGAGCGGGGCGGCGGCGCCGAACCAGACGGCCGAGCAGTCCCGGGCGGAGAGCAACTGCCGCGCCCGGCGCAGCACGTCCGGGGTGGGCAGCATCAGCGAGGTCGGGTGCCGCACCACCTCGAACGGTGCCCGCGCGTCGAACTCGGCGGCCCCCTCCCAGGACGGGGCGTACACCACGAGCCGGTCGGCGGGCAGCCTGGTGGCCAACGAGTTCAGGTAGTTCTGGATCCCGCCCGGCCGGGGCGGGAAGTCGTTGGTCACCAGCAACGTCCGTAGCACGAGGGCGAGGCTACCGGGACCACAACCTCGGGGTGGCCCCGGCAACCACTCATGCGACCCGGCGTGCCCCGGCGTAGTTGCTCTGCAACGGAGCGATCTTCACGACATCCCCCGGCTGCGGGGAGTGCACCATCTTGCCGCCCCCGATGTACATCCCGACGTGGTACGCGGGGCTGCCGTAGAACACCAGGTCACCCGGCTGGAGCTGGCTGCGGGCAATCGGGGTTCCGAAGGTCTGCTGGGTGCGCGCCGTCCGCGGGATGCCGATCCCGGCCTGCCCGTAGGCCCAGGAGGTCAGCCCGGAGCAGTCGAAGGTGGACGGCCCCTCGGCGCCGAGCCGGTAGGCGCTGCCGATCTTGCCGAGCGCGGCGTCCACCGCGGTCTGCGCCGCCGGGCCGGGCGCCTTGACGTTGGGGATCGGCCCGCCGGTGTCCCGCTGGACGGCCCGGTCGGCGGCGCTGAGCAGGCCCGCGGCCTCCTTCAGCTCCTCGACCTTCGCGTCCAGCTCGTCCTTGCGAGTGCGCAGGTCGTTCGCCAGCTTGGCGGCCTCCTCCTTGGCCGCCTGCGCGCGTGCCTGCGCCTGTGCCGCCTGCTGCCGGGCCCTGCCGGCCTTGTCGACGACACCGGAGAGCTTCCGCAGCGCCTCGTTGCGGTCGGAAGCAAGCACCTCCAGCGCCGCCGCCCGCTGCAGGAAGTCCTGTGTGGACTCACCGGTCAGCAACGCGGACAGCTTGTTCATCCCGGCGCCGCTGGTGAAGGAGGCACCGGCGAACTTGTCCACTTCGGTGCGGTAGCTCTCCTCGGCCGAGGCGGCCTGGGTGCCAGCCTGCTCGGCGGCAGCGAGGTCGGCGTTGGCCTTCTCCAGTTCGGCCTTCTTGGCCTTGAGGTCTTCCTTCGCGTTGAGGTAGTCCTCGTTGAGTTTCGCCGCCTTCTCGGCCAGCTTCCGGTACTCGGCGAGTGCCTCGGAGGTGTCACTCGGCGGGGTCTGGGGAACGGGGGTCGGTTCTGCGGTGGCCGGTGCGTGGACGAAGCTCACGGCCGCGATGACGGCGGTCGCCGCGAGCGCCCCGGACACCACGCGCTTGACTGGATGCGACTGCACGTCGCGGGTCTCTCCTTTGCTGCTCGGCCGCCCCGGGACCGGCTCCCCGACAAGCCGTGGCCCGGTGTGTTCCGGCGGCGGTCCCGCGTCGCCGCCTGCTGGCTGTGACGGCCGTCGCCCGCGAGACCTCGGTCAGGTTATGGACCGACCGGCAGCAGGTCCACACTGGGTAGACGGAAGTGCATCATCCTGCGACGAACGGTTCCCCCTCGCCCATTCGGCGTAATACGCACACGGCCGTGGTGGCACCGGGGTTCACCCGGCGCCACCACGGCCGTATCGGTACGGAACTATCGGTACGGAACTCAGGCGACCCGGCGCGCTGAGTTGTAGTTGTCCTGCAGCGGCGAGACCTTCACGACGTCACCCGAGGTCGGGGCGTGCACCATCTTGCCGTTGCCGAGGTAGATGCCGACGTGCGAGACCGGCGAGTAGAAGAACACCAGGTCGCCCGGCTGCAGCTGGCTCCTGCTCACCGGGGTGCCGAAGGCGGACTGCGCCCGGCTCGACCGGGGGATGCTGATCCCGGCCTGCTGGTAGGCCCAGGAGGTGAGGCCGGAGCAGTCGAAGGTCGAGGGGCCCTCGGCCCCCCACACATAGGCGCTGCCACGCTTGCTGAGCGCGGCGTCCACCGCGGTCTGCGCCGCCGGGCCGGGCGCCTTGACGTTGGGGGCGGCACCGCCGGTGTCCTGCTGCGCCGCCCGGTCGGAGGCACTGAGCAGGCCCGCCTGCTCTTTGAGCTCCTGGACCTTCTTGTCGAGCGCCTCCTTGCGCGTCTTGATGTCGGCGGCCAGCTTCTCCGCCTCTTCCTTGGCCTTCTTCGCCCTGGCCTGCGCCTCGGCCGCCTTGCGCTCGGCGGCTCCGGCCTGCTGCACCGCGGCGGAGAGGTTCTTCAGCGCCGCGTTGCGGTCGGCCGCGAGCACGTCCAGCGCCGCGGAGCGGTCCAGGAAGTCACGCGTGGAGTCGCCGGTGAGCAGCGCGGACAGCTTGTTCATCTGGGAACCGCTTGTGAAGGACGCGCCGGCGAACTTGTCCACCTCGGTGCGGTAGGTCTCTTCGTCGGCCGCGGCCGCGGACTTGGCCTGCTCGGCTGCCGTCAGGTCGCCATTGGCCTTGTCCAGCTCGGCCTGCCTTGCCGCGAGGTCGTCCTTCGCCTTCAGGTAGTCCTCGTTGAGCTTCTCCGCCTTCGCGGCGAGCTCACGGTACTGCTCGAGGGCGTCGGACTGGCTGATCGGGGGATTCTGGGGAGCGGGGACCGGGGTTGCGGTGGCCGGCGCCTGGACGAAACTCACCGCCGCGATCACGGCGGAGGCTGCCAGCGCTCCTGACACCACTCGCTTCACTGGATGCGACTGCACGTCGCGCGTGTCTCCTTTGCTGCTCGGCCGCCTGACCGGCACCGCACCGAAGAGGTCGGGGGCCCTCTTCGCACCGGCGGGGCGGACACAACACCCCTGCCGGCTACGGCATGTCCCGCCGCGTCAGGCCGACCGGTACCGCAACTGGGTCACCGCGCCTGTGGTTCGCGACGGCCGGCACAGCTCCCCGACAAGCTGTCTCGGCGGCAATCCCGCGTCGCCGTCCCCTGTTTGCGACGGCCTGCCAACCGCGAGATCTCGGACAGGTTACGAAACAGTGGTGCTCACGTCCACCAACGCGACCCCGTTTCATGTCTGCGATGCGCCGAACCACCATTGGACCAGCGATTAAGCGCATACTGTGACCGCCGTAACAGAAGTCCCACGACCGTTCACCTGATCGCATGGACCTTTCGGCGCACGGCCGGGTGACGACTACCCGGCGCGACGGTCTCGCTGCGGCCGAACCTCCCGGCGCGCGGGGCCGGGGACAGTGGTGGCCGGGGTCTCCTCGGTGGTGACCAGCCGCAGCCGGGGCACCATCCCGGCCTCGGCGAGGGCATCCACCGCGCGCTGCTCCTCGTCGTCCCACTCGATCGCGGGCGGGGCCCCGAGCAGGACACTGACCACGCAGTCGGAGCAGGCGTCACCCCGCACCTCGCACCGGTCACAGTCGATGATCATGGTGTCGTCCATGGTGCTCCTCACCTCTGACGAGCCGTATTGACCTGATGGACGCACAGTAAGAAGGGGCACCGACATTTTCGCTCCGTGCTTGCCGGTACACGCCTGAACGTGGCTTTCCGGACGTTCAACGTCGCGAACGGCACTATTGGGCCATCTGACGTCGCGAACGCCACGTTCAGGGCGCTTGGCGGCCCGCGAACTCCCAGTGCCATGGCTCCTCCCGGCCGCCGCCTGCGCGCGCCCACGGCGGGTGCACCCAGCCGAATGCCGGGGCGTTGGTGGCGAGCCAGCGGTGCTCCGGCGTGCCGAAGGACTGCGCCCCGCCGCACAGGTCGGTGGCGAGGCCCCAGCCGTGGTTGCTGGTTCCCGGCACGGCTGCCAGTGACGGCTTGCGCCGGTACAGGTCCACCTGTGCGGTGAAGGTGCGGTAGGAGTCGGTGACGCACAGCGGGCGCCCGAACGCGCCCGCGAAGGCCTTGGACATCGCCCGGAAGGCCTGGGCCGCGTCGCAGCGCAGTACATGGGCTCCGATGCCGATCGGGCACAGGGCCGTGCCGGGGATCAGGCCGTTCGGGAACCCGCCCCACGGGCCCGCGGCCCGGGGGGCACCGCCGCCCTGCCGGGGCGGCAGCTCCACCCCGCCACAGCGCCAGGTCAGCTCCCCCGCGGCCCGCTCAGGGGCGGGCCGCGGCTCGGTCCGGCCGAGGGCGGGGCGGGCGAAGCCGAGCACGCTGTCCCCTGTGGGCCGGTCGGTCACCACCACACTGGACAGCCGGGCATCGGCGGCCAGCATGGTCCGCTGGTCGAGTACCACGCCCAGACTGCACCCCGTACTTCGCGGGCCCGAGGAACACCAGGTCGCCCGGCTGCGCGTCGGCGGAGGGAACCGGACGCACCGTGGCGAACTGCGCTCGCGCGGAACCGGGCAGTTCCAGCCCGGCGCCGGTGAACACCGAGTGCACCAGGCCGTCGCAGGAGTACGCCTGCGGACCGCTTCCGCCCTCGTGCGGCACGTACGGCTTGCCGAGGGCGTCCACCGCGGCCGTGACCGCGACGATGGTCTCCTTCGGCAGCACCAGTACCCGCTCGCCCCGCACGCTCTTGCGGGCCAGCCCGGCCTGCGGCCGGCCGTCCGCACCTGGCACCGGGTCGAGACCGGCCGGCAGCCGCGCGGGGTCGCGCAGGGCCGTCGCCGGTGGCGGCGTGATCCCGGCCGCCTCCAGCCGGTCGAGGTAGGCCTTCCAGTTCGCCGCGGTCTCGGTGTTGCGCCGCTGCTGCGCCCGCTGCTGGGCGATGACCGCGGCGTTGGCGGCGTCGATCGGCGCCCGCAGTTCGGCGGAGATCGCATCGGAACGGTTGCGCGCGTCGGCGGTGTGCTGCTCCAGTTCCGTCTTGCGGGCCGAGGCCGCCCGTTCGGCACCGGCCGCCTCGGCTTCGGCCGCGATCGCGGTGCGCTGCCGCTCCAGTGCCGCGCCGAGCCTGCGGTCCTGCTCGGTGCGCAGGTGGTTGATCATCGCCGTGCCGTCCAGCAGGTCCTGCGGGTTCTCCGCGGACAGCACCACCCGCAGCTCGTCCGGCCTGCCAAGGGCGGTGAACACCGAGCGGGCGAACCGGTCGACCTCGCGCCGCTGCGCCGCGACGGCCGCGTCCGCCGCCGCACGTTCGGCCCGCGCCCGCTGCAGCCGGGCGGTGGCCGCGTTCACCCCCTGCTGCGCCTGCCGGACCTGGCCAGCCAGGCCGCCGAGCTCGCGCTGCACCTCGGACGCGGCCCGCTGCAGCTTGGCGACCTCGGGATCGGCGAAGGCCGCGCCGGGGCGGGGATCCGGTACCCCGGCGCCAGGGGCCACCCCGGCCTCGACCCGGATATCCCCCGGATCGGCCGGTGGCGGTTGCGCGCCCGCGCCCGGCACCACCAGCATCGACGTCACCAGCGCGGCCCCCAGCACAGCGGAGACGGCCCGCATCCACACCTCCACACCCGAGTACTACCTACCTCAACGCCCGACCGAGCCGCAGGTCACGCCCGCCTCCGCAGTAGGTCAGGTGCGGCCGAGGCGGGTGAGCAGGACCGGGGAGGGGACGGGGTGTGCTCCGGTGCGGTGTACCGAGTCGGCGACCGCACGGTCGGAGGTGGCCACGATCACCGGGCGGCCACCGGGTTCGGCGCCGACCAGGTTTCGGATCACGTCATCGGCCTGCACACCGGGATCGGAGAACAGCACCCGCACCCCGCGCTGCGCGGTGGCGGGCACGGACACCACGCCCGCGCCGTCGAACACCACGGTGATCTCGGCCCCGGTGCGCGCGGCCAGCGCGGCAAGCTGGTGGATCAGCCGCTCCCGCTGGTCGGCAAGCGCCAGCTCGGGGTAACCGGTCTTGGTGACGTTGTAGCCGTCCACGATCAGGTGCACGCTCGGCAGGGCGAGCAGGCGATCCAGCCCGGCCGGGTCCCGCACCCGCCCGCTGCCCGGTCCGGCACTCGCGCCGCGGACCGTGTCCGCGGGCCGCTTGCCATCCTCGCTGAGGGACAGCTCCTGGCGCAATCCGGCCACCGCGCCGTCCAGGGTGTTGACCAGCAACGCCAGCCGCACCTCGTCGGCCTGCCGCGCCTCCCGTGCCGACTGCCGCGCCACATCGGCCTCGGCAACGGCCTTGTCCGCCCGCGCCCGCTCGGTGGCAACCCGCTGCCGTTCCCGCTCCAGCTGCGCGGTCAGCGCGGCGACCTCCTCGTCCCGCTCGCCACCCACCTGGCGTGCCTCGGCCCGGGCCTCCTCGGCGGCGTCCTTGGCCTGCCGCAGCACGACCCCCTGCTCACGCAGCCGACCGCGCAGCTTGTCCAGCTCGGCCTCCCGCTCGCCCCGTGCCCGCTCGGCGGCGCCACGGGCCTCCTCGAGCTCACCACGTACCTGCTCGAGCTCGGCCTCCAGCCGCTGCACCCGCGCGAGCGCGGCGTCCCGCTCGGCGCGCAGGGTGGTCTCCTCGGCGTTCTTGGCCACCAGCCGCACCCGGGTGGACGCGCTCGCCTCGCCGAGCAGGGTCGCCGCGGCGGCACCGGCCACCGAGTCCTCCGCGTTCGGGTCCAGCGCGTCCTGCCGGTGCTCGCGCAGCCACTCCAGCACGGCGGTACGGAACCGGGGGGACTCGCGCAGCGCGGCCAGCAGCGGGCCGCCGCCAAGCTTGGCGCGTTTGGCCGGGGCGAACCGGGCGACCGGCCGCAGCTGGCGCGGCACGTCCACGGTCGGCAGCTTGCCCAGCGCGGCGGCGGCGAGCTCGGCGATCCGGTCCCGGACCGGCTCCGGAAGGGACAGCCAGTCGACGGGCTCGGCGGAGCTCGCGTCCCCGGACGACCCGACCGCCTCGACCGGTTCCGGGCGCGCCGCACCACCCGAGGTGTCCGGCGAGACATCCTCGGGCTGGTCGGGGTACGCCGACGGCTGCATTCATCCAGGGTAGTCCCCCAAGGTTGATCTACGCTGACCGTAAGGGGACCGTGATTGTCGGTGCCCGTCCCTAGGGTGCGCGCTATGGATGTGGGCCGCCGTCTCGACCACGCGCAGCTGACCTTCGACGAGCTCGGCACCCCGTTGCGGGACACCACCTTCGTCGTCTTCGACCTGGAGACCACGGGGACCAGCCCCGGCCCGGACGGGATCACCGAGGTGGGCGCGGTGAAGGTACGTGGTGGTGAGGTGCTCGGCGAGTTCGGCACGCTGGTCGACCCGGGCACCGCGGTGCCACCGGAGATCGTCGAGCTGACCGGGATCACCACGGCCATGGTGCGCGCGGCCCCGCCGATCGAGCGGGTGCTGCCTGCCTTCCTGGAGTTCATCTCCGGCGCCGTGCTGGTCGCGCACAACGCGGGATTCGACACCGGGTTCATGCGGGCGGCCTGCCGCGCCCACGGCCACCACTGGCCCCGGGCCGCGGTGGTGTGCACGCTCCGGCTCGCCCGGCGCCTGCTGACCAGGGAGGACACCCCGAGCTACCGGCTCGGCGCGCTCGCCGCCCTGCTCGGCGCGCGGACCAACCCGACCCACCGCGCGCTGGACGATGCCAGGGCCACCGTGGACGTGCTGCACGGGCTGCTGGAGCGGGTCGGCTCGGTGGGCGTGCACTCACTCGAGGAGCTGCTGGACTACCTGCCGGAGGTCACCCCGGCCCAGCGGCGCAAACGCGGGCTGGCCGCGCACCTGCCGTCCCGGCCGGGGGTGTACCTGTTCCGCGGCCCGAACGAGGAGGTGCTCTACGTCGGCACCGCACGCGACCTGCGGCGCAGGGTGCGGCAGTACTTCACCGGCTCGGAGAGCCGCGGCCGGATCCGCGAGATGGTCGCGCTGGCGCAACGGGTGGACGGGATCGAGTGCGCGCACTCGCTGGAGGCCGAGATCAGGGAGCTGCGGCTGCTCGCGGCGCACCGCCCCGCCTACAACCGCAGGTCGAAGAACCCGCACAAGGCCTGGTGGATCGTGCTCACCGAGGAGGCCTTCCCCCGGCTGTCGGTGGTCCGGCTGGCCAGGGACGGGGCGCTCGGGCCGTTCCGCTCCCAGTCCACCGCCGCCGCGGCCGCGAACACCCTGGCCGACGCGGCGGGCCTGCGCACCTGCACCCAGCGCATCCCGGCCAGGGCCCAGGCGGGCACCCCCTGCGTGCTGGCCGAGCTGGGCCGGTGCGGCGCACCCTGCGCGGGCAGGCAGAGCGTGCCGGAGTACGCCACCGGGGTGCACGCGGTGAGTGACCTGATCGCGGGCAGGGACAACGCGCCGCTGTGGGCGGCGCACGGCAGGCTGGAGGCGCTGGCCGGGGCGCAGCACTTCGAGCAGGCGGCACGGCGGCGGGACGAGCTCGCCGCGCTGGTGCGCGCCGTGCGGCGCGGGCACCGGATGGCCGCGCTGGCCGCGATCCCGGAGCTGGTAGCGGCCGGACCGGATGGAAGCGGCGGCTGGGAACTGGTGGTGATCCGCTACGGCAGGCTGGCCTCGGCCGGGGTCGCGCGGCGGGGCGTGCCGCCGATGCCGGTGGTCGAGGCGCTGGTGGCCGGGGCGGAGACGGTGCTACCCGGCCCTGGACCACTGCACGGCAGCGCCGGTGAGGAGGTCGGAATCCTGCTGCGCTGGCTGGCCCGGCCAGGGGTGCGCCTGGTGCGCACGGCGCGGCCCTGGGCGGAACCGGTGCGCGGTGCCGCGGGCTGGCAGGACTGGCTGGCGCGCGCCGAGAGCGGGCGCACCCCGGTGTGAACGGGTCCGGCTCGCTACGATCGGCGGCAGATCAGCGCAGGCCACCCACACCCAGGAGGAACCTTGATCACCGCGATCGTGATGATCCACGCCAAGGCGGACAGCATTCCGGAGACCGCGCAGGCGATCGCGGACATCGAGGGCGTGAGCGAGGTGTACTCCTGCGCGGGCGATGTGGACCTGGTGGCGATCGTCAGGGTCGGCACGCACGAGGGGCTCGCGGACCTGATTCCGGCCAGGATCGGCAAGGTGCCCGGCGTGCTGGACACCGACACCCATATCGCCTTCCGGTCCTACTCCAGCGCGGACACCGAGGCGGCCTTCTCCATCGGCGCCGACGGCGACTGACCCGAACCGGGCGGGTGTGCCCAGCTGGACACACCCGCCCGGTATCGCTGGTCAGTGCTCCGGGGTCTTGCGCCCGGCCGGAATCTGTTCGTCGTCCGCGGTGGCCTCGAGCTCGCCGTTGCCGTGCGCGTGCTGCTCGGCCCGCGCCCGTTCCAGTGCCGCGGTCTCCTCCGGCGGGTCCGGGGTCAGCCAGCCACCGGGGACCGCTTCGCCAGCGGAGCCGAGCTTGTTCATCCGCTTCGGCACCGGTGAACCCTGGTACTCCAGCGGGACCGGGTGGCCGTGCTCGTCCACCGGGCCGAGCGGCTGGTGCACCTCGATGAACTCACCGTGCGGCAGCCGCTTGATGATGCCGGTCTCCACCCCGTGCTCCAGCACCTCCCGGTCGGCCCGTTGCAGGCCGAGGCAGATCCGGTAGGTCACGTAGTACGCCAGTGGCGGCAACAGCAGCAGCCCGATCCGGCCGATCCAGGTCATCGCGTTCAGCGAGATGTCGAAGGTGAACGCGATCAGGTCGTTGAAGCCCGACGCCTCGAGTACCGCATAGACCGCGATGCCCATCACGCCGAGGCTGGTCCGCACCGGGACGTCCCGCGGCCGCTGCAACAGGTTGTGGTGCGCGGTGTCCTTGGACAGCTTGCGTTCGATCCATGGATACCCGATCAGCAGGCCGAACAGAATCGGCATCCCGACCGCGCCGGCGAAGAACACCGGCGGCACCGTGTAGTCGCCGAGATAGAGCTCCCAGGCAGGCCAGATCCGGAGGATGCCGTCCGCCCAGGCCAGATACCAGTCCGGCCAGACACCCGCGGACACCTGTGACGGGTTGTACGGCCCGAGGTTCCATACCGGGTTGATCTGGAACACCCCGGACATCAGCGCGATCACCCCGGTGACGATCGCGAAGAAGGCGCCTGCCTTCAGCGCGAAGTACGGCATGATGCGCACGCCGACCACGTTGGTCTCCTTGCGCCGCACGCCGGGGAACTGGGTGTGTTTCTGGTACCAGACCAGCGCGAGGTGCACCGCGACCAGGCCGAGCATGATGCCCGGAATGATCAGGATGTGCAGGGCGTACAGCCGCGGGATGATCTCGGTTCCGGGGAACTCCCCGCCGAACAGCGCCCAGTGGACCCAGGTGCCCATCACCGGCACGGACAGCACGATGCCGGACATGGTGGCCCGGACACCGGTGCCGGAAAGCAGGTCGTCCGGCAGCGAGTAGCCGAAGAAGCCCTCGAACATGCCCAGGATCAGCAGCAACGCGCCGATCACCCAGTTCGCCTCACGCGGGCGCCGGAAGGCGCCGGTGAAGAAGATCCGGAACATGTGCACGAACATGGCGGCCACGAAGATCAGCGCGCCCCAGTGGTGCACCTGCCGCACGAACAGCCCGCCGCGGACCTCGAAGGAGATGTCCAGCGTGCTCTCGAACGCCCTGGACATCGGGATGCCCTGGAGGTTCGTGAACGAGCCGTTGTAGATGACCTCCTCCATCGAGGGGTCGAAGAACAGGGTGAGGTAGACCCCGGACAGGATCACGATGATGAAGCTGTAGAGCGCGATCTCGCCCAGCAGGAAGGACCAGTGGGTCGGGAACACCTTGTTCATCTGGTGCCGCAGGCCCTTGGCCAGGTGGTAGCGCCGGTCGGCGTTGTCGGCCGCCGCCCCCGCATGCCGCTCGACGGCGCTGGAGCCCTTCGTCGGCGTGGTGAGTGAACTCATGACTTACGCTCCCAGAACCCCGGGCCGATCGCCTCGATGAAGTCGTGCCGTGCCACGAAGTATCCCTCTTCGTTGACCTCGATGGGCAACTGGGCGAGCGCCCTGGTGGCCGGGCCGAACACGGGCTTGGCGTACTGCAGCGCGTCGAACTGCGACTGGTGGCACGGGCACAGGATCCGGTTGGTCCGCTGCTCGTACAGCGAGGTCGGGCAGCCGACGTGACTGCAGATCTTGGTGTAGGCGTAGTAGTCGCCGTAGTTGAAGTCCTCCTGGCCCTTGCGCTTGACCACGCGCTCGGCGTCGGCCGGCCGCAGGCGGATGAGCATGACCGGGTTGTCCGACCGCTTCAGCGCGTGGATCAGCGCCTCGTGGTCACCCCGCTCGGACTCGCGGAACGGGTACACCGTCTCGATCGCGCCCGCGTCCAGGTCCTCCGGCCGGACCAGGGAGATCTCCTCCGGGTCGCCGGTGTACCGGCGCAGGTAGACGACCTCGCCAGGGTGCTGCTTCTTCCACCCGGTGTGCCACAGCGATTCCTTGGTCTCGCTGTTGGCCCAGGGGCTCTTGATCAAGGAGGCCACCGGAAGCGCCACCGCACCGAGCCCGAGCACCCCCGCACCGAGACCGGCGGTGCGCTTGATCGCCGACCGGCGCGCGATGGTGCTGCGGTTACCGGCGTCGGCAAGGTGCGCGAGGATGGTCTGCCGGTCCACCTCGGGCGAACCCTCGCCCATGTTGTCGCTGCGTTCCTGCACGGTCAGCTCGTGCGGGATGAACTTCTTCACGTACAGGATCACGCCGACCGCGACCGCAAGCACCCCGACTCCGAGCGTCACCCCGAGCACCGGGGTGTACAGGCTGTACATCAGGTGCCCAGGCTCCGAGGGCGGGACGTACTCCGACGGCCACCAGATCAGCCCGCCGAGGAAGGCGAGCCCGGCCAGCACGGCGAGGGCGAACCACATCGCGACCTGCCGCTCGGCACGCTTCTCCGCCCTGGTTCCCGGTACCGGCCAGGGGTCCGGGTAGTCGACGATCTCGACGCCGTCCAGCTTGCCGCCGAGCCTGACCAGCTGGTCGCGGTCCATCTCGGCCAGTTCCTCCTCGGTGGGAGGTTTCGGCTCGTTGCCGCTGCTCATCTGCTATGCCCTCGATCCAATCCACATGGTCACGCCGACCAGCGCGGCGATGCCCACCACCCAGGCGATCACACCCTCGGTACCCGGCCCGAACCCGCCGAGCCCGTTGCCACCGACGTCCTGGCCGCCCTCGGCCACCGACTTGACGTAGGCGATGATGTCTTCCTTCTCCTCGGGCGTGAGCTGCCGGTCGGAGAACTTCGGCATGTTCTGCGGGCCGGTGAGCATCGCGGTGTAAATCTGTTCCTCGGTGGCCGGGGCCAGCTCGGGGGCGAACTTGCCAGCCGAGAGGGCACCGCCCTGACCGGTGAAGTTGTGACAGGACGCGCAGTTGAGCCGGAACAGCTCACCGCCGCGCGCCGGGTTGTCCCCGCGCAGCGCCGCGCCACTCTCGGCGGGCCGCTCCGGGCCGCCGCCGTTCGCCTCGATGTAGGCGCTCAGCGCGTCGATCTCCTCCGGGGTGAGCTTCGGCGGCTTGCGCTTGGCCTGCGCCTCCTGGCGCACCATCGGCATCCGGCCGGTGGAGGTCTGGAAGTACACCGCGGCCTCGCCGACCCCGATCAGGCTCGGCCCGCGGTCCTCGACCCCGCCGAGGTTCGAGCCGTGACAGGTGATGCAGGTGTTGTTGTAGATCTCCTCGCCCTTGCGCAGCAGCGCCGGGTCGGCCTGGGCCTGCGCGGTCTGCGGCTCCGGGGCGAACACGGCGTACAACGCACCCGCGCTGAGCAACGCGAGCCCGAGCGCGAGCAGCCCGGCGACCCGCCGCTGGAACTTCGTGCGGCGCCCGCGCCGCGCCGGTGGGGAAGCGGGTTTCTTGCTGGTGGTCATCTCTGCGGCAACCCTTGCTGTCAGTTCGGCCGATACGGGGGTCTGGCTCCTACCGCGGATCAGGGAATGAAGTAGATCACCGCGAACAGCCCGATCCAGACGATGTCGACGAAGTGCCAGTAGTAGGAGACCACGATGGCCGAGGTCGCCTGCGCCGGCGTGAACTTGCTCATCCTGGTGCGGAGGAGCAGGTAGACGAAGGCCACGAGACCGCCGATCACGTGCAGCCCGTGGAAGCCCGTGGCGAGGTAGAACACGGTGCCGAAGGCGCCGGAGGGGATCGTCACGCCCTCCGCGACGAGGTTGATGTACTCGTAGCCCTGGCCGAGCACGAAGATCGTGCCCATCAGCAGGGTGATCAGGTACCAGCGGCGCAGCCCGTACACGTCCCCCTTCTCGGCGGCGAACACGCCGAGCTGGCAGGTGAACGACGAGGCCACGAGGATGATCGTGAACGGGATCGCGTACGGGATGTTCAGGTGGATCGGCTCGCCGGTGGATTCCAGGATCGGCGGCCAGTGGCCGGTGTCGTTCTGGGCCTTGACCGTGAAGAACATCGCGAACAGCCCAGCGAAGAACATCAGTTCGCTGGAGAGCCACACGATCGTGCCGACACTGACCATGTTCGGCCGGTTCAGCGAGTGCACACGCTGGCTGATGGTGGGAGCTGCCGTCGTCACGTCCCGCATTATGTCTTCTCACAACCAGCCACCGCCGGTCGGGTCCTACGGTGAGTCGTGGAGGAGTCGGTCACACCACTGCCCCGGACCGATAGCATCTCCTCCAACGCCCACCACACGAGCCCGGAGGCACGTCGTTATGGCCGAGCAGCCGCTGCGAATCCTGGTCTTCAGCCACCGGCCGGAAGTACGCGAGTCGATCATCAACGCGATCGGGCGCAGGCCGGCGTCCGATATCGGGCGGGTCGACTACGTGGAAGCGGCCGGGGTGGCCGAGGTGCTGACCGAGATGGACGAGGGCGGCCTCGACCTGGCGATCCTGGACGGTGAGGCGCAGCCGACCGGCGGGATCGGCCTCACCCGCCAGCTCAAGCACGAGATCGCCGAATGCCCCCCGATCGTGGTCACCGCGCGGCGCAAGGACGACCGCTGGCTGGCCACCTGGTCCAAGGCCGACGCGGTGCTGGTGCACCCGCTGGACCCGCTGACCGCCGCCGAGACCGTGGCCGAGGTGCTGCGCTCGGGGCGCGTCCCCGCCGTGCGCGGCTAGGCTGGCAGCCCCATGGATCCCTCCACGCATACCTGGCCGGACCTGCTCACCCGGCTGATCGGGGCCGCCGATCTCTCGGCGGAGGACACCCGCTGGGCGATGGACCAGATCATGTCCGGCGAGGCCACCCCCGCACAGATCGCGGGCTTCGCCGTGGCGCTGCGGGCCAAGGGCGAGACCCCGGCCGAGATCGCCGGGATGGCCGAGGCCATGGTCGGGCACGCCCGGCGGCTCGAGGTGGCGGGCCGCGCGGTGGACATCGTCGGCACCGGCGGGGACCGGTCCGGCTCGGTGAACATCTCCACCATGGCGGCGCTGGTCACGGCCGCGGCAGGCGCGCCGGTGGTGAAGCACGGCAACCGGTCCGCCTCGTCCCGCTCCGGGGCCGCCGATGTGCTGGAGGCACTGGGGATCGCCTTCGACCTGCACCCGGCGGGAGTGGCCCGGTGCGTGGCCGAGCTCGGCATCGGGTTCTGCTTCGCGCCGACCTTCCACCCGGCCTTCCGGCACACCGGCACCCCGCGCCGGGAGCTGGGCGTGCCGACCACGTTCAACCTGCTCGGGCCGCTGACCAACCCGGCGCAGCCGAGTGCGGGCATGATCGGCTGTGCCTATCCGGACAAGACCAGGGTGCTGGCGGAGGTCTTCGCCCGCCGCGGTGCCTCGGTGCTGGTGGTGCGCGGGGACGACGGCCTGGACGAGATCACCACCACGACCACGACCTCGGTATGGGTGGTCAGCGGTGGTGCGGTGCGTGCCGAGACGGTCGATCCGGCCGAGCTGGACATCCCGCAGGCGCGGGCCGAGGACCTGCGCGGCGGGGACGCCGAGGCCAACGCCGAGGTCATCCGGGAGCTGGTGGCAGGCAAGCCGGGGCCGGTGCGGGACGCCGTGCTGGTCAACGCCGCAGGCGGGCTGGCGGCATACGCCGGGCTTTCCGGGTCGCTGACCGAGAACCTGGCCGCGGGCATGCGCAGGGCCGCGGAGGCGATCGACTCCGGCGCCGCCGCGAGCCTGCTTACACGGTGGTCCGAGCGGTCAGCCGAGCTCGCTCGGCAGGACGGCTGAGCGGCACCGTCGGCTCCTGGCTCTCCTCGGTCTCGATGTCCTCCGCGGGTTTGCGCAGCACCCTGCTCACCACCACGGTGCTGATCACGATGCCACCGAGCACCAGCGCCGTGGTGAGCAGTCCCTGATCGAGCAGCTGCCCTGCCTGCCCGAGCACCGCGCCGACCGTGGTCCACAGCGCGGCCCACACCATCGAGGACAGCGCGGCGAACCAGGTGAACCGGCGCAGTGGCATCCGCAGCACCCCGGCCAGCGCGGGCGCCAGGGTGTGCGCCACCGCCACGAACCGCGCGGTGACCAGTAGCCAGCCGCCGGAGCTGCGCACCAGCTGCTCGGCCTGCGCCCACCGGCGCGGGTCGGTCTTGCGGCCGATCCAGCCGCGCTGGAGTGCCGGTCCGACCCTGCGCCCGATCAGGTAACCGACCAGCTGCCCTGCCAGGCAACCGGCGGCGGCGACCAGGCCGGCCAGCGGGGACCAGGCCACGTGCAGCACACCGATGCACCCGGCCAGCAGCACTTCACCGGGAAGAAACACGCCGACCAACAGACTGGTCTCGAGGAAGGCCAATACGAAGACCGTCACCAGCACGGCCAGCGGCGGCAGCGCGCCCAGGTCGGGCATCAGGTCCTCGAACACGGCCTTCTCCATTCAACTCGTGGCGCAGTAGCGGGCAGCCTGGGCTGCCTCACCAACTGTGCCCCCTGCAACGAGCTGTGCGGATCAGGGAACACCCCCAGAATAACCCTGGGGCTAGCCCCCGGAACCCCCTTTTTCCGTCCAACGCGGCAGCCAGCGCGCTCATTCCGTCAGCGGGGTGACCTGGGCGAACGCGCGGCGGTACGCGCTGGGGCTGGTGCCCCGCAAGCGGGTGAACTGGTGCCGCAGCGCCGCGGCCGAGGCGTACCCGCATGCCACCGCGATGTCCTCGACGGAAAGGGTGCCCGCTTCCAGCAGTGCCTGCGCCCGGTCCAGCCTGCGCTCGGTCAGCCACCGGTGCGGCGTGCTCCCGGTGGCCGCGGTGAACCGGCGCAGAAAGGTGCGTTCCCGCAGCCCGCAGCGGCGAGCCAGCTCGGCGACGGAAACCGGCTGGTCCAGCCGTCGCTCGATCCACTCGAGCACCTCGGCGATCATCGCGTCCTCCGGTGCGGACCCCTCCGGTACCGGGGCCTCGACGAACTGCGCCTGGCCCCCGGCCCGGTGCGGGGCGGCGACCATCCGCCTGGCCAGCGCGTTCGCCGCGGCCACCCCGCGCAGCCTGCGCACCAGGTGCAGGCACAGGTCCACGGCGGCCACCGTTCCGGCGCTGGTCAGCACCCCGCCGTCGTCCACGTACAGCGCGCTGGGATCGACCTCGGCTGCCGGGAAGCGGGCGCGGAACTCACGCTCGTAGACCCAGTGCACCGTGCATCGCCTGCCGTCCAGCAGGCCCGCGTAGCCCAGCGAGAACACCCCGGCGCAGAACCCGGCCACCCAGGCGCCCCGGTCGGCGGCCGCGCGTAGCACCTCCAGCACCGGCCGCGGCGGTTCCGCGCTGCGTGGCTCGCAGGTCGGCACCACCAGCAGGTCGGCCGAGTCGGCGAAGTCCAGCCCGGCCAGCCCGCCGAGGTCGAAACCGGACCAGCTGCGCACCGGCTCGCCGCCGGGGGAGCAGACCGCGAACTCCCAGCCGTCCATGCCGTCGGCGCTGCGGTCGGTGCCGAAGACCTCGCAAGCGACACCGAGCTCGAACGGGGACACCCTGTCGGCCACCACGACGGCCACCCGGTTGACCTGCATGCCGGCCAGCATGTCACAAGTTTTGCGACCGTTGTCAGGTCTGCCACTCGTGGGCCCGCCCGCCAGCGCCGAAGCTGGCCGCATGACAACCACGACGGAACCGATAACCCCCACCGCACCCCGGGACACCGGCGCGCTCGCGCGGTGGAGCGCGGCGATGGCCCTTTCCGGCACGATCGGCGCGGTCGTACTGGAAAGCGGGGCGCAGGCACCCGCGGTCGCCTTCGCCCGGTGCCTGGTCGGCGGGCTGCTGCTGGTGCTGTGGTGCGCGGCGCGAGGCTGGCTGCGGCCATCGGCGCTGCGGATCGGCCGGGCCGACCTCGGGCTGGCCGTGCTCGGCGGGGTGCTGCTGGTGGGCAACTGGGTGCTGCTGTTCGCCTCCTACGCGCTGTCCTCGATCTCGGTGAGCACGGTGGTGTACCACACCCAACCGCTGCTGCTGGTAGGCCTGGCCGCACTGCTGCTCGGCGAGCGGGTGACCGGCAGCCACCTGGTGCGCGCGGTGATCGCGTTCGGCGGGGTGGCGCTGATCTCGCTGGGGGCGCACGGCAGCGGCGGGCAGCCGGCCGGGCTCGGTGGGATCGCGCTGGCGCTGGCGGCGGCCACGCTGTACGCCGGTGCCTCGTTGATCGCCAAGCGGCTTTCGCATCTGCGGCCACACCTGCTGGCCGCGATCCAGTGCACGGTGGGCTCGGTGCTGCTGGCTCCCGCGCTGCTGGTGGCGCCACTACCCGCCGATCCGGGCGGGCTGGCCTGGCTGGTGCTGCTCGGCACGGTGCACACCGCGCTGCTGTACGTGCTGATGTACGGCAGTATCGGGCGGCTGCCCACCGGAACGGTGGCGCTGATCTCCTACCTGTATCCGGTGGTCGCGGTGCTGGTGGACATGCTGGGGTACGGCCACCGGCTCACCCTCGCCGAGGGCATCGGCATGGCTGCGGTACTCGCCGCCGCGCTCACTCCTCGTTCGGGCCGGTGTGGTACTCGAACACCAGGCCGCCGATGGCGATCAGCAGCGCGACGATCGCCATGATCAGCATCCAGATGTGGAAGAAGGCGAGCGCGATACCACCGAACGCGGCGGCAGCGGCCAGCGCGATCGGCCAGTAGCTGCCGGGGCTGAAGAAGCCGAGCTCACCGGCGCCGTCGCTGACCTCGGCGTCCTCGTTGTCCTCCGGCCGGGTCTCGATCCGGCGGGCCACGAACCGGAAGTAGCTGCCTGCCAGCAGCGCCAGCCCGCCGGTGAGGATCAGCGCGACCGTGCCGACCGGTTCCACGCCGTCCTCGGTCATGTAGGCGGTCAGGACGGCGTAGATGACCGCGACGAGAAAGGCAAAGACCGTGACGATTTCGAAGACCCGGGCTTCGACCTTCATGGACGTGTCCTTACTACTCTTGCTGAGGCCTTGTGGTCGGTGCGTGGCGGCCGCGCGTCAGCCGGATGCGGTCCGCGCGGTGCGGTCGGTGTCGAACGGCTGGGTGGTGGTCGCCAGCGGGGCGCACACCTCACCGCAGCCCTCCGCCTGCATCGCGGACAACGCCTCGGCAGCCGTGGCCGGCCGCCCCGTGTTCGGGTTGATCTGGCCACGCAGCTCGAGGTAGCGGTCGAACTTGTCCGGGGACAGGGCCCGCACCTCGAAGTTCATCACCGAGTGGTAGGTCCCGCACAGCTCGGCGCAGCGGCCGACGAAGGCGCCCTCCCTGTCGATGGTGTTCTGGAAGGAGTTGTCCTGGTTGTTCTTCTCCGGGTGCGGCATCACGTCGCGCTTGAAGTTGAACTCCGGCACCCAGAACGAGTGGATCACGTCGGTGGAGACCAGGTCGTACTGGATGACCTGGTTGGTCGGCAGCACCAGCAGCGGGATCTCGGTGGAGCTGCCGACCGTGCGGATCGGCTCGCCCTCGCCGTTGTCCGTGCCCGGGTAGCGGAACTCCCAGTTCCACTGGAAGGCGACCACGTCCACCGTGACGTCCGGGTCCTCGTCCTTGTCCAGCACGCTGTTCTCGGTGGTGGCGGTGAAGAAGAACAGCACGCAGACCATGATCACCGGCACGACGACGCAGAAGAGCTCCAGCGGCATGTTGTACTGGAACTGCCTTGGCAGGCCCTCGTCGGTCTTCTTCTTCCGGTGGAAGGCAATGGTCCAGAAGATCAGGCCCCAGACGATCACGCCCACGACGAGCGCGGCGACCACCGACCAGGTCCACAGCTGGCGCATCTGCTCGGCCTGCGGGGTGACCGCCTCCGGCCAGCCGAACCGCAGGATCTCGTCACCGGAACAACCGGTCACCGTGGCAGCGACCAGCCCGGCGAGCGCAGCGACCTTCCCGGCCCTAGCCGGTCGTGTGGCCCTGGCGTGCTCCGCAACGCGCATCGCGCCGTGCCGTTTCACCCAGCCTCCTTGCCCGATCTTTCTGACAGGCGGAGCCTAGCCGAATTGCCCCGCCGCGCAGGACAAGGGGTGAGTGTGAGCGTTACTACCCGGCGCGGCGGCGTGTCGGCGGACCGGCATACTTGGCCACTCGGAGATCCGGTGACGACCTGAGGTGTGTGACGAGGCGTGTGCGGCCTGCTTGGACTGGTCTGTGCCAGCGAAGACGATGCGGTGAAGGCCCGGGACGCGGTCGGCGCGGCGCTGCGCTGCCAGCGGCACCGTGGCCCGGACGAGACCGACACCTGGGCGGATGCCGAGGTGGTCTACGGCTTCAACCGGCTCGCCTTCATCGACGTCGAGCATTCGCACCAGCCGCTGACCTGGGGCCCGCCGGAGTCGCCCCGCCGGTACACGATCAACTTCAATGGTGAGATCTACAACTTCCAGCAGCTGCGCGCGGAGCTGGCGGCGGAGTACGGCACCGAGTTCACCACCGAGGGGGACGCGGAGACCATTGTCGCTGCCTACCACCATCTCGGCCGCGCCGCGGTGGCCAGGCTGCGCGGGATGTTCGCCTTCCTGATCTGGGACGCGCGGGAGAAGGTGGTCTTCGGCGCCCGCGATCCCTTCGGCATCAAGCCGCTGTTCTACTCCCATGGCCCCGGCGGGGTGGCCTTCTCCAGCGAGAAGAAGAGCCTGCTGGAGCTGTCCGAGGTACTCGGCGTGCCGCAGCAGCTGGACCGGACCGCGTTGCAGCACTACCTGGCCCTGCAGTACGTGCCGGAGCCGGAGTCCCTGCACAGCGGGATCCGCAGGATCCAGTCCGGCACCTCGTTCACCGTCTCCCCCGGCGGTGAGCTGGCCACCGAGCGGTACTTCGTCCCGGAGTTCGACACCCGGCCGGTCGCCGGGGCCGGGGAGGCGG
Source organism: Amycolatopsis aidingensis (assembly GCF_018885265.1). Taxonomy (GTDB): domain Bacteria; phylum Actinomycetota; class Actinomycetes; order Mycobacteriales; family Pseudonocardiaceae; genus Amycolatopsis; species Amycolatopsis aidingensis. The sequence continues at coordinate 5,622,185 of NZ_CP076538.1, forward strand.
CCGAGTTGCATCACCGGATCGCGGACGTGATGCGGGACTCGGTGGCCAAGCACATGATCGCCGACCCGGACGTGACCGTGGGCGCGTTCCTTTCCGGCGGCATCGACTCCACGGCGATCGCCGCGCTGGCCAAGGAGCAGAACCCGAACCTGATCACCTTCACCACCGGGTTCGAGCGCGAGGGCTACTCCGAGGTGGACGTGGCCGCGGAGTCGGCGGCCGCGATCGGCGTCAAGCACGTGGTGCGCACGGTGTCCGCCGAGGAGATGATGGAGAGCCTGCCGCTGATCGTCTGGTACCTGGACGACCCGGTGGCCGACCCGGCGCTGGTCCCGCTGTGGTTCATCGCCCGCGAGGCGCGCAAGCACGTGAAGGCGGTGCTGTCCGGCGAGGGCTCGGACGAGCTGTTCGGCGGGTACACGATCTACCGCGAGCCGCTGTCGCTGGCCCCGTTCGAGAAGATTCCCGGCGGGGTGCGCAGGCTGCTGGGCAAGGTGTCCGCCAAGATCCCGGAGGGCACCAGGGGCAAGGACCTGCTGCGCCGCGGCTCGCTGCCGCTGGAGGAGCGCTACTACGGCAACGCCCGGATCTTCCGGGACGACCAGCTGCGCGGGGTGCTGCGCACCTTCACCGAGGGCGTGGGGCACCAGGACGTCACCGGGCCCTGGTACCGGGCCTCGGCGGGCTGGGACCCGGTGTCCCGGATGCAGCATGTGGACCTGTTCACCTGGCTGCGCGGGGACATCCTGGTCAAGGCGGACAAGATGACCATGGCCAACTCGCTGGAGCTGCGGGTGCCCTTCCTGGACCCGGAGGTCTTCCGGGTGGCCGCGAGCATCCCGCTGGATCAGAAGATCACCAGGGAGACCACGAAGTACGCGCTGCGGCGCGCGCTGGACGGCATCGTGCCCGCGCACGTGCTGAACCGGCGCAAGCTCGGTTTCCCGGTGCCGATCCGGCTGTGGCTGCGGGACGAGATGTACGACTGGGCCCGCGGCATCATCTCCGACTCCCGCACCGAGGACCTGCTGGACAAGCAGGCCGTGCTGCGGCTGCTGGACGAGCACAAGGCAGGCACCCTGGACCACAGCAGGCGGCTGTGGGCGCTGCTGGTGTTCATGCTGTGGCACGGCATCTTCGTGGAGCACCGGATCAAGCCGGAGATCCCGGAACCGCAGTACCCCGTGCACGTCTGACCCGCCAAAGCCCTGAACGTGGCGTTCGAGACGCTCAGCGTCGCGAACGGCACATTTGGGACGTTGAACGTCCGGAAAGCCACGTTCAGGGTGCTTGCGGGGCCTTCGGGGCGGCGCGGATGTGTGCGCGTTCCCCCTGCCTTCCGATCAGGCTGAGGTACTCGACCGGGCCTGCGCTGGTGGCACCGAACCAGTGCGGGGTGCGCGTGTCGAACTCGGCGGCTTCCCCCGGTTTGAGCAGGAGGTCGTGCTCGCCGAGGACCAGCCGCAGCGTGCCGTTGAGCACGTAGACCCAGTCATACCCCTCGTGGGTGCGCAGGTCGGGCTCGGCGCCGTCGTCCCCGCTCGGCAGGACGAACTTGTAGGCCTGGATGCCTCCCGGCCTGCGGGTCAGCGGCAGGATGGTGGATCCGTCGGCGCAGGTGATCGGGCGCAGGTTGACCCGCGGGTTGCCGGTGGGCGGTGCGTCGACGAGTTCGTCCAGGGTCGCCCCGTAGGCGCGGGCCAGCGGCAGCAGCTGCTCGAGCGTCGGCAGGCGCAGGCCGGCCTCGAGCCGGGAGAGCGTGCTGGTGGAGATGCCCGTCTCGGTGGCGAGATCGGCCAGGGTGATGTCCCGGCGTTGGCGTAGCTGCTTCAGTCTCGGCCCGACGGCATCGAGGGTGCGGTCCGTCGCCTCGTCCATGCCTCCATTTTGCCATTCGGCAACAGTCTTTGCCGTTTGGTCCGCGCGCTTGTCACGATCACGCCATGGCGCATGCATTCGACAGGGAGTACTGGGAGCAGCACTGGCAACAGGGCGGCTCCGGCGGCAACCCACCGAACCCGTACCTGGCGCGGGAGACCGCCGAACTGGTACCGGGCACGGCACTGGACGCGGGATGCGGGGCCGGCGCCGAGGCGATCTGGCTCGCCGCGCACGGGTGGCAGGTGACCGCGGCCGACATCTCCGCCGCGGCGCTCGCCCGTGCCGCCGAGCAGGCACGGGCCGCCGGAGCATCCGAACGGCTGCGGTGGGTCGAGGCGGATGTGAGCCGCTGGCAGCCGGGCAGGCGGTTCGACCTGGTCACGACCCACTACGCCCATCCGGCGATGCCGCAGCTGGAGTTCTACGACCGGATCGCGGGATGGGTGGCGCCCGGTGGCACCCTGCTGATCGTCGGCCACCTGCACACCCACGGCTCCGGGAACCATCCGCCCGCGGAGGCCTCGGTCACCGCCGCGGCCATCACGGCACGTCTGGACGAGCCGGCCTGGCAGGTCGCCACCGCCGAGGAGTGCCACCGCACCCGCACCGGGCATGGGGGCGAGCAGCTCCCCCTGCACGACGTCGTCGTGCGCGCCACCCGGCGCCGCGAAACGCGCAAAGCCGCGGAGGAGAGAGTATGAAAGCCCGTGCCGAGCCGCGGCACCCATGGCGACCACGGCGCGCGCCCCGGCCGAAGGCCCGCTATCGGGGCGGCGGGGTGCATGCGGTGGCGACCCTGCGCTGGATCATGAGCGGCACCCCGTCGACACGATCGCGGAAGCGCGCAAAGCCGCGGAGGAGAGAGCATGGGTAGCCCCGTGCCCACCCAGACGGGCGAGCCCGACCCGACCATCCAGGACCCGCGCAGGCGTCGCGCGATCCTGGTCGCGGTCTGCATCGCACTGATGGCCGTCATCGCCTCGGTGACCGGCCTGAACGTCGCCCAGCCACAGCTCGCCGTCGAGTTCGGCATCGCGCAGAGCACCGTGCTGTGGATCATCAACATCTACGCGATCAGCCTCGCCGCCCTGCTGCTCCCGCTCGGCGCGGTCGGCGACCGGTGGGGCCGCAAGCCGGTGCTGCTGACCGGCCTCGCGGTTTTCGGGGTGGCCAGCGCGGCCGCCGGACTGGCCCCCTCGGCCGAGATCCTCCTCATCGCGCGGTTCCTCAGCGGGGTGGGCGCGGCGATGATCATGCCGGTCACCCTCGCCGTCATCACCTCGACCTTCCCCGATGCGGAACGCTCCAAGGCGATCGGTGTCTGGACCGGTGTCGCGGGCGGTGGCGGCATCCTGGGGATGTACCTTTCGGCCCTGCTGGTGGACCTGGCCAGCTGGCGGTGGCTGTTCGTGCTGCCGGTGGCGCTCGTCCTCATCTCGGCCGCCATGGCGCTGCGGTCGGTCCCGAACTCCAGGGAGCGGTCGCGGCACGGGTTCGACACCATCGGCTCGCTGACCTCCGTGGTCGCCGTGCTCGGCCTCATCTTCGTCCTGCACGAGGGCCCCGAACGGGGCTGGACCGCGCCCGGCACGCTGCTGAGCCTCCTCGTCGGAGTCCTCGCCGCCATCGGCTTCGTGCTGTGGGAGCTGCGCAGGAAGGCTCCCCTGCTCGACGTCCGGCTCTTCCGTGAACGCGGCCTGGCCAGTGGCTCGGTGTCGCTGCTGGCGGTGTTCGGGGTGCAGGCAGGCATCTTCGTCGTGCTCTTCCCCTACTTCCAGGCCGTGCTCGGCTGGTCCGGCCTGCGTTCCACCCTGGCACTGATGCCGATGGCGCTGCTGTTGATGTCCGCCTCCGGCCTGGCGCCGCGGGTAGCGGCACGCATCGGCAGCCGGGCGACGATGGCGTCCGGCATCCTCCTCGGCGGCACCGGCCTGGCCCTGCTGGCCACGTTCGTCTCCGTCACGGGCGGGTACCTTTCGGTGCTGCCCGGCATGCTGGTGATGGGACTCGGCATGGGCCTTTCGATGACCCCGTCCACCGAGGCCATCACCAGCGCGCTGCCGCGCGAGCGGCAAGGCGTCGCCTCCGCCCTGAACGACGTGACCAGGGAATTCGGCACCGCGCTCGGCATCGCACTGCTCGGCGCGGTCCTGTCGGCCGGCTACCGGGACGCCATCGGCTCCCGGCTCGACGGCGTCTCCGGCGCGGCAGCCGGGGCCGCACGGGCAGGGGTCGCCAACGCACTCGAAGCCGCCGAGGCCGCAGGACCCCAGGCGCACTCGCTGGTCCGCGCCGCCAAGGAGTCCTTCGTCGATGGCTGGCAGCAGGCCATGTGGGCGGGCTGCATCGCGATGACGGTGCTGTTCGGCTATGTCCTCCTCCGGGGTCCCCGGCGCGACCCCGATACGGACAAGTTACCTGCCGGTACGCGGTTACGTGGATCGTGAATCTCACGTATAACTTGTTCTCACTGTCGCACAGTGAGGAGCGTCACATGGATGACAACTTCCTGCAAAGCAACAAGTCCAGTCGTGTCTCCCGGCGTGGGTTCATAGCAGGAACGAGTTCTATTATTGCCGCCGCGGGCCTGTCGGGAGTCCCGGCGCGGGCGCGGCCCGCGGCGGCCGCCGCCCCGATCGCGGGTGGAGCCCATGTACCGGTTCTGGTCATCGGCACCGGATACGGCGGCGCGGTCACCGCACTGCGGCTGGCCGAGGCCGGGGTTCCGGTGCACATGATCGAGATGGGCATGGCGTGGGACACCCAGGGACCGGACGGCAAGATCTTCGCCAACACGACCGCGCCGGACTACCGCTCCTTCTGGCTGCGCACCAGGACCAAGCAGCCGATCAGCAACTTCCTCGGCTTCCCGCTGGACAAGGACGTCCCCCGCTACACGGGGATCCTGGACGCCGAGGACTTCGGCGGCATCCTGATCTACCAGGGCCGCGGCGTCGGCGGCGGCTCGCTGGTCAACGGCGGTATGGCGGTCACGCCGAGGCGGGAGAACTTCGGCGAGATCCTGCCCTCGGTGGACGCCGGGGAGATGTACTCGACCTACTACCCGCGAGCCAACACCGGGCTCGGCGTCACCGATGTGGACCCGGCCTGGTGGGAAGCCACCGACTGCTACCAGTACGCCAGGGTCGGTCGCAAACACGCCCAGCGGTCCGGGTTCCCGTTCGTCTTCGTGCCCAATGTGTACGACTGGGACTACATGGAGCGGGAGGCTGCGGGCACCGTTCCCGAGTCGGCCCTTGCCGGTGAGGTGCTCTACGGCAACAACCACGGCAAGAAGTCGCTACAGCAGACCTACCTGGCCAGGGCGAGGGCGACCGGCAGGGTCACCATCTCCCCGCTGCACCGGGTCACCTCGGTCGCCCCACTGCCCGCGGGCGGCTACGCGGTCGGCATGGACCAGCTCGACACCACCGGCGGCACGGTCGCCGGCAAGACCGTGACCGCGGACCGGGTGTTCTTCGCCGCGGGCAGCGCGGGCACCAGCAAGCTGCTCACCCGGCTGCGCGCCACCGGGGTGCTGCCCGCCCTGAACGGCGAGGTCGGCAAGGGCTGGGGCGACAACGGCAACGTGATGTGCGGCCGCGCCAACCACCTGTGGGACCCGACCGGCAAGCTGCAGTCGGCCATGCCCACGGCGGGTATCGACAACTGGGCGGCGGGCGGCGCGTTCGCCGAGGTCGCGCCGCTGCCCACCGGTATCGAGACCTACGCCTCCTTCTACCTCTCGATCACCAGGAACCCGCACCGCGCCCGGTTCAGCTGGAACGCGGAGGCGAGCAGGGTGGACCTCGACTGGCAGGCCGGATGGAAACAGCCCGCCATCGACGCCGCCAAGACGATCTTCGACCGGATCAACGCGAAGGAGGGGACGATCTACCGGACCGATCTCTTCGGCGCCTACAAGATCTGGGGCGACCACCTCACGTATCACCCGCTCGGCGGCGTGGTGCTGAACAAGGCCACCGACAATCACGGCCGCCTGCACGGCTATCCCGGGCTGTACGTGATGGACGGCTCGCTGATCCCCGGCAACGCCAGCGTGAACCCGTTCGTCACCATCACCGCGCTGGCCGAACGGAACATCGAACGGATCATCGCCACCGACCTGTGACGCGGCTCAGGGCTGGGGCAGCACGCACTGGGTGTCGACGCCAAGCACGTGGTTGAGCCGCCCGAAGGCCAGCCAGGAACCGATGCTCATGCTCAGCTCCACGATCTCGGCCTGACTGTAGTGCGCGGTCATCCGGGCCCAGAACTCCTCGTCCAGCCCGTGGTGGTCCAGGGCGTACCGCTCGGCGTACTCGGCGGCCAGCCGGGTGCGGTCGTCGAAGACGCCGGTGGTGCGCCACTGGGTCACCGCATCGGCGAACCCCTCCTCGACCTTCTGCCCGTCCCGCTCGGTGCGCCAGTCCAGGCAGAACACACAGCCGTTGAGCTGCGCGATCCGCAGCCGGGCCGCCTCGAACTCGCGCAGCCCGAGGGTGGTGTGCGCGTACACGGCCAGGGAGAAGTTCGAGGCCGCGGCCCCGATCTCCGGGACCAGCTCGCCCCATATGTAGGCGATGGCGTCCTTGCCCTCGGGAATGTCGATGTTCATCGTGGGCTCCTTCCGAGTTTGCCTGCCACGGGGCGGAGCGGGACGTCGAGTGCGTCGTACAGGCCGGGCTCGGCTTCGGCCAGCCAGTCGATGGCGCCGACCAGCCTGCCGACCGCGGTGGCATTGCCACCGGCGGAAGCGTTGCCACCCTCGTCGGTTGCCTCCACGGTGACCTCGATGCGCGGCAGACCCTCGATGATCACCCGGTGCGCCCCGGCCTGGTTGGGTGGCGTCGGCCAGTCCGGCGCGCAGGAAGGGTGGATCCGGGTGACGTGCTCGACCACGATGCGCGGCTCGCCGCCGACGATCCCCTGCACCTCGAACCGCACCGCGCCCTGGGTGCCCGCCTCGAACTCCCCCATCGCCGCGCTGCGCACCGAGCGCTCCAGCTGGCGCCGCTCCAGGGTCTCCCTGACGTCCTCCAGCTCGGCCGCCAGAGCCCTGGCGATCAGCCGCAGCTGCCCGCCCCACACCATGGTGGGCACGCCCGGCGCGAGCATCGGCGCCTGGTAGTCCATCGGCTTACCCATGCCGACCAGGTTGCGGACCGCATCGGGCTGGTCGTAGCTGGAGTAGTCGAAGATCTCCTGGCACCGGATCGCCTGCACGGTGGTGCCGAGCCCGCTGAGCAGCGCGGGCAGCACGTCATTGGCCCAGCCGGGATCGACCCCGGATACGAACAGCGATCCGCCGCCCTGCTGAATCGCGGCGAGAACCGGTTCTCGTAACTCCGCCGGGGCGCTGCGGTGATCGTAGAGGGTGTGCAGCGCGGGGGTGACCACGACGGCACCGGCCCGGATCGCCCGGCAGATGTCCGCCAGCGCACCCTCCGGCCGGGTGTCGCCGCTGGCCGCGTACACCACGGCCCGCGGGCCGGTGGCGAGCACAGCCTCGACCTCATCGGTGGCCAGTACGCCCAGCTCACGACCGACCCCACCGAGCTCGCCCGCGTCCATGCCGACCTTGCCCGGATCGTGCACCAGCACGGCGGCCAGCCGCAGTGCCGGATGAGCTTCGACGGCGCGGATGGCCGCTCGCCCGCAGTTCCCGGTTCCCCATACGACCGTGCCAATCATGCTGGAAGGCTAGCGAAGCCTTCGGTCAGTTACTAGAACTTGTTCTCGAAATCCCCTGACGGCACCAGTGCGGCACGATGCGCACGAAGAAAGTGTCGAACCGGAAGGCCCTCGTTCGACGCGTAGCCGACGGCCACCTCGCGCGCCCGGACGGGCCGGGCCCGGCCGGAGACAAGGGAGCGACCATGCGATTTCTGATGATGCACCGGCTCGACGAGCGTGCCCCGGAGTGGAACCCCGGCCCGGAGTTCGTCGAGAAGATCAGCGCGTGCATCCAGGACTGGACCGAGCGGGGCATTCTGATCACGGCCGAGGGGGTGCACCCTTCCGCGAAGGGGGCACGGGTGCGCAAGACCCGCGGCGGGGCGAACACCGCGACCGACGGGCCGTTCACCGAGGCCAAGGAGGTCATCGGGGGTTTCGCCCTGATCAACGCGGCGGACCGGGCGGAGGCCGTCCGGTACGCCAAGGAGTACGCGGACCTGTTCGAGGAGGTCGAGGTCGAGGTGCGCCAGATCGTGGAGGAGGACGAGCTGCCGTCCTGACCGCGGACACCCGGCGGCAGCTCACCCTTCCGGGTAGGAAGCCACGGCTACCGATCGGTAAGCATTCCGCGCCGGTTCCCGGCTGCTTACCGTGAGTGGGGTGAGCACCGTCACCGAACCCGAGACCCTCGGCGAGCTGATCGCCGACTGTGCCGAGATCCCGCAGGACCTGTGCCGCGAGCAGCGAGCCGTACCGAGGCCGCGGGCCGCCACCCCTTGGCGGGTGGACGAGGCATGCCACGCCCAGGTCGCCGAGCTGGACGCCTACATCTAGCGCGGCGCGCACGAGAGCGCACGAAGGGGCGCTGGTTCACCGCGGGGTAACCAGCGCCCTTTTCGTGTGTTTCGGGTGTGGAAGGACCTCAGTGGAAGGAGTCGCCGCAGGCGCAGGAGCCGCCCGCGTTCGGGTTGTCGATGGTGAAGCCCTGTTTCTCGATGGTGTCCACGAAGTCGATCTCGGCGCCCTGCACGTAGGGGGCGCTCATCCGGTCCACGGCCACCTGCAGGCCGTTGAACTCACGGAACAGGTCACCGTCGAGGCTGCGCTCATCGAAGAAGAGCTGGTAGCGCAGGCCGGCACAACCCCCGGGCTGCACGGCGATCCGCAGGTGCATATCGTCGCGGCCCTCCTGCTCCAGCAGGGCCTTCGCCTTGGCCGCCGCGGCGTCGGTCACGTTCACGCCGTGGGTAGCCTCGCCGGCCTCCGCCTGCGTCGAGCCGGTCTGCTCAGCGGTAGTCATGGATCTCCCTCGGGTGTCGCTGGATCGGGTCCCGGTGCTTGCTCACATGTCTCAACACCCCGGCTGCCCGTTCTGTTCCGCGCCGTAGCGCCGACCTCCATGGTGACACATCTGCTGACCGGCTGAACATCACCGGCACGGCCTGCAATATCCTGAACGGGTGAGGTTCCTGCGCCGTAATACCACTACAGCGGCCGACGAGGCCGAGGGCACCGCCGTCGAGACGGACGAGAGCGGTGAATCTCACGTGCCACGGGCCTACACCCCGGCCAAGGGACGTGCCACGCCCAAGCGCAGGGAGGCCGAGGGCAAACGCAGGGGGCCGGTGGCCCCGCCACCGCGCACCACCCGCGAGGCGATGAAGCGCAGCCGCGAGCAGCGCAAGAAGAACCCGGTCAGCAAGGAAGAGCGCAGGGCCGCGGCCAAGGAGCGGCGGGAGCGGATGAACGCGGGCGACGACCGCTACCTGCTGCCCCGGGACCGCGGCCCGGTCAAGGCCTACGTGCGTGACCTGGTGGACTCGCGGCGGCATGTGCTCGGCCTCTTCATGCCGCTGGCGGTCGGGGTGTTCATCGCGCTGCTGATCCCCTACCCGGTGGTGCAGCAGTACGCGACCCTGCTGTGCACGGTGATGCTGCTCGGCATGGTCGTGGAGGGCTTCCTGAACGGCAGGCGGGTGGCCAAGCAGGTACGGGAGAAGTTCCCCAAGGAAACCGTCAAGGGCGCCTCGATCGGCTGGTACGCCTTCATCCGGGCCAGCCAGATCCGCAAGCTGCGGGTGCCCAAGCCGCGGGTCCGCCCCGGCGACGCGATCGACTGATCACCGGAGCCGGGCTGGAGCCACTCCGGGTCGTTAGCAATGCGAATGAATTCGGTTTAGGCTGCCCTGCATGGAGTTTCGTCGTCTCGGCCGTAGCGGTCTCTCCGTCAGCGAGGTTTCCTACGGCAACTGGCTTACCCACGGATCACAGATCGAGGAGGAGCAGGCGCAGGCCTGCATCAAGGCGGCACTGGATGCCGGCATCACCACCTTCGACACCGCCGACGTCTACGCCAACACCGCCGCCGAGTCGGTGCTCGGCCGTGGCCTCGCCGGGCAGCGCAGGGAGAGCCTGGAGATCCTCACCAAGGTGTTCGGGCCGACCGGACCCGGCGGTCCGAACGACAAGGGGCTGGGCCGCAAGCACATCATGGAGGCGGCCCATGGTTCGCTGAAGCGGCTGCGGACCGACTACATCGACGTCTACCAGGCGCATCGGTTCGACCGCACGGTGCCGCTCGAGGAGACCTTCCTGGCCTTCGCCGACCTGGTGCGCCAGGGCAAGGTGCTCTACGTCGGTGTGTCGGAATGGACCGCGGAGGAGATCACCCGCGGCGCCGCCATCGCCCGCGAGCTGAAGGTTCCTTTCATCTCGAACCAGCCGCAGTACAACGCGCTGTGGCGGGTCATCGAGTCCCGGGTCATCCCGGCCTCGGAGCGGGAGGGGATCAGCCAGATCGTCTGGTCCCCGATCGCGCAGGGCGTGCTGACCGGCAAGTACCGGCCGGGGCAGCCGGTGCCGGAGGGCTCACGGGCCACCGACGAGAAGGGCGGCGGCGCCAACGTCGTCAAGCGGTTCCTCGATGAGGACGTGCTGGAGCGGGTGCAGCGGCTGCGGCCGCTGGCCGAGCAGGCCGGACTCTCGCCGGCGCAGCTGGCGGTGGCCTGGGTGCTGCAGAACCCGAACGTGGCCTCGGCGATCATCGGCGCCTCCCGCCCCGAGCAGGTGCACGAGAACGTCAAGGCGGTTGGAGTCAAGCTCGAGCACGAGCTGCTGCGGGAGATCGACACGGTGCTGGAGGGCGTCATCGAGCGTGATCCGGAGCTGACGCAGAGCCCTTGATCACCCGCTCGGCGACCAGCAGGTCGTGCGGGTAGGTGACCTTGAGGTTCTCCCGCTCCCCACGCACCCAGTGCACCGGGACCTCGGAGTAGCGCTCCATGCAGGAGGCCGTGTCGGTCCCGCTGAACCCCTCGCTCGCCGCCCGCTCGTAGGCAGTGAGCAGGGGCCCGGCACGGAACCCCTGCGGGGTCTGCGCGCGGACCGCTCCGTGCGGCCCCGCTCCGGTGATCCGGGTGCCGTCCGGGTTCACCGCGACCACGTCCTCGGCCGGCAGGCCGGGGATCGCCCCGCCGTGCTCGCGGGCCGTGCGCAGCACCTCCCCGATCAGGGCCGGGCTGGCCAGCGGGCGGGCGCCGTCGTGCAGCAGCACGGTGTCGATCCGGCCCGCCGCGATCCGCCCCGCGAGGTGGCGCAGCGCGCGCAGTTCGGACTCCTGCCTGCTGGCGCCGCCGTCGACCACCTCGACCTCGGCGTCCACCTCCTCCGCCAGCACCCCCGCGATCAGCTCGGCGTCCTGCGGGCGGCCGACCAGCAGCAGCACGCCGATACCGGGTACCTGGTGGAAGGCGGCCAGCGACCAGGACACCAGGCACCGGCCCGCGACCCGCAGGTAGACCTTGTTCCGTTCGGCACCGACCCGGGTGCCGGCGCCGCTGGCCAATACGACGGCCGCCGCGGTCGGAACTGGCTCTGCGGTAGACATGGCCGCCATATCCTACGAGCAGGCCACCGGCACGGCCCGATAGCGTTGCCCCGTGGACGCCGAGAACACTGCCGAGAGCATCGAGTTCCCCGACATCGACCTGCCGGACGAGATCGCCCGCGCCGAGGCCGAGCGACGGCACGGCACGCTGATCAAACCGGCGCGCTCCCTCGGCAGGCTGGAGGAGCTGGGCGCCTGGCTCGCCGCCTGTCAGGGGCAGTCGCCGCCCCGGCCGGTCACCCGCCCAAGGGTGGTGGTCTTCGCCGGGGACCACGGCATCGCGGCCAAGGGCGTTTCGGCCTATTCCAGGGAGGTCACCGCGCAGCTGGTGACCGCCGTGGGCAACGGGGAGGCCGCGATCAACGCGCTGGCTGCCACCGCGGGCGCCGGGGTTCGCGTGCTGGACCTCGCGGTGGACGCCGAGCAGCCGGACCAGGCGGTCGCCGAGTTCAAGGTCCGCCGTGGCTCCGGGTCGATCGACACCGAGGACGCGCTGTCCGAGGACGAGGTGCGGGCCGCGCTGCGCGCCGGGATCGGGATCGCCGACGCCGAGGTGGACGCCGGGGCCGACCTGCTGATCCCGGCCGACCTGGGAATCGGGAACAGCACCCCGTCCGCGGTGCTGATCGCGGCACTCACCGGGGCCGAGCCGGTGGCCGTGGTCGGCAGGGGCTCGGGCATCGACGACCCCACCTGGATGCGCAAGGCCGCCGCCGTGCGGGACGCCCTGCGCAGGGCACGCGCGGTGTACACGGACCCGGTGGCGCTGCTGCGCACCGCAGGGGGCGCGGACCTTGCCGCGCTGGCCGGGTTCCTGGCCCAGGCCGCGGTGCGGCGCACGCCGGTGCTGCTGGACGGGCTCGCGGTCGGCGCGGCCGCCATGCTGGCCGAGGAGCTGGCGCCGGGCGCCCGGTCCTGGTGGGCGGCGGCGCACCGGTCCACCGAACCCGCGCACGCCATGGTGCTGGACCATCTGGACCTGAAACCGCTGGTGGACCTGGACATCGGCCTCGGCGAGGGCGCCGGTGCGGCGGCCGCGTTGCCGCTGCTGGCCATGTCCGCCAGGTTGCTGACCGAGGTGGCCACGCACGCCGACTCCGGGGTGGCCGGGCCACTCGCGTGAAGCCGCTCGCGATGCGTTCGTGCTACGGCGGCTGAACAGTACGCGACTGCGGGGCACTTCCGGAACGATCGGAAGTGCCCCGCATGGTCGGCTCAGGCCGCGGTCAGGAAGGCGCGGCCGCTCACACGACCTTGTGCATCCAGCCGTGCGGGTCGGGGCGGGTGCCCTCCTGGATTCCGGTCAGCTCATCGCGCAGGCGCATGGTCACCTCACCGGGCTCGCCATCCGCCACGGTGAACTCACCACGGTCGTGCTTCACCCGGCCGACCGGCGTGATCACCGCGGCGGTGCCGCAGGCGAACACCTCGGTCAGCTCGCCGGAGGTGGCTGCCTGCTCCCACTCCTCGGTGGAGATCCGGCGCTCCTGGACCTGGTAGCCGAAGTCGGCGGCCAGGGTGAGCAGCGAGTCCCTGGTGATACCGGGCAGCAGTGAGCCGGTCAGCTCCGGGGTGACCAGGCGGGCGTCGCTGCCCGAGCCGAAGACGAAGAACAGGTTCATCCCGCCCATCTCCTCGACCCAGCGATGTTCGGCGGCGTCCAGCCAGACCACCTGGTCGCAGCCCTGCTCGACGGCCTGCGCCTGCGCGACGAACGAGGCCGCGTAGTTACCCGCGCACTTGGCGAAACCGGTGCCGCCCGGCGCGGCACGGGTGTACTCGGTGGAAAGCCACACGCTCACCGGCTGGACCCCGCCGGTGAAGTAGGAACCGGCCGGCGAACCGATCAGCGAGTACAGGTAGGAGCCCGCTGGCCGGTTCACACCCAGCCCGGCCTCGGTGGAGATCATGAACGGGCGCAGGTAGAGCGTGGAACCCTGCTTGCTGGGGACCCAGCGCTCGTCCACACCGAGCAGCTCGCGGATGGAGCCGAGGAAGAGTTCGTCGGGTAGTTCCGGCATCGCCAGCCGCCGGGCCGAGGTGCGGAAGCGGGCCGCGTTCGCCTCGGCACGGAAGGTCGCGATCGACCCGTCCGGCTGCCGGTAGGCCTTCAGCCCCTCGAAGATCGCCTGCCCGTAGTGCAGCACCGAGGTGGCCGGTTCGAGTGAGAATGCTTCGTATGGGCGCAACGCGGCGTCGTGCCAGCCCTGTGTGGCGGTCCAGCGCGCGGTGACCATGTTGTCGGTGAAGTGCGTCCCGAAGCCAGGATTCGCCAGTACCTCCGCCACGCGCTCCGGGGTAGCCGGGTTCGTGTTGGTGATACGGGCGAAAGGCATCGTGGTCGTCATGAACAGATGGTAGCTCTTAGTAGGAAGTCAGAACATTCGGCGCCGCCCGAACGGCACCTCTAGGATGGGAACGTGACCTACCAGCACTCACCGGCCGCCCGGTCCGGCAACCGCGTGTCCGCGGGCGCGGCCTCCGACGCAAAGACCTTCCTCGCCGCCACCCTGCTGACCTTCTCGGCCGGCCTGGTGGTGCTGATCGGCTACGGGATGGCCGGCGGGTTCGGCGCCTTCCTCGGCATCATCGGCGCCGTGTTCGGTGTCATGTGGTGGCGCAGCCTGCACGACAAGGTCTTCCCACGGGACCTGCCGAACTCCTCGCTCATCGGGGTCACCGCGGCCGCCGTGGTACTCGGGCTGATCGTCCTGGCCCTGTCCTAGTGTCCTGGAGCAAGCCCCTAGAGCGAGGCCCATACCTCGGCCGGGAGTTCCGGTGCTGTCCAGCCCGGCTCCGGCCGGAAGCCGGTCCAGGTGCCGTCGAAGGGGAACGCCCCGGCCTCGGCCAGTGCGGCCAGCCGCTCGCCCTCGGCGCGCAGCGCGGCCAGCTGCGGCGCCGTCAGCCGCCCCGCCTCCACCGCGGCCAGCGCCTCGTCCTCGTCCTTCCACCGCCAGGACCCGTCCGGGTCGACGGCGAGATCGAGCACCCCGTCCATCCGGTCCGGCCCGCCGGGCCGCCTGCCGAGCGGAATCTCCAGGTTCCCGTACCAGCCGAGGAAGTCCCCCGCGCCGCCGAAGAACCACCACACCGAGGACCAGTGGTCCTCACTGACCAGGCGCAGGGTCGAGGTGCCCCGCCAGGTGTCCCGGCATCGTTCGCGCGGGAGCAGGAACCGGTCCGCCAGCGGGACCTCCCGCCGGTGCAGCCCGCCTGCCAGCCTGGTGCCCACGATCTCGGTGCCCGCGGGCAGCCAGCCGAGTAGGGACCTGCCGTCATCGGCGAGTACCCGCAACGGATGGTGCTGGCCGACGCTCCCGTCCGGACGCAGGAACCGCAGCACGGCCGTCTCCCCCGCCCGCCACCTCGGTGCCTCACTCACCAGGGGAACGGTACCGGCGCAGTGCCACGGTCGTCGCCGCATCGGCAAGGGTGGCCACCCCGGCCACCACCAGCACGGAGGCCGGGCCGAGCGCACCGGCGAGCACCGCGGCGGGCAGCACCGCCAGTACCCGGCCCCGCCGCGGGCCCAGCACGGGCTCGAGGTACCCGCGTGCCCCGGACCCGGCCGACAGCGCCGCGGGCACGGTCGCCAGCAGCACCGCGGCGGCCAGCACCGGCAGCATGGCCCGCGCGTCCGCCGCTGCGAGCACGTCCCGCAGCGAGGTCGCCGACAGTCCCAGCCGCACCGGGCCGAGCTGGTACAGCGCGGCCCCGGCCACCGCGAGCGCGACGAGCGTGCCGGACAGGATCCGCTTCGCCCCGGCGAACAGTGGGAAGGCCAGTGCCACCGCCACCGGAAGGCCGGCAACGCCCGCGGTCACCGGGAACGGCCGGGGTGCCGGGGCGAGCGCGAGGCACAGCGCGAGGAAGGCGACCGCGGCGGCCAGCAGCAGCCCGGTGAGCACCCGCCGGTAGTGGGTGTCGACCCGCAGGCCCGCGAACTCGGCCCCGGCCACCACGGCAAGGAACCCGAGTGCCGCGGGCGCAGGCAGCTCCGGCAGCAGGTAGGCCGCGAACACCGAGGCGTACAGGGCAAGGCAGCTCAGCTCGGCCACGGCCCCGGTGGCCGAGCGCAGGGCGCCCGCCCGGCCCGGCAGCGCGCCCACCTGGCTCGGCGCCGCGCCCGCCCGGCGTGCGGCGAAGGCGAGCAGCCCGGCGAGCAGGATGCCCACGGGCAGCCACCACCCCGCGGTGCCCGCGCCCGCGGCGAGCACCACGAGCAGCCCCGCGCCGAGTCGCACCCGACCACCTACTTCGTTCCGGTTCGCCGATCGTCATTAGCATGGCTCACGATCAGGCCGGGCCACCCGCCCGGTACACCAGTCCACGTGCAAGGAGACACCGTGACCGTGCCGAAGCTTGCCCTGTCCCAGCACACCGAGGATGCCCTGGCCAAGTCCAAGGCCGAGGTCGTCGTGGTCGGCACGGTGCAGGGCGCGGAAGGGGTGGAGCTGGCGCGCGGCGCCGAGGTGGTGGACGCGGCCATCGGCGGCAGGCTGCTGGAGGCGCTGCGCGCGCTCGGCGCGACGGGCAAGGCCGAGGAGGTCGTGAAGCTGCCCACGATGGGGGCGCTGCCCGCGGCCGTGGTGCTCGCCGCGGGCCTCGGCAAGCCGGATGCCGAGGGCGAGCACACCCCGGAACAGGTGCGGCGGGCCTCGGGTGCCGCCGCCCGCGCACTGGCAGGCACCGCGCGGGCGTTGACCACCCTGTCCGCGCTGGACCTGCAGGCCGCGGCGGAGGGCACCGCGCTGGGCGCCTACGCCTTCACCCAGTACAAGTCCGAGCAGGGCGAGGCCCCGGTGTCCGCCGTGGACGTGCTGGCACCGGCCGAGGGCACCACCCGCGCGCACCGCGCCACACTGAAGGCCGCGACCACCATCGCCGAGTCGGTGATCGTGGCCAGGGACCTGATCAACACCCCGCCGAACGACCTCTACCCCGCCTCCTTCGCCGACCGGGCACGGAAGCTGGCCGACTCGGCCGGGCTCGAGTTCGAGGTGCTCGACGAGAAGGCGCTCAAGCGCAAGGGGTTCGGCGGCATCCTGGGCGTGGGCGCCGGGTCCTCCCGCCCGCCACGGCTGCTCAAGCTGACCCATCGCCCGGCAAAGGCACGGGCGAAGGTCGCGCTGGTCGGCAAGGGCATCACCTTCGACACCGGCGGCATCTCGATCAAGCCCGCGGCCAATATGGACCACATGACCTCGGACATGTCCGGGGCCGCGGCGGTGCTGGCCGCGGTGGTGCTGGCGGCGAAGCTGAAGTACCCGGTCGAGGTCGTCGCGCACATCCCGCTGGCGGAGAACATGCCATCCGGCACCGCCTACCGGCCGGGTGACGTGCTGACCATGTACGGCGGCAAGACCGTCGAGGTGCTCAACACCGATGCCGAGGGCAGGCTGGTGCTGGCCGACGCCATGGTGCGGGCCGCTGAGGACGAGCCGGACTACCTGATCGAGACCTCCACGCTGACCGGCGCCCAGCTGGTCGCGCTGGGCAACCGCACGGCCGGGATCATGGGCTCGGAGGAGTTCCGCGACCGGGTGGCCGGGATCGCCGCAGCCACCGGGGAGGGCGGCTGGGCCATGCCGCTGCCCGAGGAGCTGCGCGCCGAGCTCGACTCCCGGCTTGCCGATCTCGCCAACACCACCGGGCAGCGTTGGGGCGGCATGCTCGCGGCCGGGGTGTTCCTGCGCGAGTTCGTCGCGGCCGGGCTGCCCTGGGTGCACATCGACATCGCGGGTCCCTCGTTCAACACCTCGGCCCCGTGGGGCTACACCGGCAAGGGCGGCACCGGCGTCCCGGTGCGCACCATCGCCGCGGTGCTGGCCGATATCGCCGATCACGGCTGAGCCAGGCCGGCAGCCATGACCTGGGCGGCGGGTGACTACCTCGAGGCGGCCGTGCGCGACCTGCTCACGGCCGCCGACGCCAGGGTCGACGCCACGGTGGGGCACGCGGCGCTGCTGCTGGCCTGCCTCGGCTCGCCGGAGGCCGCCGACCGGCTGGCCCGCCGCTGGCAGGAGGCGACCGAGCGCCCGGCCACCGCGCTGGCCGAGGGGCCGGTGGCGGCGCGGGCCTGGGCGATGCTGTTCGCCGCCCGCGGCGGCAGGCCGGACTGGGCGGGTGCGCTGCCACCGCTGGACCTGGACGCCGAGGAGGTGGCGCACCGCGCGCACCTCACCCGGCGGGAGTCACCGATCCCGCCCGGCCTGCTCGGTGACGGCGCCCCGGGCCGGATCCTTTCCGGGCTGGCCGCCCAGCTGGAGCAGGGTGGCCAGGCGGACCCCCTGCGGGTGCTCGCGGCCGAGGCACAGGACCGGGCCAGGGCGGCCGAGCAGGGTGTCACCGAGTCACTGGCGCACTGGGCCGACCGGGCCGCCCTGCTGCCCCGGCCACCGGTGGAGCTGCTGGCAGGCTGCCGCCACCTCGCGCCGCTGCTGCTGGGCGGCGCGCTGCGCACGGCGTTCGGCCTGGCGCCAGGCTGGGCAGGGGACTGCGCGGATCAGCTGACCGCCGCGCTGGGCACCCGCTACCGGAGCGCCGCAGGTCCGCGGGACTGGTCCGGCCTGGTCGAGCGGATCATGGAGCTGCGGGCGATGGGGCCGCCACCCGCTCCGGCCACCGCCGAGCAGGTTGCCGGGGCGGAACGCCTGCTCGGGGTCGAGTTGCCAGCAGACTACCGGCAGTTCCTGCGCACCAGTAACGGCCTGCCAGCGCACGAGGTGTTCCCCCGGCTGCTGGGGGTCGCGGAGCTCAGCCGCCGCGGATCGGGCCACGTGCTGGTGAGCGAGCCGGGTGCCTACGGGGTGGTGCTGCTGGCCAGGGGCGAGTCCGGGTGGCGGGCCGTGGAGTGGGACCGGGAACTCGGCGCCACCGTGCACCCCAGCTTCCGCGCCCTGCTGACCGAGCACCTGCGGCTGCTCACCGAAACCGGCGAGTAACCCACCTCTGGAGTGCCCTGAACGTGGCGATCAGGACGTCAGACGCCGCGAACGGAACGTTCGGGACGTTCAACGTCTCGAAAGCCACGTTCACCGCATTTCGGGGGTCAGGGGGTGTCCTCGGACTGGCGACGACGGCGCTGCAGGATCCGCTGGCGTTCGGTGTAGTCGCGCATCCGCTGCGGGTAACCGACCTTGGCGACCTCGTAGACCGGCATCGAGCGCTTCTTCCCGAACTGCTGGGCCACCTCCAGGCTGTCGATCCGCCTGCGGGTCCACTCCCCGTCGTGCGCGATCAACACCACGGTCGTCTCGGTCACGTTCGTGCGCGGCTCCACATAGGCCTCGACACCCCGCCTGCTCGCCGCCCACTCGTCAAGGTGCTGAGTGTCGATCGAGCTGGCTTTGCGCAGCGTACCGGGCTTCTGGCCGCCCTTTCGCTTTCGCCGCAACGAGTCGAAAAGGCCCACTTCGACCACCTCACCTCTCGCCTACCTGTCACGTCGTCGCCCGCCCCATTATCCCGGGCGCCACCCCGCGGACCCGGCTCGGTCGCAAGCCTGCCGTACATGATGACAAGATGAGGTGGGTCGAACGGCCGTTCAGCGCGGCAACCCACCCCATGAGCACCACAATGCCTGCCTAGGAGTACTGAAGTGACCGACACCTCCGCCGACCTTGTGATCCTTGGTGGCGGCTCGGGCGGCTATGCCGCAGCGTTCCGCGCGGCCGAGCTCGGCCTTTCCGTCACCCTGATCGAGAAGGACAAGCTGGGAGGGACCTGCCTGCACCGTGGGTGTATCCCGACCAAGGCTCTGCTGCATGCGGCGGAGGTCGCCGACTCGGCTCGGGACAGCGAGCAGTTCGGGGTCAAGACCACCTTCGAGGGTGTGGACATCGGCGGGGTGAACAAGTACAAGGACTCCATCGTGTCCCGCCTCTACAAGGGACTACAGGGCCTGGTCAAGGCGCACAAGGTCAACCTGGTCGAGGGAACAGGGACCTTCGTCGGCGGCACCACGGTCGAGGTGGACGGCACCCGCTACACCGGCAAGAACCTGCTGCTGGCCACCGGCTCGTACTCCAAGACGCTGCCCGGCCTCGACCTCGGCGGCCGGGTCATCGCCAGCGACGAGGCGCTGAACCTGGACTTCGTCCCGGAGAAGGTCGTCGTGCTCGGCGGCGGGGTGATCGGCGTCGAGTTCGCCAGCGTCTGGGCCTCCTTCGGGGCCGAGGTGACCATCGTGGAGGCACTGCCCCGGCTGGTGCCGAACGAGGACGAGTTCGCCTCCAAGCAGCTCGAGCGCGCCTTCCGCCGCCGCAAGATCGGTTTCAAGACCGGGGTGAAGTTCACCGGAGCCAAGCAGACCGACAGCGGCGTGAGCGTGTCGCTGGAGTCCGGCGAGACCCTGGAGGCCGACCTGATGCTGGTCGCCGTCGGCCGCGGCCCGAACTCCGCTGGCCACGGCTACGAGGAGGCCGGGATCACCATGGAGCGCGGGTTCGTGCGCACCGACGAGCGGCTGCGCACCAGCCTGCCGAACGTCTACGCGGTCGGCGACATCGTGCCCGGCCTGCAGCTGGCGCACCGCGGGTTCCAGCAGGGCATCTTCGTGGCCGAGGAGATCGCCGGGCTGCAGCCGCGCGCGGTGGACGAGGCAGGCATCCCGCGGGTCACCTACTCGCACCCTGAGGTCGCCTCGGTCGGCCTCACCGAGGCGCAGGCCAGGGAGCAGTACGGAGCCGAGGTGACCACGTTCACCTACGACCTCGGCGGCAACGGCAAGAGCCAGATCCTGAAGACCTCCGGCGCGGTCAAACTGATCAAGGCGCCGGACGGGCCGGTGGTCGGCCTGCACCTCGTCGGCGACCGGGTCGGCGAGCTGATCAGCGAGGCCCAGCTGATCTACAACTGGGAGGCGTTCCCCGAGGATGTCGCTCCGCTCATCCACGCCCACCCCACCCAGTCCGAGGCCCTCGGCGAAGCGCACCTTGCCCTGGCAGGAAAGCCTCTGCACGTGCACAGCTGACGCCGCGAACCAACCGAGTCTTTCCAGGAACTTTTCATAGCAAGGGAGTCAGCGAACGATGGCGTACTCCGTCACACTGCCGGAGCTCGGCGAGAGCGTCACGGAGGGCACCGTCACCCGGTGGTTGAAGCAGGAGGGTGACAGTGTCGAGGTGGACGAGCCGCTGCTGGAGATCTCGACCGACAAGGTGGACACCGAGGTCCCGTCCCCGGTGGCGGGCACCGTCCAGCGGATCGTCGCCCGCGAGGACGACACGGTCGAGGTCGGCGGCGAGCTCGCCGTGATCGACGACGGTTCCGGTGGCGGTGGCGGGCAGCCGGCCGCGCAGGAGCAGCCCGCGGCCCAGCAGCAACAGCAGCAGGCCCCGGCTCAGCAGCAGGCACCGCAGCCCCAGCAGCCTGCCCAGCAGCCCGAGCCGGAGCCCGCCCAGCAGCAGGCCCCGGCGCAGCCGAGCGGCGGCACATCCGGGGGTACCCCGGTGACCCTGCCGGAGCTCGGCGAGAGCGTCACCGAGGGCACCGTCACCCGCTGGCTCAAGCAGGTCGGCGACAGCGTGGAGGTGGACGAACCGCTGCTGGAGATCTCCACGGACAAGGTGGACACCGAGGTCCCGTCCCCGGTGGCAGGCACCGTGCTGGAGCTGACCGCGAGCGAGGACCAGACGGTCGAGGTCGGCGGGCAGCTGGCGGTGATCGGTGCGGCGGGTGCGCAGCCCGCGGCCGCGGCCCCGCAGTCCCAGCCGCAGCAGGCCCCGGCACCCCAGCAACAGCAGCCCCAGCAGGCTCAGCCGCAACAGCCCCAGCAGCCCCAGCCCCAGCCGCAGCAGCCCGCGCCGCAGCAGCAGGCCCCGGCCCAACCGCAACAGCAGCCGGCCGCCGAGGCGCCGCAGCCCTCCGGCGACGGTGGTGGCACCCCGTACGTGACCCCACTGGTGCGCAAGCTGGCCTCGGAGCACGGCATCGACCTGAACAGCCTGAACGGCAGCGGGGTCGGCGGCCGGATCCGCAAGCAGGACGTGCTGGCCGCGGTGGAGACCAAGCAGAAGCAGCAAGCCCCGGCCCAGCCGCAACAGCAGCCCCAGCAGCCGAGCGCCCCGGCGCCTTCCGCGCCGGCCGCCCCCGCCGCGCCCACCGGACCCTCTCCCGAGCTGGACGCGCTGCGGGGCACCGTGCAGAAGGCGAGCCGGATCCGGCAGATCACCGCGGAGAAGACCAAGGAGTCGCTGCAGATCTCCGCGCAGCTCACCCAGGTGCACGAGGTGGACGTCACCAAGATCGCCCGGCTGCGGCAGCAGGCGAAGAACGCCTTCCGCGAGCGCGAGGGGGTCAACCTGACCTTCCTGCCGTTCTTCGCCAAGGCCACGGTCGAGGCGCTCAAGCAGCACCCGAACGTGAACGCCTCGTACAACGAGGAGACCAGGGAGATCACCTACCACGGCGCGGTACACCTCGGCGTCGCGGTGGACACCGAGAAGGGGCTGCTCTCGGTCGTGATCCACAACGCGGGTGAGCTCAGCCTCGCCGGCCTGGCCCACCGGATCACCGACCTGGCCGCGCGGGCAAGGACCAGCCAGATCAAGCCGGACGAGCTCACCGGCGGCACCTTCACCATCACCAACATCGGCAGCAACGGCGCGCTGTTCGACACGCCGATCATCGTGCAGCCGCAGTCCGGGATGCTCGGCACCGGCGCCGTGGTGAAGCGCCCGGTGGTGGTGGCCGATGCCGAGGGCAGCGACACCATCGCGGTGCGCTCCATGGCGTACCTGCCGCTCACCTACGACCACCGCCTGATCGACGGCGCCGACGCGGGCCGGTTCCTGACCACGATCAAGCAGCGGCTGGAGGAGGGCAACTTCGAGGAGGAACTGGGGCTCTGACCCACAGGCAAGAAAGGGGTCGTGTCCGTCGGCTGACGGGCACGACCCCTTTTTGCCGAACGGATCACCTGTACTCTAGTATTCCGGAATTACGGACTACTGGAGGGATCCGCCATGCTCACTCGCCGCCGCCTGCTGACCACCACCGCCTTCGCCGGTTCCGCCGCCCTGCTGCTGCCCGCCGGGGTCGGCGCGGCGGCGCCCGCAGCCCCGGGCACCGGGACCCCGCAGGGTTGGCTGGACTGGCTCGCCGCGCATCGCGACTCGGTCGGCCTGATGCTGGACGACGGCACGGGCGGCCGGGTGCGGCACCGGCCGCATGCCGAGCAGCTGCTGGCCTCCACGATCAAGGTGGTGCACCTGGCCGCCTACGCCACGGCGGTCGGCCACGGCCTGCTGGACCCGCGGGAACGGATCCGGATCGGCGACTGGGAGCTGCACCACCCCTACGTCGGCGACGGCGGCGCGCACCTGCAGGTGCTGCGGTCGCTCGGGATCGAGACCAACGAGCTGGGGCATGCCGCCGACCCGGACCAGCGGATCGAACTGGACACCCTGGTCGCGGCGATGATCGACTTCAGCGACAACGCCGCCGCCGACTACCTGCGGGTGCGGCTGGGCGACCGGGCGCTGCGCGCCGCCGCGCGGGCGGGCGGCTGGTACCGGCCCGACCTGCGGTCCCTCCAGGGCGAGGTGCTGCTGCTGATCCTCCCCGAGTACGCGCCGCCCGCGGGTGCCCCGGCGTTGCTGCGCCGGATGGCCGGGGACCGGCTCGCCCACTGGTTCCGGGTGGACCCCGGCTTCCGCGAGCGAGTGCTGCGGGCTATCCCGGACATGCCGCGCACGCCAGCGGAGCAGTGGCCATCGACCCGGCTGCACGCGCACGGCAGCGCCGCGGAGCTGTTCCGGATGCACCACGCGCTGGCCGCGGGCCGGTTCCACCCGGAGTCGGCCCTGCCGATCGTGCGGCGCCACCTGGAACGCGCGCTGGCCGGTTCGGTGCCCTCCGGTGGGCTGGGTATCGGGTTCAAGGGCGGCAGCCTGCCGCGCGCGCTGACCATGGGTATGTCGCTGCGCTGGGCGGACGGCCGGACCGGGGCGCTGGCGCTGCTGCTCACCGATGTCGCGCAGGAGCACTTCGCCGACTCGCCCGCCTTCCTGCGGCTGGGCGTCTCGGTGCTGGCGCAGCCACGGTGGCGGGACAGGCTGGTGCGAGCGCTGGGTGACTGACCTGCATGCTGGGGGTATGCAGGAGGTACTCGCGCGGCTGGCCGAGCTGGAACGGCGGGTCGACGCACTCGAAGGCCGGCCGGCCGCGGCGGAGCCGCAAGGCGAGGGCGGTGGGGTGCTCAGCTACCAGGGCCGGACCGAGGAGCCGCGGGAGCTGCAGTGGCAGATCACCGTGGCCACCGAACCCGTGCTCGAGCTGGCGGACGAGCCGAGGGTGGAGGTACTGGCCGCGCTCGCGCACACCGCGCGGGTCGCCATCGTGCGCCAGCTCGCGCGGCACGGCACCCAGCCGGGCAGTGCCCTGCAGGAGGCTGCCGGGCTCGGCTCGGCAGGGCAGTTCTACCACCACCTCAAGGCGCTGACCGGCGCCGGCATCGTGGAGGCCGACAAACGCGGCAGCTACCGGCTGAAGCCCGCCGCGACCATTCCGGTCCTGGTGCTGCTCACCGCATCGGCCGATATCGCAGGGCAGCTGCGCTGACCCCGGGAGTGCGGAGTCCGGCACGATGCGCCACGATCAGGGGATGCGGGTACTCATCGCGGGCTCCAGCGGCCTGATCGGCAGCACCCTGACCGCCCGGCTGCGCGAGGCCGGGCACGAGGTACGCAGGCTGGTGCGCCGCGACGCTCAGCGCCAGGACGAGTACCGGTGGGACCCGCCCGCGGGCTCGATCGCCGAGGGTGCCTTCGCGGGCGTCGACGCGGTGGCCAACTTCTGCGGCGCCCCGCTGCTGCCCGGCAGGTGGAGCGCGGCGCGCAAGCAGGTGCTGACCGACAGCAGGCTGGAACCCACCGAGGTGCTCGCCGAGGCGGTCGCCGAGCACGACGTCCCCGTCCTGGTGAACGCCTCCGCCGTGGGCTACTACGGCAATGGCGGGGAGGCCGAGCTGGACGAGTCCGCCCCGCCGGGTTCGGGGTTCCTTGCCGAGCTGTGTGCGGGATGGGAGGCCGCCGCCTCCCCCGCGGCGAAGGCGGGAGCCAGGGTGGTGTCCGTGCGGACCGGGCTGGTGCTGTCCGGCAAGGGTGGGCTGCTGACCCCGTTGAAACCGCTGTTCGGGCTCGCGCTCGGCGGCAGGCTGGGCGATGGCAGGCAGTTCATGCCGTGGATCAGCAGCACCGACGAGGCCGCTGCCGTCCAGTTCGCGCTGGAGCGGGACGCCCTGTCCGGCCCGGTGAACCTGTGCTCGCCGAACCCGGTACGCAACGCCGAGTTCACCAAGGCGCTCGGCAGGGCGCTGCACCGGCCAGCGCCCTGGTGGGTGCCAGGGGCGGCGCTGAAGGTCGCACTCGGCCAGGCCGGGGAGGAGATGGCGTTGTACGGGCAGCGGGCCGTGCCCCGCGCCCTGGAGGCCGCCGGGTTCGAGTTCACGTACACCGACCTCGACGAAGCACTGGCCGCGGTGCTGTGATCCGGCGCCCGGTCCCCGCGGCGGTGCTGGGCATGCTGCTGTGTGCCGCCTTCCTCGCGCTCGGGCTGCTGGTGCGGGACCGGCCGCTGGATGTGGACCGGGCCGTGGTGGAGGCGTTTCGCGGGCAGTGGCTGCGGCCGCTGGGCACGGTGACGGCCCTGCTCAGCGATGTGCTGCTGGGCCCGCTGCTGCCGGTGCTGCTCGCGGGCGTACTGCTGGTCGCCGCCTGGGTGCGGTGGCGGCGCGGGCAGCGCGCCCGCGCGATGCTACTGCTGCGGGTGTGGGTGCTGCTGGCGCTGTGCCGGCTCACCAGCTTCGTGTTCAAGCCCATCTACCTGCGGGACCGGCCAAGGGCGTATCCGGATTTCGCCTACCCGAGCGGGCATGTGGTCTCGGTGGCCAGCACCGGGTTCGCGCTGGTGGTGCTGTGCGCCTGGCTGGCGCCGCGGCTGCTGCGGTGGGTGGCGGGGGTGGCGGTGCTGGCGACCGTGCTGAGCGCGGCCTGCCGGATCGTGCTCGGGGTGCACTGGGTCAGCGACACCGTGGGCGCGGTACTCGCGGTGGCCGGGGCCGGGCTGCTCGGCTGCCTGGCGCTGCGGTTGCTGCCGTCACAGGCGGACGAACTGTCGGCGGCGGGGAAGGCAGCGTAGCCTCAGGCTCGTGAGTAGTTCCGTGGTTTCCTGCCGCGCCGCCGCCGAGCCGGTCGTGGTCCGCGAGGTCGGCATGCTCGACTACCTGGAAGCGTGGGAGTTGCAGCGGCAGCAGGTGACCGGGCGGGCCGAGGGCGAGCAGCCGGACACGATGCTGCTGCTGGAGCACCCCTCGGTGTACACGGCCGGTAAGCGGACCGAGCCAGGGGACCGGCCTGCCGACGGCACCCCGGTGATCGACGTGGACCGTGGCGGCAAGATCACCTGGCACGGCCCTGGGCAGCTGGTGGGCTACCCGATCATCAAGCTGGCCGACCCGATCGACGTGGTGCACTACGTGCGGCGACTGGAAGAGGCGCTGATCAGGGTGTGCGAGGAGTTCGGGGTGCACACCGGACGGGTCGAGGGCCGCAGCGGGGTGTGGATCCCCGCCGACGATGGTGGTCCGGAACGCAAGATCGCCGCGATCGGGATCCGGGTGCAGCGCGGGGTGACCATGCACGGTTTCGAGCTGAACTGCGATGCCGACCTCTCGGCCTTCGACAAGATCGTGCCCTGCGGAATCCGGGACGCCGGGGTCACCTCGCTGACCCGCGAGACCGGTCGCAGGGTCACCGTCGCCGAAGCCCTGCCGCTGGCCCGCGACGCCGTGCTGGACGCACTGGACGGCGTGTTGCCGGTGAACGAGGAACGCTGGCTCCCCCGCCCCGAGCAACCCGCCGCCCCCGGCGTCACCTTCGCCCTGCAAACCTGACCCCCCGGCGTGTTTGCCCCCCACGCGCGCGCGTTTGCCGTCTGTGCGCACGCGTTGGCCGCCCCCATCCGCGCGTTTGCGCTTCACATACGATCGTTCGCCTGAACGAACAGCGAGCCGGGAGGCTTCCGGATGCGCATCGCAGGATCGACCGCGCGCCGATCATGCCCGCCAGGCTGCTCGCGCCCGCGATGATCGAGACCGGGCGGGCCAGGTGGTGCTGGTCGGCTCGTTTCCGGCAGGACGGCCTCGCCCGCAGCCTCGTTGTACAACGCCGCCAGGTTCGGGTTACGCGGGTTCGCACACGGCTTTCGCCAGGATCTGCCCGGCACCGGGGTCGGCGTTTCAGTGGTGCAGCCAGGCTTCGTCCGGGACGCCGGCCGCCACCGGCGCCAGTTCGCCCGGTGGAGCTGCGCATCGGCGGCGCGATCGGTGAGCCCTGTGCCGTGTATGCGAACGGCCAAAGCATGCGCGTGGACGGCCAACGCATGCGCGCCAGCGGCAAACACGGCTGATCGGTGGGTGACTACTCCATCCTGCCTAACCTGCCTGGAAATTCCCTATCACTCCCTATTAGGACACTGTTAGGTTCCTTTGCAGTACTTTTCGGACCTAGGGAGTGGCCATGGCGCGAGAGCTGTACTCGGTCGATCAGGTGGCCGAGTTGCTCGGCTTGCACGTACGAACGGTCCGCAACTACGTACGGGACGGGCGACTGAACGCGGTCCGGATCGGTAAGCAGTACCGGATCAGCCGCGAGGACCTGGAAGCCTTCACCGGGCACCCCGACGTGCTGCCCGAACGGGACACCGTCCGGACCGAACGGCATGTCGAGGTGTCCAGCATCGTGCAGGTGGACGCGATCAGCCGGGCGGACGCGGACCGGATGTCCACCCTGCTCATGGGGGCGACCGCGCATCGCAGGGAGGACATGCGGCCGCTGCGCGTGGAAACCGCCTACGACGAGGAACGGGCACGGATGAAAGTGGTCGTGCTGGGTGATCTGGCCGCAAGCGCCGAACTGCTGCGCCTGATCGAACCACTGGTGGGAGCGAACGATGACTGACACAACCGTGCAGTTGCACGGGACGCGGGTGCTGCACCTCGACGCCGAGGGCCCGAAGCTGAACGGCGCACAGAGCGCGCTGGACCTGATCGGACATTTCTGGGGGCACGAGGCGGAGATGCTCGCCGTCCCGGTCGCACGGTGCGGGGACGAGTTTTTCAACCTGGAGACCCGGATCGCGGGCGAGGTGCTACAGAAGTTCACCAACTACCAGGTGCGGCTGGCGATCATCGGGGACCTGTCCGGGTATGTCGCGGAAAGCTCCGCCCTGCGCGCGTTCGTGCACGAGTCCAACCAGGGTAAGCAGGTCTGGTTCCTCGCCGACCTCGACGAGCTCGCCGACCGGCTGAACCGGCGGTAGCTCAGGGCGACCAGCGCAGCCGGATGGTGACCACGTGGTCGCGGGTCGCCTCCGGCCACCGCCGGTACACGCTGACCACCCAGGTACCGCGTGGGGCATGCACCCGGCCCAGAAAGTCCTCCGCGCAGACCGCCGTGTACTCGACCAGATAGGCCTCCCGCCGATCCTCGCGGTGGACCAGGCAGAAACCCATGTCGTCGGCCAGTTCGGTGTAGAGGTGGTCGCGGTACCCCTTCGCCCGCTCGCGGCGGTACTCGATCTCGTGTGGATAGCCCGGAACGTGCACAGAGTGATGCTGACCTCGCCAATCCGTAGTCGGGCAGGGCCAGATCAGGATTCTCGACTGTCGTTCCGTCGATCTACGATGCGTGATCACACGGCGTCGAGGGGTGAGAATCGATGGGCATACCGCGCAAGCCGAGTTTCCCGATGCGCCAACTCGGGCGCACCCTGCGCAAGTTGCGCGAGCAGGCACGGATGAGCCAGGAGGAGGTGGGGCGCCAGCTACGGCTCTCCGGCTCGAAGATCAGCCGGATCGAGAAGGGCCAACTGCCGGGATACCAGGACTTCCGCGCGATGATCGACCTGTACGGCGTGATCACCTCCGATGTGGAGCCCTACATCGCGCTCTACGACCGGGCCTGCGAGAAAGGCTGGTGGCACCAGTACGGCCACGACAACCGAGGGTTCGTCAGCATCGAGGCGGAAGCATCGGTCGTCCGCACCTACCAACTCGGCTTCATCCCCGGAATTCTGCAAACCGAGACCTACATGCGACGGGCATTCGCCTCGGCGCGAAAGCCGTTGAAGGACGAGAAACTGGAGAACGCGGTGGCGGTGCGGCTGCGGCGGCAACGCAGGCTCACCGAGGATCCAGTACTCACCGTGCACGCGGTGATCGACGAGACCGCACTACACCGGCCGATGTGCGATCGGGAGCAGCTGGACAGGATCATCGAACGATCCGCGCTGCCGAACGTCACCGTGCAGGTGATCCCGCACGCAAGCGGCCCGCACAGCGGGCTGTACAGCAACTTCATCGTGGTGAGCTTCCCCGACCGCGAAGAGCCCGATCTGATGTATCTCGACTACGGGGTCGGCGCCGTGCAGATCGAGAAGGAAAGCGAGGTAAGCGCTGCTAGGCTCATGTTCGACCATCTTGCCGACCTGGCGCTGGACGAGCAGGACTCGATCGCACTGGTGCGGCGGATGGTCGCGAAGCTATGAGCCGAGCTGGAAGAGGCACCCGTGGACCTGACCGATGCTCGATGGCGCAAGAGCAGCCACAGCGGCGGCGAAGGTACGGACGCTGACTGTGTCGAGGTGGCGTTCGTGGGTGCCGCGGTCGCGGTTAGGGACTCGAAGGAACCCGGCGCCGGCGCGCTCATCTTTCCCTCGTCCGCCTGGCGGGCGCTGCGCTCCGTGAATTTTTCACGGTAAGTCACTACACCTTATGTCCTATTGACCTCCCAGCGTTGTCTGCTGTCTGATGATGTTCGACTTTGTTCGGACATGGAGGTTCGTGATGCGTTGGCTGCGCGTCCTGGTTCCGGTCATGTTGATTGCCGCTGTGTTGATGCCCCCAGCGGCCGGTGTGCCGGCCTCGGCCGCCGAACCGCCCCCGGACGCCTACACCTACCTGGACGATCCCCGGATGACCGGCGAGGGCCAGCAGGAACCGCACGCCGAGCTCCGCCCCTACGCCGACGCCGAGTCCGCCGCCCGGCGCACCGAGGACACGCCGTACACCCGCAGCCTGGACGGCGACTGGAAGATCGCCATGGCGGACCTCCCCAGGCAGGTCCCGGATGGCTTCTACGCCGAGGACTACGACGTCAGCGGGTGGCGGACCGTCTCGGTGCCACATACCTGGCAGACCGACGGGCTGGACCATCCGATCTTCCGCAACATCGCGACCGAGATGGTCCCGGACGACCCGCCGCACGTCCCCAGGGACATCAACCCCACCGGCGCCTACGCCCGCGACTTCGAACTGCCGGCCGACTGGGAACCGCGCAGCACCTTCCTGCGCTTCGAGGGTGTCACCTCCGGCTACTTCGTCTGGGTCAACGGCGAGTACATCGGCTACGACCAGGGCGGCTACACCCCGGCCGAGTTCGACATCTCCGCCGCCCTGCATCCCGGCGGCAACCGGATCGCCGTGCAGGTGCACCGCTGGGGCTCCGGTTCGTACCTGGAGGACGTGGACCAGTGGCGGTACTCCGGCATCTTCCGCTCGGTCTGGTTGTACTCCACGCCGAACACCTACCTGCGCGACCTCACCGTCCGCACCGACCTGGACGAGACCTACACCGACGCCACCCTGACCAGCACGGTCTCCCTCGCCCGCAAGGAGAACGGCCAGGCAGGCGACTACGCGGTGACCGGCAGCCTGCGCGACGCCCAGGGCCGCGAGGTGGTCGCGGGCCGGGTCCCGGTCCAGGTGACCGGCGAGTCCGCCGAGGTCACCCTGGCCATGCCGGTGGACGACCCGGCCAAGTGGACCGCGGAGACCCCGAACCTGTACACCCTCGTCCTCACGCTGACCGGGCCGGACGGCGAGGTCAGGCACATCACCAGCGAGTCGGTCGGCTTCCGGGAGATCGAGGTCCGGGACAAGCAGCTCCTGGTCAACGGCGAACCGCCGCTGTTCAAGGGCGTGAACCGCGCGGAAACCGATCCGGACCACGGGCGGCACGTGCCCCGCTCCCGCCAGGAGCAGGACGTGGCGCTGATGAAGCAGCTCAACGTCAACGCCGTGCGCACCTCGCACTACCCTTCCGATCCCTATCTCTACGAGCTTGCGGACAGGCACGGGCTGTGGGTCGCCGACGAGGTGGACATCGAGACGCACAACCACGAGTCCTGCCCGCAGGACTGCCTGGCCAGCAGGCCGCAGTGGCGGGATGCGTTCCTGGACCGCTTCATCGCGATGGTGCAGCGGGACAAGAACCACCCCAGCGTGTTCCTCTGGGATACCGGCAACGAGGCCGGGCTCGGCGCGCACCACTACGAGATGGCCGAGTGGGCCAGGGCGACGGACCCCTCGCGCCCGTTGTACCACCAGTCGAACTTCCCGGACGGGGACGCGCCTTTCGCCGACGTGTGGGGGCCGCGCTACCCGTCCCCGGAGAAGTTCGCCGAGCAGGTCGAGAACACCGATAAGCCGATCATCTTCGGGGAGTACGCGCACGCCATGGGCAACAGCCTTGGCAACTTCCGGGAGTTCTGGGACATCATCCGGGCCAACCCGCAGGCCCAGGGCGGCTTCATCTGGGACTGGGCCGAGCAGAACATCCGGCAGCGGTTGCGGATGGTCCCGGACCGTTCGGGCAACGAGATCATGGCGCACCTCTCCGGCGCACCCGAACTGGTCGACGGCCACCGCGGCAAGGCGCTTGCATTGTCCGGCCTGGACGACTTCGTGGAGGTCTACCGGGACCGCAGACTGGATCTCACCGGAACCTCGCTCACCCTGGATGCCTGGGTGAAACCGGCACGCCCGTGGACAGGCGACTTCACCATCATCGCCAAGGGCGACCACCAGTACGCGCTGAAGATGAAAACCGAGAACACCCTGGAGTTCTTCGTCCATAGTGGAACTTGGCGCACCGTGCGGGCAACGGTTCCGGACGACTTCTACACCAACTGGCACCGGGTGACCGGAACCTACGACGGCTCGGCGCTGCGCCTGTATATCGACGGGACCGAGGTGGGCAGCACCCCGTTCGAGGGCACGATCGACCGGTCTTCCGGCGAGGTGAACATCGGGCGGAACTCGGAGATATCGTGGAACGACCCGTCCGACGTCGGCAGGCTGGCGCACGGCGTGGTGGACGACGTGCGGATCTACGACCGGCCGTTGACTGCCGACGAGCTCCGCTCCGGGGCCGACCCGGCCACGGATTCCCTGCTGGCACTGAACTTCGACCGGATCGAGGAGCGGGGCAGCTATCTCTCCTACGGCTCCACACTGTCCGGTGTGGACGGACTGATCGGTGCGGACCGCGACCTTCAGCCAGAAACCGCGCAGCTGGCCTGGGCGCACCAGCCGATCCGGTTCGGTTACGCCGACGGCGCCGTGAGCGTGCACAACGAGCGACGGTTCACCGGCACCGGCGACCTGCGGTTGCGCTGGAAGGTCATCGAGGGCGCCCGTACGGTGGCCCGGGGCGTCCGGCGGCTGGACGTGGCACCCGGCGCCACCACCAGGTTCCGGCCGTGGATACCGCCGAACCCCCGGGATGCCGAGCGCTGGCTGAGCGTCGAGGCGGTGACCGTGGCCGGGCAGCCGATGCTGCCACGCGGGCACGTGCTGGCGCACGACCAGTTCGCGCTGGCCGGAAACCGGATCCCGGGCGGCGCGCTACCCGACCCCGGCCACCACCGGCTCGGCCTCACCCAGGACGAGGAGCGGATCACGGTGTCCGGCAAGGGTTTCCGGTACGTACTCGACCGCGAATCGGGAACCCTGTCCTCGATGCGGGTACGCGGCACCGAACTGCTGCACGGCGGTCCGGAGCTGGACGCCTGGCGGGCGCCGATCAGCAACGAGACCTTCGCCTGGGGCCGTGCCGAGGGCGAGGACTGGCGCGCGGTCGGCCTGGACCGGCTGGAGACCAGTGTGCGGGCCGTCGAGGCGGACCGCACCGGACCCGGCACCGCCACCATCACCGTGCGCAGCAGGGTGTCCGCCCCGGACGTGGACAACGCCTGGTTCGAGCAGGAGCTGACCTACCGGGTGGACGCGGCGGGCACGATCCGGCTGGACCACAGGGTGCGCCCGCGGGGCGGGATGCGGGATCTGCCGTACCTGCCGCGGGTGGGCGTCTCGCTAACCGTTCCCGAGCGGTTCCGGGAGTTCGCCTGGTACGGGCGCGGGCCGCAGGAGAGCTACACCGACCGCAAGGACGGCACCCCGTTCGGCGTGCACACCAGCACGGTCGATGACCAGTACGTGGAGTACCACCGGCCGCAAAGCCACGGGAACCACACCGACACCCGGTGGGCGCTGCTGACCGACCGGCGCTCGGGCGGGCTGCTGGTGTCCGGGGCGCCGGAGGTCAGCGTGAGCGCCTACGACGACCTGGACCGCGCGGCCTACCCGTTCCAGCTGCGGCGCAACGAGGGGTGGGTGACCCTGCACGCGAGCCACGCGGTGACCGGGGTCGGCGACACCCCGAATCCGGTGCGCGAGCGCTACCAGGTGGCCGCGGACGCCGACCACGAGTACTCGATGGTGCTGCGCCCGCTGTCTCCCGGCGAGGTACGCACCGGCCTCCCCCGCTGACCGCTGTGAGTGGCCCGTTCCCTACATTTTTCGCAGCGAACGGGCCACTCACTGCGGTTGATCAGGCCAGCTGGGGCTGGACCTCGGCGGCGATCAGGTCCAGGTGGTCGAGGTCGGAAAGGTCCAGCACCTGGAGGTAGAGCCGGGTGATCCCGGTGGCCTCCCGGTACCGACCGATCTTGTCCACGACCTCGGCAGGCGTGCCCGCGAGGCCGTTCTGCCGCAGCTCGTCGACCTCGCGGCCGATGGCAGCGGCGCGGCGGGCGATCTCGGCCTCGTCCCTGCCAATGGCCACCACCTGCGCGGCCGAATACACGATCTCCCCCGGCCCCCGGCCTGCCGCACCGGCCGCGTCGGCGACCCTGGCGAACTGGGCGGCGGCGGTGTCGGCATCCGCGAAGGGCAGGTTGAACTCGTCGGCGTAGCGAGCGGCGAGCTCGGGGGTGCGCTTCTTGCCGCCCCCGCCGATGATCACCGGCGGCCGCGGGCGCTGCACCGGCTTCGGCAGCCCCGGCGCGTCGGCGAGCTGGTAGTGCTTACCGTCGAAGGAGAAGGTCTCGCCCTCCGGGGTCTCCCACAGACCGGTGACCACGGCGAGCTGCTCGCTGTAGAGGTCGAACCGCTCGCGGATCTCCGGTAGTGGCAGCCCGTAGGCGGTGTGCTCATCGGCGTACCAGCCGGAGCCCAGCCCCAGCTCGATCCGCCCGCCGGACATCTGGTCCACCTGCGCCACTGAGATGGCCAGCACCGAGGGGTGCCGGAAGGTGGCGGCGGTGACCAGGGTGCCCAGCCTGATCCGGGAGGTCTCCCTGGCCAGCCCGGCCAGGGTCACCCAGGCGTCGGTCGGCCCGGGAAGGCCGGAGACCGGGCCCATCTTCAGGTAGTGGTCGGACCGGAAGAACGCATCGAATCCGGCATCCTCCGTTTTCTTCGCGATCCGCAGCAGATCGTCGTAGCTCGCGCCTTGCTGGGGTTCGGTAAAGATCCTCAGTTCCACGGCTGGAGCCTAGCTGGCCCCTGCTGCCCTGGCTTGTCGCCGGGTGTCCTCCGGATGCCGCCGAGCAAATGCACGATCACGCTCTCCACCTGCGCGCCGACCTTCTTCGGGTCCGGCGAGCTTGCGATCGTGGTGGCCGCGCTGGACAACGCGCCGAACAGCAGCCGCGCGGTGATCTCGACCGGCATTTCGTCCAGCTCACCGGCCTGAATCAGATCCTCCAGGCTGGCCAGGATGATGCCGAAACTGAAATGGTCCTCGGCCTCACGCCAGCGTTCCCATCCCATTACCACCGGCGCTTCGTGAATGACGATGCGCTGATACGAGGGGTCGAGACAATTCCTGATGAACGCCCGCAGCCCACTGATCGCGCGTTCCCACGGCGGCTCCGGCCCCTGCATGATCTGCTGCAGCCGCTCGATCACCAGCGTCTCCACCGCGTCGAAAGCGGCCTCGAACAGGGCCTGCTTGCCGCTGAAGTGGTGATACAGGGCACCCTTTGTGACCCGCGCGCGCTTGGCGATCTCGTCAAGCGAGGTACCCGCGTAGCCCCGGCTGGTGAACAGCTCGACGGCACTGTCCACCAGGGCCGCCCTGGTGGACTCCGAATAGTCGAGCCGCCTTGACTTCATTGTCGCCACCCTCACAACTCTACGCGACATTTGATCGCCGTACTCGTGGTATGTTGTCCGTGTCAGGTCCGTACCGAGAGTATGCCGCAAACCGGCGGTATGACTCGGATCACGGAAGGGGAAGCACGCCATGAGCTGGAACGACTTCTACCAACGACGCGACGTCATGGCGGCCGTCCTGCGTCAGGCACGGCGCGACCCTGCGGGGCCGCTGCCGTTCTCCGAGATCCCCGGTGCCGTGGATGCGTTCGGAACCGAAGAGAACCTGCTGCTCGCGCTGCACTACAAGTGGACACAACTGCTCACCGGATACCTGCGCACCGAGGTCGGCGGCCCGGAGGACGTGGCCGACGTACCCAGCGGGCGCGACCAGGTGGACGCGGTGTCCAGGGCGTGGCAACGGGCCACCCGGGAACACTGGGTGCTGCGGGCCGTGCTGGACGCGCAGGTCGACCGCTACCCGTCGCTGCGTCAGGCGCAGGACACCGAGCACCGGGTGCTGGCCGTCACCGCGGGACTGGCCGAGCCGTACGAGTCCGCTCAGGAGGCGGCCCGGATCGGTGCCGCTTTCGTGTCGCTGGTGGAGAACTCCCCGGTGCGTACCGGGCCGCGCAGGCGCAACCCGGTGGGTCAGCTGCTGAAGATGCTGGCCCCGAGCGCCTGATCGGCCTCCTCCGCTGAGAGGACACTGAGAGGGCTACTCGCGAGTATGGCGTCGGCACCTGCGGCTGTAGTTAGCTGGCCACATGGTTACCCAGACGGTGAAGTGGACCGAAGCCGATATCCCGGACCAGTCCGGCCGCACGGTGCTGATCACCGGCGCGAACTCGGGACTCGGCCTGCGCAGCGCCGGGGTGCTGGCGGCGAAGGGGGCGCGGGTGCTGCTCGCCTGCCGCTCCCCCGAACGCGGCGAAGCCGCACTGGCAGAGGTGGCCGCGCAGGCGGGTCAGGGCAACCGCCCGGAGCTGGTCCGGCTCGACCTTGCCGACCTCGGCTCGGTGCGGGAGGCGGCCGGTGTCGTGCGCGGGCGTACCGGGGACCGGCTGGACATCCTGCTGAACAACGCCGGGGTGATGGCGACCCCCAAGGGCACCACGGTGGACGGGTTCGAGACCCAGTTCGGCACCAACCACCTCGGGCACGCCGCGCTCACCTGGCTGCTCATGCCCGCACTGCGGCGTGCCGCGGCCGAGGGAGACGAACCTCGGGTGGTGACCCTGTCCAGCCTGGCCGCCGCCTCCGGGCGGATCGACCTGGCGGACCCGAACTTCGAGCGGCGCCGGTACAACCCGGCCACCGCGTACGGGCAGGCGAAACTGGCCAACCAGGTGTTCGCCATCGAACTCGACCGCAGGCTGCGTGCGGCGGGTGACCCGGTGCTCAGCGTGGCCGCCCACCCCGGCTACACGATCACCAACCTCGGTTCCGCCATGGCCGGTTCGCATGGCAACCCCGTCGTACGCACCACGCTCGCCGTGGGCGCGAAGATCGGTGAGCTGGCGCTGGCGCAGAACGTGCGGATGGGCACCCTGCCGCAGCTCTACGCCGCCACCGCCGCGGGGGTGACCGGCGGCTGTTACGTCGGGCCGGACGGCCTGCGCGGGCTGCGCGGCCATCCCGAGGTGGTGCGCCCGCTCGGGCGTGCGCTCAAGCCGGAGACCGGCAGCGGATTGTGGGAGCTCACCGCGCGGTTGACCGGGATCACCCCTGATCCCGAGTAGACCGACAGGGCCGAACTCCGGGCGTAGGGTGGCCGGTGTGAGTACGTCGACGAATGGCCCAGCTGCACCGAACGGTCGGAAGTTGTTGCGTCTTGAGGTGCGTAACAGTGAGACGCCGATTGAGAAGAAGCCGTCGTGGATCAGGACGCGGGTGCGGATGGGTCCGGAGTTCACGGAGTTGAAGGGGTTGGTGCGCCGTGAGGGGTTGCACACGGTGTGTGAGGAGGCGGGGTGCCCGAATATTTATGAGTGTTGGGAGGATCGGGAGGCGACGTTCCTGATTGGTGGGGATCAGTGCACGCGGCGGTGTGATTTCTGTCAGATTGATACGGGTCGGCCTGCGGCGTTGGATGTGGCGGAGCCGCGGAAGGTGGCGGAGAGTGTGCGGGCGATGGGGTTGCGGTATTCGACGGTGACGGGGGTGGCGCGGGATGATCTGGCGGATGGTGGGGCGTGGTTGTATGCGGAGACGGTGCGGCAGATTCATGGGGTGAATCCGGGGACGGGGGTGGAGTTGTTGATCCCGGATTTCAATGCTGATCCGGGTCAGTTGGGGGAGGTGTTCTCCTCGGGGCCGGAGGTGCTGGCGCATAATGTGGAGACGGTGCCGCGGTTGTTTCGGCGGGTGCGGCCGGGGTTTCGGTATGAGCGGTCGTTGGAGGTGTTGTCGCGGGCGCGGGATGCGGGGTTGGTGACGAAGTCGAATTTGATTCTGGGGATGGGGGAGTCGCCGGATGAGGTGGAGCCGGCGTTGGCTGATCTGGTGGGGGCGGGGTGTGAGATTGTGACGATTACGCAGTATTTGCGGCCTTCGCCGCGGCATTTGCCGGTGGATCGGTGGGTGAAGCCGGAGGAGTTCGTGGCGCATACGCGTACGGCGGAGCGGTTGGGGTTTGCCGGGGTGATGGCGGGTCCGCTGGTGCGGTCGTCGTATCGAGCGGGCCGGTTGTATGCCCAGACCAAGCGGTATCGGGGTGAGTCCCTGCCGGAGGGGCTGGAGCATCTGGACACCCACACCCCCGCCGCCCAGGAAGCCAGCTCCCTCCTGGCTCGTTAGCCGTACGTCAACAGCCAACTCGCGTGCATGAGCGGCCAACGCGTGCGCGTGGGGAGCAAACACGCGCATGTGGGCGGCAAACACGCCGTGGGTCATACCGTGGGCGGAGTGATCCCCTGACCGAGGTCCGACGCGGGGCGGCTACGGTCGCGCTAGCGTGGAGACCGTCAATACGGCGATCGAGGGGACTTGCTCGTGACACTGGTGACCGATCTGCTCGAGTGGCTGCAAGGGCTGCCGCCAGCCGGGGTGACGGCGGGGGCCGGCCTGCTCGTGTTCGGCGAGTGCACCTTGGGGCTCGGGTTCATCGCACCCGGGGAGACCGGTCTGTTCATCCTGGGCACCACCGCCAACACGGTGCCCAAGTTCCTGATCATGTGGCTAGTCACCACGGTCTGCGCGATCGCGGGCGACTCGGTCGGTTACCTGCTCGGCAAGAAGTTCGGGCCACGCATCCGCAAGACCAGGATGGTCGAGCGGCACGGCGCCGAGGGGTGGGACCGGGCCACGGCGTTCCTGCGTAAGCGGGGTTCCTGGGCGGTGCTGGTGGCCATCTTCCTGCCGGTCATGCGCACGCTCGTGCCCGCGGCCGCCGGGGCATCCGGCCTGGCCTACCGCAAGTTCCTGCCCGCCGTGGCGGTCGGCGCCACCGGATGGTGCGCCCTGCACATCGCGATCGGCTCGGCGGCGGGCGAGGCCGCCAAGCAGATCGAGGACGCGGTGGGCAAGGGCAGCTGGGTGCTGCTGATCGCGATCGCCGCCGTGATCGCCGCGGTGGTGGTCATCAAGCGCAAGCGCGCCAAGGCCGCGGCGCTGGCGGCCGGGGCCCCGGAGCAGCCTGCCGAGGAGCGTCAGCCGGAGACCGGCTCGCTGAGCTGAACCCCCTCCAGCTCGAGCGCGAAGTCGGCGCCGAAGGCCGTAGAGGGGGTATGCGCCCCCGGCTCGATCCGCTGCTCGCCGCTCAGCCGGGCCGCGGCGGCCAGCACCGCGTCCGCGGTCAGCGCGATCGGGTCCGGAGTGGTCAGGGTGAGCGCCACCCGGTGCCCCTCGGCGTCCCGCGCCTGCCCCCACACCTCGGTGCGCCGGTCCTTGGCCACCGCCCCACGCTGCACGAACCGCTCCGCAAGCGTTTTACCCGCCCGCTGCACCCGGGGTGAGCGCAGCAACGGCGCGGCCAGCCGGTGTCCCTTACCGAGCACGCCACCCAGCGGGACCACGGTGTAGGTGGTGATGTTCGGGATCCCGGTCGAGCGGTAGGCCGAGCTGACGTCGCCCCAGGGAATCGCCGTCACCATCCGTGGACCGGAGGGGAAGCCCGCGGTGATCCGCCGGTGGCCGATCGGCACCGTGCGCACCTCGCCGTCGATCCGCGCCTTGCCACCGAAGCCGGCACCCTCGATGGCCGTCTTCACCGTGCCGGGGCCCAGCTTCACCGCGGCCTTGAAGGCGAGGTCGAGTTCGATCGCCCCGGGAACCAGCGCGGCGAGCTTGGCCGCCACGCAGTCGGTCGGCACCACATCGAACCCGGCACCGGGCAACAGCACCACCCCGGCCCGTTCGGCCTCGGCGTGCCGGGCGTAGACCGCCTCGAAGACGTCGATCTCCCCGGTGATGTCCAGATAGTGGGTGCCGGTGGCCAGGCAGGCCTCGATCATCGGCGCAGCGGTCGCGGAGAACGGTCCCGCGCAGTGCGCCACCACGTCGATCCCCTCCAGCGCCGCGCACAAGGCCGCCGGGTCGGCGAGGTCCGCGATGCGGTACTCCAGACCGAGCCGCGCGGCCAGCGGCTCGATCCGCTCCGGCGAGCGGCCGGCCAGCACCGGGCGCTGCCCGTGCCGAATCGCCTGCTCGGCCACGAGTTGCCCGGTGTGCCCGCTCGCTCCGTAGATCATCCAGCTCATGCCGCCCAGCCTGCCGCATCCGCGACGTACTTACCAGTCGGTAGCTTTGGTCTCAAAACTCGTCTCAGTATCAGTCTCGTAAATGGCCTTTGAGATGGCGATACATCGTGGCCCGGGAGACCCCGAAGGACTCGGCGAGCGCCTCGGCCGAATGCTCCCCGCCCGCGAACAGCCGCCGCGCGCTGGCGACCTCCTCCGCGCTGAGCCTGCGTGGCCTGCCCCCCGCCGCTCGCCGGGTGGGCCGCGCCTGCGCAGGTGCGCTACCGAGCAGCCGCCACACCCCGGCGAGCAGATGCTCGCGCAGTTGCTCCTCGGACAGCTCCGGCAGCAGGGCGACCGGGTCGGTGATAGCCGAGATGGCCTGGGCCACCAGCACCCGCTCGGCGGCCCCCGCGCCGGGGCCCGCCGCCGCTTCCAGCGCCCGGCCCATCACCGCGAGCAGGCGGTCGAAGCCGTCCGCCGGCGTCGCGGCCAGGTCACGCATGAGCGCCACCAGGGTGCCACGGTAGCGCAGGAAGACCTCCAGCCAGCCGGTCATCAGCACGGTCCGCACCGCGGGGACGCCGCCATCACCGCCGGCCTCGATCGCCTCCTGCAACGCCTGGTCCAGCTCGTCGGTCATCGGCTCGAGCAGGTCGCGCAGCAGGTCCGACTTGGAGCCGAAGTGGTAGTACAGCGCCGGCTTGGTGATGCCGAGATGGTCGGCGATCTCCTGCAGCGTGGTGGCGTAGTAGCCACGCTCCACGAACAGCCGCTCCGCGGTTTCCAGGATTCTCGCCCGGGTACCCGTCGGCCGTTCAGCCATCGACACTGACTCCCCCTCTACTTACCTTTGGTCAGCCATAAGCGTAGCATCGTCTACCGAAGGTAAGTAGAGCCCGAATACCTAGGGGGCACCGTGCCGACACCCGAGCACTCATCCCACCCGGAGACCGACCACGCCATCCACGTCCAGGACCTGGTGAAGACCTTCGGCGACACCCGCGCGCTGGACGGCCTGAACCTCGGCGCCCGCACCGGGGAGGTACACGGTTTCCTCGGCCCCAACGGGGCGGGCAAGTCCACCACCATCCGGATCCTGCTCGGCTTGCTGCGCAAAGACTCCGGCCGGGCCAGGCTGCTCGGCGCGGACCCGTGGCGGGACGCCGTGCCGCTGCACCGCAGGCTCGCCTACGTGCCGGGGGATGTGAGCCTGTGGCCGAACCTCTCCGGCGGGGAGGCCATCGACCTGCTCGGCGAGCTGCGTGGCGGGCTGAACGAGCGGTGGCGGCGCGATCTGGTGGAGCGGTTCAACCTCGACCCCGGCAAGCGGATGCGCACCTACTCCAAGGGCAACCGGCAGAAGGTGGCGCTGGTCGCCGCGTTCGCCTCCGATGTGGAGCTGTACATCCTGGACGAACCGACCTCCGGGCTCGACCCGCTGATGGAGTCGGTCTTCCAGGACTGCGTCCGGCAACTGCGGGACGCGGGCAAGACGGTGCTGCTGTCCAGCCACATCCTGGCCGAGGTGGAGCAGCTGTGCGACCGGGTGAGCATCATCCGGGAGGGGCGCACCGTGGAGTCGGGCAGCCTGGCGCAGCTGCGGCACCTCACCCGTACCGCCATCTCGGTGCAGACCGCCCGGCCGCTCAGCGGGCTGGCGGACCTGACCGGGGTGCACAATCTGCGGCAGCAGGGTGACCACGCCGAGTTCGAGGTGGACACCGCCGAGCTGGCCGAGGTGCACCGGCACCTGGCCCGGTTCGAGGTGCGCGCACTGACCAGTGCCCCGCCAACGCTGGAGGAGCTGTTCCTGCGGCACTACGGCGACGAGCTCGCGGCGGAGCCGGAGACGGCGGGTGCCCGATGAGCACGACGGCTTTCACCGCGACCCCCACCCTGACCCGGCTGGCCCTGCGCCGGGACCGTGTCCGGCTGCCGCTGTGGCTGCTGGGCATCGGCGGGCTGGTGGCGGGAACCGCAGCCAGCATCGAGGAGCTGTACCCGACGACGGCCGGGCGAATGGAGAACGCGGCGGTGCGCGCGGGCAGCGTGGCCGCGCGGGCGATCACCGGG
Organism: Amycolatopsis aidingensis; assembly: GCF_018885265.1. Lineage (GTDB taxonomy): Bacteria > Actinomycetota > Actinomycetes > Mycobacteriales > Pseudonocardiaceae > Amycolatopsis > Amycolatopsis aidingensis. Next base: position 5,663,607 of record NZ_CP076538.1, read on the forward strand.
CCCGCGCCGAACGGAACCCTCGGCGGGCTGGTCATGTCCGAGGTGCTGGTGTACGCGGCACTGCTGGCCGGCCTGCTGAACATCCTGGCCGTGACCCGGCACACCCGGCAGAACGAGGAGCTCGGCAGGACGGAGCTGGCGGGCTCGGCCGCGGTCGGGCGGCACGCCACCCTCACCTCCGCGTTGCTGGTGGCCGGAATCGCCAACCTGGGCCTGGCCGTGGTCTGCGCGCTGGCCCTGCTCGGGATCGGCCTGCCCACGGCCGGAGCGCTCGCGGCCGGGGCCGCGATCGGCACGGCCGGCCTGGCCTTCGCCGCGATCGCCGCGGTCACCGCGCAACTGGCGGAGAGCTCGCGCGGGGCGCTCGGGCTCGCCGGGGCCATGCTCGGGCTGGCCTTCCTGCTGCGTGCCCTCGGCGACGCGCTGGGCGAGGTCGACCCGGGCGGGACGACGGTGACCAGCGCGTGGCCCTCCTGGCTCTCCCCGATCGGCTGGAGCCAGCAGTTCCTGCCCTTCGGCGCGAACCGCTGGTGGCCACTGGCGGTGGCCGCCGCCTTCGCGGCCGCGGCGATCGGGCTCGCCGCCGTGCTCAGCACGCACCGGGATGTCGGCACCGGGATGATGCCGGTGCGGCGGGGCCGGATGCGCGCCAGCTCCGGCCTGCTCAGCCCGCTCGGGCTGGCCTGGCGGCTACAGCGCGGTGTGCTGTTCGGCTGGCTGGTCGCGGTGGCGGTGCTCGGCGCGGCCTTCGGCGGGGTCGGCAACCAGGTCGACGAGCTGTTCGGCAGCGAGTCCAGCGCCGAGGTGATGCGGGACCTCGGCGGCAGCGCAGGCAGCCTGGTGGATGCCTACTTCGCGGGGATGCTGGGGCTGCTCGCGGTGATCGTCGCCGCCTACCCGGTGCAGGCCGCGCTGCGGATGCGGATCGAGGAGTCCGCTGGTGGCGCCGAGTCGCTGCTGGCCACGGCGGTGAGCAGGCCGAGGTGGCTGGCCTCGCACACGATCTGTGCCGCGGGCGGCACCGTGCTGGTGCTGGCCGCGCTGGGGGCGAGCACCGGGCTGGCCTACGGCCTGACGGCAGGCGATGTCGCGGGCGAGGTGGGCGAGCTGCTCACGGCCGCGCTCGCGCAGGTGCCGCCCGCGCTGGTGCTGGTCGGCTTCGTGGTGGCGGCGTTCGGCCTGCTGCCGAGGCAAGCGGCGGCACTGTCCTGGCTGGCTTTCGCGGTCTCCCTGGTGGTGAGCCAGTTCGGCGTCCTGTTCGGGCTGCCGCAGGCGGTGCTGGACGTCTCCCCGTTCACGCACGTGCCGAACGTGCCGACCGAGTCCCTGACCGCGGCCCCGCTGCTGATCATGCTCGCCGTCGCCGCCGCCCTCACCACCGCCGGCGTGCTCAGCTTCCGCAACCGCAATCTCGCCCTGTGACACTGCAGTCAGTCAGCGGGTGGAGGGCAGGTAGCGGCGGGCGACGCTCTCCTGGCCGGGGGCGCTGGAGCGCCAGTCCGCGATCCACGGGCCGGTGCCCTCGCTCGGATCGAAGACACCCTGCTCCAGCCAGGTGTAGTGACCGTCGAGGGTCCGGCCGGTGATCCGCTTGTCCACCTCGTCGGTGTTGTTCCACAGCGCGTCGAACAGTCGCTCGATCCGCAGCCGGGCCTGCCGGCAGAAGGCGTCGGCCAGCTCGTAGGCTGACGCGCCCTCGGCAGCGTCCTCGGCCCGCTGCATCTCGGCCCGCACGCAGCAGGCGGACATGGCGAACAGCTCGGCGCCGATGTCCACGATCCTGGCAAGGAAACCCTGCCGCTGCTCCAGCGCGGCCTGCCAGCGGGCCATCCCGTAGAAGGTGGAACGGGCCAGCTTGCGCGCGGTTCGCTCGACGTAGCGCAGGTGCGGCCCCAGCTGCCCGAACTCGCGGAACGAGGTCGGCACCTGCCCCTTGCCCGCGACCAGCTGCGGCAGCCAGCGCGCGTAGAAGCCGCTGGCCTTGGCCGCAGCCTGTGCCTTGGCACGCATATCCGAGTCCGGGTCGGCCAGCGCCCCGGCCGCGGAAAGGTGCGCGTCCACCGCCTCCCGCGCGACCAGCAGGTGCATGATCTCGGTGGAGCCCTCGAAGATCCGGTTGATCCGCAGGTCCCGCACCATCTGCTCGGCGGGAACCGCCCGCTCGCCCCTGGCAGCCAGCGACGCCGCGGTCTCGTAGCCACGGCCGCCACGGATCTGCAGCAGCTCGTCGGCGACCTGGCAGGACACCTCACTGGCCCACAGCTTCGCCAGCGCCGCCTCGATCCGGATGTCGTTGCGCCCCTCGTCGCTCATATGCGCGGAGAGGTCCAGCACGCTCTCCAGCGCGTAGGAGGTGGCCGCGATATAGGAGATCTTGCCTGCCACCGCGCCGTGCTTGCCGACCGGCTTACCCCACTGCACCCGCTCGGCCGACCACTCCCTGGCGATCTTCAGGCACCACTTGCTTGCGCCTGCGCACATGGCGGGCACGGACAGCCTGCCGGTGTTCAGCGTGGCGAGCGCGATCTTCAGGCCGTCCCCCTCGCGCCCCACGACGTCCTCTTTGGACACACGCACCTTGTCGAACCGGGTGACCCCGTTCTCGATCCCGCGCAGCCCCATGAACTCGTTGCGCCGCTCGACCGTGATGCCGGGGGCGTCCGCCTCCACGATGAAGGCGGTGACCCCGCCGCGGCGCCCCTCGGTCCTTGGCACCCGCGCCATCACCACCAGCAGTTCGGCCACCACCCCGTTGGTGGTCCACAGCTTCACCCCGTCCAGCTCGTAGCCCTCGCCGTCCTCGGTGGGGGTGGCCGAGGTGGCCAGCCGGGCCGGGTCGGAGCCGACGTCCGGCTCGGTGAGCAGGAAGGCGGTGACCGCACCCTTGGCGCAGCGGGGCAGGAAGCGCTGCTTCTGCTCCGGTGAGCCCGCCAGCTTGAGCGGCTCGGGCACGCCGATCGACTGATGCGCCGACAGCAGCACCCCGATGGTCGGGTGCACCGAACCGGCCAGCATCAGCGCCTGGTTGTAGGCAACCTGGGACAGGCCGAGCCCGCCGTACTCCTCCGGGATCTTGATGCCGAAGCAGCCGAGCTCGGCGAGCCCCTTGACGTACTCGTCCGGGATCCGGGCCTCCCGCTCGATCACCGAACCGTCCAGGGTCGCGCAGTACTCGCGCAGCCGGGACAGGAAGTTCTCGGCCTTCGCGGCGGCCTCCGGCGTCGGCCGGGGATGCGGATGAACCAGGTCCAGCCGGAACCGGCCGAGGAACAGCTCCTTGGCGAAGGACGGCTTCTGCCAGCCGCTTTCCCGCGCCTCCTCGGCGACTGCCCTGGCTTCCTGCTCCGTCACCTTGGGTTGATCCGCCACGGGAACCTCCAGCAAGCCTGATCAAGAATGTGACCGCCATTACACAGTTCAGTGTTACCCATCGGTAGCCGATGCGAAACCCCCCGGTAGGCGATCAGTTGCCCGGGCCGGGTAGGCCGGGTGGACGTACGATCCGGCCTGGAGAGTGACCAGAAGGGCGACAGCGCGGATGACACCGGAACTGCCCCGGCCGGTCGGGTTCGTGCTCGGCGGCGGCGGGAGCCTCGGCGCGATGCAGGTCGGCATGCTGCGCGCGCTCGCCGAGGCCGGGATCGGCGCGGATCTGATCGTGGGAACCTCGGTCGGCTCGCTGAACGGCGCCGTGCTCGCCCGCTCAGGGGAACACTCCGCATCCGGGCTGGAGGCCATCTGGGCCAGGATGACCAGGGACGAGGCCTTCCCCGGCGGGGTGCTCAGCCAGGTGAGGACGCTGCGGCACACCAGGACGCACCTGTTCCCGAACACCGGACTGGCCGCCATCATCGACGACCACCTCGGCGCGGGCACCCGGTTCGAGGATCTCGCCATCCCGCTCGGCGTGGTCAGCACGGACGTGCACACCGGCGAGCCCGTACTGCTGCGCTCCGGTGCGCTGCGGCCCGCACTGCTGGCCAGTTGTGCCATCCCGGGGATCTACCCACCGGTGCCACATGCCGGTTCGCTGCACTACGACGGCGGCCTGGTGGCGAACGTGCCGATGCGCCAGGCGCTGGCGATGGGCGCGCGTTCGCTGGTGGTACTGGACTGCGCGTTTCCAGGGCACCTTCCGGCGCAACCCCGCACCTTCGCCGAGGTGATGATGTTCACCGCGATGATCAGCATGCGCAACCAGGCCGCACTGGAGGCGCCGATGGTCGCGGCCGAGGCGCCCGTGGTGTACCTGCCCGGCCCGGCACCGGTGCGGCTGAGCCCGCTGGACTTCGGCCGGACCGGCGAGTTGACGACGGAGTCCTACCAGGCGGCCAGCAGCTATCTGGACACGCTCGACGTCACCGGTCCCGGATTGTACGGCGGCCCCGGCGTGGTCGCCCATTAAGTGACTCGTCGGCAATTTCGCCGAGGCCGATGCTCGCGTATTTTCGTTATCGGCAAAAGTCCTTCAATAACCAAAAAAGAGACCAAATGTTTGCAAAGAGGGCATTACTTTGGGGCCTGGTCGCCTGCGTTCTCGGCACGGCAGGCTGTACGGTCGGGGTGAGCCGGAATTCGGTGCCCGCGGGTTCGGTGCGCGTTTCCATCGAGCCGGACGGCACGGCGGCGGTCAACCCGGTCACCCCGATCACCGTGCGGGCCGAGCACGGCAGGCTGACCGGGGTCACCATGACCAACACCGGCACCGGTGCCAGGGTGGACGGCACGCTGGCCCCGGACGGCACCGCATGGACGGCCACCGAGCCACTCGGCTACGCCAGCCGGTACACGGTGATCGCACGGGCCGTGGGGGAACAGGGCAAACGGATCGAACAGCACGGGGAGATCACCACGCTCGCGCCGCGGGCACGGGCCGAGCCGAACCTCATTCCGGCACCGGACTCCGTCCGCGACCAGGGGGTCGGCGTCGGCCAGCCGATCGTGTTCCAGTTCAGCCTCCCGGTCGGGGACCGGGCCGCGGTGGAGCGGCGGCTGTCGGTGGTGTCCCAGCCGGCGCAGGAGGGCGGCTGGTCCTGGATCGACGACCGGAACGTGCACTACCGACCGAAGGAGTACTGGCGGCCGGGAACCCGGCTCACGGTGGCCGCGAAGATTTACGGCGTGGATTTCGGCAACGGTGCCTACGGCGCCCGAGATCGCACGGAAACGTACCGCGTGCACGATTCCTGGATCGCCAGGGCCGATGGCACGACCGAGCAGATGCACATCCTGCACAATGGGGAGGAGGTCAAGAGCATGCCGATTTCCATGGGCAAGGACGCCACCCCGACCCATTCCGGAACGCATGTGATCTCGGCGAAGTACGAGAACTACACGATGGACTCCTGTACCTACGGCGTGTGCCGGGGCGAGCCCGGCTACTACCGCGCACGGGAGCACTGGTCCCAGCGCATCTCCGCCGACGGCGAGTTCGTGCACGAGAACCCGAACAGCGTGGCGCAGCAGGGCAACGCGAACGTCTCGCACGGCTGCGTCAACCTGGACGCCAGCAACGCCAAGTGGTTCTTCGACCACTTCGGGCTGGGCGACGTGGTGGAGGTGACCAACTCGGGCGGCCCCGAGCTGCCGGTATGGGACCGCTACGGCGACTGGTCACTGTCCTGGCCGGAGTGGCAGGCCGGTTCCGCGCTCCGGTAGGTGCCCCAAGGCATCATGGGGGCATGGACGCCGCCGAGGACCTGAACCGCGCACGCGATCTGGTGGCGGACGCCGGGCATATCGTGGCAATGACCGGAGCCGGGATCTCCACCGACTCCGGCATCCCGGACTTCCGCGGCCCGAACGGGCTGTGGACCCGCGATCCCGCCGCGGAACGGATGTCCAACCTGCGGGCCTACGTCGGCAGCAAGGAGGTCCGGGAGCAGACCTGGCAGGCCCGGCTGGTGCATCCGGGGTGGAGCGCCGTGCCCAACGCGGCGCATCACGCGCTGGTGCGGCTGGAGCGGCAGGGCAGGCTGCGCACCACCATCACGCAGAACATCGACCGCCTGCACCAGCAGGCGGGTGCCGATCCGGAGCGGGTACTGGAACTGCACGGCACCATGTTCGAGACCGTGTGCCTTGACTGCGCCGACCGCAGGGACATGCGGGAGGCGCTGGGCCGGGTGCGTGCGGGCGAGCCGGACCCACCGTGCGCGAGCTGCGGCGGGATCCTCAAGTCGGCCACCATCTCCTTCGGCCAGCAGCTGGACGCGCAGGTACTGGAGCGGGCGCGGATCGCCGCCCAGTCCGGGGACCTGATGCTGGTGGCAGGCAGCTCGCTGACCGTGCAGCCCGCCGCGGGCCTGGTCGGGCTGGCCGCGGGGGCGGGCGCGAGGGTGGTGGTGTGCAACGCGACCGAGACCCCGTACGACTCTTTTGCCGCCGCAGTGCTGCGCGGGCCGCTCGGCGAGGTGCTGCCCGCACTGGTGTGACGGCGGCCCGGACCGGCTGAGGGGTGGGCCCGGTTCCCTCTCCCCGGGCCCACCCGCGTAGCCGCCTCCGCTGTGCCGGCCAGCCCTGGTCGCACTCCGCGCCGAGCGCCGCCGGTCGATCCCCCGCGGCCGCCGGTGACGCCTGCGGCACGGTTACCCTCAGTGTCCGTCCCGAGAACTTTCCGGATCTCGAAGGTTCCGGTCCGATACCGCCCCGTCCCCTGGGCCACGGACCGAATAACGACTCTGGGTAGCCAAACTTCCGCTTTGAAGGCTACGTAAGGTCTACCTGGTAGCTCTCAGTGATGCCAGCGTTTTATCTGCCTTATCACTCGAATGGACCAGACGCAGTAACTTTCTGTGCTGATTTCCCCCGCTTCCGGTGAGGTTCGCGGCGCAGCTCGACCACGGCGAGCGCGAGGGCGCAGCCGACGAAGCCCACGGCGCACAGCATCGCCACCGAAAGCGCCGCCGGGTACCGGCCCTGTGCCGCCACCGCGTGGAACACCGAGGCGAGCACGGCCGTGCCGATCGCGGTCCCGATCCGCTGCCCCGTCTGCAACGCTCCACCCGCGACCCCGGCCAGCCCCGGCGGCACCCGTTCCAGGGTCATCGTGGTGTTCGGGGAGATCACCATCCCGCCGCCGATCCCGGCGACCAGCAACGGCAGCGCCACCGCGGCGCCCTCGCGGTCGGCAGGCACCAGTAACACGATCAGCGCGACCGCGGCCAGCCCGGTGGCGACCAGCACCAGCCCGGTGACGGTCAGCCTGCGCCGCCAGCGGGCGACCAACCGCCCGGCCACCGCGGCCGAGACCGCCGAGCCCACCGCGAACGGGGTGACCGCCAGCCCGGACTCCAGCGGGGAGTAACCGAGGCCCTGCTGGAAGAACAGCGCGAAGACCAGCCAGATCCCGGCGAAACCGCAGAAGTACATCGCGCCGAGCGAGGCACCGGTTGCGTACCCCGGCGTGCTGGTGAACAACCGGGGGTCCAGCAGCGGCGGGCACTCCCGCCGCACCCGGCGCCGCTCCCAGCACACGAAGGCGAACCCGAACACCGCGGCGAGCGGGAACATCCACCACAGCCTGCCCAGCCCGCCCTGCTCGGACTGCACCAGCGGCAGCAGCACGCCCAGTACCGCAAGGCCGAGCAGCAACATGCCGAGCAGGTCGATCTCGGCGCGCAGGCGGCGCCCCCGCGGCCGTTCCTTCGGCAGCAGCCGGGCCGCCAGCAGCACGGCAACGGCACCGATCGGCACGTTGACGAAGAACACCCAGCGCCAGCCGTCCTGCTCGCCGAACCCGGCGATGATCAGGCCGCCGAGCACCGGGCCGACCGCGGTGGAGATGCCGACCGTCGCGCCGAACAGCCCGAAGGCCTTGCCCCGTTCCGCGCCCTGGAAGAGGTCCTGGATCAGGCCGGTGTTCTGCGGGGTGAGCATGCCCGCGGCGAAACCCTGCAACAGCCGGGCCAGCACCAGCGTGACCTCATCGGGCGCGGCCCCGGCCAGCGCGCTGGTCAGCACGAAGGCGCTCAGCGCGAGGATGAACATCCGCCGCCTGCCGAGCGCGTCGCCGAGCCTGCCGCCGGAGACCAGCATCAGCCCGAAGGTCAGCGCGTAGCCGGAGACCACCCACTGCACCTCACCGCTGGTGGCGTCCAGCCCGCGCTGGATGGAGGGCAGCGCGACGTTCACGATGCTCACGTCGAGCAGGCTCATGAACCCGGCGGCGAGGGTGACCGCGAGTGCCTTCCACCGGCGCGGGTCTGGCTGCGTGGTGTCCTCCTCCGACGGGGTCAGGTCAGCTGGCCGTGATGCCAGGGATGCCCTTGAGCTCGCCCATCAGCATCGAGGAGACCTTGACCGGGTAGTCGTAGAGCGCGAACACGGTCTGCCGCTGCTTGCCGACGAGCTTGAGGTGGACCTGGGTGTCGCCCTTGTGCGCGAGCAGGGTCTGCTTGAGCTCGCTGACCACGGACTGGTCGAGTTTGTCGGCGGCGGCCAGCAGCATCAGGGGTGGCTCGTCCTCGCCGGTGTCGATGTCGCTGAGGTCGAGGGGGACCAGTCCGGCGCCGAAGACGGACATCTTGTCCTCACGCCAGTTGACCCTGCCCTTGACCACGACGGCGTTGTCCTCGGCGAGGTCGGCGGCGTAGATGGCGTAGGCCTTGGGGAAGAACAGGACCTCCAGTGCGGCGTCCAGGTCTTCCACGGTGCAGATGGCCCAGGGTTCGCCCTTCTTGTTCACCCGGCGTTCCAGCGCGGTGATCAGCCCGGAGACCACGATCTCGCCTTCCTTGGGTGGGTCGGCCAGGATGGCGGCGATCGGTTTGGGGGCGTGTTTGCGCAGGATACGTTCGGCCCCGTCCAGGGGGTGTGCGGAGACGTAGAGGCCGAGCATCTCGCGTTCGTAGCCGAGGAGCTGCTTGCGGGGGTACTCCTCGTCGCCGAACTTCAGGTGCGCCAGTGGGCTGCTGCCGGTGCCGGTGTCGGTGGCGTCGTCGCCGCCGGTGCCGAACAGGTCGAACTGGCCCATGGCCTCCTGGCGTTTCAGCGGGACGACGGCTTCCACGGCTTCCTCGTGGGCCTGGACCATGGACAGCCTGGTGTTGCCGAGTGAGTCGAAGGCACCGGCCTTGATCAGGGATTCGATCACGCGTTTGTTGCAGGCCAGGAGTTCGGACTTGTCCAGGAAGTCGGTGAAGGAGGAGTATTTTCCCTTTTCGGCTCGGGTGGAGATGATCGACTCGACCACGTTGGCGCCGACATTGCGCACGGCGCCGAGGCCGAAGCGGATGTCGTCGCCGACCGCGGAGAACCGCAGGGCGGACTCGTTGACGTCCGGGGGCAGGACCTTGATCCCCAGCCTGCGGCATTCGGAGAGGTAGACCGCGGACTTGTCCTTGTTGTCCCCCACCGAGGTCAGCAGCGCCGCCATGTACTCGGCCGGGTAGTTCGCCTTCAGGTACGCCGTCCAGTACGCGATCAGGCCGTAGCCCGCGGCGTGACTGCGGTTGAACGCGTACCCGGCGAACGGGAGGATCGTGTCCCACAGCGCCTGGATGGCCTCGTCGGAGAAGCCGCCGGGAACCAGCTCGCTGGCCCGCATCCCGGCCTGGAAGCCCTCGAACTCCTTTTCCAGGACCTCTTTCTTCTTCTTGCCCATCGCCCGGCGCAGCACGTCCGCGCGGCCCATGGAGTAGCCAGCGACCTTCTGCGCGATCTGCATGATCTGTTCCTGGTAGACGATCAGACCATGGGTGTCGGCAAGGATCTCCCGTAGCGGCTCGGCCAGCTCGGGATGGATCGGCTTGATCTCCTGCCTGGCGTTCTTGCGGTCGGCGTAGTCGTTGTGGGCGTTCATGCCCATCGGTCCGGGCCGGTACAGCGCGAGCACGGCCACGATGTCGTCGAAGCCGGTGGGCAGCATGCGGCGCAGCAGGTCCCGCATGGCACCGCCGTCCAGCTGGAACACGCCGAGCGTGTCGCCGCGCCCGAGCAGCTTGTAGGACTCCTCGTCGTCCATCCCCAGCCGGTCGAGGTCGATCTCCTCGCCGCGGTTGGCGCGGATGTTGTCGATGGCGTCGCCGATGACGGTCAGGTTGCGCAGGCCGAGGAAGTCCATCTTCAGCAGGCCGATGGCCTCGCAGGAGGGGTAGTCCCAGCCGGTGATGATCGCCCCGTCGTCCCGCTGCCACAGCGGGATCGCCTCCAGCAGCGGCTCCGAGGACATGATCACCGCACAGGCATGCACACCCGCGTTACGGATCAGCCCCTCCAGGCCCCGCGCGGTGTTGAAGATCGTCGAGACCTCCTCGTCGGTCTCGATCAGCGAGCGCACCTCGGCCGCCTCGGCATACCGCTCGTGCTCCGGATCCACGATCCCGGCCAGCGGAATGTCCTTGGCCATGATCGGCGGCGGCAGTGCCTTGGAGATCTTGTCCGCGATCGCGTAACCCGGCTGACCGTACTGCACCCGCGCGGCGTCCTTGATCGCCGCCTTGGTCTTAATGGTGCCGAAGGTGATCACCTGCGCCACCCGGTCCGCCCCGTACTTGTCCGTGGCGTACCGCACCATCTCGCCGCGCCTGCGGTCGTCGAAGTCGATGTCGATATCCGGCATCGACTCCCGCTCCGGGTTCAGGAACCGCTCGAACAGCAGCTTCTGCGGGATCGGGTCCAGGTTGGTGATACCCAGCGCGTAGGCCACCAGCGAACCGGCGGCCGAGCCGCGACCGGGACCGACCCGGATGTCCACGCTACGGGCGTAGTTGATCAGGTCGGCGACGACGAGGAAGTAGGAAGGAAAACCCTTCTGCGCGATCACCCCGAGCTCGAACTCCGCCCGGTCCACATACCCCTCCGGCACCTGCTCGGGGAAGCGCCACTCCAGGCCCCGCATCACCTCGTGATGCAACCAGGACGACTCGTCATGCCCCGCGGGCACCGTGAACCTCGGCATCCGGTCCCGGTGCGCGTACACCTCCTCATACGACTCCACCCGCTCCGCCACCAGCAGGGTCGCATCCGCCGCACCGGGAACCTCGGAATCCCAGTACTCCCGCATCTCAGCCGACGACTTCAGATAGTAGCCATCCCCATCGAACTTGAACCGGTTCGGATCATTCAGCGTCTTGCCCGACTGCACACACAACAACGCCGAATGCGAATCCGCCTGATCCTTCGTCACATAATGCGAATCATTCGTCGCCAGCGGCGTCAGCCCCAGCTCCCGCCCGATCTCCAGCAGACCCTCGCGCACCGACCGCTCGATCGGCAGCCCATGATCCATCAACTCCAGGAAGAAGTTGTCCTTCCCGAAAATGTCCCGGTAGTCCGAGGCGGCCTGCAACGCCTCCCGCTTCTGCCCCAACCGCAACCGCGTCTGCACCTCACCCGAAGGACAACCGGTGGTCGCGATAATTCCCGCCGCGTTCTCCGCGATCAACTCCCGATCCATCCGCGGCTTGCGGTAGTACCCCTGCATCGAAGCCAGCGAGGACAGCTTGAACAGGTTCCGCAACCCGGTCGCGTTCTCCGCCAGCATCGTCATATGCGTATAGGCGCCGCCACCCGAGACGTCGCCGCCCTCGCCGTACTCGTCCGCACCCCGCTGACTGCTCTGCCCCCAGAACACCGGCTTCTTGTGAAACCGCGACTCCGGCGCGATATACGCCTCAATCCCGATGATCGGCTTGATCCCGGTCTTGCGCGCCTCCTGATAGAACTGATCCGCCCCGTACATGTTCCCGTGGTCGGTCATCCCCACCGCAGGCATCCCCAACCGCGACGCCTCGGTGAACAACGGGGCGATCTTGGCCGCACCGTCGAGCATCGAGTACTCGGTGTGCACATGCAGGTGGACGAATGAATCGCTCGACACCAGCAAAAACCTCCCCTGATGTTGATCAACCGACCCACCCGGCCGGGCCTGCCAGCCTAGCCATGGCGGGCCATGGCGGACGCGGGTGCCCCCATCCTGGCCCCGGGAACGCAGCCGTGCCAGTGGCCACGCCGGACACCGGCAAGATCCGTCGATATTTGACCTAGAATTCCAGTAAAGTTAGGCTGCCGGGGTGCCCCGCACCAAGAGCTTCGAGCCGGACACCGCCGTCGATCTGGCGATGGAGGTGTTCTGGACCAAGGGATATGCCAACACCAGCCCGCAGGACCTTGTGGACGCGATCGGTATCGGCCGCGGCAGCCTGTACAACGCCTTCCACAGCAAGCATGAGCTCTACCAGCTCGCACTGCGCCGCTACCACGAGCGGGAGACCGACCGGCTGATCAAGATCCTGGACGGCGCCGGGTCGCCGACCGCGCGGGTGCGCTCCGCGCTGACCCTGGTGCTGGAGGCCGCCAGGGCGGACGAGCAACGCCGAGGCTGCATGGCCACCAACGCGGCCGTGGAGTTCGGCGACCGGGACGAGGCGGTGAACCACCTCGTGCGCAGGTCGTTCGAGCGCCAGCAGGCGGCCATGCGCAGCACCATCGAGGAGGGGCAGCGGGCAGGCGAGTTCGCGGCGGACCTCGACCCCACCTGCACCGCCCGTTACCTGCTGACCGTGACCAACGGTATCCGGGTACTCGCCAAGGCGGAGCCGGACACCGGGCAGCCGACCGACCTGGTCGAGCTGGCCCTCCGTTGCCTCCTCCCCGGCTCGACCCCATGACCCTGCCGCGATGAGCGGCCCTCATGGCAGCCGGCTTGGCGGGTTGATTTGTAACTTAAGGTAAAGAAAGGATCAGGATTGTGGATCTTCGACTGGAGGGCAGGACGGCGGTGGTCACCGGGGCCAGCAGGGGCATCGGCCTGGCCACCGTCCGCAGGCTGACGGCGGAGGGTGTGCGGGTGGCGGCCGCGGCCCGCACCGCGCCACCGGAGCTGACCGGGATCCCCGGCAGCACGGCCGTCCCGGTGGACCTGACGACCGCGGAGGGACCCGCCGAGCTCATCAGCCGCGCCACCGTGGCCCTGGGTGGGATCGACATCCTGGTCAACAACCTCGGCGGGGTTCGCAAGGGCATCACCCACGACGAGAGTTTCACCGCCATCGGGGACGCGGAGTGGCAGCGGGCGCTGGAGCTGAACCTGCTCAGCGCGGTGCGGACCACCAGGGCCGCCCTGCCCGGCATCGTGGAGCGCCGGGGCGTGATCATCAACGTCTCCTCGATCGGTGCGAGGTTCGCCCACCCACCGGTCGAGTACGGCGCGGCGAAGGCCGCGCTGAACAACGTGAGCAAGGCGCTGGCCGAGGAACTGGGGCCACGAGGCGTGCGAGTGGTCACCGTGAGCCCGGGGCCGACCCGCACCCGGAACTGGGAGGCCCCGGACAGCATGGCTGCCGACCTCGCCCGCGAGGCGGGCCTCGGACTGGACGAGTTCCTTGCCGCCCTGCCGGAACGCATGGGCATCACCACCGGCAGGCTCGCCGAGCCGGAGGAGACCGCGGCACTGATCGCATTCCTGGCTTCCCCGCACGCGGCCAACATCACCGGCACCGACCACCGCGTGGACGGTGGGGTACTCAAGACCGTGTAACCACCCACCGGGAACCCTTGACGAAGTTACCGACAAGTAGGAACTTGCTCGAATGACCGGACACACCCGCGACCCGGAGGGCCGCAGGCGGATCATCGCGGCTGCCTGGCGGCTGGTCGCCAGGCAGGGCGCGCAGGCGACCACCATGCGCGGGATCGCAGGCGAGGCGGGAGTCTCCACCGGATCGGTGACGCACTACTTCACAGACAAGGCCGAGGTGCTCACCTCCGTGCTGCGCTACAACAACCGGCGGGCCGCTGAGCGGATCGGCGCCGCCTGCGCGGGCAAACGCGGGCTCGAGGCGGTGGCGGCGACCGCGCACGCACTGGTGCCAGGGGACCAGGAACGGCTGGACACCTGGACCGTGTGGCTGGCGTTCTGGGGACATCGGCCAGCGCCGCAGAGCACCATGCGGGGCGCAGGCGCGGGATACGGGGCGCTGCGCGGCTGGCTGCGCCAGGGCTTCACCCAGGCGATCGCCGACGGGGAGATCCCGAAAAACGCCGATGTGGAACACGAGCTCGAGCACCTGCTGGTGCTGATCGGCGGGCTCGGCCTGATGACCGGCGGATCGGCCGAACTGCTCGGCGAGGTCCGGGAAAGATCGCAACGGATGCTCGCCGAGCATCTGTCCGCACTGGCCGGCAGGCTGCGAGCGCCGGGAGTAACAGCGGGATAACACAACGCTGAGCGACCAAACGTGTGCTCGTTGTGGACATCCATAGCGGTCTCTGATTGCATTGCGACGCGCTGCCGCCTTCCTGGCAGGCGGACGAAATCGGTATGCGATCAGAAAGTAGTGAGACCATGGCGACGCGGGCTCGGGAACTACTGGATCGCTCGCGGGGGCTGCTGGACCGCTCCCGCGTCGCGGCTGCCCACTTCCTCGCCGGCACCCGCCAGGAACCGGAACCGGCGCGCACGGCCCTGCCTTCCCCTCCCCCTGATCCTCCGGACAGCCCCGCGCCCGGACAGGCCACGGCCCCCGCGTCCGAGCGGACCGAAGAGGCCCTGGTCGGCATCTGCGCCAGCATCGCGCTGCGCGATCTGAACCTTGTGGACAGCCTGCTGTCCCAACTGGAACGGATGGAGGCCGCCGAGGAGGACCAGGACCGGCTGGCAGAGCTGTACCAGCTGGATCATCTGGCGACCCGGCTGCGCCGCAACGCCGAGAACCTGCGAGTGCTCGCCGGCAGGGACGCCGGTGAGAACGCCACGGAGACGGCATCGCTGGTGGACGTCGTGCGCGCGGCGATGTCCTCGATCGACAGCTACCCGCGGGTCTCCATCGGCAGGATGGTCTCGCTCGGTGTCGTCGGCTTCGCCGCCGAGGACCTGAGCAGGGTGCTGGCGGAGATCCTGGACAACGCCGCAAGCCACTCATCGCCCACTTCCTCGGTGAAGGTGAGCGCGCACCTCACCGAGCAGGGCAGCGTGCTGATGCGAGTGGAGGACGAGGGCATCGGGCTGCCGCCCGAGCGGCTCGCCGAACTGAACGACCGGCTCGAAGGCGCGCCGGTGCTCGACGACGACGCGGTGCGGCACATGGGGCTGGCCGTGGTCCGCAGGCTCGCGGGCAGGCATGACATGCGGGTCCGGCTGGACCGCAGGGTGCCGCACGGCACCACGGCGACCGTGCTGATCCCGGCCGGCCTGGTGTCCGAACTGCCGGAGGCGAGCTGGTCCGGTGCGCAGACGGTGGTGCTCCCGCCCGCCGCGCGCACCAGGGAGGAGAAGCGCGCCACGGTCGCGGCCGGCGCGGCCAGGCAACCGGGCGGTGCCGGTGGCGCGGGTGGCTCCACGGCGCGCGCGCCAAGGCCGAAACCGGTCAGCAAGCCGGCTCCCGCCGGGACCACCGCCAGCGGCCTGCCGAGGCGGGTGCCGCGCAGCATCAAGAACGCCAGCGACCTGGCCGCCTCCCCACAGCGGCAGCCGGAGCCGGACACCGACCCGGCGCGGCAGGAGGAAGGCCACCGGCAGTTGATCGACGATCTCGGTGCGTTCGCCGACGGGGAGCGGGCGGCACGCGCCGATCGGCCGGACGGTCCGGATCACGACACCAGCAGCGACGGAACAGCCGAGGAATCCCAGCAGTGACGGCAGCCAAACCCAGTACCGAAGACTTCACCTGGTTGATCAACGATTTCGTCCGCAAGGTGCACGGCGTCACGCATGCCCTGATCATGTCCTCGGACGGGTTCCCGCTGACCGCCTCCGACGAGGTCAGCGGGGACGACGCCGAGCAGCTGGCTGCGATCTCCAGCGGGCTGCTCAGCCTCGCCGCCAACAGCGCGGCGCTGTTCGAAAAGGGCTCCTGCGAGCAGATCATCATCCGGCTCACCCGCGGCTATTTCCTGTTCATGGGAATCGGTTCCGGGGCAGGGCTGGCCGTGCTGACCGGGCCCGACTGCGACATGAAGGTCGTCGCATACGAGATGACCCAGTTCGTGACCAACGCGGGCCATGTGCTGACCCCCGAGCGGCGGGCCGACCTGCGGCGCGTGCTCACCGCCCGGCGCCCGCGGCAGGCCTGACCCGAGAACCGGGACGAGGATGTGATGACCGTGTCACTGTCCGGCGAGGAGAGCCCAGTGGCCACCGAGGGTGCCGCGCAGCGGATGCGCAGCAGGCGGATCCGGCCGTACGCGCTCACCGGAGGCCGCACCCGGACCCGGCACCACCTGCTGGTGGAGACGCTGGTCTCGGTTCCGCGGTACGACCCGGCGGTCGCCGAAGCACTGATGCCGGAGTCGCGCTCGCTGTACGAGCGGGCCAGGACGCAGACCTCCATCGCGGAGCTGTCCGCGGCGCTCACCCTGCCGCTCGGAGTGGTCCGGGTGCTGGTCAGCGACCTCGCCGCGGAGGGAGCGATCTTCATCCACCCCACGGCCTACGCCTATCACCATGACCTGCACGTGCTCGAGAGGATCCTCGATGGACTCAAGCGGCTCCCTGTCTGAGGGCCTGTTCCTGAACTGGACTTCGCCACTCGAGGCCAGCGGAAGAACTCGCGCGGCGGAGCCCACGGGCGGCGAGGCCGGGCGCACGACCCGCGAAAGTGACGTGCGTGCGGAGTCCGAGCCCGGCCTCGCCGCCCGTGTCGCGAGTTCCGGAACAGGCGCTGAGGGCCTGTGCCAGCCGGACGGCGAGGCGGGTCCGCTGACGATCTCCGCC
Source organism: Amycolatopsis aidingensis (assembly GCF_018885265.1). GTDB lineage: Bacteria > Actinomycetota > Actinomycetes > Mycobacteriales > Pseudonocardiaceae > Amycolatopsis > Amycolatopsis aidingensis. The sequence continues at coordinate 5,680,261 of NZ_CP076538.1, forward strand.
AAGATCGTCGTCGCGGGCGGCTTCGGCGTGGGCAAGACGACGTTCGTCAGCGCCGTCTCCGAGGTGCCGCCGATCAACACCGAGGCGTGGATGACCGAGGCCGGCGAGGGGGTGGACGACCTCTCCCCGGACGGGGCGAAGTCCACCACCACGGTGGCCATGGACTTCGGCCGGATCTCCCTGCATTCCGACCTGTTGCTGTACCTGTTCGGCACCCCGGGCCAGGCCCGGTTCTGGTTCCTCTGGGACGACCTCTCCCGCGGGGCGCTCGGCGCGGTCGTGCTGGTGGACACCAGCAGGCTGGACCAGTCCTTCGCGGCCATCAACTACTTCGAGAACGACTCGGACCTGCCGTTCATCGTCGCGGTCAACCTCTTCGACGGGCAGCTGCTGCACGAGCTCGAGGACGTGCGGGAAGCCCTCGCGGTCGCCCCGGACGTGCCGCTGATCACCTGCGACGCCCGCGATCCCGCCTCGACCGCGGGGGCGCTACGGGAACTGGTCACCCACACGATGTCCCTGGCCGAGCTCTCCGAGCCCGGCCGGTACGGCAGCACCGCCCCGCGTCCCAGCTACAGCGGCGCCTGACGCGGGTCGCCCGTCGGTCCCCACGAGCTCCTGGAGGGTAACCAAGCCATGCGGAAGATCCTGATCGTCGGCGCAGGCCAGTCCGGACTACAGCTCGCGCTGAGCCTGCGGGCCCGCGGCTACGACGTCACCGTCATGTCCGCGCGGACGCCCGATGAGATCCGCGGCGGCAAGGTCATGTCCACCCAGTGCATGTTCCACCCCGCGCTGCAGCTGGAGCGGGACGAGGGCCTGAACCTGTGGGAGGCGGAGACGGTCCGGGTGGAAGGGCTCGGGGTTTCGATCGCGGCCCCGGACGCGAGCAGGGCCCTGGACTGGGTCGCCAAGCTGGACGACTACGCGCAGTCGGTGGACCAGCGGGTGAAGATGGCGGGCTGGCTCGAGCTGTTCGAGGAACGTGGTGGCAAGGTCATCCTGCATGGGGTCACCACCGCCGACCTCGACTCGCTGGCCAGGATGTACGACCTGGTGGTCGTGGCGGCGGGCAAGGGTGAGCTGGTGCAACTGTTCGACCGCGTCCCGGAACTCTCGCCGTACACCGCCCCGCAGCGCGCGCTGTCCCTTGCCTACGTGCACGGCCTCGCCCCGCGCCCGGAGCACCCCGACTACTCGGCGGTGCGGTTCAACATCATTCCCGGTATCGGGGAGCTGTTCATGATCCCGGCCTACACCCTCAGCGGGAACTGCGACATCCTGTTCTTCGAGGGCATTCCCGGCGGGCCGCTGGACTGCTGGTCGGACCGGCCGGAGCCGAAGGAGCACCTGCATCGCATCCTGGGCCTGATCAAGCAGTACCTGCCATGGGAGTACGAGCGCTGCACCGAGGTCGAGCTCACCGACGAGCGGGCGACCCTCGCCGGTGGGTACACCCCGGTGGTGCGGAGTCCGGTCGGCGAGCTGCCCTCGGGCAACCCGGTGCTCGGCATGGCCGATGTGGTGGTGGCCAACGACCCGATCACCGGCCAGGGCTCCAACAACGCCGCCCGGTGTGCCGCGTCGTACCTGGACTCCATCGTCGCCCGCGGGGACCAGCCCTTCGACCGGGAGTGGATGCGCTCGGCCTTCGACACCTACTGGAGCTACGCGCAGCACGTCACCACCTGGACCAACGCCATGCTGCAGCCGCCGCCCCCGCACGTACTGGAGATCCTCGGCGCTGCCGCGGGCAAGGAGGCGGTGGCCTCCCGGTTCGCCAACGGGTTCGGTGACCCCTCGGACTTCCAGCACTGGTTCCTCGACCCGGACAAGGCGGCCGCGTACCTGGCCGGCGTCTGAACCCGGGCTCGGACCGGGCGTGGCCGAGCCGGCTGTCCCCGGCCCGCCGGTGCGCTACCCTGGCCGCGGTAAGCGGTAGTAGAGGTACTGAGGTGCTAGTGGTGACTACAGGTAAGGTTCTGCGGTTCGACGAGGTTCGCGGCTACGGGTTCATCGCGCCGCACGAGGGCGGCGAAGACGTGTTCATGCATGCGAATGACCTTCGCGATGAGAAGTATCTGTTCCAGCCGGGTACGACGGTCGAATTCCAGATCGAGGACAGCGGACGGGGGCTGAAGGCCTCCGAGGTCAAGATCGTGGATCGGGCCCCGAGCGTGGTGGTACGGCGGGAAACCTCCTCCCGCGAGGACGACGACGGCATGTGCGATGTGCTGTCCACCAGCGAGTTCCGGCAGGAGCTCACGGAGACCCTGCTGGAGTCGGTGCCCTCGCTCACCGCGGCCCAGATCATGCAGCTGCGGCAGCGCCTGGTCGAGCTGGCCAGGGCGCACAACTGGCTCGAGTCCTGACCGGAACGCGCACCGGTAGCTGACCGGCGGCCGTTCCCGCGCCGAGGCGGGCGCGGGAACGGCTGGTCCGGCGCATACTGGTGGGGTGTCCATACCGGACTGGGTCCTGCACGTCGATCTCGACCAGTTCATCGCGGCGGTCGAGATCGGGCGCCGGCCTGAGCTGCGCGGCCTCCCGGTCATCGTGGGTGGCGCCGGCGACCCGACCCAGCGGGCGGTGGTGGCCACCGCCTCCTACGAGGCCCGCGAGTTCGGTGTGCACTCCGGGATGCCGCTGCGGACCGCCGCCAAGCGCTGCCCCGACGCGGTGTTCCTGCCCTCCGATCCGCAGGCCTACGAAGAGGTCTCCGAACAGGTCATGGCCACCCTCCGGGGGTTCCCGGTGGTAGTCGAGATCCTCGGCTGGGATGAGGCGTTCCTCGGCGTGCGCACCACCGATCCGGAGGCGCTGGCGGCGGATCTCCAGCGAGCGGTCACCGCGGAGACCGGGCTGTCCTGCTCGGTGGGCATCGGGGACAACAAGCTGCGTGCCAAGCTCGCCACCGGTTTCGCCAAGCCGGCCGGGGTCTACCGGCTGACCAGGGACAACTGGGTCGCCGTGATGGCCGAGCGCCCGGTCGACGCCCTGTGGGGCATCGGCCGCAGGACCACGGCAAAGCTGGCCGAACTGGGCCTGACCACGGTGGGGCAGCTGGCCAGGGCCGATCCGGCCGACCTCGCCGCCCGGTTCGGCCCGAACATGGGCCCCTGGTACCGCACGCTCGCGCTGGGCGCGGGCGACACCGAGGTCACGGCAACCCCGTGGGTGGCGAAATCCCGCAGCAGGGAGACCACCTTCCAGCAGAACATCACCGATCGGACGGAGATCGCCAAGGAGGTCGCCGCCCTCGCCCGTCGAGTGGCACGGGACGTGACCGAGGAAGGCCGTCCCGCGGCCAGGGTCGGAGTGAAGATACGGTTCGCGCCGTTCATCACGCAGACCCGCAGCTGCACCCTCCCCGCGCCGACCAGCGATGCCCAGGCCATCGAACGCGCCGCACTCGAGGTGCTGGACCGGTTCGCGGACGCCCGTCCGGTACGGCTACTCGGCGTGCGTGCCGAGTTCGGCGAAGATCCGGCGCCGGGATGAGCGGCAGCAGCCCGCTCATCCCGGCCGCGATCACCCGCGACCTCCCTTCCAGCCGGCCTTGGCGAAGGACATCCCGTTCGCCGCCAGCGCCGCCCGCAGCCGGCTGATTCCCTTGGGCCCCATGCCGTGCAGCCGCGCGATATCCGCCTCGCGCACACCGTCGAGCTCGGCCAGCCCGCGATACCCCGCTTTGACCAGCGCGCGCAGCGCCGGGGTGCTCAGCTCGTCGGGGAAACCGAGGTCGGACCGCACGGCGGGCGGGCCCGGTTCGCCGCCTGTGCCCCGCCGTCGGGCGGGTGGTGCGGCACGGGGACCGAGCACGGGCTGGCCGCCTTTGCCGTCCCGGTAGTCGCGATCCCATGGCCAGTGCCCGCGAAGGTCCATATGCACCAGCTGCAATGCACGTACGCCGGGCCCGTACATCGCGACCGCCATGTTGAGGTGCGCACTCGGCTCGGGCAGCTCGACGACTTCGACGAGCGGTGGACTGCCCGGCAGCCGGAGCTGCTCCCCCGGCAGCGGGGTCGGGGTATGCAGGAGGCGATGGGCGACCTCGTTGAGCAGCTCGTGGCCCTGGCGCAGCGGCAGGCCGGTGACCACGAGCTCGGGTCTTTCCAGCTCGGTCAGGCCCACCGTGTAGGCCCATGGCGGGTGGATCCGGCCGGGCTCGACGCCCTGCACCGCCCAGCCTGCCCGGGCAATGATGCCGCGCAGTACCTCGAGGTAGTCACGGGTGGTCTTGTCGGGGTTGTCGCAGGCCCAGCACATGAGGTCCTCCTTCGGTCGGGTACCGCCCACTGTGCGACGGGGTACCGACAGAACGCGCCGGGGAGCGAGGACAGCGACCGCACGATTATCACGGAAAGTAACGACTGATATGAATCTTCCCACTAACGAATGAGCAAGAAGATAATTGACTGGCGAGTTCCGGCGAGTTCGCCGGTCATGGTGCGGATGAACGGGTGACTCCTACCCGATCGGGCGAAAGCGCAGGAAATCGCGGAAGTATCGCCCGCGGCGGCACACATCGGATCACCGCGGGGGTCCGTTCGGTAGGATCCGCGCCGTGGATCAGCACCTGCCGCGCTTCACCTCGGCGGAGGCGTACAACGCCGCCTACCCGGACTGCCCGGTACCGGCCGACACGCACGAGCGCAACGCCCTGCGGGCTTACCATGCGGCGATGACCGGAGTCGAGGACGACGTGACCGGCACCGGTTCCTCGCTCACCGTGGAGTTCCTGCCGGGCGGGGCGCCCGGCCCCGGCGAGCCCGACCGGACCGGCACGGTGGTGGCGAGCAACTGGGGGCGCGGCCCGATTCTGGTGCTGGCCGAGCGGGTGTCCCTGCGCGCGGCGTGGAAGGCGGTCACCGGCCGGTGGCCCGCACGGCTGTCCGAGGTGAACGCGGCGCTGCGCACGCTGTCGCTGCCGGAGAATCACTGAGCCGGATTCCGGCCCCGGCGCATCCTCGCGACCGGGCGCACATCCCCGCCGGGGTCTTCGTGAAATGACGTCTAGACCAATGCGGGAAGATGTGAAATCTTGGCATGGTTAGGAAACATGCCTTACTAAGGCTGCCTTACCCAGGCCCATGCAGAGGAGCAGGTATGACCCCGTTCCGCTCCCGTCTCGCCCTGCTGCTCGCCGTGCTGTGCGCCCTCGCGCTGACGCCGGGCACGGTCTCCGCCGGATCCATCGCCACGGCTGACGCCGAAGGTCTGGTCATGCCGAAAGCGATGGGCGAAGGCAGCACCGTCACCGGCTGGCACATCCGTTCCTCCGCCGAGCTCGACGCCGGTGGGGAACGCATCTCCCTACCGGACTTCGGCAACGCCGGCTGGTACCCGGTGGCGCCCCGGTCCACGATCGTGGCGGGGCTGGTGCAGAACGGCCGCTACCCCGGCCTTTTCCACTCCACCAACATGCGCGACCAGGTCGACCGCGCGGACTTCGAGGTGCCGTGGTGGTACCGCACCGAGTTCCGCGCCGCGGGCCGGGAGCGGCACACCTTCCTGCGGATACCCGGCGCGGTCTCCCGTGCCGACGTATGGCTCAACGGCCGCTCGCTCGGTGAGGTCGTCGGTACCTACAACGCCCGCGAGTTCGACATCGGGCCACTGCTGCGGCCGGGGCGCAACGCGCTGGCCATCCGGGTGCACCCCTCCGACCCGGACAAGGACTTCGCGATCAGCTGGCTGGACTGGGCACAGCCCGCTCCGGACAACAACATGGGCATCTGGCGGGACGTGCGGCTCGTGCGGACCGGCCCGGTGACGCTGCTCGGTTCCTACGTGCACACCGACCTGGACCTGCCGAGCATGGACTCGGCACGACTGGTCGCGCATGCCGAGGTACGGAACAACTCGGCACGCGCGCGGAACGTGGTGCTGCACGGCCGGATCGGACCGCACCGGCTGCGCACGGAGGTCCGGCTGGCCGCCGGACAGACCCGCACCGTTGCCTTCCCCGGCGTGGCGGTGCGGGACCCGCGGGTGTGGTGGCCGGCCCAGCTCGGCAAGCAGCCGCTGTACCGGCTGGAGCTCACCGCGTGGACCGGGTTCCGGTTGTCCGACCGGGACCGCACGACCTTCGGCATCCGCGAGGTGGACTCGAAGCTGAACGAGTCCGGCGACCGGCAGTTCTACGTCAATGGCAGGGCATTGCAGATCCGCAGCGCGGGCTGGGCCTCCGACCTGCTGCTCCGGTCCCGGCCGGACCGCCTGCGCGCGCAGCTGGAGTACGTCCGCGATCTCGGGCTGAACGCCATCCGGCTGGAGGGCAAGCTGGAGACCCCGGAGTTCTACGAGATCGCGGACCGTACCGGGATCATGCTGCTCACCGGCTGGGAATGCTGCGACAAGTGGGAGCCGTGGACCAGCTGGGGCGGGGAGGAATGGACCGCCGAGGACTACCCCATCGCCAGGGACTCGATGGCCGCGCAGGCACGGGTGCTGCGCAGCCACCCGAGCGTGATCGCGTTCCTGATCGGCAGTGACATCGCGCCGCCGGAGGACGTGCAGCGGATGTACCTTGCGGAGCTGGAACGGGCTGGCTGGCCGAACCCGGTCATCCCGGCCGCCGCCTCGCGGAACGCCCCCGAGCCGCTGGGGCCCTCCGGGTTGAAGATGGAGGGACCCTACGACTGGGTTCCGCCAAACTACTGGTACGGCGACCGGCTCGGCGCGGCCTACGGCTTCGCCGGTGAGCTGAGCGCCGGCCACTCGGTACCCACAATGGACAGCCTGCGCCGGATGCTCTCCCCCGCGGAGCGGGAGAAGCTCTGGCGGGAGCCGGCTGCGCAGCAGTTCCACACCGGGCGCGGCACGCCGCCCTTCGACAACCTCCAGCTGTTCAGCACGGCGCTTGCGCAGCGCTACGGTGCCCCCACCGGCCTTGCCGACTATGTGGAGAAGGCGCAGCTGGCCAACTACGAGAACACCAGGGCACAGTTCGAGGCCTACGCGCGCCGGATGACCGCACAACGCCCGGCGACCGGGCTGGTCTACTGGATGCTGAACAACGCGTGGCCCTCGCTGAACTGGCATCTCTACGACTACTACCTGAACCCCGGCGGCGCCTACTTCGGCGCGAAGAAGGGGAACGAGGTGCTGCACGTCCAGTACT